>BNBP01000005.1 GCA_014656015.1 Streptomyces griseoaurantiacus | reverse complement strand
CCCGCAGCGCCAGCGCGCCGCCCGCCAGCAGGGCCATCGCCGCGCCGGCGCCGCCGATCAGGCCCCAGGACGGGCCGTCGCCGGTGGCCGAGGCCGTCCGGGCGCCCGCGCCCTTCGCCCCGGCCGCCTTGTCGGCGGGGACGCGCTTCGCGCCCCCCTCGCTCAGCGGGTCGACCAGCATCCCCACCGGCTTCAGCCGGCCCACGTGCGCGAAGCCCCAGTCGAGCAGCTTGGCGGTCTCCTTGTAGACGCCGTTGCCGCCGGACTCGGGGTGCAGCACGCTGACCAGCAGGGTGCGCCCGTTCCGGGTGGCCGCACCGGTGAAGGTGTTCCCGGCGTGACTGGTGTAGCCGTTCTTGACGCCGATGAGGCCCTCGTACGTCTCCAGGCCCCACGCCCCGGTCAGCAGGCGGTCGGTGTTCTGGATCTGGAAGGTCTTCTTGCCGCCCGCCGGGAAGTCGGCGGTCCTCGTCCCGCAGTAGCGGCGGAAGTCGTCGTTCTTCAGCCCGTGCCGGGCGAACAGGGTCAGGTCGTAGGCGGAGGAGACCTGCCCCTTGTGGTCGAAGCCGTCGGGGCTGCGCACCTGGGTGTCCAGGGCCTGGAGGTCGGCGGCCCTGGCCTGCATCTCCGCCACGGTCTTCGCGATGCCGCCGTTCATGTGGGAGAGCACGTGCACCGCGTCGTTGCCGGAGCGCAGGAAGACGCCGAGCCACAACTGCTCGACGGTGTAGGTGATGTTCTCCTTGATGCCGACGAGGCTGGAGCCCGCCGGCACGTCCGCGATCTCCTCCCGGGTCACCTTGTGCCGGTCGGTGCGGTCGAACTTGCCCAGCACGGTGTCCGCGAACAGCATCTTCAGCGTGGACGCCGGGGCCAGGTGCTTGTGCGCGTTGAAGGCCGCGAGGACCTCTCCGCTCTCGTGGTCGGCGACCAGCCAGGCGCGGGCGGTGAGCTTGGCGGGCACGTCGACACCGCCCCGCACCTGGAGGCCGGGAAGGCCGAGCCGCTCCCCGCCGATGGCGGTGGCGGCGTGCGCGGAAGTGGCGGTGGCCGCGGGTACGGCGGCGGCCAGGGGGACGGCGGCGGCGAGGCCGAGCACCGCACGACGGGTGAGCGGGGAAGTGTCACGCATTCCGGGACCGTACAAAGCCCCGCCCCCCAGGCCCACATCGGGGTCACCAAGCCTCGGCAAAGTCGGCCCCCGGCCGCCTGCCCGCGCCTTCTCCGCCGGCTTCCCCTTCGACGTTCCCATACCCCTCAGGTCCTTCCCCACAGCATGTCTCGCCCCCGGCCGACCGGCCGGGCGAGCGGGCCCCCGGACGATGCCCGGGAGGGAAGACGGCGAGGCGGGCGAAGTCGTTCATCAGGGACGCCGGGGGAATTCCGGCGCGGCCCTCGACGGCTCGGCCCGCACCGGCGTGCGGCACCCGCACGTGCGGCACCGGGGCGGGCCCGGGGCGGGCGTCCGCGCCCCTCACCCGTCCGGCCGCGCGGGACGGGCCGGGCCGGTGCGGGGCGTGGAACGGTGGAGGCGCAAGAGGGACCCTCGCCGTTCCGGGAGTGATCGTGACGCTGTGCGACCGACGTGATGTGGGACTGCTGCTGCTCCGCCTGGGCACCGGAGGGGTGCTCGCGGCGCACGGCGCGCAGAAGCTGTTCGGCTGGTTCGGCGGCCACGGGCTCGAGGGCACCGGGCAGTTCATGGAGTCCGTCGGCTACGCGCCCGGCCGGGCCAGCGCGACGGCGGCCGGGCTCGCCGAGACGGGCGGCGGCACCCTGCTGGCGCTGGGCCTCGCGACCCCGGCGGCGGGTTCGGCCGCGGCCGGGGCGATGGCGGGCGCGGCGGCGGTGCACGCGCCCAACGGCTTCTTCGCCCAGAGCGGCGGCTACGAGTACGCGGCCGCGCTCGGGCTGACGGCGGCGGGGCTCGCGGTGGCGGGCCCCGGCCGGCTCTCCCTGGACCATGTGCTGCGGCACGCGGTGAACCGCAACTGGATGGTGCCGGCCGCGCTCGGCGTGACGGCGGCGGTCACCTGCGCGGTGGTCGGCGCCCGCACCCGGCGGATCCGGGAGCGGGAGCGGGCCGAACGGCTGGGGGACCAGGCACCGCTGTTCGAGGAGTGACCGCGGCGACCGGACCGACCGACGAAGTCGGACCGATCAGCCTGATCGGCTGGTCGGCGCGGCCGGACCCCGTGCGAGGGCTCCGCCCGCGCCCTGCGCCTCACGCCCTGAGGTTCGCCCAGACCGCGTTGCCGCCGGTCAGCCGCGAGCGGCAGATCCCCCACGTCTCGGCGATCTGCTCGACGAGGAACAGCCCCCGGCCGCCCTCGGCCTCGCCGCCCGGCCGGGAGCCCGTCATGTCGCCGCTGCCGCCCCCGTAGCCGTGGTCGTGCACCTCCAGCCGTACGCGGCCCTCCCCCATGAGCCCGACCCCGCACAGGATCCGCGCGCTCAGCGTGTGCCGTACGGCGTTGGTCGCCAGCTCGGAGACGAGCAGTACGGCGTCCTCGCACAGCTCCTGCGGCAGCCGCCATCCGGTCAGCCGCGCGTCCACCGTGCGACGGGCGACTCTGACGCTGGAGCGGTGGGCCGGGAGTTCGAGCCAGTGCGTGCGGTCGGGGTTCGCGATGTCTAAGAGCTCGGGGGACGTGGTCGCGGGGGAGGTGGTCGCGTGGGGGGACACGAGGGTCGCCTTCCGTCGGGCCGGCGGACGCAGTCGGAGCAGGGTGGTCCGGAGGGGCGGGTCGAGCGTCGGGGCGTGAGCGAGTGCGTGACGGAACACCGCCGGGCGGGCGATGCCCGTCGGGCGGCGTCACGCAAGTAACTATGCGCGCGGGTGAGTTCACCCTGCAACCGACTCGCTGATAATTTCACCCAGTCGATGTCGGACAGTCGTTTTCGGTCTGGCGCAATCAGCCAAGTCACTGTCATGCTCGTCCTGTTGACGGCTCCTCAGGAGGTTGGTCGTGAGTGAAACCCGTTCGGGTACGGGCGGTTCGGGCGCGAGCGCGCCCACCGTGCTCCGGATGATCCTCGGCCGGCGGTTGCAGGAGCGACGGCAGGACGCGAACGTCTCCCTGGACACGGCGGCCAAGGCGCTGCGCGTGACGTCCCTGACGATCCGCCGGCTGGAGAAGGCGGAGGTCGCGCTCAAGCCGCTGTACGTGGAGAAGCTGCTCGAGACGTACGGGGCCGACCGCCAGGAGATCGACGAGTTCGTCGGCATGGCCGACAAGGCCAACGAACCGGGCTGGTGGCACCCGTACCGGGACGTGCTGCCGAACTGGTTCAGCGCGTACGTGAGCCTGGAGAGCGGGGCGAAGACCCTGCGCACCTACGAGCCGCAGTACGTCACCGGCCTGCTCCAGACCCACGACTACGCCAAGGCCATCCTGCGCGGCGGCTTCCCCAACGACAGCGAGGAGGACCTCGACCGGCGCATAAACCTGCGGCTGCGCCGGCAGAGCCTGCTCGAACGGCCCGACGCCCCCACCCTGTGGGTGGTGCTGGAGGAGGCCGTGCTGCACCGGGTGGTGGGCGGCCCGGAGGTCATGCGGGCCCAGATCGAACGGCTGCTGGAGGTCTCCGAACTGGAGCACGTCAGCGTCGACGTCGTGCCCTTCGCCGCGGGCGCCCACACCGGGGCGTGCGCGCCCTTCACCTACTTCCGGTTCGAGGAACCGGAACTCCCCGACATCGTCTACAGCGAGATCCTGTCCGCCGCCGTGTATTTGGACCAGCGCTCCGACGTGGTGACACACCTCGAGGCGCACAACCGGATGTCCCTTCTGACCTCGTCCGCGGAGAGCAGAGCGCTCCTGAACCAGATGCGCAAGGAATACTCATGAGCACCAGCAAGAGCAGTGCCCGCAGCGTCCGCGGCACGCACGCCGCGCACGGCGCCCACAGCGGTGTCCACACCGGTGCCGTCTACAACGGCATGCCCGCGCTCGACCTCGGCGAACACGGCTGGGAGTCCCCGTGGAGCGGCCCCAACGGCGGCCAGTGCGTGCAGACCAAGCAGCTCTCCGACGGCAGGGTCGCGGTGCGGCAGTCGACCGACCCGGCCGGGCCCGCCCTGATCTACACCCCGCAGGAGATGGCCGCGTTCGTCGCGGGCGTCAAGCGGGGTCTCGCCGACCACCTGGCGGCCGGCTGAGGGACGAATCGCGCGAGCCCCGCACAGGCCGGCCCGCACGACGCGCCCGAGCGCCGCACCACCGAACCATCGCGTCACGGCACCACCGAACCATCGAAAGGGACAGAGGAAAGGGACAGGATGAACACCTCGCACACGGCCCGGGAGATAGACACCAGCCGGCCCCACTCGGCCCGGATGTACGACTACTACCTCGGCGGCAAGGACCACTTCGAGGTCGACAAGAAGGCCGCCGAGGCCGTCGCGGAGGCCTATCCCGGCATCTTCGTGTGCGCCCGCGAGAACCGTGCCTTCATGCACCGCGCCACCCGGGTGCTCGCCCGGGAGCACGGCATCCGCCAGTGGCTGGACATCGGCACCGGCATCCCCACCGAGCCGAACCTGCACCAGGTCGCCCAGTCGGAGGTCCCGGAGGCCCGGGTCGTCTACGCCGACAACGACCCGCTGGTGCTGAAGTACGCCGAGCGCCTGATGCGCAGCAGCCCGCAGGGGCGGACCACGTACATCGAGGCGGACGTCAACGACCCCGGGGCGCTCATCGAGTCCGAGGAGCTGGCCGCCGTGCTGGACATGAGCCGGCCGGTCGCGCTGTCGCTCAACGCCCTCATGCACTTCGTGACCGACGCGCAGGACCCGTACGGCATCGTGGAGGGCCTGCTGGCGATACTCCCGGCGGGCAGCGCGCTGGCCCTGAGCCACTGCACCCCGGACTTCGACCCGGAGACGTGGGAGAAGGTCACCGCGATCTACACCGACGCCGGGACGCCGGTGCAGTTCCGTGCCCAGAAGGACGTGGCCCGCTTCTTCGACGGGCTCGACCTCCTCGACCCGGGCATCACCGTCGGCCACCGCTGGCGCCCCGACGCGGGCTCGGGCACCGAACAGGACTCCGAGCCCCCCACCGACGCCCAGGTCAGCCTGTGGACCGGGGTCGGCATCAAGCGGTGAGCGGGGAGGGCGCGGCGGACGGCCTCTGGAGGTCCGTCGACGACCTGTGGACGTGGCTGGAGGCCGAGAGCCCGGCCGTGGGCCGCGAGGCCCTGCTCCTGCGGATGCTGAAGCTGTCGGAGGAGGTGGGCGAGGTCGCCGAGGCGGTGATCGGGGCGATCGGCCAGAACCCCCGCAAGGGCGTGACCCACACCTGGGACGACGTCCGCGCGGAGCTGTGCGACGTCGCCCTCACGGCCCTGGTCGCGCTGCGCACGCTGACCCCGGACGCGCGCGGCGCCTTCGAGTCCCACGTCACGGCGGTGGCCCGCCGTTCACTCGGCGGGCCCCCGGCGTCCCGCCCCGAGGCCGTCCGGCCCCGCGAGCGGGATGCCTGACCGCGCGGCCGGACGGGTCCGGGGCCGCGCGGTCCGTGGTCCTGAGTCCGGGCCGGGGTCCTGAGTCCGGGGTCCTGAGCCCGGGGTCCGGGGTCCTGGGTCCGGCCGTTCAGCCGCGCGGGCCCGCCACCGCTTCCGGCGGGCCCGGCTCGTGGCCGAGCACGCGGGGATCACGGGGGTCGCGGGGCTCGCGGGGCTCGTCGCGCGGGCCGCTGGGGCGGGGGACGTACACCGGGGCGTCGGACTGGTAGAAGAGGTCGATGTCGACCTCCTCGCCGCCGACGATCAGGGTGTCCCAGGCGCCGCTCTCCCGGAGCGTGCGCAGGGTCGAGGGGGCGAGCGCAGAGAGGTGGGCGCGCAGTTCCTCGTCGCCGGGCAGGCCGGGCATCCGGGGCGCGAGCCGCTCGCGGATCGCGGCGATGCGCTCCAGCAGCCCTTCCAGGTCGGACCCGCCCTCCCCCGCACCGGCACGGGCGTCCGGGAGCGGCTCGGTGCTGCGGGCGATGATGTCCTTGATGGCGCGGGTGACGCCCTTGTCGTCGGTGGCGACCATCGCGTTCCAGGCGCGGCTCTTGTGCCGGTACTGGAGCATCGACATCGCGGCCTCGTGCCGGATGAAGTCGGCATCGCGCAGCGGCCGGCCCCGCCAGGCACGGCTGAGCGAGCGGGCCAGTGAAGTGGCGGAGGCGAGACCGCTGTTGAGGCCGCGGCCGGGCCAGAAGTGGATCGCGTTGGCCGCGTCGCCCAGCAGGAAGCCGTAGGTTCCCGGGCCGCTCGCGGTGGCCCGGCGCAGCTGTGCGGTGAACCGGGGGCGCTGCACCATGTCCAGGCGGAAGGAGGTGATGGCGCTCAGGTCCTCCTCCGGCACGCCGAACATCCTCAGCCCCTCCTGGATGCGCTTCCACAGCACGGAGCCGCGCAGCAGCGCGGGCAGGAAGAGGGTGCCGTGGGTGGGGCAGACGAACTCGTTGTCCTCCTGCCGGCTCATCACGCAGGGGCGTGCGGCGACGCAGTCGGCGAACACCTGGCGTTCGGGGTCGATGCCGACGACCGCCTTGGCCTCCTCGCGGGTCAGCCGCATGTTGAGGAAGCCCTCGCCGCGCAGCGAGTTGAGCAGGAAACGGTTCTGGGAGACGGTCAGCAGGACGCTCGTCGGGTCCGGCAGCGGGGACTTGACCCGCAGGCCGAGCACCAGGTCGTGCAGGTGCTCGCCGTCGAGGGAGTAGACGGAGGAGTCGGCGCGGCCGAAGCGGTCGATGTAGTGCTCGCGGGTGCGGGAGCGGCCGCCGTCGCTGATCACCAGGACGTGCTCCTGGGCGGTCCGGGCCTCGTGCTCCTCGACGTCGAGCCGGCGCGGCACCAGCCGGATCGCGGGCTTGCGCGCGGCCAGTTCGAGCAGCCGGTCCTCGATGTAGGCGATCCGGATGTTGCGGGGCGGCCGCCCGGCCACGGAGTCCGGCCCGACGGGCCACATCTCGGAGAACTGTCCCGCCCCGAACAGCGCCTCGCGCATCTCCTCGGTCAGCGCCAGGTACTGCCGGCTCTGGATGGTCACCACCTGCTGACGGCGGACGTTGCCCTGCGTCTCGTCCTTCCAGACCACCTCGGAGCCCCGGCGGGTCCAACGGCCGTCGTAGACGGTGAGGGCGACGTTGCCCTCCAGCGCGTTCTCGAGGAGCAGCGCGAAGGCGAGCCCGACCGGTCCCCCGCCGACGACGGTGACCCGCAGCAGGCCGGGGTCGGCCGCGGGGGCGGGCGGCAGGTCGGCCTGGGAGAGGTCCATGACCGTCTCCATCGCCTCCTGCGTCTCGAACCGGAAGGTCTCGTCGCCGATCCGGATCACGTCGCCGGAGGCCAGCACGTGCCGGGTGACGCGCTGCTCGTTGACGTGGGTGCCGTTCCTGCTGTCACGGTCGTGGAGGACGTAGGAGCCGTCCTCCACGACGATCTCGGCGTGCAGCCGGGAGGCCTTGGTGCTGACGATGACCACGTCGTTGTCGCTCTTGCGCCCGAACCGCAGCGGAGCGGTGCCGAGCAGCACGCTCTGCCCGGTGAAGGGACCGGTACGTCCCACGATGACCGACGACACTCAAGACTCCCGGGGAGGCGAAGGGGTGGGGGTGGGGGCCGGGGCGCTCGGGGCGCCCGGCCGTCACTGGCACGTCAGGGTGAACGGCACCGTGTCGGACACCGTCTGCTGCTCCGACTTGATCTCGACACCCATCGCGCTCGACAGCGTCCCCGCCCGCGCGTAAGACGTCACGCTGATCGACTCCTGGTGGGTGCGGGGGCCGCCCGCGGCGAAGGACAGCTTGCGCCAGGCCCGGTCGACCACCGTGCCGCCCGAGGAGACCCAGCGGTAGGTGAACGTCGTGGGCAGCTTCGTGACCTCGAAGGTGGCCGTGAAGGTGGGCGCCTGGCCCTGCGGGGGCGGGCAGCTCCCGGCGTACGTGGTGTGGGCGCCGGTGACGGAGACGGTCGCCGGGGGCGGTGCGGCGGCGCCGTCGTTCTCGACGGCCGCCCCGTCCTGGTCCCCCCCGGCGGCGGTACCGGCCGTGCTCGTGCCCGCCTTGGTGTCCGTGCCTCCCTTGTCGCCCTCGTCGCCGTTGTTGGCCAGGGCGTACCCGAGGCCGCCCGCGAGCACGACGAACGCGGCCGCCGCCGCACCCCACAGGGTGGCCTTCCGCCGCCCGGGCCGCCGCGGAGGGGCCGCGGCGGGCGCCGGGGGCCCACCCTGCGGGCCGTGCGGGGCGGGCAGGGCGTCGGCGGTGACGGTGGGAGCGGCGGACGAGGGCGCCCCGTGCGGGGCGACCGGGGTGGGAGCGGCCGTGGGTGGGGCGGGCGAGGGCGCCTCGTACGGGGCGGCGGGGGCCTGGGCGCCGGGGGCGGTCGTTGCCGGGGTGTGCGCCGTGGACGCGGAGGCGGTCGTTGCCGGGGGGTGCGTCGTGGGCGCGGGGGTGACGGCGGACGCGGCGGACGAGGGCGCCTCGTACGGGGCGGCGGGGGCGGCCGGCGCGTCGGTCGTCCCCGGGACGGCGGGACGCGCGAGTGCGGTGCGCGGGTCGGCGGCCCGGGAGGTGCCGGAGGCCGGTCGGCCGGGGGCGGTTTCCGCCGTGCCCCGCGTCCCCGCACCCGTCCCGCCGACGGCCGTGGCCCCGGCGTCCGTCGCGGCGGTGGTCGAGGCCAGCTCCGCGTCCGTCGCGGTGGCGGCCGACGTCAACCCGGCCTCCGTCGCGGCGGTGGTCTCCGACGTGTCCGTGCGCGCGACGGCGCCCGCGACCTCCGTGCCGCCGACGGTCGCCCCCGGGTCCGTCGCCACGGCGGTCACCCCGGCCTCCGTCGCCGCGGCGGTCATCCCCGTGTCCGCCGCCGCGACGGCGGTCGGGGTCGCGTCCGCCGACGTGTCCCGGCGGGCGGTGACCGGCCGTGTTTCCGGGTCCGTGTCCTCCGTGTCCGCGCCGACCGTGCTCCCGGCCGCCACGAGCCGCAGTTGCTCGGCCACCCGCTCGGCGGTGGTCCGCTCGGCGGGGTCCTTGCGCAGCAGTCCCTCGATGACGGGGGCGAGGGGCCCGGCCCGGTGCGGGGCGGGCGGCTCCTCGTCGACGACGGCCCGCAGCGTGCCGAGGGTGTTCTCGCGCCGGAAGGGCGAGCGGCCCTGGACGGCGGTGTGCAGCAGCACGCCGAGCGACCACAGGTCCGTGGCCGGCCCCGGCGTGCGGCCCAGTGCCTGTTCCGGGGCCAGGTACTCGGGCGAGCCGACGACCTCACCGGTGAGGGTCAGCGCGGTGTCGCCCTGGACCATGGCGATGCCGAAGTCGGTGAGGATCACCCGCTCGTCCTGGCTGAGGAGGACGTTGGCGGGCTTCACGTCCCGGTGCAGCACCCCGGCCTCGTGCGCGGAACGCAGCGCGGCCAGTACCTCCGCGCCGATGCGGGCGGCCTCCCGGGGCGTCAACGCACCTTCGGAGGCGATGAGTTCGCCGAGCGAGCGGCCCCGGACGAACTCCATCACGATCCACGGGCGGCCGGCGTCGGTGACCACGTCGTGCACGGTGATCACGTTGCGGCCGGTGATGCGGGCCGCCGCCCACGCCTCCCGCTCCAGCCGGGTGTACATGCGCTCGACCTTGGCGGCGGGCAGCCCGGCGGGCGCGCGCACCTCCTTGACGGCGACCTCGCGGCGCAGCATCTCGTCGCGGGCGCGCCACACGGTTCCCATGCCGCCCGCGCCGAGCGGGGACAGCAGACGGTAGCGGCCGGCCACCACGCGCTCGTCACTCGCGTCCGGGGACACCGCGTCCTGGTCCTGCATGGGGCGACTCTCCTCGTCTGTCGGGCGTGGACGGGTTCACCGAGCCAGGAGGACCCATCCCGCCCCCACCGCCGAAACGTTCGCCCGCCCTCTCAAGTACACGCAGAACAGGGGCAGTTCGGTTGGCAGCAGTGTAACAACGCGGACACACCTCATACGAACATCTGAGCGGGCGGTACTGCACGGAACGGGCCGGTGACGGAGGGCGCACCCCGCGCCCTCCTCCACCGGCCCGTTCCGCGGTCCGGTCGGCGCCTCAGCCCGCGACGGTGTTGTAGTTGACGATCTCCTTCACCACGACGGCGGCCGCACCGGCCAGCGGGCTGTCCGCCCCCTTGCGCACCACGTCGGGCAGCCGGTGGGCCTCCTCCTCGGCGACGGCCACCATCCCCCACAGCCCGTTGAAGCCCGCGGGGTCCGAGGGCTTCTCGGCGGCCGCGCCCACCGTCAGGACCTCGTCCCCGCCCTCGCCCTCACCCTCGGGGGGAGCGTCCGGCTCCCGGAGGGTCAGCGCGCCCATCTGCCGGAGTGTGTCAGGGTCCCGCTCCCGGGCGGCGACGACGCTCCAGCCCGAGTTCCCCGGCGCCCGCGTCCGCCGCAGCGCGGCGAGGAGGCTGCCGGCGCTGTTCACCCCGTCGACAACGATGTCCGGGAGCACGAGGGCGACCGGCCCCCGGGTGAGCGGAAGGGCGGAGCGGATGGCCCCGTCGAGCCCCGCGTCGAGGGACTCGTCCTGGTAGACGAAGACCATCTGGAAGGTCTCGGCGTAGCGCGCGAGGTACCCGACCGTGTCGAGCTTGTGCGCGCGGAACACGACGACCAGGCGGACGGTGAGTCCGCTCTTGGCGAGTTCGACGGCGGCCTCCAGGCTGCGGTCGAGGACGGTGACCCCGGGGGCCAGGCAGTGCAGTTCCTTGGCGTAGGGGGCGCCGAAACGGGTGGCGTATCCGGCGCAGGGCAGGATGACCGAGACGTCGGGCTCGGGGGCCCGGAAGGCGTCGGGAGCGGGGATCGTCGAGGCGTCGGAGGTCGGGGTCGGCAGGGCGTCGGGGGTCTGGATCGTCGAGGCGTCGGAGGTGGGGACGGACGGACTCTGCATGGAGTGGCCCCTCGGATGGTGTCGACGGTCGGGAACCGTGCGCGCCTCGCCGGGGCAGCGGCGGACCCGGGCCGGTCGGCGCCGCGCCGCCGCACCGACCGCCCCGGAAGGTACGCCGAGGCTCACGGTAGCCACTGGTCGCGGTCCCCGCGAGAGGGCCTCCGCCCCACCCGGATCACGCAACTCCGGTTGCCCGGCGATCACTTGGGTATCCATGTGCCCCGAGACGACCGGACCCGACCGGAAGAGGGCGCGGAATGCGGGTGCTGCTGTCCACGTACGGAACGCGCGGCGATGTCGAACCGCTGGTGGCACTCGCGGTGCGGCTGCGCGCGCTCGGCGCCGAGGTGCGCATGTGCACCCCGCCGGACGAGGAGTTCGCCCGCCGACTGAAGGAACTCGGCATCGAGCAGGTCGCGGTCGGCCCCCCGGTGCGCACCCTGATGCGGGACTCGTCCGTCCCGACGGCGGAGGAACTCTCCCAGGCCCGCGACCGGTTGGTGGACGAGCAGTTCGCCGTTCTTCCGGCGGCGGCCGAGGGCTGCGGGATCCTGGTGGCGGCCGGCCTCGGTCAGGTCGCCGCGCGGTCCGTGGCCGAGGCCGCGGGCATCCGCTACGTCCACGTGACCTACGCGGCGGTCAACCTGCCCTCGCCGCACCACGCGCCGCCCCCGCGCCCGGGCTGGCCGGAGCCGGCGGCGGTCGACAACCGGACGTTGTGGGAGCGCGACGCCCGTCTGGTGACCGCGCAGTTCGGCGAGGCGCTGAACCGGCACCGGGCGGCGCTCGGGCTGGGCCCGGTGGACAACGTGCGCGACCACGTCCTCACCGCCCGGCCGTGGCTGGCGGCCGACCCGGCCCTCGGACCGTGGCCCGCGGCACCCGGCCTGGAGGTCACGCAGACGGGCCCGTGGATGCTGCCGGACGACCGGCCTCTCCCGCCCGACCTGGTCTCCTTCCTGCGGGCGGGCGCGCCCCCGGTCTACGTCGGCTTCGGCAGCCTGCGCCCGGCGGAGGGTATCGGCGGCAAGGTCATCGAGGCGGTCCGCGCCCGGGGCCACCGTGTCCTCGTCTCGCGCGGCTGGGCCGATCTGGAGCCGATCGACGACGGGGAGGACTGCTTCGCCCTCGGCGAGGTCAGCCACCAGAGTCTGTTTCCGGAGCTGGCCGCCGTCGTCCACCACGGCGGGGCGGGCACGACGCAGACGGCCGCCCGGGCGGGCGTGCCGCAACTGGTGGTGCCGCTCCACCTCTCGGACAACCTGTACTGGGCCGGGCGGGTCGCGGACCTGGGCCTCGGCACGACGCTCGACGGCCCGAGCGCGAGCGCGAGCGCGGACTCCCTGTACGCCGCGTTCGGCACGGTGCTGGACCCCGCGACCCGGGCCCGCGCGAGGTCCCTCGCCGAACGGATGCGCACCGACGGGGCGGAGACGGCCGCCCGCCTGCTGCTAGCGTCCCGGCATTGAGAACGGCGTGTACGGAGAAGAGGGCAGGCGCGTGGGCGGCGGCACGGGCACGGACGGCGGCACGGGCGACGGCACGGGCACGAACACGGACGACGGCGTGTACGTGGGCAGCGCGGGCAAGGACGCGGCACTGGACCGGGGGTGGCTGCTCGGGCACTTCAGGGAGCCGGGCGACCCCCGCCACAGCGACGCCGTCGAGGTCAAGTGGGGCATCCACCCACGCGGCGAGCGCCGCGCCCGGTGGGTGCAGGGCGAGGTCCGCACGGCCGTACTGGTCCTGATCAGCGGCCGCTTCCGCATGGAGTTCCCCGGCCGCCACGTGCTCCTGGAGGAGCAGGGCGACTACGTCGTCTGGCGCCGGGGAGTGGACCATTCCTGGGAGGCGGAGGAGGACTCGGTGGTGCTGACGGTGCGGTGGCCCTCCGTACCGGGGTACGCGGTGCCGCCGGAGGTGCCGGAGGCCCCGAGGACGCCGTGAGCGGGCCGGCGCGGGCCCCCTCCCCGGGGCCGCGCCGGTGGTGAGCCCGGCGGGAGGGACCCGCGCGGGCGGCTACACCTCGCGGAGGCGTGGTGCGGCGGGCACCTGGGTCGCCCCGGAGGCCCCCCGCCCGCTCCGTTCCGTGTGCGGGGCGTGCTGGACGTGCGCGTCGGGTCCGGGGAACACGAACGCGACCTCGTCCGTGTCCGACCAGCGCACGTCGTACGGCGGTGTCCCGTCGACGTGGTGGAGCCCCACGATCTCCCCCTCGCGACGGGTCGCCTCGGACCTGTTGCTTTCGACGACGAGCTGGTCACCGAGGTGTGCTCGCATGGTCGTCACCCTCTCTCGCGGATAGTGCGCGGATGAAGCGCGCATGGTGCCGTGTACGGGTGGGCGGGGCGGTCCGGATGCGAGCCGGAGGGGAGCGGGTGATCCTCGAAGGGGGCGACCCGAAGGGGGCGACCCCACGACTCCGGCAGGCCGGCGACATCGGCACCGCACGGGACACCGGACCGTCCATCACCGTCCTCTCCAGCTTCGTACAGGATGGAGGCCGCCGCCATGCAACCTGTCGTCACCGTGGGCCTGGACGGCTCACCCGAGAGTCTCGCCGCCGCCCGCTGGGCCGCCGACGAGGCCGGCCGGCGGGGACTCGCCCTGCGGCTGCTGCACGCGTGGCCCCTGCTGGCACCGGAGCCGGACCCGGCCGCCGCCTCCCCCCACGCGGCCGACCGGAACTACTGGTCGCAGCGCCTGGTGCACACCGCGGAGGCGGAACTGCGGGCCCGCCGTCCCGGTCTGAGCGTCGAGGTGGCCCTGGTGGCGCGGGACGCCCGGGACGCCCTGCTCGACGCCGCCGCGGAGGTCGAGATGCTGGTGCTCGGCTCCCGGGGGCTGGAGGCCGTCGAGAGCTACTTCCTGGGTGAGGTCAGCCTGCCGGTGGTGGCGCGCGCCGTCCGGCCGGTCGTCCTGGTCCGCGCGGCGCCGGGCGGCGGCGAACCCGCCCCGGCCTCCCCCGGAGGCCCCGTGGTCGTGGCCCTGGACCCGCGCACGCCCCGGGACGAGGTGCTCGACTTCGCCTTCCACAGCGCGGCCGCCCGGAGCGTCCCCCTCCTGGCCGTCCACGGCCGCAGCGTGCCGCTCCACGCCCACACGCCCTGGGGCGCGGACCACGGCGTCACCGAGGAGATGACGACGGACGCCCGCACCCGGCTGAACGCGGCCCTGCGCCCCTGGCGCGAGAAGTACCCGCAGGTGGAGGTGGCCGACAGCATCCGCACGACGAGTCCGGCCAAGGTCGTGGTGGAGGCCGCCACGGGCGCGGCGCTCCTGGTCGTCGGCCGCCGCGCGCACCCGCACTCGCTGGGCCCCCGCCTGGGCCACGTGGTCCACGCCGCCCTCCACCACGCCCGCTGCCCGGTCGCCGTCGTCCCGCACCCGGCGTGAGCCGTCCCCGGTTCCGCCTGCTCCCCACAGCGGGCCACGGGGCCTCGTCCCGGGCCGGCCGCCGCTTGATGTCCTCCTCGGTGGGCAGGTGAGGAATGCACTCCCCCGCGCCCGAGGACGCGGGGAAGGTGTGCCCCGGACGGACACGACCCTCTCTCGCAGCTAAGGACCCCGCATGACCCTCGCCGAACAGCGTCCCGACGTCGAACGGGACGGTATCCAGCGGCTGCGCCGTCGCCTGGAGCGGCTGATCGGCGTCGCCGCCACCGAAGGGAACGAGCTGGTCGCACTGCGCAATGGCGACGAGATCTTCCCCGCCATGCTGGAGGCGATACGCGGGGCCGAGTACACGATCGACATGATGACCTTCGTGTACTGGCGGGGGCAGATAGCCCGCGACTTCGCCGCCGCCCTCGCGGAGCGGGCCCGCGCCGGGGTGCGGGTGCGGCTGCTGCTGGACGGCTTCGGCGCCAAGGAGATCGAACAGGATCTCCTGGACGAGATGGACGCCGCCGGTGTGCAGGTCGCCTGGTTCCGCAAGCCGCTGCGGCTGTCGCCGCTGAAGCAGAACCACCGCTGCCACCGCAAGGCCCTCATCATCGACGAGCGCACGGCCTTCACCGGGGGCGTCGGCATCGCCGAGGAGTGGTGCGGCGACGCCCGCGACCCGGGCGAGTGGCGCGACACCCATGTGCAGGTGCGCGGCCCGGCCCTGGACGGCATCGCGGCCGCCTTCGCCCAGAACTGGGCCGAGTGCCACGAGGAGCTGTACGACGACCGGGACCGTTTCACCGAGCACGCCCAGCCCGGCACGTCCGTCGTGCAGGTGGTGCGCGGCTCGGCCAGCTTCGGCTGGCAGGACATGCAGACCCTCATCCGCGTCATGCTCACCTCCGCCGAGCACCGCTTCCGCCTGACCACCGCCTACTTCGCCCCGGACACGTACTTCATCGACCTGCTCTGCGCCACGGCCCGGCGCGGAGTGCGGGTGGAGATCCTGCTGCCCGGCCCGCACACCGACCAGCGCGCCTGCCAGTTGGCCGGTCAGCACCACTACGGACGCCTGCTCGACGCGGGCGTCGAGATCAACGAGTACCAGCCGACCATGATGCACGCGAAGATCATCACGGTGGACGGCCTGGCCGCCCTGATCGGCTCCACCAACTTCAACCGGCGTTCCATGGACCACGACGAGGAGGTCATGCTCGCCGTCCTGGACGAGGAGTTCACGGCGGGCCTCGACCGGGACTTCGACGCCGACCTCAAGCGCAGCGCCCCCATCGCCCCGGCCCGCTGGAACCGCCGCGCGATCGGGCAGCGCCTGCGGGAGGCGGCGGTGCGACCGGTGCGGCGGTTCCTGTGAGCGCCGCCGGGCTCTCGCTCGCTCAGCGCTTGGAAGCGAACCGTACGAACCGGCCCCAGCCCTCACGGCCGACGGCGAAGGACGGGCGGGTCGAGCCAGGAGCGCGCCCGGCCCCCGGCCGGGCGGCGGTGAACACCAGGGCACGCCGACCCGCACCCCCCCTGGGCCCGGTCTGAGCCGAGCCCCAGGGAGAGCCCGCTCCGTCGCGCTGCCGCCGCCCCCGCCCCTCAGGCCGCCGACCGGTGCCCGGCGGGACGGCGCCGGAGGGCGGCTTCGAGGAGGGCCGGGGGCCGGTACTCCTGGTCGAGCGGGGTGACGTCGGTGCCGGGCGGGACGATCTCGTCGATGCGATCGAGGAGGTCCTCGGACAGCTCGACCCCGGCCCCGGCGAGGAGGTCGTCGAGGTGGTCCATGGTGCGCGGGCCGAGGAGCGCGGCGGTGACACCGGGGTGGGCGATGGTGAAGGCCATGGCCAGGTGGGTCAGGGGAAGGCCGGCCTCCTTCGCGAGCGGGACGAGCCGCTCGACGACGTCGATGCGGCGCTCGTCGGACAGATGGCGGGAGAACTGGGCGCGCTTGAGGTCGTTCTCGCCGCCCTTGCGTACCCGGCCGGTCAGCAGGCCCTGGCCGAACGGGCCCCACACCATGACGCCCATGCCGTACTCCTGCGCGAGCGGCAGGACTTCGCGCTCGATGCCGCGGTTGAGGATCGAGTACGGGGGCTGCTCGGTGCGGAAGCGCTGGAGTCCGGCGCGTTCGGCGGTCCACTGGGCCTGGACGATCATCGAGGCGGGGGTGGTGGAGGAGCCGATGGCGCGCACCTTTCCGGCCCGGACGAGGTCGGTCAGGACGGACAGGGTCTCCTCCAGGTCGGTGTCCGGGTCGGGCCGCTGGAGCTGGTAGATGTCGAGGTGGTCGGTGCCGAGCCGGCGCAGGGAGTTCTCCACGGCCTTGGTGATCCAGCGGCGGGAGGCGCCCTTCTGGTTGGGGCCCTCGCCCATCGGCAGGCCGACCTTGGTGGCGAGGACCACCTCGTCGCGGCGGCCCTTCAGGGCCCTGCCGACGATGTCCTCCGAGTCGGCGTAGCGGTCGGCGGTGTCGATGAGGTTGATCCCGGCGTCGATCGCCTTGTGCATGATCCTGACCGACTCGTCCGGATCGTTGCCCATCTGGCTGGCGAACATCAGCGTGCCGAGCCCGTAGGGGCTGACCTCGATCCCGGTCCGCCCGAGGGTGCGGTACTTCATGAGCGTGCTCCTTCGGCGCAGGGCGGCGGGTGGGTCCCCGCCGTCACCGGCCCTGGGCCGGTACCTCCACCGTCCACGGAGCCGCGGGCACCAGGCCAGTACCCCCCGCAGCCGGTGGACCCGCAGTACCAGGACGGGACGCGGCCGGTCGGCGATACTCGGGGAATGAGCCGAAGCACGGATCTCGGCCGGGCCCTGCACGCCTGGCGGGACCGCACGCAACCGGCCGAGGTCGGCCTGCCGGACGACGGGGCCCGGCGTGCGCCGGGCCTGCGGCGCGAGGAGCTGGCCCAGCTCGCCGGCCTGTCCGTCGACTACGTCGTGCGGCTCGAACAGGGCAGATCGACGAACCCCTCCCCGCAGGTCCTGTCCGCGCTGACCCGGGCGCTGCGGCTGTCGACGGCGGAGCGCGAGCACCTCTTCGTGCTCGCCGGTCAGGCACCGCCGAGCGCCGGGCAGATCTCCGACCATGTCCCGGCGGGCGTGCAGCGGCTGCTCGACCGGCTGTCCGGGACGCCGCTGAGCGTGTACGACGCCGCCTGGAACCTCATCACGTGGAACCCGCTGTGGGCGGCGCTGTTCGGCGACCCGCCCCCGGCGCGCGGCTTCGGGAGGAACGCGGTGTGGTGGTCCTTCGTGGTGCCGCCCGCCGGATACCCCGAGGCGGTGAGCCGGAGGACGGGCCACCGCGCGGCCTTCGTGTCCGACCTGCGCGCGGCCTCGGCCCGCTATCCGAAGGACGCCGGACTGGCCGCGCTGATCACCGAACTCCGCACCCGGAGCGACGACTTCACGAAGCTGTGGGATTCCGGCGTGGTCGGCGTCCACGAGACCCTCACCAAGACGGTCCGGCATGCGAGCGTCGGCGAACTCACCCTCGACTGCGACATCCTCGCCGCTCTCGGCACCGACCTGCGGATCATGGCCTTCAGCGCGGCCGAGGGCAGCGAGACCGCCGAACGGCTGCGCCTGCTGGACGTCGTCGGCGTCCAGGAACTGACGGGCGCCGGAACGGACACCTGAGCGGGGCGCCGGTCGCGCGACTCACGGCGCGCGGCCCCGGCCCGGCGCGGGACGGGGCGGGACGGGGCGGGACGCGGACCCGGCCCGCCGCGGACCGCGAGGAACCTCGTCGGCCCATGAGGAACCTCGTGAGCGCGGCCGGCCTCCGCCCTCGACCCGGCCCCCTCACCATTCCGGCCCCGCCCGGTAGCAGGGAAACGGCGCGGCGGAGCGGCCGCGATCGACGACGGGGCCAGGGCCGAACCCCCGGACCTCCCGTGCCCTACCGCCCACCGCCGTCGGCGCCCGCACGAACGCCACTGCCCTGCACCGGAGTTCCACCCGGACGAACGGTCCCGCGACACGGCCCGTCAGGACCCGGACGCGCTCCGCCGACGGGCAGGACCACGGCGTCCAATCCGCTCGCCGGTCGGGCGCCTCCGGCTCTACCCTTCGCGAGGACCGGAAGCGACGGAGGGGTGGGCATGGCCAGTCACGACACGGTCAGGGCCGTCAACGGGCTGACCGCGCGGTGGGCCGCGGCCCTGCCCGAGGACGGCACGGTACTCGCCCCTGCCGGGGTGTGGCCGTTGCTCGGCCTTCTCGCCGACGGTGCCGCCGGTCCCGCCCGGCGGGAACTCTCGGACGCACTCGGCATCCCCGCGCAAGACGCCGCGCCGACGGCCCAGAACCTGCTCTCCGTACTCGGGGCGACGCGCGGCCTGAGCACGGCCCTGGGACTGTGGACCCGCGACACCCTGCCCGTCGAACCGGCCTGGCGGGACCGACTGCCCACCGGCGTGCACGGGCGGCTCACCGGCGACCTCGCCGACGACCGGTCACGCCTCGACAGCTGGGCGGCCGAGCGCACCCAGGGGCAGATCGACGGGATGCCGATCGCCGTGAACGGCGAGACGCTGCTGGTGCTCGCCAGTGCCCTGACCCTCCGCACCGACTGGATCCGGCCCTTCACCCCGGGCGGAATGGAGGCCGAGACAGGGCCCTGGTACGGCAGGACCCTGGCCGGGCTGCACCGAACGACCAGTCTGCTGAACCGGGTCGGCGTCGCCGACACGACGGCCGGCCCCCTCACCGAGCTCCAGGTCGTCGGCACCCACGGCGTCGACGTCCACCTGTACCTCGGCACACGCGAGGCAACCCCGGGGCAGGTACTGCCCTCTGCCGTGGGCGTGCTCCACAACCGCCGGGCAGTGGTCCCCGGGGACCGCCTCCCCCTCGGCACTCCGGGCCCCGGGCTGTCCGTGACCCACGTCCCCAGTGTCGACGGCGAACCCGCGCTCCACGTGTCCACCGTGCCGTTCACCGTCGAAGCCCGCCACGACCTGCTCGACCGTCCCGACCTGTTCGGCCTGCGCACGGCGGCCGACGCCTCGCAAGGGCACTTCCCCGGTATCAGCGCCGCACCGCTTGCCGTCCAGGCCGCCGCACAGGTGATGACGGCGACGTTCGGCGCACGCGGCTTCCGCTCCGCGGCCGTCACCGCCTTCGACATGGAGGCCGGCGGCATCCCCCGCCACCCCTACCGGGCCCGCGAGATCAGCGTCTGCTTCGACCGCCCCTTCGGGTTCCTCGCCCTGCACCGCACGTCCCGGCTCGTCCTCAACGCGGGCTGGGTCACCGCCCCCGACCCCTTCGAGGAAACCTCCTGGGACGACTGACCGCACCCCACCACGTGAGCACACCACCGGGAGTGCACACCCCCGGGTGACCCGGGCACGCGGAGTTCAGGACTCGCTGCGAGGAGTGGTGGGGGTGAGCGTCCAGGAGGTGAGGAGGTCGAGTGCGTGACGGGACGGGGAGCCCGCTTCGGTGCTGTAGAGGAAGACGGCCGCTTCGCTGTCCCCGGGGAGGGTGAAGGTCTCGTACTGCACGGTGAGCTCGCCGACGAGCGGGTGGAGCAGTCGCTTGGATCCGTGAGTGCGCTGGTGGACGCGGTGCTGCTGCCACCAGCGGTCGAACTCCCCGCTCTTCTCCCTCAGCTCGGTGACGAGGTCCTGGGTGGCCTGGTCGTCCGGGGTACGGCCGACGTCGAGGCGGAGGTTCTCCACGGCCGAGCGGGCCTGGAGCTCCCAGTCGACGAAGAGGGTGCGGGCCTCCGGAGCGAGGAGGAGCCACCGTGTGTAGTTGCGTCGGGCCGGCGGCATGGCGTCGAAGTCGGTGAACAGCGCCTTGGCCAGCCGGTTGACGCCCAGGACGTCCCCTCGGCGTCCCAGGGCCAGGGCGGGGGTCCCCTCCATCGAGTCCAGCAGTTGGTGGAGGCCGGGGCGCAGGCGTGGGACGGTCGGCGGACGTCGGCGTCGGGGAGCCGCGGTGGTGGCGCCGATGAGGTCGTTGAGGTGGGCACGGCCGGCGGCGTCGAGTTCCAGTGCCTGGGCCAGCGCTTCGACCACCGCGGGTGAGGGCGTGATGTTGCGTCCCTGTTCGAGGCGCGCGTAGTAGTCGGCGGAGACTCCGGCCAGTCGCGCCACCTCCTCGCGTCGCAGACCGGGTACGCGGCGTACGCGGGCGTCCGGCGGCAGTCCGGCGCGCGCCGGGTCGCACTGGGCCCGGGCCCGTCGCAGGAAGTCGGCGAGTTCGCGGTTCGAGGAGGCCATGGATCCAGTGTGGCCGAATCGCCGCGGCCACGGCCGTCTCAACAAGGACTGTCAGTCCTAGGCAGCGCGGAGCCAGGAAGGCCAGGGCCGATGATGGCCGCCTTCGGGCGCCCGGGGCGGCCGACAGTGGAAGGGCCGACGGATCAGCCGATCCGGGAGCCCGGTCCCACGAGTGACCGGCCGACGACGAGAAGCCGAGGAAAAGTCATGAGTCGCATTCTGATCGTCATGTCCGCAGCCGACGTGTGGGAGCGCACCGACGGCTCGAAGTACCCCACGGGCTACTGGGCGGAGGAGCTCGCCGCGCCGCACGAGGCGTTCGTCCGCGCCGGCCACACCGTCGACTTCGCGTCCCCCGGGGGTGTGCTGCAGCCGCTGGACCAGCACAGCGCCGACCCGGCGATCGCCGGTGAGGACTGTGCCCGGCACGTGGCCCACGCGCAGAAGGCGCTCAGCGACTTCGGGCCGCTGCTGAAGCTGGAGGAGGTCTCGGCCTCCGACTACGACGCCGTGGTGCTGCCGGGCGGGCACGGCCCCGTGGTCGACCTCTTCCAGGACGCGCACCTGGGACGACTGCTGATCGAGGCCGACCGCGCCGGGAAGATCGTCGGCGCGGTCTGCCACGGTCCGGCCGCACTGCTGTCCGCGGTTGACGAGCAGGGCGAGTGGATCTTCGCCGGCCGGCGGATGGCCGCGTTCACCGACGAGGAGGAGCGCATGTTCGGCACCGCCGACAACGCTCCGTGGCTGCTGGCGAGCCGCCTGCGCGAGAGGGGCGCCCGGCACGAGCAGGGCGACCCCTACCAGGCCTTCACCGTCCAGGACGCCAACCTCTTCACCGGCCAGAACCCGGCTTCCAGTGCCCCGATGGCCGAAGCCATCAACACCGCGCTGGCAGCGGGCTGACCCACCCCGCCCTCTCGCCCCGGGCCGCCGCCGCACACCCCTCCGGGTAGCGGCGGCCCGGGGGGCACCTCCTGCCCCACGGGCGGCACCTCCCGTTCTCCGGGCGGCACCTCCTGCTCTCCGGGCGGCACCTCCCGCTCTCCTCCTTCGACGCGCCTCCCCCGGCATGCCCCACCACCCCCGGCATGCCCCCTCCTTCGGCATGCCCCACCTCCCCCGGCATGCCTCCCTCCTTCGACGACGGGTGAGTAACCACCATGACGGACCACACGCCACGCCCCTTCGACGTCGATGCCCTGCCGCAGGGGTTGTTGATCGGCGGAAGGTGGCTGCCCGCGACCGGCGGCGCCACGTTCCCCGTGGAGAACCCCGCGACGGGCGAACCGGTGGCCCGGGTCGCCGATGCCGGCACCACGGACGCACTCGACGCCCTCGGCGCGGCTGCCGGAGCGCAGTCGCGGTGGGCCGCGACCTCGCCGGGACGACGCAGCCGCATCCTGCGCCGCACCCACGACCTGCTTCTGGAGCGCCGTGAGGACTTCGCGGGGCTCATCACCCTGGAGATGGGCAAGTCCCTCGCCGAGGCCCGTGCGGAAGTCGACTACGCGGCCGGATATCTGCGCTGGTTCGCCGAGGAGGCCGTCCGTGTCGACGGGACCTGGAAAGTCAACGAGGACGCCACGGCGCGGGTCCTGGTCATGCGCCAGCCCGTCGGACCGTGCCTGCTGATCACGCCCTGGAACGCGCCTCTGGCGATGCCGGCCCGCAAGATCGCCCCCGCGGTGGCCGCCGGCTGCACGATGGTCCTCAAGCCCGCCCCGCAGACCCCGCTCACCAGCATCGCACTGGCCGCGGTCCTGATCGAGGCCGGTCTGCCCGCCGGCGTCCTGAACCTCGTTCCCACCACCGACGCCGCCGCGGTCTCCGAGGCACTGATGAAGGATTCGCGGCTGCGCAAGATCTCCTTCACCGGCTCCACCGCGGTCGGCCGGCTGCTGTTGGCCCAGGCGTCCGCCAACGTCTTGCGCACCTCGATGGAGCTGGGCGGCAACGCCCCGTTCATCGTGTGCGCCGACGCCGATGTGGAAGCGGCGGTGGACGGCGCCATGACCGCGAAGCTGCGCAACATCGGCGAAGCGTGCATCGCGGCCAACCGCTTCCTCGTTCATGCCGATGTGGCGCGGGAATTCACCGAGCGTCTCGTGGACCGGATGCGCGGCCTGACCCTCGGCGACGGAACGGAACCCAGTACCGACCTCGGCCCGCTGATCGACCGCACCCAGCGCGACCGTGTCGCCCGGCTGGTGGAGGAGACCGTCGCCGGCGGCGCGCGGCTGCACACCGGCGGCAGCACTCCCGACCTGCCCGGCTACTTCTATCCGCCCACGGTGCTCACCGACATCCCCGACGGCGCCCGTATCAGCCGCGAGGAGATCTTCGGCCCCGTCGCCGCCATCCGGACCTTCACCGGCGACGAGGAGGCACTCGCGCTGGCCAACGCCACCGAGTTCGGCCTGGTCGCCTACCTCTACACCCGCGACCTCGGCCGAGCGCTGCGGATGAGCGAAGGGATCGAGAGCGGAATGGTCGGCCTCAACCGCGGCTACGTCTCCGACCCCGGGGCGCCCTTCGGCGGCATCAAGCATTCGGGGGCCGGCCGCGAGGGCGGCAACTCCGGCATCGACGAATACCTGGAGCAGAAGTACGTCGCCATCGACACTCCCGCAGACGCCGGTACCCGCGACCCCCAGGACCCGTCATGAACGCGCCTGTCCCGCCGTCGGAACCCTTCTCCCTGACCGGCCGACTCGCGAAGGACCCCGAACAGTGCGCCCTCTTCGGCGAGGACGCGGCCCTCGACGGCTGGCTCGCCGCCGAACGCGCCCTCGCCCGGGCCCAGGCCGAAGCCGGAGTGCTCACCCGTGCGGAGGCGGACGCCATCCGCGACGCGGCACAGTCGCACCACATCGACCGCGAGGAGCTGTGGCGCACTGCCCGCACCGTCGGCTACCCCGTCCTGGGCCTGGTCCGGCAGATCAGCCGCCGGCTCCCGCCGGGACCCGACGGCCGGGTGCACTACGGCGCCACCACGCAGGACATCATGGACACCGGTCTCGCCCTGCAGATGGTCCGCTCCCTGGCCGCGCTCGAACGCCGGATCGCCGAACTCGGTGATGTCCTCGCCGACCGTGTCACCGAGCACGCCTCCACCGTGATGGCGGCCCGCACCCACGGCCAACAGGCCGTCCCCACGACGTTCGGGGCCACCCTGGCCACCCTCCTTGCCCAGTTCGCCCGCCACCGGCAGCGCCTGGCCGAGGCCGCACCGCGCATCGGCGTGATCTCCCTGTCCGGAGCCGGTGGCACCGCGGCCGCGTTCGGCCCCCACGCGGCAGCCGTCAGAAGCGGCATGGCCCGTCTGCTCGGCCTGCGCGACACCGCGACCCCCTGGCACGTGGCCCGCGACGGAGTCGCCGAGTTCGGCTGGCTGTGCTCCTTGCTCACCGCGACCTGCGCGCGCCTGGCCCGCAACATCGTCGATCTCTCCCGGACCGAGATCGCCGAGGTGTTCGAGCCCTACAGCGACCACCGCGGCGCCTCCTCGACCATGCCGCAGAAGGTCAACCCGATCACCTCCGAAAGCATCATCGGGCTGAGCGGCACCACCGGCGCCCTCACCTCCGCACTGCTCCGCGCCCAGGAAGCGGGCCATGAGCGAGCCGCCGGCGAATGGCACACCGAATGGCGCGTCCTGCCCGAACTCGCCGTGTCCGCCGGAACGGCCCTCACGGAGACGATCGTCCTCCTGCGCGGGCTCCGGGTCGACGCCCGCCGCATGCGCGCCAATCTCGACAGCGACGGCGGCCTCGTCATGGCGGAATCCCACATGATCACGCTGGCCGGGCCCGTCGGGCGGGAACGCGCCCACGACCTGGTCCACGAGGCCGCGAACCGTACCCGTACCACCGGCACACACCTCACGCGGACCCTGCGCGACGTCCTGACCGAACACCACCTCGACACGCTCCTGCCCGGCCTTCGCACCCAGCCGGAGGACTACCTCGGGCAGGCGCACCGGACCGCCGAGACCACCGCCCGCCTCTGGCACACCCACACCGCACCGCTCCCCGAACCGCCGACCCCCCTCGCCCGCCTCGCCACCGACTGACCACCCGTCGCCCATCTCACCACCGACTGACCACCCGTCGGGAGGCGACTCCGGCCCACCGCGGAGCCGGAGCCGGGCGCTCGCTGGATCAGGCCGGCTCACTGGATCAGGTCGGCGTGCGGGTGCTCGGGGGAGGCGGGGCAGACGTAGAGCTGCATGTTGTCGGCGCTGCCCACTTCCACCCTCGTCGGCTGCGCGGGGGACAGACCGGCGCGGTGGGCGGCGGCGTGGGCGGCGGCCCGGTCCTCGCGCGGCGCCCAGCCGCGCGTGCCGCCGTCCCATGCGAAGGAGGCGATGGTCAGCAGCGGGGCCATCCGGGCCTCGCAGACCTGGCAGTGCAGGCGGTACGGGTCGGTCCGGCCCCACGGCGGCCAGCCGCCGACCTTCCAGCCGGGGGCCTCGGCCAGGCCGGCGTCGTAGAACTCCGCCGGATACTCCGCGTACGAGTCGTCCAGATCGACACCGGCGGCCTGCCATCTGCTCCGGTCGCCCACCGCCTCCCTCGACTCCGGGCTCAGATCGAGGCTGCCGGGGTACTCGGTGACCACTTCCGGTGCCAGCAGGCACGGTTCGGGCACGTAGCCCGGGTAGTTGGCCTCGGACGGTTCCGGTGGCGTGGTGAGGACGTCGCCGACCGAGGCGGCGGACCGCCAGAACACCGCGGTGGCGGGCTTCCAGTCCGGCTCGTGGTCGTAGGGGCACCAGAGGAGCTGGAGCAGATCGGCCCCCGCGGGTGGCCGCAGCAGGGGCACGTCGCGCAGATACAGCTGGGCCACGGGCAGCAGGGGGACCGGGCGGTCCGCGGGCCAGGGCGGGCCGGCGTCGAGTCGCTCCGCGAGCCCGGCGGCCTTCCGCTCCAGGGCCGCTTCCTCCTCGGGCGTGAACGAGGGGCCGTAGGGGTCCTCGTGCCGCCGGGCCCGGGCGTGCCGGTCGAGCCGCACCTCCGCCGGCGACTGGCGGAAGCCGCTGTCGCCGTGCAGATGCGTGTCCTCGCAGTGCGGCCAGGGCTCCCCGGCCGGCCACAGCAACGGGCCCCCGACCGAGCTGTCCCCGACCGAGGGCGATCCCGGGCGCGGGTGCAGCCGGACGGCGGGGCGCGCCAGCGGAGCCAGTTCGGGGAAGACCGCGGCCACCTCGACGGGCCGCGGCGGAGTCGTCCGTACGTGAACCATGCCGATGATCCTGACACCCGCCACTGACAGTCCCCCGTCGCCCGAGCCGACCCCCTCCTCCGCGCAGGACGGCGTTGGCGGCGAGCTCCGCGACGACGAGTTCGGCGCGTTCCGTGAGGGTCCGCGCCGGAACTCGGCGTACCACCCTCACGGCCCTGCCCCTACGCGGCCTCGTACCCGGACGCTGCTTCCGGCTGACGCTCGCCCTCGACGCCTCCGCCCGCCGGCTCCGCGTCGAGGTCAGCGACGCCCGCGGCGACCTCCGCCCACACCGCCTCCCGGCGGACGCGGACCCGCTCCCCACCGGCGGCCGCGGCCCGACCCTGGTCACCGCCCTGGCCGACCACTGGGACTGCGTCCCCTACCCGCCCCACGGGAAGACCGTCCGGGCGGAACTGCTCGACACCGGTGCGTGAGCACGCCGCCCGGAGAGCGCCTCCGGGGCCCCGTCCCCACCGTCATGACCTCAAGTCCCCTTCCAGAGGCTGCACTTGAGGTTGCAAGGATCTTCCCCGCCGAGTGAACCACGGGCCTGCTTCTCGCATCTGGAGGGGCAACACGGAGGGCCCGCCCTCTCGTCCCGTCGCCACAGGTTCGCTCCGCCGCCCGCCGGCGGCCCGACCGGCGCGGGAGTGCACGAACCTTCGAGAGTCCCTTCCCTGTCCCCCACCCCCTCGTTCCAAGGGCACAGAAAAGACGCACGCAATGGTCGTTATCGCATATATGACCGCCGGCTTCGTCTCGACAGGCGACGCAGCCGACCCCGCCCTCCTCGCGCCCCTGCCCTCGGGCACGGTCGGCGGCCGGGGAGCCCCGTCACCCTCCGCGCGCCGTTCGATCCCGGACGGCGGTACGCGCGCGTGAGATCCGCAATCGATCCGCGGACCGCCGCGGTGATGGCGGTCGCCGTGCTCTCCATCTCAGCCACCG
Source organism: Streptomyces griseoaurantiacus (assembly GCA_014656015.1). Classification (GTDB taxonomy): domain Bacteria; phylum Actinomycetota; class Actinomycetes; order Streptomycetales; family Streptomycetaceae; genus Streptomyces; species Streptomyces griseoaurantiacus. Next base: position 132,032 of record BNBP01000005.1, on the reverse strand, counting down.
CCCCTCTCACCGCCGCCGCCTCCGCCCCGGCCCTCGCCATGGCCTTCTGGCGCAACGCCCTGGGCTTCACCACACTCGGACCGTTCCTGCTGGTACTGCGCCGCCGCGAGGCGGTGCGTGTCGCGCGCGGTGAGCGCGGTCTTCTACGCCGGGAGCAGTGGCGGCCGCTGGCCTTCGGCTTTCTCGCGGCCACGTCGCTCGCCCTCCATTTCGCGGCCTTCATGACGAGCACGCGGATGACCTCGGTCGCCATGTCCACGGCGCTCGTGGCCACCCAGCCGGTCTGGCAGGCCCTCATCGCCGCGGGCCAGGGCGTCCGGGTCTCCCGCCGCACCTGGGCGGGTCTGACGCTCGCCGTGGTGGGAGCGGTCGCGGCGGCCGGTCTCGACATCAAGTCCGGCGGCACGGCGCTGATGGGCGATCTGCTCGCCCTCGCCGGGGCCGTCGCCCAGGCCGCGTACACCGCTCTGAGCCAGAAGGCGCGCGCGGATGTGAGTACCCCTTTGTTCTCGACGTTCAGCTCGCTGGTCTGCGGGCTGGAACTCCTCGCCATCTGCCTGCTGTCCGGCACACCGCTCACAGGTCTCGACAGATCCACCCAGCTGTCGCTGCTCGGCCTGCTCCTCCTGCCCCAGCTCCTGGGACTCGGCTCGATGAACTTCGCCCTCGGCAGGACATCGGCGACGACGATGAGCGTTCTGCTCCTGCTGGAGACACCGGTGGCCGCGCTCGCCGCGTGGTGGCTGATGGGGCAGAGCATCGAGGCTGCGGCCATGCCGGGGCTGCTGCTGATCATCGTCGGTGTCACGGTCGTGGTGACGAGCGGCAACCAGGAGCAGGGCGCGCCACGGCGGAGCAGACACCGCGAGGAGAGCTCGCCGTACCCGGGGTACGCCCCCTACCCACCGCACCTGCCGTCCACGAACGGCGCTCCCACCGCCGGTGAGTGGGAATACAGCCTGCCGGCCCGAGCCCTCGTGGACGACTGGCCGACGCCACCACGACCCCAGCCACTCGGGAACCGTGCCGGCTGGGACCCCAGAGTGGACTGGGCGGGCCTCGACGAGTACGACAGCCCGACGATCACGCTCACCTACCACGGTGCCGGGGCCTTCACCACCATGAGCCTGCGCCGGCCGGGTGCCGGGTGACGGTGACGGCCAGGGCCCGCACAAGGTTTGGTCAGGGCCGGCCGGGCACCGTGGGGTGCGTACGGGGATGCGGGGGGGGGTGCGGGACCGTTACGGGGGCGCGGTTCCGTCACCCGCACCCGACCCTGGCTCTGCCCTCGTCAAAGGGACGGGAGCGAGGAGCGGCAGACGAGTCGGGCTGTACGCCGGGTTCTGTTCCGGCGGGTCCTCGCGGGCCCGCCGGCGACGGCCATCCATCTAGGACCGGCGTTGCCGCCGGCCTCGTGCGGTCCACCCGCGGACTCGGGCGGGCAGCCCTCGAACGTCCGCGCAGAGCACTTTTCACAGTGCTCCTTTTGACCTTGCTCCGGGTGGGGTTTACCTAGCTGCCCAGGTCACCCTGGGCACTGGTGGTCTCTTACACCACCGTTTCACCCTTACCGGGGACCGAAATCCCCGGCGGTCTGTTTTCTGTGGCACTGTCCCGCGGGTCACCCCGGGTGGCTGTTGGCCATCACCCTGCCCTGTGGAGCCCGGACGTTCCTCGGGAAGGCCCCGAAGGGTCTTCACGCGGCCGCCCGCCCGGCTCGTCTGCCGTGTGGACCATGGTACCGGGCGATCCGGGGCCTCCGGTCCGTGCCGGACGGCCCCTTCCCGGGAAGCCTCTGGGCAGCTTCGGGAAGCCTCAGGACACCGGGCGGCGGCCGCGTTCCTCCTCCGGTACGAGGCCCCCCGCCGGCAGTGGTTCCGACGTCCCCGGCCGGGCGGCGCGGGGGCCCGCCGTCGCCAGGACCGAGCCGGTGAGGATCAGGGCGAAGGCGGCCAGGACGCCGGCGGTGAGGCGCTCGTCCAGGAAGAGGGCGCCCGCGGCGACGGCGACGGCCGGGTTGACGTAGGTGAAGACCGTGGCGCGGGTGGGCCCGGCCTCCTTGATCAGTTCCAGGAAGACGACGAAGGCCAGTGCCGTGCAGATCGCGCCGAGCCCGGCGAGGGCGGTCAGGACCTGGGCGGACGGCATCGCGTCGGGCCGGCCGGCCACCGCCGCCGGGGCGTACACCACCGCGGCCAGCGCCAGGCAGGGGGCCGTGAGCTGCAGTGTCGGCACGTCCTTGAGGTGGCGGGTGACGATGAGCGGGGCCGTCGCGTAGCCGAGGACCGTGACCGCCACCTCGGCCAGCGAGCGGGTGTCGCCGCCGGTCAGGTGCGGGAGCGTGAGGACGGTGACGCCCGCGAGGCCCAGCAGCAGTCCCGCCAGCCGTCGTGGGCCGAGGTGCTCGGCGCTGCCGAAGAACCTGGCCAGGACGAGGCCGACGATCGGCACGCCCGCGATCAGCAACCCCGCGGTGGAGCTGGAGAGGTGGCGTTCGGCGTCGGTCAGGGTCCACCAGGGGCCGATGATCTCGATGCACGCGAAGGCAAGCATCGGACGCCAGTGGGTGCGGACGACCCGGGGCAGGCCACCCTGCCGTATCGCGAAGGGGAGCAGGAGCAGAGCGCCGAGCGCGCACCGCGCGCACACCACGAAGGACGGGGACAGGGCGTCCACCGCCACCTTGATCATCAGGTAGGGGATGCCCCAGATCACTCCCATCAGGGAGAAGAGGAACCAGCCGCGTGCAGTCATGCGGCCACTGTGGCCCGGCTCAGCGGCCCGCGTCTTGAACGCTGTTGCGGTACGCCGCCGGGGTCACCCCCAGCACCCTGCGGAACCAGCGGGTGAGGTGGGCCTGGTCGGCGAAACCCACGAGGGAGGCCACCTCGGCGGGTCGCAGCCCGTCCTCCAGCAGGCCCCGGGCCCGCGTCACCCGGTACTGGGCGAGCCAGGCGTAGGGCGGGATGCCGGTGGCGGTGCGGAAGGCGCGCAGGAGCTGGTAGCGGGAGAGGCCGAGTTCGGCGGCGAGGCCGGCCAGAGTGGGCGGGGCGGTGAGCTCGTCGGCCAGCCGGTCCCGCACGGCGCGGGCGAGGCGTTCGGCGCCGGGGACGGTGTCGGCCACCGGGCGGGCCGTGGAGTGCCGGCGGGCCAGCGCGGTGAGCAGCCAGGGCAGCCGGGACTCGACCTCCAGCGGGTCGGGGCAGACGCTCAGCTCGGCGTGGGCGGCGCGCAGCGCCTCGGCCAGCTCGGGGTCGTCGACGAGTCCCTCGCGGAAGTGCGGCGGGCCGGCGCCGACGGTGCCGTCGGCGAGGAGGTCCGGTGCGGCGTACAGGGCCCGGTAGGCGTAGCCGCCGGTCGGGGCGGACGGGCCGCCGGTGTGCATCTCGCCCGGCGCGAGGACGATGACGGAGCCGGGACCGGTGCGGAGCCGGCCGCCCCGGTAGCCGATGCTCTCCGAGCCGCCGGTGCTGACGCCGATGGTGAACTCCTCGTGCGTGTGCGGGGCGTACTCGTGCCGCTCGAACCGTGCGGTCAGCAGGTCGAGCGCGGGCCCGCCCGGCCCGAGCCGCGCCCGCGTCCACCGCGCCTGCTCCCGCGCGCCCCTCGGTTCCCGCGCGGTGCTCCCGCTCGCTTCCCTTGCGCCCATCGCCCGGCCCTCCCCCGTTCTCCCCCGCTTCCGCCACCAGGATGCAACGCGGGACGGGCGGGTGTGCATCCCCGTCGCCCGGAAGACGGGCGGGAAGGGGAGCGGGAACGGTTCCCCTCGATCGTGGCACGGCGGCAGGGTCCCCGTACGCTGGCACGGAGCCGCGGTGCCGTGTGTGCGCTCGGGCGCGCCCGTGCGGGGGCTCAGGTGTGTGCCCGTGTGTGTGAAGGAGAACGATCCGTGCTCGTCCTGTTGCCGCCCTCCGAGGGCAAGGCCGATGCGGGGCGCGGCGCCCCGCTGAAGCCCGAGTCCCTGTCGCTGCCGGGGCTCGCCGAGGCGCGGGCGGCCGTGCTCGACGCGTTGGTGGAGCTGTGCGCCGGGGACGGCGGGGACGCCGCCGGATCCGCCCGGGACACGGAGAAGGCGCGCGAGGTGCTCGGGCTGAGCGAGGGGCTGCGGGGCGAGGTCGTCAAGAACGCCGGGCTGCGTACGGCGGGGACGCGCCCCGCCGGGGAGATCTACACCGGTGTCCTGTACGACGCCCTCGGCCTCGACTCCCTCGACACGGCCGCCAAGCGGCGCGCGGGCCGGTCGCTGCTGATCTTCTCCGGGCTGTGGGGCGCGGTGCGGGTGACCGACCGGATCCCCTCCTACCGCTGCTCGATGGGGGTACGGCTGCCGGGGATCGGGGCGCTGGGCGCGTACTGGCGCGATCCGATGGCCTCGGTGCTGCCCGAGGTGGCCGGGGAGGGTCTCGTGCTCGATCTGCGGTCCTCGGCGTACGCGGCGGCGTGGAGGCCGAAGGGCGCGGTCGCGGAGCGGACGGCGTCCGTGCGGGTGTTGCACGCGCCCACGCGGAAGGTGGTCAGCCATTTCAACAAGGCGACCAAGGGGCGCATCGTGCGGAGTCTGCTGACCGACGGCGCCGCGCCGAAGGACCCCGCCGAGCTGGTGACGGCCCTGCGGGACCTCGGGTACGAGGTGGAGGCGACGGCGCCGGAGAGGAAGGGGCGGGGCTGGTCCCTGGACGTGCTGGTGGACCAGGTGCACTGATCGGCCACGACCGGCCGCGCCCCGGGGCGGGTCCGCCTCGGGGTCGGGTCCACCTCAGACGGGGTCCGTTGCGCCCTGCGCAATGGCCTTTGCGCAGGATGCTCGTGCTGGGCAGGATGAGCGCATGTCCTCCGCCGTGCCGCCGCCCGCCGCCGCCCTGCCCGCCTCCGTTCTCGACCTCGCGCCCGTGCTGCCCGTGGTCGTCGTGGACGACGCCGCCGATGCCGTACCGCTCGCGCGGGCGCTGGTCGCCGGGGGGCTGCCCGCGATCGAGGTGACACTGCGGACGCCGGCCGCGCTCGACGCGATCCGCGCGGTGGCCGAGGCGGTGCCGGACGCGGTGGTCGGCGCCGGGACCGTCCTGACTCCCGCGCAGGTGACGCGGTGTGTGGAGGCGGGGGCGCGGTTCCTGGTCAGCCCGGGCTGGACGGAGACCCTGCTGGCGGCCATGACGGCCTCGGGGGTGCCCTTCCTGCCGGGGGTGTCGACCGCCTCGGAGGTCGTGGCGCTGCTGGAGCGGGGGGTGACGGAGATGAAGTTCTTCCCCGCCGAGGCCGCGGGCGGCACCGCCTATCTGAAGTCGCTCGCCGGACCGCTCCCCGGCGTCCGGTTCTGCCCCACCGGCGGCATCGGCCCCGGCACCGCGCCCGCATACCTCGCACTCCCCAACGTCGGCTGCGTGGGTGGCAGTTGGATGGTTCCGGCGGACGCGGTGGCGGCCGGTGACTGGGCCCGCGTCGAGCGGCTGGCGCGGGAGGCGGCGGCGCTGCGGCGGTGAGGGCGTCCCGCCCGGGCCGCGCTTCTCAGCGCGGGTCCGGCACGCCCAGGTGCGACGTGTCGTTGAGGAGGCGGACGGAGGCGTTGCCGTCGGCGTAGTACGCCACCTCCGAAAGTGAGGCCGCCGACACTTCCATGCGGAACAGCGCCTCGGGCGGGGCGCCCAGGGCGAGCCGTACGAGGGTCTTGATCGGCGTGACGTGGGAGACCAGCAGCACCGTGCGGCCCGCGTACGCGGCGACGAGCCGGCGCCGGGCCGCGTCCACCCGGCGGGCGACCTCCGCGAAGCTCTCACCGCCGCCCGAGGGACGGGCCGCGGGGTCGGCGAGCCAGGCCGCCATGTCCTCGGGGTGCCGTGCGCGCACCTCGCCGAACGTGAGCCCCTCCCAGGCACCGAAGTCGGTCTCGCGCAGGCCGGGTTCGACGGTGACGTCCAGGCCGAGCCGCGCGGCCGCCGCGACGGCGGTCTCGCGGCAGCGGGCCAGCGGGGAGGAGACCACGGCGTCCACCGTGCCGGGGCGGGCGGCCAGCGCGGCCGCCGCCCGCCCGGCCTGCGCGCGGCCGACCGCGGAGAGCGCGGGGTCCTCGCCGCCGCTGCCGGAGAACCGCTTGAGCGGGGTGAGCGGCGTCTCCCCGTGCCGGAGCAGGAGGAGGGCACAGGGGGCGCCGAGGTCGGGGGGCGGCGGGGCCGCGTCGGTCGCCTTGCTCTCGCCCACCGCCGTCGCTCTCCCCCCGGCCGTCCGACGCTCCTACGGGCCGACCACCGGCCGATTACAGGCCGACTGCAGGCCGACTGCAGACTGGACTACGGACCGGCCTACAGACCCGACTCCGCCGTGCGCACCAGGATGCGGCGGCAGTTCTCGCAGCGGACGACCGTGTCGGGCGCCGCCGAGCGGATCTCGTTCAGCTCGGTGATCGCCAGCTCCTGACGGCAGCCCTGGCAGGAGCGCTGGTACAGCTTGGCCGCGCCGATGCCGCCCTGCTGCTCACGCAGCTTCTCGTACAGCTTGAGCAGATCGGCCGGAACGGCGCCGGCGACGACCCCGCGCTCCTTGGTCACCGAGTCCACCTCGGCGTCGATCTCCCCGAACGCGGCGTCACGGCGCGCGGTCGCGTCGTCGATCTTCGACTGGACGGAGGAGACCCGCCCGGTCAGCTCGCCGACCCGCTCCTGTGCGGACTCCCGGCGCTCCATGACCTCCAGGACGACGTCCTCCAGGTCGCCCTGGCGCTTGGCGAGGGAGGTGATCTCGCGCTGGAGGTTCTCCAGGTCCTTGGGCGAGGTGACGGCGCCGGAGTCCAGGCGCTGCTGGTCGCGGGCGGCGCGGGTGCGCACCTGGTCCACGTCCTGCTCGGCCTTGGTCTGCTCGCGGGCGCAGTCGCTCTCCTCGGTCTGCGCGGCGACGAGCAGGTCGCGGAGCTGGGCGAGGTCCTTCGTCAGCGCCTCGATCTCGGCGTGCTCGGGCAGCGACTTCCGCTTGTGCGCCAGTTGCTGGAGACGGACGTCCAGGCCCTGGACGTCGAGGAGGCGGATCTGGTCGGCGGGCGCGGCGTTCAGTTGGGGGCTCCTGCGGTGGTGGTAGGGGTGTGCGAGGTGGATGCCGCGTGGGCGGTCCAGGGGTCGGTGACCGTCTGGGAGACATGGACGCGGAGGTCCCAGCCGTTGCGGTCGGAGACCTCGTCGAGCTGACCGGCGGCCAGCTCGCACCAGGGCCACTCGGTGGCCCAGTGCGCCGCGTCGAGCAGCGCGAGGGGACTGTGGGCGCGGGCCTCGCTCACCGGGTGGTGGCGCAGGTCCGCGGTGAGGAACGCGTCGACGCCGGCCGCCCGGACGTCGTCGAACAGGCTGTCGCCGGAGCCGCCGCTGACGGCGACCGTGCGGATGCTCGCCTCCGGGTCGCCGGCGACGCGGATGCCCTGCGCGGTCGCGGGCAGCCGGGCGGCGGCGTGGGCGGCGAACTCGCGGAGGGTGAGCGGGTGGTCGAGCGCGCACACGCGGCCCAGGCCGCGACGGCCGGCGGGGTCGGACGGGTCCGGCACGAGGGGGCGCACGACGCGCAGATCGAGCGCGCCGGCGAGGGCGTCGCTCACACCGGGGTCGGCGGTGTCGGCGTTGGTGTGGGCGACGTGCAGGGCGACGTCGTTCTTGATCAGGGTGTGCACGACGCGGCCCTTGAAGGTGGACGCCGCGACGGTCGTCGTGCCGCGCAGGTAGAGGGGGTGGTGGGTGACGAGAAGGTCGGCGCCGAGGCGGACGGCCTCGTCGGCGATCTCCTGGACCGGGTCCACGGCGAACAGGACGCGGGTGACCTCGCGGTCCGGGTCGCCCACGACCGTGCCGACCGCGTCCCAGGACTCCGCGCGGGCGGCGGGCCAGAGCGCGTCCAGCGCGGCGATGACTTGTGAGAGACGGGGCACGGGCACAGGCTACCTGGGCGCCGGGGCCGAGGCTGTGGGGAGTGGGCTCGCCCGGGGCGGGGAGGGCCCCAGGGTGCGGTGCGGGGAGTTGCGGGGTGCGGGGGTGGGGGTGCTCGTGCGTCGGCGGGTGCGGTGGTGTGGGTGGCCGGGCGCGCGCCGTTCCCCGCGCCGCTGAGAGAGGGGCGGCGGCCGCGGGAGGCCCGGCCGTCGCACCCGAGGGCCTTCCCGGACGGGGGTGCCCACGCTGCGGACCTGTCGTGCGTCGGCCATGCTGGACCTCGCCGGCGCGGGCCGGGCGCGGTACGCGGACCGGGACGGCGCATGGCCCGGGACGTGGCGTGGCCCCGGCCGGCGCGGTACGCCGCCGGGAAGCACGAGGCGAGGTTGCCATGGAGAACGGGACCAGCGGTCGGCCGAGTCCTGAGGCGCCGCAGGGGTTCGCGCCGGGCGGGCCGTCCTTCCTGAGGGAGCTGCGGGACGCGGTCACTCCCCGGGCCATGACCCTGCTCCTGGGGGTGCTGGTCCTCGCGCTGGCGTTCGTGGTGTCCTTCGTCGGGGCCTTCCACTCGCCGACCCCCAGGGACATCCCCCTCGCCGTGGTGGCGCCCGAGCCGGCCAGGGCGAAGGTGCTCGCCGAGCTCAACGGCCTGCCGGACAGACCCCTGTCGGCCCGCCCGGCCGCGAGCGAGGCCGAGGCGAGGGCCATGGTCCTGGACCGCCGTGCGGACGGCGCACTGCTGCTGGGCGCTCCTTCGGGCCGGACCGAACTGCTGGTCGCCTCGGCCGGGGGCCCCTCGGCCGTGCAGGCACTTCAGGCGATCTTCGAGAAGGTGGACGGGCGGGAGGCCGTCGAGTTGCGGGACCTGCGGCCGCCGAACCCGGCGGACGGCCGGGGCCTGAGCACCTTCTACCTGGTCCTCGGCGTGATCATCGGCGGTTATCTCGCCTCCGCCGCGCTCGCCGCCTCGTACGGGGCGCGGCCGGCCAACCTGCGCCGGACCCTCGTCCGCCTCGTCGCGCTCGCCGGGCTCTCCGTGGTCGCCGGGCTGGGCGGCACACTCGTCGTCGACACGGTGTTCGACGCCCTGCCCGGGCACTTCGCGGCCCTGTGGGGGATCACCACTCTCGCCACCTTCACCGCGGCCGCCGTGGGGATGGCCTTCCAGGTGCTGTTCGGTCCGGCCGGGGTCGCCGCCTCCGTGCTGGTCTTCGTCATCATCGGGAACCCGAGCGCGGGCGGTGTGTACCCGGCGTCCCTGCTGCCGCCGTTCTGGGCGGCCGTCGGCCAGGCGCTGCCCAACGGGGCGGGCGTGACCCTGGTGCGCAACTACGCGTACTTCGACGGCCATCACACCGCCACCGCCTGGTGGGTGATGTGCGCGTGGGCCGCGGGCGGCGTGCTGGTGAGCTGCCTGGCCTCCTGGGTGCGCGGGAGGCGGACGACACCCCCTCCCCCACCTCGATAGCCGTCCCCCACGGCCCGCCCCACGTCCGCCCCGCTCCACGCCCCACGCACGACGCACGACGGACGACGGACGACGGACAGCACAAGACCATGACGTTCTCTGGAGAAACCGTTCTTCAGTACCCGTATGTGTGAAAGCGGGGATTCGCCGGGCCGTCGAGGAGGCGGGAAAACTAGCGTCGTCGCCGGAGGTGACCGAATGATGACGGCCAGTGCCTCCCCCGGAGTCCGCCCACGCCGGTCCGGGGGATCTTCTTCGCCCACCCCGGAGGCGCCCTCTCCCCCACCACCCCCGGCCGCGACGCCCAGCCCCTGCGTGCTCGCCGCCGACGGTTCCTACGCCGCCCGGCTGACCCTGCGCGGCGGTGCCCGGCACGCCGAGCGCTGGACGCTGGACGGCCCGGAGCCGTACGCCGTCCCGCTCCCCACCGACCGCCCGGAGGAGCCCGGCACGGAGGTGCTGCCGCTGACCGACGGCCGGGTGCTGGTGCACCGGGTCGAGCCCGCGGCCCCCGGCGCCCGGCACCTGTTCTCCCTGCTGTACCCGACCGGCCCCGGCACCGGTGAACTCGCCCTCGGCTCGGTCGAGTGCGCGGACCCGGGCACCGTCCTGCGGCTGCTGCCGCCCTCCCCGGCCGGCACCCGGGCCTACGCCCTCGCCGCAGGTCCTGACTCCACCGCGGTCTGGCTGATCGCGGGCGGCGACTTCGGCCCCGAGCACCTCGCCGAGGTGCCGGGTCACTGCTCGGGCGGGGTGTGGCTGGACACGACCGGCCGCATGCTGGCCCTGGACCGCACCCGGGACGGCCGCACGAAGACCGTGGTCGTGGACCTGGAGCGGGGCGGCGAGATGTCGCCGCTGCTGCAGATCGCGGAGGACAGCGACGACCGGCTGCTGCTCGCCGACGCCGACAGCGGCCTGCTGCTGATCCGCTCCGACGCGCCCTCCCCCGGCCGGGAGCGGCTCGGCTGGGGGGTGCTGGGCAGCACGCTGCCGGTCAGGTTCCCGCAGTGCCTGCGGGTGGAGGGGTGCACGGTGACGCCGTTCGCGATCCAGCCGGGGCAGATCCTGACGCCCGAGGCGTGCGCGGTGGCCCTGCGGGTCGACGGCGCCGGCGGCTCCTGGCTCGGCCTGTGGCGCCCCGCCGAGCGACGGCTCGAGCACGTTCCGGGGCCCGAGGGCTGGCTGCCGGGCACCGGCCGCTGGACCCGCGAGGGAGAGCTGCACCTGCCGTGCGCGACGCCCGCGGCACCCTGCTCGGTGGCCCGTCTGACGGCACCGGTGGCGCGGCCCGCGCCGCCCGTCGCGGAAGCGTCACAGCGCCGTAACTCTTCGTCCTCGGCCGAGGGCGGCGAAGGGCCCGCGCACGACCCGGGATCCGAGGCGCGCGAGGGGGCCGGAGCACCCCCGGAGACGGCCGCCCCGGCCCCCCGCCCGGTGCCGTTGCAGCAGGCCCCGCTGGGTGTGAAGCGGCCCCCCGAGGCACCTCGACAACCGCCGCGGGAAGGGGAGTCGGAGCCTTCCTCGACAGGCTTGCTGAGGGCTGCCCGCCATGTGGTCCTCGCTGCGGCCGTCACCGACGCCCGATAGGATCACCCGGCTGTAAAAGGATCTTTTCTACGGGGTGAAGACTTCCCATGAACGACATCAGCACCAGCACGCAGCCGCCCGGCGCCGAGAGCGACGAGGCGACGGGACACGGCCGGCACCGGGGTCCGGTCTCCGCGCAGGAGGCGGAGACGCAGCCGCGCGGCCGGCACCGCCGGGAGGGCGCGGAGTCCTCCGGCCGGACGGCCGCCTGACACCGCCCGGCCCCACGCCGGCCGCCGGACACCGGTGACCGGCGGGTGACCGCCTCGGCCCCGCCCGTACGCGCGCAAGCGCCACGGGCGGGGCCGAGGCGTTTCGGGCGGGGCCGAGGCGTTTCAGGACGGGGAGTGGAGCGGGCCGGGGATCGGAGTGGGTGACGGGTGACGGGTGACGAGGATCGAAGTGGGTGACGGGTGAAGGGCCGCCGGGATCAGCCGCAGGTGACCGTCGTGTCCGCGAGGACGGGCGCCTCCGCCCGTTCCACCGCGCCCACCGTCACCCGTACCGCGCCCGGCGCGCGCCACATCCGCACGCGCAGGGTCTCGCCCGGGTACGCCACCCCCGCGAACCGTGTCGTGTACGCGCGGACCCGGCCCGTCTCGCCGTCGAGCAGGGTGTCGACGACCGCCTTGAGGGCCATGCCGTAGGTGCACAGGCCGTGCAGGACGGGCCGGTCGAACCCGGCGCGCGCGGCGAACCCGGGGTCGGCGTGGAGCGGGTTGAGGTCGCCGGTGAGGCGGTACAGCAGCGCCGCGTCCTCGCGCACCGGCCGGTCGACGACCACGTCCGGAGGGCCGGACGGTGGCGCGGGGCGGAGCGAGGGGCCGCGCTCGCCGCCCCAGCCGCCCTCGCCCCGTACGTGGATCAACGCCTCCTCGGTCCACAACGGGCCCTCGGCGTCGGCCACGTCGGTGCGCAGCACGAGCAGGGCGGCACTCCCCTTGTCGTACGCCGCGGTGATCCGCGAGGTGGCGAACGCGCGGCCCTCGGCGGGGAGCGGACGGTGGACGGTGAGGCCCTGGCCGGCGTGCAGGACGTGGGCGAGGTCGACGTCGACGCCGGGGACGGACAGGCCGGCGATCACTCCGGGCTCGCCGCCGCCCGCGACGGTGGCGAAGGCGGGCAGGACGCGCAACCGGGTCTCCAGGGTGTAGCGCAGCTCGCCGGGGTCGGTGGCGGGGACGCCGGCACCCAGGGCGAGGTGGTAGAGCTGCACGTCCCGGGCGCTCCAGGCGATCTCCCGGGTGCGGGGCGCGGCGGCGAGGGCCCGGGCGGCGTCGAGGGGCATGGGGGGCGGCTCCTGGCGTGGGTGCGCGGCGCGGGGCGGGACGCATGTCACGGACTCACGGGCCACCCGTGAATCTCTCACGGGGACCCGTGACATTTGTCCCGCTCAAGAGCGTACGTCCGACACTGTCGGCGACGGTCCGCCGCCCCTACCGTCGAATCATGACCACTTCCGAGGGCACGAGGACGACAGCGGAGACCGGTGCGGCCCGGCCCGCGTCCGCACCGGTCCGGGGCGGTGCCCCGGGGTGGACGCGGAGCATCTCCTGCCAATGGCGGGCATGGCGGTCGGCCCGCGCGGCCTGGCGGTCGGAGTGGAAGCACACGCGCGCCGAGTACCGGGCCACCCGCAGGAGCGGACGGCTGCCCGACAACCCCGGGCCGCCGCCCACCGGATTCACCCTGCTGCCCTGGCTGCTGATGGGGATGGGCGCCTTCTCCAACCTGTTCCAGGGGGAGACGCCGAACCCCTGGGTCGGCGCCCTCGGCCTGCTGGCCTTCAACTCCTGCTACGTCTACGTGGTCTTCCGCGCCTTCCACACGAAGACGCGCGAGGCGCTCTCCACCCGGCTGGCGCTGGTCGTGATGGGCCTGGTCACCTGCGGCCTGGCCCTCGCCTACGGCGGCACCTGGCTGTCGTTCTTCCCACTGCTCGGGCTGGCGACGGGAGCGGTGGTGCGGGGTCCGTGGCTCGGGCGCTACGGGCTCGGGCTGACGGCCCTCGCGGGAGTCGTCGCCGGGCTGCGCGGCGGCTGGGACGCCATCGGAGTCGTCTACGGCACGTTCCTGTCCACGATGGTGACGGCCGCGATCCTCTCCCTGTCCGAGGCGGTGCGGCAGTTGCGGGCGGCCCGCGAGGAGCTGGCCCGGCGCGCGGTCGAGGAGGAGCGGCTGCGGTTCTCCCGCGACCTGCACGATCTGCTCGGGCACACGCTGTCGGTGATCGTCGTCAAGTCGGAGGCCGCGCGCCGGCTGGCGGCGCGGGACATGGACGCGGCGCTGGCCCAGGTCACCGACATCGAGGCGGTCGGCAGACAGGCGCTGACCGAGATCCGGGAGGCGGTGACCGGGTATCGCGAGGGAAGTCTCGCCACCGAGCTTGACCGGGCGTCCTCCGCGCTGACCGCGGCCGGCATCGAGCCCGTCGTACGCCGCACGGGGCCGCCGCTGGCACCGGCGAGTGAGGCACTGCTGGGCTGGGTGGTGCGCGAGGCGGTCACCAACGCCGTGCGGCACAGCGGGGCGCGGCGGTGCGAGATCGGCGTCGACGGGTCCTCCTCGGCCGAGCGGATCCGGCTGACGGTCACCGACGACGGGAACGGCGGCGAGGGGACGCAGACGTCCTCGACGAGCGGCACCGGTCTGAAGGGGCTGACCGAGCGCCTCGCGCGGGCGGGCGGCTCGCTGCGGGCCGGCCCCTCGCCGCGCGGCGGCTTCACGGTCACCGCCGAACTCCCCCGGGAGACGGAGGACTCGACGGCCCCGGCCGCCGCCACCGCGTCCGGAGGGAGGTGACCGTGCCCCGGCGGGGCGGGCGCTTCCCTATCCTTGAGCCGTGACCGAGACGCCCCGCACCGAGCCCGTCCGTGTGCTGCTCGCCGAGGACCAGGGGATGATGCGCGGCGCGCTCGCCCTGCTGCTCGGCATGGAGGACGACCTCGAGGTGGTCGCCCAGGTCTCGGCGGGGGACGCGATCGTGGAGGCCGCGCTGGCCCACCGGCCCGACGTGGCGCTGCTCGACATCGAACTGCCGGGCATGAGCGGTCTGGACGCGGCGGCGGAGCTGCGGGTGCGGGTCCCCGGGTGCCGGGTGCTGATCCTGACGACGTTCGGGCGGCCGGGCTATCTGCGCCGGGCGATGGAGGCGGGGGCGGCGGGTTTCCTGGTCAAGGACGGGCCGGTGGAGGAACTGGCCGCCGCGGTCCGCCGGGTGCTGGCGGGCGAGCAGGTCGTGGACCCGGCCCTGGCGATGGCGGCGCTGAGCGCGGGGCCCAATCCGCTGACACCGCGCGAGTGCGACGTGCTGCGCAGCGCGGCGGACGGCGCGACGGTCGCCGACATCGCCGCCGAGCTGCATCTCTCGGAGTCGACGGTGCGCAATTACCTGTCCTCGGTCATCGGCAAGACGGGCACCCGCAACCGCACGGAAGCCCTCCGGGAGGCCCGCCACCAGGGCTGGCTCTGACCGGTCGACTGCCGACCCCGCCGCACCGGACCGGCCCCACCGGACAGCCGGTGAAGGGCGGCACAGCGGCCCCCGCCCTCACACGGGTGCGGCCCCCCTCACGCGGGTGCCGGTGCCCTCACGCGCTCGCTCCCGCCCGCTTCCTCGGCAGCCACACCGCCATCACCGCCGCCCCGACGAGCAGCACCGCCGCGCTCACCCGGAAGGACAGCGCGTAGCCCTCGGTCAGGGCGGCGCCCGTGGTCCGGTCGCCCGTGCGGCTCGCCGCGATCGTCGACATGACCGCGAGGCCCAGGGAACCGCCCATCGTGCGGGAGGTGTTGACCAGCCCGGAGACCAGGCCGGCGTCCTGCGGCGCGGCGCCCGAGGTGGCCAGGGAGGCCAGCGGGGTGGCCGCCAGGCCCGCGCCCAGCATCATCAGGATCCCCGGCAGCAGGATGGAGGTGACGTACCCGCCGTCCGCCGTCATCGTCGACTGCCAGCCGAAGCCGGCCGCCGCCAGCAGCGCGCCGAGCACCGCCACGTTGCGCGCCCCCAGGGACGGCATCAGCCAGGGCGCCCCCTTCGATCCCAGCAGGACCGCGAGCGAGCTGGGTATGAGAGCGGCCCCGGCCTCCAGCGGGGTGTAGCCGAGCACGTTCTGCGCGTAGAGGGTCATGAAGAACCACATGCAGAACATGGCCGAGCCGCACACGAACATCGCCGCGTTCGCCGAGGCCACCGAGCGCACCCGGAGCAGCGTGAGCGGCATCAGCGGCGCCGTCGTCCGTGCCTCGACCGCCACGAACAGCGCGAGCAGCGCGAGGCCGGCGCCGAGGGCGGTCAGTGCCCCGGGTGCCGTCCAGCCGTCCGCCTCGGTGCGCACGATGCCGTAGGCCAGGGTCGCGAGGCCGGCCGTGGCCAGGAGGGCGCCCGCCACGTCCAGCCGGCGGCCGGCCCCGGCACGGCTCTCCCGCAGTCCGCGGGCCGCGCAGGCCAGGACGACCGCGCCGACGGGCACGTTGATCAGCAGCACCCAGCGCCAGGACAGCAGGTCCACGAGCACGCCGCCGACGAGCCCGCCGGCCGCGCCGCCGCCCGCCCCGACCGCGGACCAGGTGGCGATCGCCCGCGCCCGGGCGGCGCCCTCCGGGACCGCCGAGGTGACCAGGGTGAGCGTCGAGGGCGCGAGGACCGCCGCGCCCAGGCCCTGCACCGCCCGGGCCAGCAGGAGTTGCCAGCCCTCCTGGGCGAGGCCCCCGGCGAGCGAGGCCAGCGTGAACAGGCCGAGCCCGAGCACGAACATCCGCTTGCGCCCGTAGAGGTCCCCGGCCCGCCCGCCGAGCAGCATGAACCCGGCGAAGGCGATGGCGTAGGCGTTGACCACCCACTGCAGTCCCGGGGCGCTCAGCCCGAGGTCGGCGCGCATGGACGGCAGCGCCACGTTGACCACGGAC
Source organism: Streptomyces griseoaurantiacus (assembly GCA_014656015.1). GTDB lineage: Bacteria > Actinomycetota > Actinomycetes > Streptomycetales > Streptomycetaceae > Streptomyces > Streptomyces griseoaurantiacus. The sequence goes on along the minus strand of BNBP01000005.1, from coordinate 116,168 downwards.
ACGTCCAGGACGACGAGGAACTGCCCGGCGCAGGCGAGCGCAACCACCACCCAGGCGGGCGGGGCGGTCGTGGAGGGGGCACGGGTCTCTGACGCTGCTCGGAGCATGCGGCCATGCTCGCAGCGCACTGACAGTCGCATCGGCATTTCGACCGGCGGACAGCCCACTGCTCCACCACCCCACCGGCCCACCTGCCCACCGGCCCACCGCTCCACCTGCCGCACCACCCCACCACCCCACCACCTCTGACGGACGCCGCGATCCTGACGCACCATCAGATCGTCATGGGAACGCAAAGTCGGTCAAGATTTCGTTAGTGGCCCGAAGCATCGGAATAGTTGCCCATGCATACAAGGTTCATTCTGCACGCAAGCACTCTTCCTGATCTTCTCCTGATCTTCCTGGCCTGGAGGCCCCCTTCCATGACGCACTCGTCGACCGACCGGCCCGACCGGCCTTCCGGGGCAGCGACCGGAGGCGCGGTGGTGCCGGTGCTCGCCTTCGCGGGCATCGTCGTCGCGGTGATGCAGACGCTGCTGGTCCCCGTCATCAAGGACCTGCCCGTCCTGCTGGACACCTCCCCCGGCAACGCGACCTGGGTCCTGACCTCCACCCTCCTGTCCGGTGCCGTGGCCACGCCGATCATGGGCCGGCTCGGCGACCTCTACGGCAAGCGCAGGATGCTGCTGTTCAGCCTCGCCGTGATGGTCCTCGGCGCGCTGGTCAGCGGTTTCACCAGCGCCCTCGTGCCGATGATCGTCGGCCGCACCCTCCAGGGCTTCGCGATGGGCGCGATACCGCTGGGCATCGGACTGATGCGCGACATGCTGCCCCGTGAGCGGCTCGGCTCGGCGATGGCCCTGATGAGCTCCTCGATCGGCGTCGGCGGCGGACTCGCGCTGCCCGCCGCCGCGCTCGTCGCCCAGCACGCCGACTGGCACGCCCTGTACTTCGGCTCCGCCGCGCTCGGCGTCCTCTGTATCGTGCTCACCCTCGTCGCCGTGCCGGAGTCCCCGATGCGCGCCAAGGGCACCTTCGACGTGGCGGGCGCGCTCGGCCTGTCCGTGGGCCTCGTGCTGCTCCTGCTGCCGATCACCAAGGGCAGCGACTGGGGCTGGACCGCGGGCCGCACCCTCGGCCTGTTCGCCGCCGCGCTCCTCGTCCTGCTGCTGTGGGGCCTGATGGAGCTGCGGCTGAAGGCGCCGCTGGTCGACCTGCGCACCACGGCCCGCCGCGAGGTGCTGCTCACCAACCTCGTCTCGGTCATGGTCGGTGTCGCCTTCTACGCCGTCTCCCTGGTCCTGCCGCAGTTGCTCCAGCTCCCGAAGTCGACCGGGTACGGCCTCGGGCAGTCCATGGTCGTCGCCGGTCTGTGCGTGGCGCCGCTGGGCCTGACCATGATGCTCACCGCCCCCGTCTACGCCCGGCTGTCCGCCCGCTTCGGCCCGAAGGTCACCCTGATCCTCGGCATGCTGGTCATCGCGGTCGGCTACGGCGCCGGTCTCGGCCTGATGAGCGCGCCCTGGCAGACGGTTCTCACCTCCGTCGTCCTGGGCGCCGGCATCGGTCTGGCCTACTCCTCGCTGCCCGCGCTCATCGTGGGCGCGGTCCCGGCCTCCGAGACGGGTGCCGCCAACGGCCTCAACACGCTGGCGCGCTCCATCGGCACCTCGACCTCCAGCGCGGTCATCGGCATGGTGCTGGCCAACAGCGCCACCCACACCGACGGCGTCGCGCTGCCGACGATGCACGGTTTCCGGGTCTCGTTCCTGATCGCGACCGGCGCGGTCCTGCTCGGCATGGTGCTGGCCCTGTTCCTGCCCGGCCGCCGGCCGGCCACCGCGCCGGTGCTGCTCGCGGACAGCGAGGAGGACGCGGCCCTCAGGCGGGCGCGGGAGCTGCTCGGCGGCGGTTTCCGCGGCCGGGTCCTGGACGCCGCCGGCCTCCCGGTCCCGCGGGCCCGGGTCACCCTGATCGACCGCCACGGCCGCCGGGCGGGCGCGACCCTCACCGGGGCCGACGGCAGCTACGCGCTCGCGGTGCCGGCCGAGGGCCCCTACGTGCTGGCCGCCGGGGCCGCCGGGCACGGCCCGCACGCCTCCCGTGCCACGCACGCGGGCGACGACCGCGCGGTCGACCTCGACCTGGCGCTGCCGCTGCCCGGGGAGGACCGGTCCCTGCCGGGCGAGACGGTCACCGCCTGAGCGACGCCCCCGCACCGCGCCCGCACCCGCGGCACCCCGCACCCCCCGTCGGTCCCCGGCGGGGGGTGCGGCAGCATGGGGCACCCGTGCACCGTCCGAGGGAGGCCCCCATGCCGCCGGCACCGTCGTCCGAGATCCTTGCCGCCTTCGAGGCGGCGAAGGGGTTCATGCCCGCCGACGAGGGCCTCGCGCTGTACGCGGCGGCCGTCGAGGCCGGGCGGCTCGGGCTGCCGCTGCTGGAGGTCGGCACCTACTGCGGCCGCTCGACGATCCTCCTCGCCGAGGCCGCCCGTGCCGCCGGGGTCACCGCGCTCACCGTGGACCACCACCGGGGCAGCGAGGAGCAGCAGCCCGGCTGGGAGTACCACGACCCGGAGACGGTCGACCCGGAGGTCGGCCTGATGGACACCCTGCCGACGTTCCGCCGCACCCTGCACCGGGCGGGTCTTGAGGACCACGTCGTCGCCCTCGTCGGCCGCTCCCCGCGGATCGCCGCGCTGTGGAACACCCCGCTCGGCCTGGTCTTCGTCGACGGCGGCCACACCGACGAGCACGCGGGCGCCGACTACGAGGGCTGGGCGCCGCACGTCGCCGAGGGCGGCCTCCTCGTCCTGCACGACGTGTTCCCGGTGGTGGAGGACGAGTTCACCGGGCAGGCCCCGTACCGGGTCTACCTCCGGGCGCTGGACTCGGGGGAGTTCACGGAGGTCTCGGCGACGGGCTCGCTGCGCGTCCTGCGGCGGACCGCCCGGGCGGAAGGGGCGGAGCAGGCCGGGCCGGCCGCGGCCGCGCACCCCGGTTCCCACGACGCCGCCGCCGCGCGCCGATAGGCTCGCCGTCGTGTCATACCTCGGTCCAGAGTTCGAGCCCGTTCCGCAACGCCGCTCCCGGCGCGGCCCGTTCACCGTGGCGCTCGCCGCGCTGGTGCCGGCCGTGCTGGCGGGCTGGCTGGTCTACGAGGTGGTGGGCGACTCCGGCGGCTCCGGGCCCTCCGCGCAGGCGGCCGGCGCCTCGGGGCACTCCACCGCCCCGTCCTCACCCCGGGCGAAGGGCGGTGCGGAGGGCGCGGGTTCCCCCTCCGCGAGCGGCCGCACGGGCGGCAAGGACCCGGATTCCCTCAGGGGCAAGGTCGTCGTCATCGACCCCGGCCACAACCAGGGCAACTTCAAGCACCCCACCGAGATCAACCGCCGGGTGGACATCGGCACCAACAGCAAGGAGTGCGACACCACCGGCACCGCCACGAACGCCGGTTATCCCGAGGCGCGTTTCACCCTCGACGTCTCCCGCCGGCTGCGGACGCTGCTGGAGGAGCGGGGCGCCACCGTGAAGCTGACCCACGACGGCGACCGGCCGTGGGGGCCGTGTGTGACCGAGCGTGCCGAGATCGGCAACAAGGCGCACGCGGACGCCGCGCTCTCCATCCACGCCGACGGTTCGGCCGTGGGCAACCGCGGCTTCCACGTCATCCTGCCGGACGCGGTGCACTCGGGGACGGCGGACACCCGTGCGATCGCCGGTCCCTCGCGCGACCTGGGCGTCGACATCAAGGACGGCTTCGCCCGCGCCACCGGCACGGCTCCCTCGAACTACATAGGTGGCGGTACCGGCCTGGACGTACGGAAGGATCTCGGGGGTCTCAATCTGTCAACGGTTCCGAAGGTGTTCATCGAATGCGGCAACATGCGCGATAGCAAGGACGCGGCGTTGCTGACCAGCGCGGCCTGGCGGCAGAAGGCGGCGGAGGGAATGTCTGAGGGAATCGTGAGTTTCCTGCGCGGGTAGCGGCGGTCGCACGGCACCGGGCGGACACACATGTCAGACGGACGATAGTGTCCTCCTACGATGAGGGGCCACCCCCCGCGCTTCACACCGCGGCCGAGAGGCCCTGGGCGACACGGTGACAGCGACGCCTCCCACGATGCCGGTGACGAGACGACTGACGAAGGACCTGAAGTGAATATCCGCTCCCTCACTAGAGGCGACGGCGTGGTGATCGGAGCAGCGGTGTTGCTGTTCATCGCGTCGTTCCTCAACAACTACTCGATCGACGACGCCCCGGACAGCCTCGACATCCCCAGCGCCTGGGGCAACGGGCCGCTCCTGCTGAGCGTCTTCCTCGCCGGCATCATCGGCGCCGCGCTCATCGTCGTCGCCCGGGGGCTGCCGCAGATGCCGAAGGTGCTCGGCCTGGACCTCGGGCAGTTCGGCGTCGGGCTGACGGTGTTCGCCGCGTGGAGCGCGATCGGCAACATCTTCGACCCGGTGGGCGGTCTGGACAACTTCGAGGGGTCCAGGAGCAGCTTCGACGCCGGTGTCGGTCTGATCCTCGGTCTCATCGCCACCCTGGTGATGGCCGCCGCCGCGGTCGCCACCCCGCTGGTTCCGGCGCTCAAGGCCTCCCTGGTCGGCGCCCCGCGTCCGGCCGCCCCGCAGCCCTACGGCGCCCAGCCGCCGGCCGGTTACGGCTACCCGGGCGCCCAGCAGCCCTCCTTCGGCGGGCAGCCGCAGCCGGGGCAGCCGTACGGGCAGCAGCCCCCGGCGCCCCAGCCGGCGCAGGCCTCCCAGCCGCAGGCGCCGCAGCAGGGCGGGGACTTCTCCCCGTTCTGGTTCGCGGTTCCGGTGACGCGCCCGCTGTTCGCGGAGGACAACTCCGGCGGTCAGATCGCCGAACTCGCGCCGGGCACCTGGTACCTGGCGGTCGAGCAGCGCGGTGCCGCGCTGGTGGCGCAGACGCAGGACGGCCGGCGCGGTGTCCTGCAGGACACCAGCGGCATCCAGCGCGGCTGAGGCGGGCTCCCCCGCACCACCGCACGCACCACCCCCGCACCACCGCACGGCCCCTCGCCCCTCCGGGCGGGGGGCCGTCGCCGTTCAGGGGGCCAGTACCGGTGGGCGCGCGTCAACGGCGAGCTTCCCGCAGGACGTTCAGCGCCCTGTCGAAGGCCGAGTCCCTCCTCTCGGCGAACTCCTCCTCGGTGAAGACCGGCTCCTCGAAGGACTGCCAGAAGACGTCGAAGGCGGCGAGCGGACCCTCGGGGGCCGGACTCGCGCAGGCCTCGGGCGACTTCGGGAGCCGGCGCAGGCTCCGCTCGCCGACGGAACCGTCCGCCCGCAGGGATCCGCGGTCGCGGTCTCCCCGGGTGCGCACGGTGAGGACAGTGCCGTCGGGCACGGTGTAGGTGCCGGGGCCGGTCCGCTGTGCGGAATCGCCCTCGAGACAGATGACGGTGGTGGTCTGGTACTCCCGCAGGGTTCCGTCGCGGAGGGAGAGGACTGTGCCGTAGCCGTCCATACGCCAAATTCCGTCGGTGGTCGGCTGGTGGGCGGAGACGGCCGGCGCGGTCCGGCCGACGAGGGCCGGCGCGGCGGCGGTGGCCATGACGATGCGCACGCATCCTGCCTTCCGTGTGGGCGACTTGCTCGGGACAGCCCCACGGTCACCGACGTGGCGTTGCCCCGGCCATCCGGCTGCCCGGTTGATCCGGGGTGGGGCCGGCCCCCGCTGCCGGCGGCGCCCGGAGCCGATCACGTTCAGGGCACCGGCCGTCGCAGGCCGAGGCCGAGGCCGAGGCGTACGACCGGAACCCGTCCGCTTCACCTAGGCGTCGGGGTGGTGGACAGGAGCCGGGCGAGCCAATCGGTGCGGGTCCGGCGGGCCGTGGCCGAGAGGTGTGCCTGCGGGTACAGGGCGTCGAATCCGTGGAAGCCGCCTGCCCAGACGTGGAGTTCGGCCTGGCCGCCGGCCGCCCAGATGCGGCTGGCGTAGTCGGTGTCCTCGTCGCGGAAGACTTCGGCGGAGCCGGTGTCGATGTAGGTGGTCGGCAGGCCCGCGAGGTCGTCGGCCAGGGCGGGTGAGACGTACGCGGACACCTCGTCGTCGGCGAGGTCGCCGAGGAGGCAGCGCCATCCGAATTCGTTCATCTCGCGGGTCCAGACGCCGGGCCCGTTCGCGTACTGGAGGCTGGAGGTGGTGGTGTTGCGGTGGTCGAGCATGGGGCCGATCAGGACTTGGGCGGCGATCTCCGGGGTGCCGTGGTCGCGGGCCAGCAGCGTGACGCCGGCGGCGAGGCCGCCGCCCGCGCTGGCGCCCGCCACGATGATCCGGGAGGGGTCGATGCCCAGTTCGGCGGCGTGCTCGGCGATCCAGAGCAGTCCTTGGTAGCAGTCGTCGACCGGGATGGTGCCGGTGGACTCGGGCGCGAGCCGGTAGTCGACGGAGACCACGACGGCGCCGAACTCGTCGAGCCACTCCAGCGGGATGTCGATCTGTGAGAAGCGGTCGCCCATGACCATCCCGCCGCCGTGCATCCAGTAGACGCAGGGTGCGGCAGCGGTGCGGTCGCTGTTCGCGGGGCTGAGGACGGACAAGGGGATGGGGGTGCCGTCCGGGCTCGCGGCGGTGACCTCGCGCCGGTCGACGGCCCGGCCTTCGAGGAGGGGTTCGACGGGCATCGAGGAGAAGGGGCGTACCCGCGCCAGCACTTCCGGGGTGAGCTGGGACATCAGCGGCATGTCGGCCAGCAGTTCACGCAGTTCGGGGTCGAGGGAGGGCCGTTCTGTGGTCATGGTCGTTGCCTCTCGTGGGTGGTGGTGACGGGGCGGGCGGACGAGACGGGGGCCGCCTCGGTGGGCACCGGGGCGGCGGAGGCCCGGGGGCGGGGTGTTGGGCGCGGGTCAGAGGGCGGACTTGCCGCGGACCGGAACGAAGTCCGTGTACTCGGACTCCTTGGCGAGCAGCGGGTCGATCCGCGCCACGATGGCCTGGGCGGCCCTGCCGGCGAAGACGCGGTGGTGGTCCTCCTCGCTGGTCCAGCCTTCGATGACGTGGACGACGTCGGGGTCGGACGCGGAACGGGAGACGAGGTACAGGAGGCAGTACTCGCTCGCGCCGGGGCTGCCCTCGTCCAGTCCGGTCAGCAGCAGGTCGACGAGCCGGTCCCCCACACCGGGCCTGGCGGTCAGGGTGGCTGCGAAACCGTGGGCGGCAATCATGGATTTCTCCTCTTCCTCTTCGGTATTGGAGTGCGGTGGTTCCATTGAAGCGCGCTGACCTGCGGAAACGTTAGACCGATACTCGCTCGCACTTGCACGATCCTCGCGACTTCGGGAACCCGTGCGCGCAGTGGTGCTGCAATGGACGCATGTACCTCGAAGAACTCCGCACCCTGTTGGCCCGCCATGCGCGGCCCGACTGGACCACCGCCGTCGACGGCGTCCTCATCTCGAAGGTCGACCGCCCCGATCGGCCGGAGCCTTCGATGTCCGGCACGCTCCTGGCGGTCATCGCGCAGGGCGCCAAACGGCTCGCCCTGGGTGAGCGGGTGTTCGAGTACGGGCCCGGGCAGTACTTGGTCGCATCCGTCGATCTGCCTGTCACCGGGCAGTTCACCCAGGCCGGCCCCGGGGAGCCGGCGCTGGGGTTCGGTCTCGTCCTGGAACCGTCCGCCGTCGCCGAGTTGCTGCTCGAGGCCGGGCCCCGGCAAGCCCCCCGGAGCGGCGGGGGCGCACCGTCGGGGATCGCCGTCGCTGACGCTCCGGCCGCGCTGCTGGACGCGGTGGTCCGGCTGCTGCGCCTTCTCGACGAGCCCCGCGACCGGGCCGTACTGGCCCCACTGGTCAAGCGCGAGATCCTGTGGCGTCTGATCACCGGCGAGCAGGGTGCGACGGTGCGCCAGCTCGGCCTGGCCGACAGCAGCCTCAGCCACATCTCACGCGCCGTGCGCTGGATCCGCGAGCACTACGCGCAGCCCTTCCGGGTGGAGGACGTGGCGCGGCAGTCCGGCATGGGCGTCTCCGCCTTCTACCGCAACTTTCAGGCGGTGACCGCCATGAGCCCCATCCAGTTCCAGAAGCAGATCCGGCTCCAGGAGGCCCGACTGCTGCTCGCCACCCACCCCGGAGACGTCACCGGAGTCGGCCACCGCGTCGGCTACGACAACCCCTCGCAGTTCAGCCGGGAGTACCGCCGCCGGTTCGGCGTGCCCCCCAGCCAGGACGCCGCGCGCCTGCGCCGGGGCGTGCGTGCGCCGGGGGCTCTCCTGCCCTGAGCCGGGCGGCCTTCAGCTCCCGGTCCGCTTCTTCGCAACTGCCGGGAGCGCGCGGACGGTTGGGGGGGTGGCCGGGTTTCATACGGCGGGCGGCGGCAATCCGCAAGGTATGTCCCCTCGATATCACCGCAGTGCGAACGGGGCCGGGACGGTCGTCGCGGTCGTCGCCGATGTCATGGCCCTGATACTGGGTCTCTGGATCCTGATGTACCTGTTGGACGCGAATCCGGGCAACGCCCTGGTGCAGTTCGTCCATGACGTGGCCCGCTGGCTGGCCGGCTGGTCGCGTGACCTGTTCACCTTCGACGAGGCGTGGGCGCGGGTCGTGGCCGGATACGGCCTGGCCGCGGTCGTCTACCTGTTCATCGGGCACGCCATCGCCCGCCGCATGCAGCGGCACTGAACCCACCGGGCCCGGACGGCGGTCCGGGCCCGGTGCTCACACCGCGCAGCAGTCGGGGTCGAGCCCCGTCGGCAGGTGCGTGCCGGAGAACACCGTGCACGTCGCCTCGTGGCCGCCCAGCGCGGCGACCGCGAGGAGCAGCGAGCCGGCGGTCCAGGTCGTCAGTTCGCGGGGCCAGATCGTGGCGTCCTCGAACACGTACCCCGTCCAGTACAGGCCGGACTCGGCGTCCCGCAGGTGCTGGATGGACTTCAGGACGTCCAGGGCGCGGTCGGACTCGCCCATCGCCCACAGGGTGAGGGCGAGTTCGGCGGACTCCCCGCCCGTGACCCACGGGTTGGGGACGACGCAGCGCACGCCGAGGCCGGGCACGACGAAGCGGTCCCAGTCCTCCTCGATGCGGTCGGCGGCCTCCGTGCCGGTCAGCGCGCCGCCCAGCACCGGGTAGTACCAGTCCATCGAGTAGCGGGACTTGTCCAGGAACCGCTCCGGGTGCCGGCGGATCGCGTGGCGCAGCGCGCCCACCGCGAGCTCCCAGTCCGGCTGCGGCTCCTCGCGCTGTTCGGCGAGGGCCAGCGCGCAGCGCAGCGCCTGGTGGATGGAGGAGGAGCCGGTGAGCAGCGCGTCGGTGGTGCGGCCGCCGCCGTCCTCGCCCTTCCAGCCGATCTGGCCGCCGGGCTGCTGCAGCGCGAGCACGTACTCGACCGCCGCGAACACCATCGGCCACATGCGGTCCAGGAACGTGTCGTCGCCCGTGGAGAGGTAGTGGTGCCACACGCCGACTGCCGGATAGGCGACGAAGTTGGTCTCCCGGCCGCGGTCGGTGACCCGTGTGCAGTCGCCGTCGGCGTAGGCGGCGTACCAGGAGCCGTCGGGGTTCTGGTGGCGGGCGAGCCACTCGTAGGCGCGCGCGGCGGCCTCGTGCTCGCCCGCGGCGTCCAGCGCCATCGCGGCCTCGGTGTGGTCCCAGGGGTCGAGGTGGTGCCCGCGGAACCAGGGGATCGCGCCGTCCTCGCGCTGGACGGCGAGGATGCCGGCGACGGTCCCGGCGGCCTGCTCGGCGGTGAGGACCCCGGGCAGGACGAGGTGTTCTGTCCGGGGGGTGGTCACGAAGCGCCCGCCGGTTCGTTCGTGTCGAAGCCGGAGCCGAAGCCGGAGCCGGAGCCGGAGCCGGTGGCGGCCTCGGCCGGGAGGTGCGGCTTGGTCGCGTAGGCCACGAAGCTCTTGCCGATGAGCGGGTTGAGCGCGTTCTCGGCGAGCCGGGTGGCGAGCGGCTTCTTCATGATGTCCCACACCAGGAGCTTGTGGTACGCCCGCACCGGCAGCGCCTTGTCGTTGTCGACGCCGAAGGCGCACTTGAGCCACCAGTACGGCGAGTGCAGGGCGTGGGCGTGGTGGCTGCCGTAGGGGCGCAGTCCGGCCTCCCGCATCCTGGCGAGGAGTTCCCCGGCGCGGTAGATGCGGATGTGGCCGCCCTCGACCTCGTGGTAGGCGTCGGACAGCGCCCAGCACACCTTCTCCGGGCCGTAGCGCGGGACGGTGACGGCGATACGGCCGCCGGGCTTGAGCACCCGGACCATCTCGGCGAGGACGCCCTTGTCGTCGGGGATGTGTTCCATCACCTCGGAGATGATGACGACGTCGAAGGACTCGTCGGGGAAGGGCAGCGCGAGCGCGTCGCCCTCCATGGCCGTCGCGGTGGCGCCGGCCGGGGCCTCGCCCTCCTGTTCCATCGCCGCGAACCACTTGGCGACCTCGCGGATCTCCTCGCCGTTGCGGTCCAGCGCGACGACCCGGGCCCCGCGCCGGTAGCACTCGAACGCGTGCCGGCCGGCGCCGCAGCCGAGGTCCAGTACGCGGTCGCCCGGGGCGAGCGGGAACCGGGAGAAGTCGACGGTCAGCACGTGGCCCTGCTTTCGCGGTCGGGGTCGTCGTCGGATGCGGGAACGGTCGCGGGCACCGAGAGCGCCGCGGGCGCCGGGCGGACGGCGACCGGGCGGGCCGCGGGCCGGGCGCCGTGCGCGGCGCGGGCCATCGCCTCGCGGTAGTGGGCCACCGTGCCCTCGGCCGCGCGGGCCCAGGTGAAGTGCCGCAGCACGCGGTCGCGGCCGGCCGCGCCGAGCCTGGCCCGCAGGCTCGCGTCACCGAGGAGGCGGGCCAGCGCGGTGGCGAGGGCGCCGGCGTCGCCGGGCGGTACGGCCAGGCAGGTCTCGCCGTCGGGTCCGGCGACCTCGGGGATCGCCCCTCCGGTGGTGGCCACCAGTGGGGTGCCCGCGGCCATGGCCTCCGCGGCGGGCAGCGAGAACCCCTCGTAGAGCGAGGGCACGCAGGCCACCTCGGCCGAGCGCACCAGGTCGACGAGTTCGGCGTCGGAGATGCCCTTGACGAACTCGACGGCACCCTCGACGCCGTACCGTTCCATCGCCTGCGCCACCGGTCCTTCGGCGGGCCGCTTGCCGACGACGACGAGGTGGGCGCCGGGGTGTTCGGTGCGGACCTTCGCCAGCGCCTCGACGAGGAAGACCAGTCCCTTGAGCGGCACGTCCGCGCTGGAGGTGGTGACGATCCGGCCGGGCACCTCGGCGACGGAGGCGTCGGGGGCGAACAGGTCGGTGTCGGCGCCGATGTGCACGACGTGCACCCGCTCCCGCCGCACGCCGAGGTGGTCGACGATCTCCTGCTGGGAGGAGCCGGAGACGGTCAGTACGGACGGCAGCCGGCGCGCGACCCTCTTCTGCATGCGGGTGAAGCCGTACCAGCGCCGCACCGAGGCCCGGCGCTGCCATCCCTCGGCGGCGTCCAGCTCCAACTGCCGGTCGACGGTGATGGGGTGGTGGATGGTGGTGACCAGCGGGGCGCCGACATCGCCCAGGAGGCCGTAGCCGAGCGTCTGGTTGTCGTGCACGACGTCGAAGTCGCCCCGGCGGGCGCGCAGATGGCGGCGGGCGCGCAGGGAGAAGGTGAGCGGTTCGGGGAAGCCCCCGGTCCACATCGTGCCGACCTCGAGCGCGTCGATCCAGTCCCGGTACTCCCCGCGCTTCGGGGTGCGGAAGGGGTCGGGCTGGCGGTAGAGGTCGAGGCTCGGCAGTTCGGTGAGCGTCGGCCCCCCGCCGCCCTCGACGGGGTCGAGCACGGGGTAGGGCTGGGCGCCGATGACCTCCACGCGGTGGCCCAGGCGGGCGAGTTCGCGCGAGAGGTGGCGGACGTAGACGCCCTGGCCCCCGCAGAACGGGTTGCCCTTGTAGGTGAGGAGCGCGATCCTGAGCGGTCGCCCGGCGTCGGCGGCGGAACCCGGACGGGAACCCGCCTGACTGGCCTCAGCGGTCACTCCGGGCCCCTTCCTGCCTGCTGATCCCGCGACCCTATGCCGGGACGACAATCCGGAACAAGTGCGGGCTTGATCGTTCAACAGCCTCCGAATCTACCGGCAGGTAGCCCCGCTGTGAGCGGTGGAGCAGGTGATTCGCGCCACGGCGGACCGGTGCCGCCGGGCCCCCGCCGAGGGCTCGTCACGGCCCCGTTCGAACGGGCCGGTACAGTGGCCGGGTCGTCATCACGCCCGTACGGGGGAAAGCCGGTGCGAATCCGGCGCTGACCCGCAGCCGTGTACCGGTCCTCCTGGGCCGGTGAGCCGGATTGCCCCGCACCCGCCGTGACCGGCTCAGGTGCGTCGGCCGCTCGCCGTCGCGCGACACCGTCGAGGTCTACGGAGTCGAGCCGCCCGGGAGGCCCCGTCCGCCCCGTGCTGCCCGTCTCCCCACAGGGAGAGGCACCCGCCGATCATGATTGTCCGCCGCTGTGCCGCGGTGCTCGCCGCCGCCGTGATCGGTGCCGGCGCCGCGCCCGCCGTCGCCGCCTCCCCCTCCCCTTCCCCCTCGAAGGCCCTGCCCGCCGGGCTGTTCGGCACCACCGACCCCACCTACGACGGGGTCTGGCGGCAGTCCCTCGCCCTGCTCGCGCAGCACACGGTCGGCGTGGAACCCGCCGCGAAGGCGGTGGACTGGCTGACCGGGCAGCAGTGCGCGAACGGCGCCTTCGCCGCGTTCCGCGCCGAACCGGCGAAGGCCTGCGACGCCAGGACGCAGGTGGACACCAACAGCACCGCCGCCGCCGTGCAGGCGCTCGCCGCCCTCGGCGGGCACCGGGCCGAGGTCGGCAAGGCGGTGGACTGGCTGAAGGACAACCGGAACAAGGACGGCGGCTGGGGCTACTCCCCCGGCGGCGCGAGCGACGCCAACTCGACCTCCGTCGTGATCGGAGCGCTGACCGCGGCAGGCGAGAAGGACCTCGGCCCCTCCTACGACGCCCTGCTCACCTTCTCCCTGCCCTGCGACGGCGAGGGCGCCGGCGCCTTCGCCTTCCAGCCGGACAAGAAGGGGAAGCTCACGGCCAACGCGGACGCGACCGCCGCCGGTGTCCTCGGCGCGCTCGGCCAGGGCCTGGCCGCCGAGGCCGGCCGCAAGAAGTTCAACTCCTGCTCCGACGGCGGCGAACCCACCCCCTCGCGGGCCGCCGCCCACGGCGCCTCCTACCTCGCGGGCGCGATGGCGAAGGACGGCCACCTCGTCTCCGCCCTGCCCGGCTCCACCGACCAGCCGGACTACGGCAACACCGCCGACGCCGTCGTCGCGCTCGCCGCGCAGGGCGGCGCCGCACGGGCCGCGAAGCCGCTGGCCTGGCTGAAGGAGAACTCCGCCGCCTGGGCGAAGCAGAACGGCCCCGGCGCCTACGCCCAGCTCGTCTTCGCCGCCCACGCCACCGGAACCGACCCGCGCCACTTCGGCGGCCAGGACCTCGTCTCCCTCCTCAACGCCACCGGCCCCGCCCCGCAGAAGGCGAACGCCGAGAACACCGGGAACACGGGGAAGGCCGACAAGGACGAGAAGAAGGACGAGGGCGGCTTCGGCCTCTACTGGTTCATCGGGGTCTGCCTCGTCGCGGGCATCGGCGCGGGCTTCCTGCTCAGCGGCCGCCGCAAGGCGGGGCAGCGGTCGTGAACCGCCGCCGTCGCGCCGCCGTCCTGCTGCTGTCGGCCTTCCTGCTGCTCACGGCCACCGGGCAGGCCCACGCCGCCGGTTACCGCTACTGGTCCTTCTGGGAGCGCGAGGGCGGCGACTGGACGTACGCCACCCAGGGCCCCTCCCTCGCCCGCCCTTCCGACGGCGACGTGCAGGGCTTCCGCTTCGCGGTGAGCGAGGACTCCGCCCACGCCGTCCGGCCGCGCGGCCGGGCCGACTTCGCGGACATCTGCGCGGACACGCCCGCGCGGAAGGGCACCAAGCGGGTCGCCCTCGTCCTCGACTTCGGCACGGCGGCCGACGCGCCCTCCGGCGAGCGGCCCCCGGACCGGCGCACGGCCTGCGCCCGGGTGGCACCGGACGCGACGGCCTCGGAGGCACTGGCCTCGGTGGCCAAGCCCCTGCGGTACGACAGCAACGCCCTGCTGTGCGCGATCTCCGGCTACCCGGAGAAGGGCTGCGGGGAGCAGATCGCGGCGGGGGGAGAGCGGTCCGCGAAGGGGGCCGGCACCTCCTCCGCCGCCCGTGACGAGGGGGACGGCGACGGGGGCGGCCCCTCGGTGGGGCTGCTGGCCGGCGGCGCACTGGTCCTCGTGCTGGCCGCGGCGGGGGTCTGGCAGGCCAGGCGCCGTGCCCGGTGAACCCGCCGCACGCGGGGCGGAGGGCGGCCTGCATCCCGGCGCGTGGTGGCTGTGGGCGCTCTGTCTGGGCACCGCCGCCACCCGCACCACCAACCCCCTCCTCCTCGGCCTCCTCCTGACGGTCACCGGGTACGTCGTCGCCAGCCACCGCACCTCCTCCCCCTGGTCCCGGTCCTACGCCGTCTTCCTGCGGCTCGGCCTGGCCGTGCTGGTGCTGCGGCTGGCGTTCGCCGTCGTCCTCGGCTCGCCCATCCCCGGCACCCACACCCTTCTCACGCTTCCCGAGGTGCCGCTGCCGCACTGGGCGCAGGGCATCCGGCTGGGCGGCCGGGTCACCGCCGAGGGCGTGCTGTTCGCGCTGTACGACGGGCTGCGGCTGGCCGCGCTCCTGGTGTGCGTCGGTGCCGCCAACGCCCTCGCCAACCCGGCCCGCCTGCTGAAGTCGCTGCCCGGCGCGCTGTACGAGGCCGGGGTCGCGGTCGTCGTGGCGCTCACCTTCGCGCCGCACCTCATCGCGGACGCCCGGCGGCTGCGTGCGGCCCGGCGGCTGCGCGGCCGTCCGGACCGGGGACTGCGCGGGCTGCTGCAGGTCGCGCTGCCGGTCCTGGAGGGCGCCCTGGAGCGTTCGGTGGCGCTGGCCGCCGCGATGGACGCGCGCGGCTACGGCCGCACCGCGGACGTGCCCGCCCCGGTGCGCCGGACGACCGCCGCGCTCACCCTCGGCGGTCTGCTCGGCGTGTGCGCGGGCACGTACGGGCTGCTCACCGCGGAGGGCGGCACCTACGGCCTGCCGGTGCTGCTCGCCGGGGCGGCCGCCGCGCTGGCCGGGTTGTGGCTGGGCGGCAGGCGCTCCCCGCGCACCCGCTACCGCCCCGACACCTGGGGTCCGCGCGCCCTGCTGGTCGCCGGTTCCGGTGCCGCCGTCGCCGTGGCCATGACGCTCGCCGCCTCCGCCGACCCGGCCGCGCTGCACCCCGGTGTGGTCCCGCTCGTCGCGCCCGCGCTCCCGCTGTGGCCGGCGGCGGCCGTCCTCCTCGGCCTGCTGCCGGCTTTCCTCGTACCCGCCGGGTCCGCGGGGCCCGCCGCGCACCCCCTGGACACCGCCAAGGAGCAGCCCTCGTGATCCGCTTCGAGAACGTCTCCGTGACGTACGACGGCGCCGCCGAACCCGCCGTCCGGGGTGTGGACCTCGAGGTCCCCGAGGGCGAACTCGTCCTGCTGGTGGGCCCGTCCGGCGTGGGCAAGTCGACCGTGCTCGGCGCGGTGAGCGGGCTCGTGCCGCACTTCACCGGCGGCACCCTGCGCGGCCGGGTCACGGTCGCCGGGCGCGACACCCGCACCCACAAGCCTCGTGAACTCGCCGACGTCGTCGGCACGGTGGGCCAGGATCCGCTCGCGCACTTCGTCACCGACACCGTCGAGGACGAACTCGCCTACGGCATGGAGTCGCTGGGACTCGCCCCCGAGGTGATGCGACGGCGCGTCGAGGAGACCCTCGACCTGCTCGGTCTCGCCGCGCTGCGGGACCGCCCGATCGCGACGCTGTCCGGCGGGCAGCGGCAGCGGGTCGCGATCGGCTCCGTCCTCACCCCGCACCCGAAGGTGCTGGTCCTGGACGAGCCGACCTCCGCGCTCGACCCGGCCGCCGCCGAGGAGGTTCTCGCCGTCCTCCAGCGGCTGGTGCACGACCTCGGCACGACGGTGCTGCTGGCCGAGCACCGTCTGGAGCGGGTGGTGCAGTACGCCGACCGGGTCGCGCTGCTGCCGTCCCCGGGGGCCGCGCCGGTGCTCGGCACCCCGGCGGAGGTGATGGCGCTGTCCCCGGTGTTCCCGCCGGTGGTGGACCTGGGCAGGCTGGCGGGCTGGTCCCCGCTGCCGCTCACCGTGCGCGACGCGCGGCGCCGGGCCGGAGAGTTGCGCGAGCGGCTCGCCGGGCGGGAACCCGCGCCCGGCGGGCCCCCGCACGCCCCCGTCGAGGCTCCCGCTCCCCGGCCGCGGGTGCCCGTGCGCCGCTTCCTGCGCCGGCGCGGTCCCGCCGTCGCGGAGGCGGGTGGGCCCGCCGCCGAGGTCCGTGGCCTCGGCGTCCGCCGGGACCGGGTGCGGGCGCTGCACGGCGTCGACCTGACCGTCGCGGCCGGCGAGACGATCGCCCTGATGGGCCGCAACGGTGCCGGGAAGTCCACCCTCCTCGGCACGCTCGTGGGGCTCGTCGAGCCGTCCGCGGGCGAGGTGCGGGTCGGCGGGGCGGTCCCGCGCCGCACCCCGCCCCGCGAGCTGGTCCGCCGGGTCGGCCTGGTGCCGCAGGAACCGCGCGACCTGCTGTACGCGGACACGGTCGCCGCCGAGTGCGCCGCCGCCGACCACGACGCCGCCGCCCCGGCCGGCACCTGCCGGGCCCTGGTCTCCGAGCTGCTGCCCGGGGTCACCGACGCCACCCACCCCCGCGACCTCTCCGAGGGGCAGCGGCTCGCGCTCGCGCTCGCCGTGGTGCTGACCGCCCGCCCGCCGCTGCTCCTGCTCGACGAGCCGACCCGGGGCCTGGACTACGCGGCCAAGGCCCGGCTGGTCGCCCTGCTGCGCTCGCTGGCTGCCGAGGGGCACGCGATCGTGCTGGCCACGCACGACGTGGAGCTCGCCGCCGAGCTGGCCCACCGGGTGGTGCTGCTCGCCGAGGGCGAGGTGATCGCCGACGGCGCCACGGCCGAGGTCGTGGTCTCCTCGCCGTCCTTCGCCCCCCAGGTCACCAAGATCCTCGCCCCGCGGCCGTGGCTCACGGTCGCCCAGGTCCGGGAGGCCCTGCGATGAGCGCGGACCCGCGTGCCGGGGGCCGCGCCCGCCGCCCCCGCGCCGTCCGGCTCGGCCCCCGCTCCGTCGCCGCGCTGGTGCTGGTCGGCGCGGTGGGCGTGGCCGCCTTCGGCTGGCCCTTCCTCGCGCCGCCCGAGTCGCAGATCAGCGCCCACGCGCAGGACGCCCCCTGGTTGTTCGCGGGGCTGCTGGTGCTGCTGGTCGCGGTGGTGTCGGCGACGATCTCGGAGTCGGGGCTCGGGCCGAAGGCGGTGGCGATGCTCGGCGTGCTGGCGGCCACCGGCGCCGCGCTGCGCCCGGTCGGCGCGGGCACCGCCGGGATCGAGCCCATGTTCTTCCTGCTGGTGCTGAGCGGCCGGGTTCTCGGCCCCGGCTTCGGCTTCGTCCTCGGCTCGGTCACGATGTTCGCCTCCGCGCTGCTCACCGGCGGGGTCGGCCCCTGGATGCCCTTCCAGATGCTGGCGATGGGCTGGTTCACGATGGGCGCGGGACTGCTGCCGGGGGCGGCGCGGGTTCCCGCGGCGCGCCTCCCGGGGGCCGCCGGGAGACTGCGCGAGCTGGGCGAACCGCTGCTGCTCGCGGTGTACGGCTTCCTCGCGGCCTTCGCCTACGGCACGGTCATGAACCTGGCCGGCTGGCCCTTCATGGGCGGTCTCGCCTCGGGCATCGCCTTCGACCCGCACGCGGCGGTCCCGGCCAACCTGGCCCGGTTCCTCGCGTACTGCGTGGCCACCTCGCTCGGCTGGGACCTGGGCCGGGCCGTGGTCACCGCCCTCCTCACCCTCACCCTCGGCCCGGCGGTGCTGCGCGCGCTGCGCCGGGCCACCCGGCGGGCCGCCTTCGAGACGCCCGTCACGTTCGAGGGCCCCGGATCGGTGCCGGAGGGTGGTGCGGCGGACGCCCGGCGTCACGACGAGACGGTTGAGCGGTGAAGCACCCCACATGACCCACGTCACCTACGACCCCGCCTCGTAGCCGTCAGGACGTGACATGGGCACGACATTACAGGCGCTGACCTGCGGTTTGAGAGCCAGGTCACACGACGACCTCTCCACCGGAATGCGACCACCACTAGTAAAAGGGGTGTTTGCGGACGAGTCGCCCGGCCTGTTTCTCTGGAGCAGTCGTCAGGCACCGCCGGGCCCCACCGGCCCCGGCACCCGGCACACACCAGCGCTCCACATCCCACGTGGTGCACCCGTGCCGCCGACGGCCCCACGTCCCCGAAGAAAAGGTTTCTTGTGTCCGTCACCCTGCTCCGCCGCATCGCCTCCCCGAAGAAGGCCCTCACCGGTGTCGCCCTGGCCGCCGCCACCGCCGGCATGGCGATGACCGCCGCCCCGGCCCACGCCGCGACCGGCTCCAACGCGCAGACGATCGCCCACCAGATGATCCCGGACGCCGCCCAGTACGCCGCGTTCAGCAACATCGTCTCGCACGAGAGCGGCTGGAACGTGACCGCGACCAACGCCTCCTCCGGCGCGTACGGCCTGGTCCAGGCGCTGCCCGGCTCGAAGATGGCGTCCGCCGGTCCCGACTGGAAGACCAACCCGGCCACCCAGATCAAGTGGGGTCTGGACTACATGAACTCCCGCTACGGCAGCCCGGTCGGCGCCTGGAACTTCTGGCAGACCCACCACTGGTACTGACAGGCGGTTCGACGCCCCTTGCCGCACCGCGGCACCGGCGTCACCACAGTCCGAAGGCGGCGGCCCCATGATCCCCGGGGCCGCCGCCTTCGCCATGCCCGCGCGCGTCCCGCGTCCCCTCCCCCGCGTCCCCCACGTCCCCCGCTCCCGCCGATCCCGTCCCCGCGCCCCGGCCGCAGTGCCCCGGCCGCGCGTACACGGTGATCCGGGCACCCCACACCTCGGTGCGCGCGCAGACCCTGAACCGCGCCCCGAGCACCTCGCGCTTGACCGCCTCCTCCGGATAGGGGTCGAGCGGTTCGCCGGGCGGGTCGCCGAGCGCGAGGACCCGGTCGACGGCGTCCAGCCGGCGGCGGACGGTGCCGGCGGGCAGTTCGGTGCCCTGGAGGGTGTGCGAGGCGCGCGGCCCCTGGTCGAGCGCCAGGTCGTCCAGGCGCCGGTGCACCGAGGGCGCCCAGAGCAGCCACTCCCGGCGCCTGCCCGGCAGGAACAGCACGGCGTCGCCGGGACGGGCGGTGCGCTCGACGGCCCGGGCGACCGCGACCACGTCGTCCTTGCGGCTCTCCGGCGCCCGTACGTGCAGCGACCAGGGCACCAGCACGGCCAGGACGACCGCCGCACCCCCCAGCCACCGCGCGGCCGCCCACCCGACGGTCCCCGTCCCCCGCCGGGCGCGGGCCAGCGCCCGGTCGAGGGCCGCCCCGGCGGGCAGTGCCAGCCCGGCCAGCCCGTGCAGCACGTACCGGTCGACGTAGTACGGCCGCACCAGGGAGACCAGGAGCAGGACACCCCCGGGCACGAGGAGCGGCGGCAGCGCCCACGCGCCGAGCACGGAAGGGGGGCGCCCCGGCCCGCGTGTCCACCGGACGAGCAGGGCCCCCGCACCGCCCACCAGCCAGAACCCGAGCCACACCTCGGGTCCCGGCCGGCCGAGCCAGCCCAGTTGCTCCGCCGACTGCCCGAGGCTGAGCAGCACCAGCGGCGACACGGCGAGCACCACCGTGCCCGCGGTGAGACCCCACCGCAGGGCCACCCACCGGGGGACGCGCAGCCACCGCAGGGTGACGGCGTGGGCGAGCAGGACCAGGACGGCGAACTCGTGCAGCCAGCAGGCCAGGGCCAGGACGGCGCCGTAGGCGCACCACCGACGGGCGGCGGCCGGCCGGTCCAGGGCGCGCAGCAGGAAGTGGCCGGCCCAGATGACGGCGGCGCAGACCAGGGCGTAGGAGCGGCCCTCCTGCGCGTACTGCTGGACGGCGGGCAGGAGGGCGAACACCGCCCCGGCGAGCGTGCCCGCACGCCGGCCGGCGAGCCGCGCCCCCGTCGCGCCGACGCCGGCGGCGGCCAGTGCCGCCCCGGCCACGGAGGGCAGCCGGAGGGCCGTGAGGCCGCCGTCCCAGAGCGCGAAGACGGCGTGCAGGAGCAGGTAGTACAGGCCGTGCACGGCGTCGATGCGGCCGAGCAGTTCCCCGAGTGCGCCGAGCGGGCGGTGGGCGACCTCGTAGGTGACCGCCTCGTCGCGCCACATGCTGTGCCGGCGGTCGAGCCCCCACAGTCCGAGCGCCGTCGCGAGCAGGGCCGGCGCGAGGAGCGGTACGAGGGCCGTGCCACGGCGGGGCGCGCGGGCGGGGGCCGGGGCGGGCGCCTGGACCGGCGGGCGCGCGAGGAGGAGGGCACGGGGCCGCGCGAGGTCGGGGTGCGTGGTGATGGTCTCCTCCTGGGCTGCCTCGGGGCGCACGGCCGCTGCTCAGGAGAACGGCAGGTGCGCCCCGCGGCTTGACCGCGCCCGGGCGGTGCGGCCCCGGTCACGGGGCCAGGAGGGGAACCAAAGCGCAGGTCGGAGGGGGTGCGGGCGGCCGGGCGCGGGCCCAGGCGCCCGCGCCGCCGCGTCAACCCCGTGCGGACTCGGGTTCCGGCGCCCGCGGGGGCGAGGGCCGCCCGGCGGCGACGGCGGCCGCCCGCGCGGTGCGGGCGCGCGGCCCCTGGAGCACGTAGGACAGGCCGAGTCCCGCCACGACGACGGCCGCCCCGCCCACCGCGTCCAGCACCCAGTGGTTGCCGGTCCCGATGATCGCGGAGACGGTGAACAGCGGGTGCAGCAGGCCGAGCGCCTTCATCCACCACCGGGGCGCGAGGACCGCGATGACGAGGCCGCACCACAGGGCCCAGCCGAAGTGCAGGGAGGGCATCGCCGCGTACTGGTTGGTGAGGTGGGTGAGCGTGCCGTAGTCCGGCTTGGCGAAGTCCTGTGCGCCGTGCACGGTGTCGATGATGCCGAGGCCCGGCATCAGCCGCGGCGGGGCCAGCGGGTAGAGCCAGAAGCCGACGAGGGCGAGCAGTGTGGCGAAGCCGAGGGAGGTGCGGGCCCAGCGGTAGTCGACCGGGCGGCGCCAGTAGAGGACCCCGAGGACGGCGAGCGGCACCACGAAGTGGAAGGACTCGTAGTAGTAGTCGAAGAAGTGCCGCAGCCAGTCCACCTTGACCACGGCGTGGTTGGCCCAGTGCTCGATGTCGAGGTGCAGGAACCGCTCGGCGGAGAGGATCTGCTCGCCGTGGTGCTCGGCGGTGGCCCGCCCGGCGGAGTTGGAGCCGCCGGTCGCGGCGAGCCGGACCTGGGAGTAGCCGGCGTAGGTGACGCGGATCAGGAGGAGTTCGAGGAGCAGGTTGGGCCGGGTGAGGACCCGGCCGGGGAGCCGCAGCAGCGGCACGTGCCGGAAGCGGGCCGGGACGGGGTCCGCGTACTCGGTGGGCACCGGGTGCGCGTAGTGGGGCGAGGAGCGCGGCAGGAAGGGGACGACGGTGGCGGCGGCGAGCGCGGCGAGCAGCACGAGGTTGTCGCGCAGCGGCAGGAGGGCCGCGATGCTGGGCAGCATCGCCTTCGCGGGCAGCGACATCACCAGGACGACGGCGACGGGCCACATGTACCGGTCGGAGGCGCGCCGCCCGACCCGGCCGACGGCCGCGAGCAGCACCCACAGGAGCTGGTGCTGCCAGGCGGTGGGGGACACGACGACCGCGACGCATCCGGTGACCGCGATCGCGAGCAGGAACTGCCCGTCGCGGGCGTACCGCACGGCGCGGCGCAGTCCGAGGACGGCGACGGCGGCGCCGAGCGCCAGGTAGAGGACGATCTCCGGCGGGCCGCTCAGGCCGAGGCGGAGCAGAGCGCCGTGCAGGGACTGGTTGGCGATGCCGTCGGCGGCGCCGCCCAGGCCGGCGCCGGCCATGTGGTGCACCCAGTAGGTGGCCGAGTCGTGCGGCATCGCCGCCCAGGCGAGGGCCGTGCACGCGGCGAAGGCGCCGCCGGTCCAGGCGGCGGCGCGGCGGCGGCCGGTCCACCACAGCAGCGGGACGAAGAGCAGCACGGTGGGCTGGAGGGCGGCGGCGAGGCCGATGAGCGCGCCGGCGGCCCGCTGGTCGCGCACGGTGAGGCAGCCGAGCAGGACGAGCAGCACCGGGATGATGCTGGTCTGCCCGAGGTGCAGGGTGTTGCGCACCGGCAGCGAGAGCATGAGCAGGCTGATCGCCACGGGAGCGGCGAGCAGCGAGGTGCGGCGGGACACGGGGCCGGGCAGGGCCCGGGCGGCGCTCACGCCGAGGGCGACGAGGAGCAGCAGGGTGCCGAAGGTCCAGCCCCAGCCGAGCGCCTGTTCGGCGGCGCGGGTGAGCGGTTTGAGGACGAGTCCGGCGAACGGGGTGCCCGTGAACCGTGTGGAGTCGTAGAGGGAGCCGGTGACGTGCAGGACGCCGTCCGGTCCGACCCAGGTCTCCAGGGCGGTCAGCCGGTCCGCCTCGGGGGTGCCGAGGACGGCGAGGACCTGTCGCAGGGCGAGCAGGGCGGCGAGGCCCCACAGCGCGACGCGGGCGATTCTCATTCCGGCTCTGGCCGACTCCTCCGGGTCGCCGAACGCCTCTCCCGCCCGCCCGCCGTGTTCCACGTTCGCCACGCCTCGTCGGCCTCCCGCCCGGTCATCCATGGGTCCGCTCCGCATCACGTTCATGCCCTGCTCTGTACTGAGATGCGGAGAACCCCCTCTTTACCTGACAACCGCTCGCCTTTTGTCCGGATGACGATAGTCCGTGAGGCTCCCTCCGGCCCTCCGGGGCGCGAGAAGGCTCACACCGGGGAACCGGGCGGACGGGTCGAAGCGTCACGGAATCCCCTGGCCGGACGGCATATAGGTGCACTTTGCACCTATTCTGTCACGCCACGTGACCGCGCCCTCACCTCGTACGGTCGATTTTCGGCCTGCTCGACGGAGCGCGGGTCACGTCCCTGTTCCCGTCGAAAGGCAGGCGAGCGGAATCTTGACCGCGATCGCTCCCCCCGTCGTTCCCCGCACCCGTCCGACTCCCCACGACGTCACCGTCACGGACCCGGCGCTCGTCAGGCGCGCGGTCAAGGCCGCCGCCCTGGGCAACGCGATGGAGTGGTTCGACTTCGGCGTCTACAGCTACATCGCGGTGACCCTCGGCAAGGTCTTCTTCCCCGGCGGCAGCGCCACCGCGCAGCTGCTGTCCACCTTCGGCGCCTTCGCGGCGGCGTTCCTGGTCCGCCCGCTGGGCGGCATGGTCTTCGGTCCGCTCGGCGACCGCGTCGGCCGCCAGAAGATCCTCGCCGTCACGATGATCATGATGGCCGCGGGCACCTTCGCCATCGGCCTGATCCCCTCCTACGCCACCCTCGGCGTGGGCGCCCCGCTGCTCCTGCTGGCCGCCCGCCTCGTGCAGGGCTTCTCCACCGGCGGCGAGTACGCGGGCGCCTCCACCTTCATCGCCGAGTACGCGCCCGACCGGCGGCGCGGCTTCTTCGGGAGCTGGCTGGAGTTCGGCACGCTCGCCGGGTACATCGGCGGCGCGGGCCTGGTCACCGTGCTCACCGCGCTCCTCTCCGAGCAGGACCTGCTCTCCTGGGGCTGGCGCGTGCCCTTCCTGATCGCCGGCCCGATGGGCCTGATCGGCCTCTACCTGCGGCTGCGCCTGGAGGAGACCCCGGCGTTCGCGGCGGAGGTCACCAAGGCCGAGCGGAACCGCCCGCGGGTGCCGCTGCGCGAGATGGTCACCGGGCAGTGGCGGACGCTGCTGCTGTGCATGGGCCTGGTGCTGGTCTTCAACGTCACCGACTACATGCTGCTGTCGTACATGCCGAGCTATCTGACCAGCGAGCTGAAGTACGACGAGACGCACGGTCTGCTGGTCGTGCTCGGCGTGATGGCGCTCATGATGATCGTCCAGCCCTTCGCCGGCGCCCTGAGCGACCGCGTCGGCCGCCGCCCCGTCATCGCGGCCGGCTGCGCGGGCTTCCTGTTCCTGTCCGTCCCCGCGCTGCTCCTGATCCGTGAGGGCAGCCTGTTCGCCATCGCGCTCGGCATGGGCGCGCTGGGCCTGCTCCTGGTCTGCTTCACGGCGGCGATGCCGGCGGCGCTGCCCGCGCTGTTCCCGACCCGGGTGCGGTACGGCTCGCTGTCCATCGGGTTCAACGTCTCGGTGTCCCTGTTCGGCGGGACGACCCCGCTGGTGGTGACCGCGCTGATCGGCGCCACCGGCAACGTGATGATGCCCGCCTACTACATGATGGCGGCGGCGGTCGTGGGCGGGGCGGCCGTCTGGTTCATGCGGGAGTCGGCGGGCAGGCCGCTGCCGGGTTCACGCCCCTCGCTGGAACCGCACGAGCTGGGCTGACCCGGCTCCGAAGGGGCGGGCGGGGGGAGCCGCGCGGCACGCCCCGGCACTCCCCCGCGTCCTCCCCGACGGCTCACCGGACCTCGTGGAAGAACCCCACGTTCACGCTCCGCGGGGCGGTCCGGTCCAGCACCACCAGTTCCCCCGAGCCACCGGTCGGCAGCACCGCCGTCCCGCCGTAGGGCAGCGGCTGGGACTGGCCCCCGGCCAGCGTCAGCAGCACCTGGGAGGACGGATCGGGCTGCGAGCCGCGCAGCCAGGTCACCCGCCACGCCCCGTCCTCCCCGTAGAGGAACTCCAGGTGCACACGGGAGATGAACAGCCAGTCGTCGGGCGTCACGAGCCGGCACACGGTCCGGTCGCGCCCCACGCGCAGCACGGATTCGGGACGGCTGGGCGCATCGGCCATGAGCATGCCGGCCGTCGCCCCGGCGTCCGCCCCGGAGACCAGGGCCATGGTGAGTTCGAGCACGTGGTGCGCTCCTTCTGGAGGCGACGGTCGTCGCGTCGGGCACGGAACCGGCACGGGAACCGGGCCCCCGCACCGCCGCCGCATGATAGATCGCGCCATGGTCCGGCTGGGCGGTCTCCCGCACAATGGGCGATATGACTGAGCGCAAACCTCCCGGTATGGGCTTCGAGTCCTTTGTCGAACGGCAGATCCGCGCGGCCGAGGCGCGTGGGGAGTTCGACGACCTGCCCGGCGCGGGCCGGCCCTCCCGCGCGGTCGCCGACACCGCCTACGACGAGATGTGGTGGATCCGGCAGAAGCTCGCCCGGGAGGGCGTGTCCGTGCTGCCGCCGACGCTCGCCCTGCGCAAGGAGGCCGAGGACACCCTGGCGGCGGCGTACGCGGCGCCGACGGAGGCGGTCGTGCGGCGGCTGATCGACGGGGTCAACGTGAGGATCCGCGAGGTCATGTTCAAGCCGCCGCCGGGGCCGCCGCTGGGGCTGAAGCCCTACGACACGGACGCGGTCGTCGCCGAGTGGCGGGCCCGCCGCACGGGTTGAGGGCGGCGGGGACCACGCACGGGGTCATGACGGCCGGGGCCCGCGCACGGCGGCGGCCCGGGAGCGCGAGGGCGTCCCGGGCCGCGGAGCACGACCGTCGGTCGTGCTCAGACGTGCAGCAGGCGTTCCGCGAACTCGCGGTAGTCCCGCAGGGCGACGCGGAGCCGCTCGGTGTCGGAGTCGTTGCCGTCACCGGGCTGCCAGGCGGCGCGCAGGTCCCGGCGACGCCGGTTGAGCGCGTCGGCGACCAGGTCGGCCACCTCCTCCAGGACGTGGTCGGCCTCCTCGACGGCGGCCCGGGGCGCGTCGACGAAGCCGCCGACGGCGTGGTGCAGTTGGGCCGAGAACTTCTCGGTGGCCTCGTGCGCCAGCAACGGGCTCCGGGCGCCGTGGGGTCGGCCGCCCTGCTCGTGCGCCGCGTGGTGGGCGCCTGCGCCCCCGGTGAGCGCCTCGTCGCTCGCGCTCCCCGCGCGCCCCCCGATCAGCGAGGAACCGGAGACGGGGCCGTGCGCGGCACCGGGCGTTCCGGTACCGGGACCCGGGGTGCCCGTGCCGGCGGATTCCGTGCCGGTGGCTCCCGGGCCGGCGGAAGCGGGTCCCGCGGTGCCCGCACCCGCGCCACCCGTCTCACGACCGACGCCCGCCTCGCGACCGGCACCCGTCTCACGACCGACGCCCGCCTCCCGACCGAAGGCGGCCGAACCGCCGGGCGCACCGGTGCCGGTACCGGTACCGGTGCTCTCCCCCGCGCCCACCGGCGTGCCCGCACCGGTCGCCGTGCGCGTACCGGCCTCCGTGCCCCGGCCCGTACCGGCGCCCGCACCGGTGCCGACGCCCTCGCCCGCGCCCGTCGGCGTGCCGGCGTGCGCACCCGCGCCCGTGCCGCCGACCGCGCCCTCACCGGTCGCCGTGCCCGTGGCCTCGGTCCTGTGCATCGGCGCCGCGGCCGGACCGGCGTCCGGGTCGCCCGCCGCCTCGTGGGCGGCGCGTGCCTCGCGTGCCTCGCGCACGTCGCGGTCCTCGTTGGACGGTGTCACCTCTGCCATCACCCCTCAACTCCCCTTCACATGACGTCGGCCGAGCGCCCAGGCGGGCTGCGTGCCACGCGCCTCGCCGGCGGCGCCGGTCCGCTCCGGTTCCGTACGCGCCGTCCCGTGGCCGTCCTCGCCCGTCAACTGCTCGAAGAGGCCACGCGCCTCGACCATGGCCGCGCGCAGTTCCTCCGTGTCGGGACGGCTCTCCGGCGTGCCGTCCGCCGGGGTCCGCGCGGCCTCGTGCAGACGGCGGTAGCCGTGCACGTGGTGCGCGTGGTGGACGGAGAGCGCGTCGATACGGTCCTCGTGGCGGCCCTCGGGGAAGCCGCGCTCGGTGGACAGTTCGGCGATCAGCCGGTCCGCCTCGGCGACCGCCTCGCGCGGCGAGTCGACGAACCGCTCCTGGGCGGCGGCCCAGCGGGCCTCGTAGCCCGCGCGGGCCTCGGGCGCGAGCGGACGCCTCGTCAGCGACCCGTGACGCTCGACGCGTTGGGCCAGCTCGGCCTCGGCCGCCTTGGTGTCCCCGTGGTGACGGGCCACGGTCCGCTCGTACTCGGGGCCGAAGCGCCGCTTCAGCCCGGGACCGCCCTGCGCGCCGCGGGCCCGCAGCAGGAACACGACCGCGGCAAGGACCACGGCCGCCACGATCACGATTGCGATGATCACGCCTGTGGACATGAATGCCTTCCGGTAGACCCGAGGGCCCCGGAACCGGCCGGCTCCGGCGAAACCCTTACTCCCACCGGGTTGCCCGCAACCCCGCCCGCAAACGGCGCACGCTCACGGAGAGGCACGGACGGGGGCATCCCGTACACGCGAACGCCGTTTCCGCGCCGAGGGGTTGAGGGCCGCGCGGCTACGCCCGGCCGGCGCGGCGGGCCGCCGTCACGCGTGTCCCCTCATGCGGCCGTTCCGCGTCCGATCCGCACAGTTCCGCGGTCAGGTCCGCCACGAGCCGGTCCAGGTCCGTCGGGCGGTCCGGCCCCCACCAGTCCCCCAGCAGCTCCGCCAGCGACTCCTGCCGTGCGGCGGCCAGCCGCTCCGCGACCGCCGCGCCCCGCTCGGTGAGCACCAGGTCCGGCCCCCGGCGCGCGGCCAGCCCCCGCTCCTCCACCTGCCGCGCCGCGGCCATGATCACGTCCAGCGGGACGGCGCTGCGCTCGGTCAGCACGGCAGGTTCCGTCCAGCCGTACTTCCGGGTGCGCAGCAGCAGCCAGCTCGCCGCGGGCAGCAGGTCGTACCCGGCGCGCGCGGTGATCCGCTCGTAGATCTCCCGCCGCCCGTTGCGGGAGCCGAGCAGCGAGAGCGCGCGGCACACCTCGTCGTAGGAGGAGCGCTGCACCGGGTTGCTGGCGAAGGTCTCGGAGCCGTCGGGCGCGGTCACCGACGCGCGCAGCCGGTCCTCGCGCAGGAACCAGGCGAGGACGAAGGCGACCGCGGCGACGGGTGCCGCGTACAGGAAGACGTCGGTGATGGCGGAGGCGTAGGCGTGCAGGACGGCGGGCCGCAGCGAGGGCGGCAGCCCGCCGATGCCGCGCGGGTCGGCCTGGAGGGCGCCGACGTCCACGCCGCCGGGCAGCCGGCGCCCGGCGAGGACGTCGGCGAGCTTGTCGGCGAGCCGGCTCGCGAAGATCGAGCCGAAGACGGCGACGCCGAAGGAGGCGCCGATGGACCGGAAGAAGGTCGCCCCGGAGGTGGCGACGCCCAGGTCCTCGTAGGCCACCGCGTTCTGCACGATCAGCACGAGGACCTGCATGACGAGGCCGAGGCCCAGGCCGAAGACGAAGAAGAAGGCGCTGGTCGTCGCGGTGGAGGTGTGCTCGTCGAGCTGGTGCAGCAGGAGCAGGCCGAGGGTGGTGACGGCGGTGCCGGCGACGGGGAAGACCTTCCACCGGCCGGTGCGGCTGACGATCTGCCCGGAGACCGTCGAGGACAGCAGCAGTCCGAACACCAGGGGCAGCATGTGCACGCCGGACATGGTCGGGGAGATGCCGCGCACGACCTGGAGGAACGTCGGCAGATAGGTCAGGGCACCGAACATGGCGAAGCCGACGACGAAGCTGATGACGGCGGAGAGGCTGAAGGTGCGGATGCGGAAGAGCCCCATCGGGAGAACGGGTTCGGCGGCCCGGCGTTCGACGGCGACGAACAGGGCGGCCAGCACCACGCCGACCACGAGGAGCCCGATGATCTGCGGGGAGGTCCAGCCCCAGGTGGTGCCGCCGAGCGAGGCGACGAGGACGAGGCAGGTGGCGACGGTGGCGATCAGGAACGTGCCGAGGTAGTCGATGACGTGCTTGGTCGAGCGGCGCGGGATGCGCAGGACGGTGGCGATCACGGCGAGGGCGACGACACCGAGGGGCAGGTTGACGTAGAACACCCAGCGCCAGCTCAGGTGCTGGGTGAACAGTCCGCCGAGCAGCGGCCCGAGCACGCTGGTGGCGCCGAAGACGGCGCCGAACAGTCCCTGGTAGCGACCGCGTTCCCGGGGCGGCACGAGGTCGCCGACGATCGCCATGGACAGCACGATCAGTCCGCCGCCGCCGAGTCCCTGGAGCGCGCGGAAGGCGATGAGCTGGCCCATGTCCTGCGCGGCGCCGCACAGCGCCGAGCCGACGAGGAAGATCACGATGGCCGTCTGGAACAGCCTCTTGCGCCCGTACTGGTCGCCCAGCTTGCCCCACAGCGGGGTCGCGGCGGTGGAGGCGAGGAGGTAGGCGGTGACCACCCAGGAGAGGTGTTCCAGGCCCCCGAGGTCGCTGACGATGGTCGGCAGGGCGGTGGAGACGATCGTCTGGTCGAGGGCGGCGAGGAGCAGGCCGAGCAGCAGCGCGCCGATGGGGACGAGGACGCTCCCACCGGTCCGGGCGGTGCCGCCCTCGGGGCCTGGGCCGGTGCCGCCGGGCGGGGTGAGGGCGCCGCGCGCGCGGTGCCCGTCCTCGTCGTCCGCCGCACCGCCGCCCTTCGGGAGCGCGTCCTCTGCCATGGAGACCTCCCCGGGAGCCTTGGCCCTCGCCGGGCCGGCCTGCCGTCTGCCTTCCTGTTCGGTGTGACCAGTTATGGCATGTTCAGTCCTGCCGGACGGCCGCGACTTAGGGGGGATCGCCGGAGAAGGTGTGCGGGAGGTCTGCATAATTCCTGGAGTTCGCAGGGAGGGAACCCAGCCGTGAGCGGAACGAACGAACAGGCGTGCCCGGAGTGCGCGGCGCCGCGCGACCCCGAGGGGTCGCCGACGTGCGCGTGCACCCAGCGCACGGCCGAGGCGCTCCGCGACACCCGCACGGCGGAGGCCGCGGCGGCGGAGGACTTCGATCCGCTGCGCATCAGGCCCTACGTGGGCCTGACCCCGAAGAGCGGGACCACCCCCGGTGCGGAGGGCGGGACCGCCGCCGGGCCGGAGGGCGGGACCCCCGCGGGGACGCCGGAGCAGGCCCCCGGCTCCCCCGGGACCGGGACTCCGGAGGGCGGGGCCGCCGAGGGCACCCGGGCGCGGGGGCCCCGTACTGCCGGGAACGGCGTACGGGAGCCGCACGCCGCGCAGGAGGTACCGGAAGGCCCGCGAGACCCTCAGCGCCCCCCGCGGACCCCCGAGGACCCGCAGGCCCCTGAGACGCCTGAGAGCCCTGAGGACGCCGTCTTCGCGGAGACGCGGCCCCTGGACCTCGGTACGACCGTCGGGGGCGGCGGCCGGGGCGAGGCTCCCCGTGCCCGCGCGCCCCGCCGCACGGTCGTCCTCGCCGCGGGCGGCGCCGTCGTCGCGGTCCTGACGGCGACCGCGCTCGCCACCGGCCTCTTCAGCTACGGCAAGCCCGAACGCAACGACGCCCTTCCGGACGAGGTCCGCCCGAGCGTCCCGGCAGGCTCGGCCACTCCCACCGCGACCGGACCTGCGGACACCTCCTCCGCGTCGACGACCGGCACGGGCAGCGCCTCCCCGAGCGACACCGCCTCCGCCACGGCGACCGCCTCCGGCGGCCGCACCGCCTCCTCCTCGGCCACCCCCAGCGCCACCCGCACCGCGCGGGACGCGCAGGCGACCTCCGAGGCGACCCGCTCCAAGAAGCCCGCCACCGGCGAGGACCAGCACCAGGACCCGCCGGTGCTGCGGCGGGGCGACGACGGCCCCGAGGTCGAGGAACTCCAGCGCCGGCTCCGGCAGCGGCTGTTCTACCTGGGCACGGTGGACGGCACGTACGACGGCGACGTCGAGACGGCCGTGGCCGCCTACCAGAGCGCGCGGGGCATCACGGACGACCCCCGCGGCGTCTACGGCGAGGCCACCCGCGCCCGCCTGGAGTCGGAGACCGACGAGCCGTAGGGGCGAACCCTTCCGTTCCGGCTGCCCGCCCTCAGCCCAGGTGCAGCCGGACGGTCCCGTCCGCCGTCTTCTCGACCCGGACCTGCCGCAGGTCCCGCACCACCGCGTCGGGCCGGTGCAGTCCCGCCCGCGGGCCGACTCCCACGACCCGCATCCCGGCGGCGCGTCCCGCCGCGACGCCCGCGCCGGAGTCCTCGAAGACCACGCAGTCCTCGGGCGCGACGCCCAGTTCCGCGGCGCCCTTCAGGAAGCCCTCGGGGTCCGGCTTGCTCGCGCCCACGGACTCCGCGGTGATCCGCACCGAGGGCAGCGCGAGGCCCGCCGCCTTCATCCGGGCGGTGGACAGCGGCACGTCCGCCGAGGTCACGAGCGCGTGCGGGACGCCGTTCAGGGCGGCGAGGAAGCCGGTCGCACCGGGCACCTCGACGACGCCCTCGGTGTCGGCGGTCTCCTCGGCCAGCATCCGCGCGTTCTCGGCGAGGTTCTGCTCCATCGGCCGGCCGGGCAGCAGCAGTGCCATGGAGGCGTAGCCCTGGCGGCCGTGCACGACCTTCAGCACCTCGTCGCCGTCCAGTCCGTGCCGGTCGGCCCAGCGCCGCCAGACCCGCTCGACGGCGGCGTCCGAGTTGACGAGGGTGCCGTCCATGTCCAGGAGGAGGGCCCGTGCGGTGAGAACGGTGGTGGCCGTCATCGGCATGCTCCAAATACGGAAGGGGGTGCCCCGGGGAAACAAGGCGGCCCCGCCCGCAGGTCAGGGGGCGCGGGCGGGAACCACTTTGTTTCCTTACGATACAAAAAGGCACCGCTCCTGTGCCACCCACCGTGACCAGCCACAACACGCACGGCGAGCACGTGTCACACGGGGTCACGGCCACCAGGGGCACGGGGCGCGCGGATGCCCCGTACCCCGCGAACTCCCGGTCCATTCCGGCCGGGACCCGTCCGCGCTTCGCGAGGGCCGCTCAGCCCGCGATCGCCTCGTACAGGCTCCACACGCCGAGCCCCAGCATCAGCAGGGCCGCGATCCGCGTGATCAGCGTCAGCGGCACCCTCTTCATCAGCGCCCTGCCGCCCACGATGCCGAGGCCGGCCACCGCCCACAGCGCGAGCACCGCGCCGAGGCCGACGGAGAGCGGGTCGTCGTAGCGGGCCGCGAGGTTGGCGGTCATGATCTGGGTCAGATCGCCGAACTCGGCGACCAGGATGAGCATGAAACCGGCCCCGGCGACCTTCCAGAAGCTCTGGTCCTCGGGCCGGCGGACCTCCTCCTCGCCGTCGTCCTTCTTGAACAGCAGGACGGCCGCACCGCCCAGGAAGAGCACGCCGGTGATCGCCTGCACGAGCTGGTGCGGCAGCAGCGTCAGCACGCTGCCCGCCGCGACCGCGAGCACGACGTGCAGGGTGAAGGCCGCGGCGACGCCCGCGAAGACGTACGAGGCGCGGTAGCGGGTGCCGAGGACGAGGCCGGCCAGGGCGGTCTTGTCCGGCAGCTCGGCCAGGAAGACGACGCCGAAGACGAGCGCCGTCACGGTCAGGCTGATCACAGTTCCTCAATCGGTCGGGGCGCCGCCCACCGAGAGTCCGCACTGCTCACGACACCCCGGCACGGCAGCGCACATACGCACCCGCGCCGGGCGGCGCGGGTGGTGCACTGCTTTGCCGAAGGTCTCGCCGGCCGATCCGCGCCCCCAGGGGTCCGCGGTATCCGCCTCCGGGCGCCGGCTCAGGCTGGCTGAGCAGTATGTCGACGGTCCGGCGAAGGGCTACTCCCCTCCAACGCCGCCCATCGTACGCGACCCCCTGCGCGCCCCGCACACGCCGCGGGGCCGTCCCTGGTGTCCCGGTGCGACCCTCCTCCCGCCCTCCCCGTCCCGCCACGCCGTCCCAGGACATGAGCGTTCCCGCAGGTCACGAACCGTTTCACCGTTCCAGCGTCCCGCGATGACCTTGATCGATGGCGAGTGGGACGGATCACGGCACAAGCTTCGTCCTGTCGCCGACGGAGCCCGCCGGACGACGCAGTCCTCACCTTCCTCACGGAGATACGGAGATCACCATGCGTTCCCTGCTCGGCACCCGCGCCGCCCGCCTCACCGTCACCGCAGTCGCGGCCCTCGCCCTCACCGGCACCGCCGCCGCCACGGCCGAGGCCGGCACCGCGAAGCAGTCCGCCACCCCCCGGGCCTGCGTCACCAAGGACCTGAAGCTCACCACCAACTTCGAGAGCCAGGCGGGCGGTTACATCCGCGTCGTCGCCAAGGCCCGCGAGGGCGTGACCTGCCGTCTGGACGGCGTGTACCCCTCCGCCTCCTTCGGCTCCAGCGCCTCGACCGCGGTCCACCCCGCCGAGCAGGCCGTCAGCGAGGGCATCACCCTCTCCGGCAACAAGGCCGCCTACGCCGGCATCAACCCCAAGAGCACCGGCGACAACGGCGGCATCGAGTTCGACCGCCTGCACCTCTCGGTCTACGGCGACGAGCTCAACAGCGTCACCCTCAAGCTCTCGGAGAGCGTCACCGTCGACCGGCCCATCGCCACCAACTGGCACGCCCGCTCCGCCGACGCCGTGCCGTTCGCGAACTGACCGCACGCCGCAGCGCGCCGCCACGCCGCGGAACCCGCCCCGGTCCCTCCGTCGTTCCGTACCGTACGGGGCGACGGAGGAGGCTGATCCCATGGTGGAACTGCGGCTGGGGCCGCTGCTGAGGTACGTCGACGGCTCGTCCGCGACCGTCTGGGTCGAGGCGGGCCGTCCCTGCACCGCCGAGGTGCGCTGCGCGGAGGGCGGCGGCGGGAGCGCCGGCACCTTCGAGATCCACGGCCACCACTACGCGCTGGTGCCGGTCACCGGGCTCACCCCGGGCACGTCGACGTCCTACGAGGTGCTGCTCGACGGGGAGCGGGTGTGGCCGCTGCCCGACTCGCCGTTCCCGCCGTCCGTGATCCGTTCCCCGGCCGCGGACGAGACCCTGCGCGTGGCCTTCGGCTCCTGCCGCTGGGCCGCGCCCGCGCTCGGGCAGAAGGACCCCGCCGGCCCGGACGCCCTGGACGCGCTCGCCACCCGCGTCGCCTCCGCCCCCGAGGCCGAACGCCCGGACGTGCTCCTGCTCCTCGGCGACCAGGTGTACGCCGACGAGACCTCCGAGGCGACCCGCGACTGGCTGGCCGGCCGCCGCGACCTCGACGAGGCACCCGGCGCCCAGGTGGCGGACTACGAGGAGTACACCCACCTCTACTACGAGTCCTGGCTCGACCCCGAGGTGCGCTGGCTGCTGTCCACCGTGCCGAGCTGCATGATCTTCGACGACCACGACGTCATCGACGACTGGAACACCAGCGCCTCCTGGCTCACGGAGATGCGCGCCACCGCGTGGTGGCGCGACCGGGTCCTCGGCGGCCTGATGTCCTACTGGGTCCACCAGCACCTGGGCAACCTCTCGCCCGCCGAGCTCGCGAAGGACGAGGTGTACGCGGCCGTCCGGTCCGCCGCGGACGGCACGGAGGTGCTGCGCGAGCACTGCGTCCGCGCCGACGCCGATGCCGCTCACGCCCGCTGGAGCTACCGCCGCGACTTCGGCCGGACCCGGCTGCTGATGGTGGACAGCAGGGCCGCGCGGGTCCTGACCGAGGGCGAGCGGGACATGCTGGGCGCCGGCGAGTGGGAATGGCTGCGCGCCCAGGCACTGGACGCACCGGGCTCCTACGACCACCTGCTGATCGGCACCTCGCTGCCCTGGCTGCTCCCGCACATGATCCACGACCTGGAGTCCTGGGACGCCGCGCTGGCCGACGGCGTGCGGGGCGCGCGCTGGGCGCGGTTCGGGGAGTGGCTGCGCCGGGCGCTGGACCTGGAGCACTGGGCGGCGTTCCCGCCCTCGTTCGACGCGCTGGCCGACCTGATCGCCGAGGCGGGCTCGGGCCCGGACGCGCCCGCGACGATCTGCGTGCTGTCCGGGGACGTCCACCACGCCTACGTCGCCGAGCCGGGCTGGCCGGGGGGCGAGGCCGCTCCCGACGCGCACGTGGTGCAGCTCACCTGCTCGCCCGTCCACAACTCCGTGCCGCTCTCCATCAAGGTCGTCTTCCGGTTCGGCTGGACCCCGCCGGGCCGGGCGATCGGCCGGCTGCTGGCCCGGCACGGCCGCCGCGCCCGGCCCGCCGTCGACTGGCGCCGCACGGGCGGCCCCTGGTTCGGCAACCAGCTGATGACCCTGACGCTCCGGGGCCGCGAGGCCCTCCTGCGGCTCGAACAGGCGGGGCCGCCGCGGAACGCGGAGGGCGAGGGGCAGGGCGGCCGGGGCGGCCTGCTGACGACTGTCGAGGAGACCCGGCTCAGCGGTCCCGGCTCCTGAACCCGCCGAGAGCGGCGAGCCGCACAGAACCGCGCCCCGCACAGCACCGAGAACCGCCGAACCGCGCCAACCGCCGAAATCAAGCCCGAAAAGGCGCCGACAGCAGATGAACATTGGCTGAATGACGATCTGGCAACCGGAATGCGCCACCCCTAATCTGACGTGGCCCGGCCGCTTCCGGGAGACGAAACCGGTGTTTTGAGGAAACCGAAACTTTCGGAACAGCCGAAGGAGTTCTCCCACCATGTCAGGACGTCTCAACAGCGCCCAGCCCTATGTCGTCGGGCTCTTCCGCATCGTGCTCGGCCTGCTCTTCACCTGCCACGGCGCCGCCTCGCTGTTCGGCGTGCTCGGCGGCGCCCAGGGCACCGACGGCGGCACGATCGAGGCCGGCACCTGGCCGGGCTGGTACGCCGCCGTCATCCAGCTCGTGTGCGGCGCGCTGGTGCTGCTCGGCCTCGCCACCCGCCCGGCCGCGTTCCTCGCCTCGGGCTCGATGGCCTTCGCCTACTTCCACGTCCACCAGTCGCACGCCCTGTGGCCGATCCAGAACGGCGGCGAGCAGGCGGCCCTGTTCTGCTGGACCTTCCTCCTCCTGGTCTTCACCGGCCCCGGCGCCCTCGCCCTGGACAACGTCCTGCGCCCGAGCCGCACCGTCCGCACGGAAACGGAGGAGGAGGACCGCACGACGGAGCCCGTCACCGTCTGACACCCAGGGCGGCCGCCCGGGAGGCGGGCGTGGCCGCCGCCCGAAGCCACTCCCCCGCACCTCCTCGTCAGGGGTGCGGGGGAGTTCGTGCGTGCGTGCGGCCCGCGTGGACGCGCGCGGCTAGGTTTTCTCCTCGGAACCGGAACCGGAACCGGAACCGGAACCGGAACCGGGGCCGGGGCCGGGGCCGGAACCGGGGCCGGGGCCGGGGCCGGAACCGGGGCCGGAACCGGGGCCGGGGCCGGGCTCTGGGTCTGGGCCTGAGTCTGGGCCGGGCTCTGAGTCTGGGCCTGGGCCGGTACCCGGCCCGGACGCCTCGGCCCTGCCGGTGTGCTTGAGCCGCATCCGCGCGTCGACGCGCTCGGCGGCCGCCACCTCCCTCCAGTACCGGTGCGCGGAGACGAACACCGCCAGCTCCCGTTCGCGGCGCCGCAGCTTCTCCACCTCCGCCTGCTCGTTCTCCGTCCACCCGGGTGAGGCCGCGCGTTCGACCCTGCGCCAGCCGTTGTCGTCACGAAAGCCGTCCAGCGGCTCGACCGACCAGGGGAGCCGCTTCAGCAGGGCCAGCAGTTCGGCCCGGATCTGATGCAGCTCCTCCTGACCGGCGAGCAGGTCACTCGGGAAGTCAGGAGTCTCAGCCACCCCGTAATGGTACGCCTGTTCGAATTTACGAAGCGAGCGTTCGAGGTCTCGCGTCGCGGGCGAGCGCGCTCCGGAATTAATCAGCCTGGACTGGACAGTTTCGACTGACGAGTTCTACGGTGGCCGCATGGAGCAGAACCCCGACGGCGTCTCCGACACGGCGGCCCGCGCCGCGCGTGACCTGACCGTCGTCTTCAACCGCTTGCGCCGGCGGCTGCGTTCGGTCGCCGAGGACGAGGACCTCACCCCGCCGCAGGTCTCGGCGCTCACCCTGGTCGGCAAGCACGGCGCGGCCACGGCCAGCGCCCTGGCCTCCGCCGAGGGAGTGCGCCCGCAGTCGATGGCGACCACGCTGGCCGCGCTCGACCGGGCGGGGCTGATCCACCGCAACCCCGACCCCGAGGACGGCCGCCGACAGCTCATCACGCTCACCCCCGCGGGCCGCGAACGCATCGAGGGCGACCGGCGGGCCCGGCACAGGTGGCTGGCCCGCACGCTGGAGGAGCGGTACGACGAGGAGGAACGGCGGACCCTCCTCGACGCCCTCACCCTGCTGGAACGGCTCACCGAGTCATGAGCCCGGCACTCGCCCGCGCACTCAGGGTCCTCCGTCCGGGCGGCGGCGCCGAGGACGGCGGCGAAGCGCCCTCCGGGCCCGGCGGGAGCCGGGGCGGCGATCCCGCCGCCTTCGACCGGCGGCTGATCGCCCCGATGCTCCTCGGCTCGGTCTGCAACCCGATCAACTCCTCGATGATCGCCGTCGCGCTGGTGCCGATCGGTGCCGCCTTCGGCGCCACCCCCTCGCACACCGCCTGGCTGGTCACCGGCCTGTACCTGGCCACCGCCCTGGGCCAGCCCGTGATCGGCAGACTGGTCGACACCTACGGCCCCCGCCGCCTCTACCTCCTCGGCACCGGCACCGTGGGCGCCGCCGGACTGCTCGGCGCCCTCTCCCCCTCCCTCGGGGTGCTGATCGCCGCCCGGGTCCTGCTGGGCTTCGGGACCTCCGCCGCGTATCCGGCCTCCATGCAGCTCATCCGGCGGGAGTCGGAGCGCACGGGCAGCGACAGCCCGGCGGGAATCCTCACCGCCCTCTCCGTCGCCAACCAGACCGTGTCCGTGATCGGCCCCGCCCTCGGCGGGCTGCTCATCGGCCTGGGCGGCTGGCGGGCCGTCTTCACCGTCAACGTGCCGCTGTCCGCTGCCTGTCTGGTCCTGGGCGCGCTGTACCTGCCGACCACCGCGCCCGGCGCGCGCTCCCGGCGGCCCGTCGACCTGCCCGGCATGCTGCTGTTCGCCGCGCTGCTGCTGTCCGCCATGCTGTTCCTGATGAGCCCGCGGGCGGCCCTGTGGTACCTGCCGGTGCTCGCCGCCCTCGCGGCCGCCGGCTTCGCGGCCCGGGAACTGCGGGTGGGCGAGCCGTTCATCGACCTGCGGGTACTCGGCGGCAACCTGCCGCTGCTCGCCACGTACCTCCGCCAGTTCCTCGGCTATCTCACCTCGTACGCCTTCCTCTACGGCTTCACGCAGTGGCTGGAGGAGGGGCGCGGACTGCGCGCCTCCACCGCCGGACTCGTGCTGCTCCCCCTGTCACTGGCCGCGCTCACCGTCTCCGGGCTCACCGGGCGACGCGAGGCGGTGCGGGCCAAGCTCGTGGCCGGCTCGGTGGCGCAGATCGCGGGCTGCCTCGTCCTGCTGGCGTGCGACGCCGGCAGCCCGGTGTGGCTGCTGCTGCTCGGCGGCGTCGTGATGGGCGTGCCGCAGGGCCTGATCGGTCTGGCCAACCAGAGTGCGCTCTACCGGCAGTCCGATGCCGCGCGGATCGGCACCACCGCGGGGCTGCTGCGCACCTGCACCTACCTCGGCGCGCTGGGCTCCTCCGCCGCCGACTCGGCGTTCTTCTCCCACGGCGCCGACACGGCCGGGATGCACGACCTCGCCCTGTTCATGCTCGCGGGGTCGGCCGCGCTCCTCGCGGTGTCCCTGCTCGACCGTTCCCTGCGGACGGTCACCCCCGACAGCCGGAGATGACCGGCGAAGCCGCGGCCCGCCCGGGCCCCGGCGCACACCGAACGATGTATCCACCATGTACCAGGAAGGCCCCTCCCCCATGGCGCTCACCGCCCTCGACCCCGCCACCGCCCTCGTCGTGATCGACCTCCAGGCCGGCATCGTCGGCATGGACACCCGGCCCCACCCCGCCGCCGAGGTCGTCTCCCGCTCGGCACGGCTCGCGGACGCCTTCCGCGCCCGCGACCTGCCGGTCGTCCTGGTCCGCGTCTCCTTCGCGGCCGACGGCGCCGACGCCGTACCCGGCCGCACCGAGGCGCCCGCACGCGGCGGCGCGCTCCCGGAGGGCTGGGACGTCCTCGTCGACGAAGTCTCCGGCCACCCCGGCGACATCCACATCACCAAGCGCAACTGGGGCGCTTTCCACGGCACCGGCCTCGACGTGCAGCTCCGCCGCCGGGGCGTCACGCAGATCGTGCTGACCGGCATCGCCACCAGCATCGGCGTGGAGTCCACCGCCCGCGCCGCGCACGAGCACGGCTACCACGTCACCCTGGCCACCGACGCCATGGCCGACGCCCACGAGGAGGCCCACCGGAGCAGCGTGGAGCGCATCTTCCCGCGCCTCGGGGAGACGGGCACCACGCAGGAGATCCTGGACCTGCTGGAGAAGACGCACGCCTGACGACGCCGATCGCCGGTACGGGCGGGGAGGGGACGGAGACGGGACCGGCGGACGCCGGAACAGCCGCCCCTCCCCGCCCGTTCGGTGCCAGACTGAACGCATGTGCCGAAGCATCAAGACCCTCCGCCCGCCCGCGCTCCCCGAGCAGGCCACCGAGGAGGAGATCCGGGCGGCCGCGCTCCAGTACGTCCGCAAGGTGTCGGGCTTCCGCGCCCCCGCCGCGCACAACCGCGAGGTCTTCGACCGGGCGGTGGAGACCGTCGCCGCCGCCACGGCGGAACTCCTGTCCGGCCTGGAGGTCCGGGGAGCGCCCCGCGCGGAAGCGGCAACCGGCGTCTAGGGCCTCGTTCGGATCGTTCCGGCGTCGCGGGGTCCGGCACGCGCCTCCGCGGCGTTGTCGTCGCTTGCCGGGGCTCCGCCCTGGCGTCCTCCTCCGCTGTGCGGCCGCAGGCACCGGACCCCGCTCGGGTCGGTGCGAAGACGTACCGCGCCTCCCAGCCGGCCTGATCCGGGCGAAAGACCCTAGGCGGCGCCGTCCTCCCGGGCCACCGGGCGGCGTACGAGGTAGCCGGCGCCGGCGCCCGCGATGAAGAGTGCCCCGAGGGAGACGCCGGTGGCCAGCCACGTCGTGCCGAGCCACTGCCCGCCGAAGTAGCCGAGCGCCACGCTGTAGGCGGCCCAGGCCACGCCCGCCAGCACCGACCAGGGCAGGAAGTCGCGCACCCGGCGCTGTGCGGCGCCCGCGGCGAGCGAGACCACCGAGCGGCCCGCCGGGGCGAACCGCGCCAGCACCACCAGCGCACCGCCGCCCCGCGCGAGGGCCGCGCCAAGACGTTCCTGCGCACTGGTCAGCTTCCGGGACCGGGCGATCGCCCGGTCCAGCCGCTCACCCCCGCGCCGGCCGACGCGGTACGCGAACAGGTCGCCCACGACCGAGGCGGTGGCCGCGCACAGGGCGAGCACGAGGATGTCCGGCACGTGCTCCACGACGACGTCCCCGGCGACGGCGGTCGCATTGCCCGCGGACCCCGCGGCGGCGGCCGTCGCGGCGGTGATCACCAGGACCCCGCTCGGCAGCAGCGGCACGAACACGTCGAGCAGCACGGACAAGGCCACGGCGGCATAGATCCACGGGCTGCCGACCAGCGGCCCCACACTCTCCAGCACCGAGACTCCCCGTCTACTCCCCCGTGGACACGACCAGCCGCTACGTCGCGGGGGAGCGGCAGGGCGGCCTGTGACAGCCATACAGCGTACGCGGCGGGGGTGACAGCCGGGTCACGGGGGGCACACGGCGTGAACACGGGGCGCGTGGACCCTACCGTGCGGGCCGGCCGTGGGCCGGGGGCCTGCGGAGCAGACCGGGGCTGGTGTCCCGGCGGCTGCGCAGCAGCGTGGTCAGCGTGGTGGCGTTGTGGTAACCGACGCGGCGGGCCACGGCCTCGGTGGACAACTCGGTGGTCCGCAGCAGGTGCACCGCCTGCTCCAGACGGATCTGCTGCGCGAACTGCACGGGCGAGATGCCGAGCGTCCGGTCGCAGGCGCGTTGCAGCGTGCGTTCGCTGCTGCCCAGGGCGCGCGCGGTGTCGGCGATGCTCAGCGGCTGGTCGAGGTGGGCGCGCAGCCGGCGTTCGAAGGCGTCGACCAGTGGGTCCGCGCGCGCCAGATGACTGGGGACGGCGTAGGCGGACTGGGCGGGCCTGGCGTCGATCACCAGGTAGCGGGCGGTGAGTTCCGCCAGGGCCGGGCTGCGCTGCCGGACCAGGGCGAGCGCGAGGTCGAGGTGCGCGAACGCGGCCCCGGCGGTGAGGACGCCCTCGGCCTGCAGGAGCATGTGCGTCTCGTCCAGACGCACCCGCGGGTAGCGGCGCCGGAAGTGGGGTGCCAGCCACCAACTGGTCGTCGCCTCCAGGCCGTCGAGGACGCCGCTCTCGGCGAGCAGGAAGGTCGCGGTGCAGGCGGCGGCCACGGGTACGCCCGCGGCGCGGTGGTGGCGCAGCAGTTCGCGCGCGGGTCGCTGCGCCTCGGCCGCCACCCACTCCAGCAGCGGTCCCGGCTGTTTGTACGTGACGCCGGGCACGACCAGCACGTCCGGCATCCGCCCGGTGCCGGGCAGGTCGGCGGGCGTCGTCCGGACGACGAGTCCGCTGCCGGTGCGCACGGAGGCGGCGCGGACACCGACGAGGTCGACCTCCCAGGGCGGTGGCGGCTGCGGCAGTTCGGCCCGCAGTTCGTTGGCCGACTGCAGCACGTCCAGTACGGACGTCAGCCCCGAGTCGAACACGTCGTCGACGACCAGCACCGCTACCTTCATGGCGGGAACGGTAGTGGATCTGTCGTATCTGCCACTGGGGGCCCCGGTCGGTGATCCCTAGGTTGGGAGCACGTCCGGACGACACCACCGCGAACGACACCGAGGAGTCCCTCTCCCATGCACCTCCCGCTCGGCCTGCTGGCCCGCATCGAAGCGAAGCCCGACCACGTCGGGGAAGTTCACGACCTGCTCACCGGCGCCCTGTCCCTGGCGCAGGCGGAGGAGGGGACCGTGGCCTGGTTCGCCTTCCGGCTGGGCCCCACCACGTTCGGCGTCTTCGACGCCTTCGGCACCGACGACGCCCGGCGGGCGCATCTCGAGGGCAGGATCGCCCAGGCCCTCCTCGGCCAGGGGGCCCGCCTCCTGGCCGAGACCCCGGACATCCGCCCGGTGGACATCCTCGCCACCAAGCTCCCGGCCCCCACCCCCGCCTGACCCCCGCCCCGAACCGGTGGGCGGGGACACTCCGTCAGCCGCGCGCTGCGCTGCCCGCAACGGATCGCGGTCGACGCAGGAGGAACTGGCACGTGGCCGGCACGGCGTCCCCACTCCCGCCGGAAAAAATCAAGGCCCAGGTCCCCGGTCTCATGCCGGTCGACCTGGGCCTTCGTCGTGTTCTCGGGCCGGTGGGCGCGGACGGTTTCGAACCGCCGACATCTGCCTTGTAAGGGCAGCGCTCTACCGCTGAGCTACGCGCCCGGGGTGAGTGGACAGCCTACCCTGCCGCGGGGCCGGGGCGGCAAACCCGTCGTGGGCGGGGGTTATCCCCACCTCGGGGAGGGCAGCGGGCCGGATCGTCGGGGCGGCCGCGGGTCCGTACGGTCGTGGAGCAGTGGAGGAGCGGCCGTACCGTGCGGGCGCCGGCGCTATGGGGGTTGCGGTGGGCAGGACGGCGAATCGGCGGCGTGGGCTGTGGGCGACGGCGGCACTGGGCGGGATCGTGGCGGTGGCGGCGGGGTGCGGTGCGGACGCGGGGGACGACACCTCGCCCGACCACCGGTCCTTCGCGCTGCACGGGCGGACGCTCACCGTGGACTCGGACGACTCCACACTGGTGCTCGTCCCCGGCGACGGTGACAAGGTGCGCGTGACCCGGTGGTTCAAGGGCAAGGTCGTGCTGGGCGGCGACCCGAAGGTCTCGTGGAAGGTCGACGGCGACCGGCTGGTGCTGCGCACGCACTGCTCGGGTTTCGTCGCGGACTGTTCCGCCAAGCACCGCATCGAGGTGCCGCGGGGCGTGGCGGTCAAGGTGCGCGAGGACGACGGCGGCGTCACCGCGCGTGGTTTCCGCTCGGCGGTCGACATCCGCACGGCCGACGGGACGGTGCGCGTCAGCGATGTCACGGGGCCGCTGTCCCTGCACTCGGACGACGGGTCGGTGCACGCGAGCGGTGTGGGCTCGCGCAGGGTGCGCGTGGGCACGAAGGACGGCTCCGTGCACCTGGACATGCGCGCCGTTCCCGACCGGGTCGAGGCCGAGAGCGACGACGGCTCCCTCACGCTGACGCTGCCGCACGCCGCGTACCGGGTGACGGCCACGTCGAAGGACGGCTCCGTGCACGTGTCCGTGCCCCGGGACAAGGGGAGCGCCCACGTGATCGGCGCGCGCACCCAGGACGGCTCGGTGACCGTGCGCCCCGCTGGGGACTGACCGGCACGCCCCCGCCCGCGGGCGGGGTGGTCGTCACGGCGAACCGGATCACCCGTGTGTTCGTCCTCAACCGGTGGGAGAATGAACACCGGGCAGCGGACGACAGTACGGGAGAGGGATGTGCCGGCGACACCGCCAGAGCCGTACACACAGTCGAGACACCATCGGCAGACGTTCGCGCACATGCCCGTCGCGCCCCTTCTCCACGCTGCCCGCGACACGCTCGCCCTGCTCGCGCTGCCGGTGCTCGCCGCACCGCTGCTCGCGGCGGCGTTCACCGGGGGCGGGACCCGCAGGTGGTTCGGCGGGCGCTCGGAGGACGCGCGGGCCGAGGCGCAGGCCGCCAAGGACGCGGCGGCGTCCGCGTTCTACGAGCTGGACACCGCCCAGCGGGACATGCGCATCTCCATCGAGACCATCGCCGCCGTCGACGACTCCCCCGCCGCCCGGCGGGCGCTCTCCGGCTTCGAGGAGTTCGGGCACCGCATAGACGAGGTCAGTGGCCGCTACATCGCCGCCGTCGACGCCTTCGACCTGGACCGGGACGACCTCGAGGCCTCCGCCGCCTCCCGCGCCCGGCGCGACCTCACCGCCGCCAAGGACGAGTTGCAGCGGGTCAAGCAGGAGCTGGATCGTTTCGCCGAGGGCCTCGGCCCGCTGCTCGGCAAGGCGGAGACGCAGCTCGCCCGGCTCGCCCCCGCCGTCGAGCGCGCCCGGCAGGCCCTGCGCGCCGCCGGTCAGGCGCTGGACGCGGTACGGGGCACGGGGCTGAACGCCGACGATCTCGCCGCCCGGCTGGCCGCTCTCGGCCCCGAGCTGACGAGGC
This sequence comes from Streptomyces griseoaurantiacus, assembly GCA_014656015.1. Classification (GTDB taxonomy): domain Bacteria; phylum Actinomycetota; class Actinomycetes; order Streptomycetales; family Streptomycetaceae; genus Streptomyces; species Streptomyces griseoaurantiacus. The sequence goes on along the minus strand of BNBP01000005.1, from coordinate 72,164 downwards.
TCAACGAGGGGGCGGGCCGGCACGGTGTCGGGGACACGTTGCAGCGCGCGGAGCGGGTGTCCCGGGAGGCCGGGGCGGTGCGCGCGGAGGCCGAGCGGCTGCCGGAGCGGGCCGCCGAGATCGACAAGCGGCTGGTGTCGCTGCGCACCCGCGCGCAGGCGCTGACCACGCGCGCGAGCCAGGTCGAGCCGGTCCTCAGCGAGCTGCGACGGCGGTTCGTGGCGGCCTGCTGGCAGGACCTGCAGCCGGTGCCGGACATGGCCGCCGAGAACGTGCGACAGGCGGAGCGGAAGCTGGCGGAGGCGCGGGCGGCCCGGCAGGAGCAGCGCTGGGCGGACGCGACCTCGCGGCTGGCGACGGTGCGGGCGCTGCTGAACGACACGGACGAGGCGGTGTCCGCGGCCGGTGACCGGCTGCGGCGGCTCAACGCCGTGCAGAAGGATCCGCAGGCGGAGATCGAACGGACGCGGTTCGCCGTGCGGGACGCGCAGCGGCTGGCGATGGCGGGCCGGACGACTCCGGAGCCGCGGCACGCGAGGCCGCTGGACGCCGCGGTGGAGCGGCTGGAGCGGGCGGTCGCCGGCCTCGAGGGGCGGCACCCGGACTACTGGCACTTCCTGGTGGAGACGGACGCCGTGCGGCGGGCCGCCGCGGCGGTCGTCGCGGACATCCGCGGGGAGCGGGCCGGCGGGAGCTGAGCCCCGGACGAGCGCCCGCGCGCTTCCCCCGCGCCCTCATGACGAGCGGGGCGCGGGGGAAACGGCCGCTCAGGTGCGGTACGCGTAGTACGCCGCGTTCGGGTACGAGGCGAGGACGCTCGCCACCGAACGGTTGTACGTGTTGGTGGAGTGGTAGGTCAGGTACGGCACACCGTTGACACGCGAGGTGACGATCATGGTGTGGTCCTTGGACCCGTCCTTGTCGAAGTCCACCTGCAGCACGTCGCCGACGTCCATCTGGTAGACGTTGGCGAGGCCCGTGACCCGCTTCGAGGAGAGGGCGAACCACGAGAACTCGTTGACGCCGACGAACGAGTCCGACTGGATGTCGGCGTTGCCGAACCACTTGTGGAAGTCGTACGTGTAGCCCGGCTCGTGCTTCCAGCCGCCGGCCTTGAGGGCCTGGCTGACGAAGTTGGTGCAGTCACCGCCCGCGCCCGCCCCGTTGAAGTTGGGGTAGTCGGGGTTGTAGTTGCTCCAGTACTTCGTGGCGTAGTCCGCCATGGCCTTGTAGTTGTACGTGCCCGAGGTGAGGTTCTTCGGGTTGGCGGCCGGGTTCCGCGTGGTGGCGGAGCGGGTCGCCTCCGGCGGGTTGTCGTCGGTGGCCGTGGTCGGCTCGGGGACGGTCGGCGCGGTGGGCTGGTTGACGGCGACGCCGTCGTCCGTGTCCCGCACCTCGGTCAGCCGCCAGTTGCCGTTCCCGTCGGCCGCGAACGACAGCCTGTGGTGGGCCTGGAAGCCGGTGGTCTTCGGCTCCTTGCCCTTGGCCTCGGCGTACGTCAGCGTCGTGGTCTCGGTGACCTCGGCGGTGGCGCGGTCGCCGTTGACACGAGTCTTGCCCAGCGTGACGCTGGTCTTGCCGCCGCTGTACTGCTCGCCGAGCGAGGCGAGGCGCTTCTTGCGGTCCCGCAGCTGGGAGACCGCGGTGTTCTCGTTGCGCGTGAGCGACTTGGACAGCCGGACGTCGCCGTGGAAGCGGTTCGACAGGGACTTGCGGCCCCGGTACTGCTGCTTGTCACTGGCGACCAGCGCGTCCGTGCGGCCGGTGAAGACCGCGTCGGCCAGGCGCTGGAAGGTCGCCTTCGTCTGCTTGTCCACGGTGGGCTGGTCCACCGTCGAAGCGCCCGCGCTCCAGTTGGGCACCAGGGCGACGCCCGCGACGACCGAGGCGGCCGCCGCGGTGAATATGGTCGCGCGTCGCCGCTTGTGGCTCAATTTCCTTGACTTCACTGAGTTTCCCCTCTGCCCGGCACTGGGACGCCGGGGGCTGGAATGATGCCACGTCCCCTGTATCGCCTGTGAAGGGGGATGCACAAGAGACGTCAGGAAACTTCACAGAACCGATCTGTTCCGGAGATGTCCGAAGCGGCAGAATGATCACCGATCAGCTGATCCTCCGTCACCCCCACCCGGGCGTCCGGCGGGCGGTCGGCTCCGCGGGCGGACGTCACTGCACCACCGTCGACCAGTCCGGCGACTGCCCCGGGTCGAGGCTGCGCAGCCGTTGGAGCGTGGCCGGCTTCTGCACGTCCATCCAGTCGGCGAGCTCCTTGAAGGACACGCACTTGACGCCCTTCTTGGTGCACACGTTCTTGACGACCTGGTCGATGGCCTTCATGTAGATGCCGCCGTTCCAGTCCTCGAAGTGGTTGCCGACGAACAGGGGCGCCCGGCTGCCGTAGTAGACCCGGTTGAAGCCGTCCATGTAGGACTCGACCGTCTGCTGCTGCCACTGGGGGAACTTGGCGGGGTCGCCCTGTGTCTCCCCCTCGGACTGGTTGTAGAGGAAGTTGAAGTCCATGGACAGGCCCTGGAACTTGCCGCTCTCGTACGGGAGCATCTGCAGCGGGAAGTCCCAGATGCCGTTCTTCTTCGTCGGCCAGATCTGGAAGTCGCCCGGGGAGCTGGCATCGTAGCGCCAGCCGTAGTCCTTCATGGCCTTGAGCAGATTGGGCTGGCCCTCCAGGCAGGGGGCGCGGCCGCCGGTGACCTCCTTGCGGAAGTCGAAGGGCAGCGGATCGATGTCCTTGTAGCCGGTGTTGGTCTTCCATTTCTCGGCGAACTCGAAGAACTGGTCGATCTCGCTCTTCCACTGCGCCACGCTCCAGTCACCGCCGCCCTTGGCGCCGCAGAAGTGGCCGTTGAAGTGGGTGCCGATCTCGTTGCCGTCCTCGTACGCCTTGCGGAGCTGCTCCAGCGTGGTGCGTATGTGCTCGTCGGTGGGATAGCTGATCTCCGCGCCGCCCCGGTCGTGCATCGGCGGGTCGTACAGGTCCTTCTTGTCCTTCGGCAGCAGGTAGATGCCGGTGAGGAAGAAGGTCATGTGGGCGTTGTACTCCTTGGCCAGCTCCCGGTAGTGCGAGAACAGGTGGTCGCTGCCCTCCAGCGCGCCGTCCCAGGAGAAGACCACGAACTGCGGCGGCTTCTCCCCCTTCTTCAGCGGCACGGCCTTCAACTGGCCCGTCTGCGGGCCGGTGTACGAGGTGGAACCGTCCCCGAGCACCTTCGTCTTCCCGTCCCACTCCGGCTCCTTGGACGCCTTGGCGGAGTTCGCCCCCGTGCCCTCCCTGGCGGAGGCGGCCGGGGCGGCGTCGTCGGAGCGGCTGAGCGTCAGGAAGGCGACGGACAGCGACGCCACGACGAGGAGGAGCGCCATGACCAGGAACCCGGGGCGGGTGTTGCGGCGGGGACGGGCGCGGCGGCGGTGGCCGGAGGTCTGTTTCATACGGTGCACCATCTGGGAGGAGGGGGTGGCGGGTTGACGCGGTCGTCAGCCGAGCGGGGCCATGGCGCGCGACCAGATGCCGTACGGGACGCCGTCGGCGGCGGTGCCGGCGAGCCCCTTCAGCGGCAGTGGTTCGAGGCTCTTGGCCAGGTCCATGCGGTAGACGACCACGGCGGTCGAGATCTCCTTGTCCGTTCCGACGTACCAGGAGGCGGTGTCGTCCTCGGTGGTGCCGGCCTTGCCCGACACCTTGGCCGAGGCGGCGGCCGCGGTGGGATGTGCGAGGTGGAAGGAGTCGGTGAGCGCCTCGGTGACCTGGCCGGCCACGTCGGCGCCCATCGCGCGCCGGACGGCCGGGCGGTCCATCGGCACCGTCGACCCGTTGTGGGTGACACGGCGCACCGAGTACGGCTCGGTGTGCCGGCCCCCGGCGTCGAAGGTGGCGTAGGCGCTGGCCATCCGGATGGCGCTGGGCCGGGAGCTGCCCAGGGACAGGTCGGGCACCTGGGCGCCCATGCTGGAGGAGAGCAGCCCGGCGGCGACCGCGGTGTCCCGCACGTTGTCCAGCCCGGTGTCCATGCCGAGCTGCATGAACGGGGTGTTGACGGAGTGGGCCAGCGCCTTGCCCAGGCTGATCCGCCCCCAGTCCTTCTTCCCGTCGTTGTGCGCGGCCACCTTCTTGCCGCTGCGGTCCCAGTAGGGCCCCTCGGGCGTGGTCACGGGCACCCCGTCGTCGCCGTCGTAGACCGACTCGGGGGTGACGGGGGTGCGCGGTGCGTCGCGCTTCCTGGTGACGCCGTGCTCGAGTCCGGCGGCGTACACGAAGGGCAGGAAGGCGGTGCCCGCAGGGACGGTGGTCGCGTTGGACTCGTTGTAGCCCTGCGTGCGGTGGTCGGGACCGCCGTAGACGGCGATGACGCGTCCGTCGGAGGCGATCGAGGCGGCTCCGTAGTGGGCGGTCCTCTTCGCCTTCGGGTCCTCGTCGAGCGCCTTCTTGCGGGCCTTGGTGACGGTGTCGGTGAGCACCTTCTCCCGCTTCTTGTCGAAGGTGGTGTAGATCTGGAAGCCGCCGAGGTCGAACTCCTTGTCCGTCAGGTGCGCGGACTTCTTGACGTACTGGGCGGCGAGCTGGACGAGGTAGTCGCTCTGCTCACCCGTGTCGTAGAGCGGGTTGCTCTTGAGGGGCTCGGGGAACGTCTTGTACGTGGCGCGCTCGGAGGCCGAGAGCTTGCCGATCTTGACCATGCGGTCGAGGATCCAGTTCCAGCGGTCCACGGCCCGCGCGTGGTTGGTCTGGTTCAGCGTCGGGTCGTACAGGCCGGCGCCCTTGAGCAGACAGGCGAGGAAGGCGGCCTCGCTCGCGTTCAGCTTGCTGACGTCCTTGCCGTAGTACGCCTGGGCGGCGCGCTGGATGCCGTAGGTGCCCCGGCCGAACCAGCTCGTGTTCAGGTAACCCTCGAGGATCTTGTCCTTGCTCATCTGGTTGTCGAGCTTGAGGGAGATCATCGCCTCGGTGAACTTGCGGCTCACCGTCTGGTTCTGGTTCAGGTAGACGTTCTTGACGTACTGCTGGGTGATGGTGGAGCCGCCCTCGGTGTCCCCCTTGCCCACGGTGCGCCACAGGGCGCGGGAGATGCCCTTGAGGGAGATGCCGGGGTCGGAGTAGAAGCTCTGGTTCTCGGCGGCGAGGACCGCCCAGCGGACGTCGGCGGGGATGTCGTCCAGCGGCATCGCCTGGCGCTGCACCCAGCCGGTGCGGGCCATCGGCGTGCCGTCGGCCCAGAAGTACACGTTGTCCTGCTGCGTGGCGTACGTGTTGAGGTTCTCCGGTATGTCCGTCGCGGCGTAGGCCACGGCCAGGGTGCCGGTGCCCAGGCCGAAGGCTATGAGGAAGGCGCCGAGCCACTGCCGCCAGGAGGGCAGCCAGCGGCGCCAGTCCGCGCGGCCGGGGCGCGGGTAGACCGGCTTGAAGTGACGCGCGTACGGGGCGAGTCGGGCGCCGAGGGGCGCGAGGGGCGCCAGGAGCCGGGCGACGGCGGAGGGCACCGTGGCACTGGCCTTGGGCTTCGCCTTGCGGCGGGACCCGCGCTGCCGGGGCGCGTCCGGGGACTCCTCGTCGGCCCCGGCCCCGGACCCGGACCCGGACCCGGCCTCGGGCTCGGGCTCGGGCTCGGGCTCGGGCTCGGGGGGAGTGAAGACGCGCAGCGCCATCGTCTCGTCCGGCGGCGGGGGCACGCGCAGCGCCATCGTCTCCTCCGGCGAGGGAGGACGGCGCAGGGCCATCGTCTCCTCCGGCGGCGGAGGCACCCGCAGGGCCATGGTCTCGTCGGGCCGCCGGGTGTCGGCGGCGTCCTCGCCCGATTCGCGGTCGGGTTCCTCGCCCTCCTCGCCCCCGTCCCGGTCACGCGCGCGGGAGTCGCGGGCGTTCCCGATGTTCCCGGCGTTGCGGGTTTCCGGGGAGTCCTCGCGCGAGGCGGCAGGTATCGGGCGCCGCGGACCGACAGGACGGTGAGGACGATCAGGATGTTCGGGGCCCTCGGGGCCTTCGGGGCGTTCCGGGCGCTCGGGGCGTTCCACGTCTTCCGCGCGTTCCAACTCTTCGGTACGTTCCGACCGTTCGGGATGGTTCGGCCACTCGGGTGTGCCGGGGGCCGGGTCTTCGGCCGGGCCCTGTCCGAATCGTTTCGGCGGGGTCGCACGGCGGCCGGGGCGCTCCTCGCCCTCCCCGCTATCCATGGTCGGCTCCGGAACGGGGACGGCCCAGGGGCTGCGGGGCATCGGTTCGATGCCGGGCATGGGTCACGACTGCGTCTCCCTCCGCACTCGGTGTTGCGCGCGCGGGTAGATGCAGCTGCCGCACACAGCGGCTGCGAGCCCCCCTCCCACGACATGCGGCTCATCGCGGCACGCATAAATTATCAGTGACCACTGCGCACTCTTCGTTCAGCGACGAATGAGAAATGGTCAAGAACAGGCGGTGTACGGAGAGTACGCGTCAGGGTGGGGTCTGTGCGACAGGGTTGACCAGGGATTTTCCGGCGGGCGGCCGAGGGACGGCGGTTCACACACGCCCGTGCCCCCAGTGAACGCCGCCCGGCCGCTTCGACGGCGGCGCCCACGGGGCGGGCGGCCCTTACGCCGGGGCCGGCCCTCCGGCGCCGGGCTCCGCCGCCGGCACCGCGCCCAGGAACTCCCGCAGAATGCGCTCGCCCGCGGCCACGCCGCGCTCCGGCAGCGCGGTGACCCCCGGGGCCGTCCAGCCCGCCTCGGCGAGTTCGCCGTGGCCCGGGCGCCAGGCCAGGTCCGCCGCGAGGAGCAGGTCCGCGTCGAGCAGGGAGTCGCCCGCCGCGAGCGTCCGGCCCGCCCCCGCCCGCCGGGCGACCTCCCGCACCGCCGCGCTCTTGGTCAGCGGCTTCGGCACCGCGTACACCTTGCGGCCCTGCAGCGAGACCGTCCAGCCCCGGGGCTCCGCCCACACCGCGAGCTCCTTCACCCAGTCACCGGGCAGGAGTGCACGCTCGACGACCAGGTAGGCGAACAGCTCGTCCGCCGTCCGGTGCTTGAGCAGCCACGCGGGGTCGGCCGCGGCGGCCAGGTGCGCCTGCACCTCGGCGAGCGGCGCGCACTCCTCGTCGAGCCGGGCCCGCACTGCGGCGTGCCACTCCGGGTCGGACACACCGTCGACCAGCAGATGCCCGCCGTTGGCGCACACGGCGAACCGGGGCGCGGGCCCGGGCAGCCGGATGCGCAGGTACTGCTCCCGCGTGCGCGTCGTGGTCGGCACGAAGACCGCCGCCGAGCCCAGCGCGGCGAGCAGCCCGGCCGCCGTCTCCGTGACGTACGACAGGGGGCGGCCCTGATAGACCTCGACGCACAGCAGCCGGGGGGCCTCCCGGTCGGGCACGGTGAGGCCGAGGGCGGCGGCGGAGTAGATGAGGGTGCGGTCGAGGTCGCTGGCGACCACGACGGGGGCGGTGCCTTCCGCCGGGGCGGCCCCTTCCGCGGGGGCGGGGTGCGTCACCGGGTCACCGCCCTGCCGTCGGCGCCGGTCGCACCCCGGGTGTAGCGGGGGTGGATCAGGCCCACGCACGAGTACGGCAGGTCGCCGGCCTCCTCCACCGGCACCCCGCGCTGCGCGGCCAGCAGCCGCACGTGGTCGAGGTCGGCGCCCGCCCCGGCCCGGGCGAGGATCTTCCACGGCACCCGGCGCAGCAGCACCCGGGTGGTCTCGCCGACGCCGGGCTTGACGAGGTTGACGTCGTGGATGCCGTACTCCTCGCTGATGCGTTCCACGGCCGCCCAGCCCTCCCAGGTGGGGGTGCGGTCGGCGGCGAGGAGTTCCTTGGCGCGGGCGCCGGCCTCCTCGGCCACCTCGGCGAACCGGGCGGAGACGGCGTCGAGGAAGGCGGCGGAGACGTCGGCGCCGGCCAGCTCGCGGTAGAACTTGGCGCCGTGGAAGTCGTCCGGGCCGACGAGGTCGGCGCGCAGCACCGTGCGCGAGATCAGCCCGGAGACGGTGGAGTTGAGACAGGCGGAGGGGATGAGGAAGTCGTCCCGGGTGCCGTACGTGCGCACGCAGGAGCCGGGGTCGGCCAGCACGGCGATCTCGGGGTCGAAGCCTGCGGCGCCGCCCGCGGCCTCGAAGTCGCGCACGGCGGCGGCGAGTTCGCGGGTGATGGCGCCCTTGCCGGTCCAGCCGTCGACGAAGACGACGTCGGCGGGGTCGTGGTGGGCGGCCAGCCAGCGCAGCGCGTTGGCGTCGATGCCGCGCCCGCGGACGATGGAGACGGCGTAGTGCGGCAGGTCGAGGCCGTGCCGGAACCGGCCCCAGCGGCGCATCAGGACGCCGACGGGCGTTCCGGCCCGGGCGAGCGAGACGAGGACGGGCCGGGGGGAGCGCTCGGCGAGCACCGTCTCGGTGACGACGCCGACGGCGCGGGCGATCCGGGCGGCCGAGGCCGTGAGCGCGGCGTGGAAGAGGGCCTGGTACTCCTCGCTCGGCTGGTACTCCACCGGCAGCGACTCGGCGTAGTGGGCGCCGCCGCTCTGGATGGCCTCCTCGCGCTCCTCGGTGGGGGCCTCCAGCGTCACCTCGGAGAGGTCCTGCAGCAGCCAGCCGACCTCCTCGGGGGCGTACGAGGAGAAGGCGGGGCCGCGCAGCGGCTCGGGCAGCATGGAGGGCCTTTCGACGGGGGGTGCGGGCGGGGGCGTGTACGAGGGGACGACCGCCAGCAGGACGTGCGGGACGTGCGCGGCGAGCCGGGAGGTCAGTCCCCCGGGCGCGTGCAGCGCGGGGGTGTCGCCGGCCGAGTCGACGACGGCGAGGACGGCGTCGAACCCGGCGCCGGCGACGTTGTAGGCGTACCGCTCACCGGGGCCGTCGGCGGGTTCGTCGTGGGCGGGGAAGACGAGGCGGCTGCGTATCGCGTACCCGGGGTCGTCCACGGCGAGCACGGGTGAGCGGGTGGTGGTGGAGTACCGCACCTCGTAGTCCTCGCCGAGCGCCTCCTCCAGCCCGAGCGCGAGCCGCAGCGGTGCGTACATCAGCTCCTCGTTGCCGAGCACGAGCACGCGACGGGCGGCGGCGGGCAGGGCCTCGGCGAGCCGCGCGACCATCCCGGGCAGCGCGGCCTCGAGCCGTTCCCGGTCCCCGGCGGCGAACCCGTGCCGTCCGCCGTCGGGCACCCCCGCCGGCCAGCCGAGCTCGACCCGCGGTACCTCACCGAGGGCGGCCGGACCGGGGCCGGGGGGCTCCGCCCGCGTGGTCCCCTCGTACCGCTCGACCAGGGCCCGGCCCTTCTCCAGCACCCCGTCCGGCAGCAGGACCCTCCCCGAGGCCCCCGCGACGAGGTCGACCCGCGCCCCGATCTCCGCCGCGAACTCCGCGAGACGTCCCGCGTCCTCCTCGGACCGCATGTCCACGAGCGCCACCACCACGTACCGCCGGCGCGGGAACCGCCCGTGCAGCGCGCGCACGGTGTTGAGGACCGTGTTGCCGGTGGAGAACTCGTCGTCGACCAGCACGAGCGGCCCCTCGCCCGCCAGCAGTCCCGGATCGGCGGGCAGCAGCAGATGGGAGGTGGCGTGCGAGTGGGACTCCTCGAAGCCCCCCGCCGGCGCGACCCCGGCGACCGGCCGGCGCGTGGAGTGCAGGTACGGGGCGCCCCCGAGCCCGTCCGCGACGCAGTGCCCGAGGCCGGTGGCGGTCTCGGCGTAGCCGAGCACGACGGCCGTCCGCGCCTCCTCCCTCAGCAGCTCCCGCACCCGCCGGCCCAGCGCGTGCCCGTGCCCGTGCACGACGGAGGGGCGCTGGGGCACGTGCTTGCCGAGGACCTGGGACACCAGCAGATGCGCCCGCTTGGGGTTGCGGCGCAGCGCGAGCCCGAGCAGTTCGCCCAGGTTCTCCTCGCCGGCGAGCTCGACCCCGAGCCGCTCGGCCACCCACGCCCCGGACCACACCACGTCGCCCTCGCCGCCTCTGCCGCTGTCGTTACTCATCGTTCCCTTGTCGGTCGTGGGTCGTGGGTGGTCGTGGGTCGTGGGTGGTCGTGGGTCGTGGGCGGTCGTGGGTCGTGGGCGGTCGTGGGCGGTCCGGGGGGCCGTCGGCTCCGGGGACGTCCTTCCCGGGGGGCCGGCCTCTCCTCAGCCGTGCAGCCCCGCCGCCAGCAGCTCGACGAAGCCCACGTCCTCGCCCGCCACCCCGAAGGCCTCCGCCCGCAGCAGGGTCCGCTCCGCCCAGGCCCGGTGCGGCTTCACCTCGTTCATCTTGTTCGTGTACGCGGACCTGAGCACACCCCCACCGCCGCGTTCCGGCCGCAGGATGTCCTGGGCGTCGCAGTACTCCTCGTGGCTGACGACCGACAAAGCGTGCACGGGCGTCACGTGGGAGGGGTGGATGCAGGTCTTGCCGAGCAGGCCGTTGGCCTGGTCGAGGGAGATCTCGCGCAGCAGTCCGTCCATCCGGTGCTCGAGGAGCGCCTGGCGCAGTTCCACCGCCCGGCCCTCCTGGAAGGGGCTCTGCCGCAGCAGCGGCTTGAACATCCGCTCCTGCACCCGGAAGTACTCCCACACCGGCCCGGTCACGGTGAACCCGGTGCCGTCGGACCGGCCCAGCACGTTGACGACGTCGGCGATGACGGAGGCGACGACCTGGACGTCGTAGGCGGTCATGTCGGGGGCGCGGCGCAGCCCGTAGGCGGAGCAGAAGTCGGTCACGCCGAGGCGCAGCGCGAGGACCCGGTCGCGGTACTTGTCGACGGTGCGGAAGATGCCGTCCAGTGCGGCGGCCCGCGTCTCCAGGTGGAGCAGTTCGGGGGACTCCAGCACCGGCATGGCGAACAGCCGCCGTCCACTCGCCGCCTCGGCCTCGGAGAGCCCCTCCAGGAAGGGGATGCCGCGCTCCTCGGTGAACTTGGGCAGGACGAAACCGGACAGCAGCCGGACGGCCGGGCCGAGGCGCCGCGCCAGGTCCGGTATCTGCCCGGGGGTGCGGACCCGGATGAACAGCAGCGGCAGGGCGGCCTCGTCGAGCGCGGCCAGCTCGGCGAACTGGCGGACGAGGTTGGCCTCGGCGTCCACGACCTCGGCGTCGTCGATGGAGTCCTCCAGGCACAGCACCATGGAGACGACCCCGCGCGCGGCCTGCTTGACGACGTCCTCGGCCAGCCGCGGGCGGGTCGCGGGGCTGTAGAGGGTGGCGCCCAGGGCCGCGGAGAGCAGCCGGGCCGGGGAGTCGGCGGTGAACTCGGCGGGCTCCCGGTGGAACAGGTGACGCCGCTGCTCCGGAGCGATGTGCCCGAAATGACGCATAAGACTCCCCCGTGGTGCCGATCGGCCGGAAAACAGGTGGCCGGTAATAGTACGTACGGACGTGCGTCCGCAGTTCCCTCAGGGTGTGAAGTCCCGGTGACCCGGACGTGTCGGGCGTGTCCACACCTCCCTGCCGGGTATCCCGTGAACCGGGTGGGCAACCCTCGCCGACCCCTGCCCCGCGTTGTCGTGAGCAGGACCGAGAAGGCAGGATGACCGCATGACGCACGCGATGCTGAAGGGGTCGAACGTCCCGCTGGAGGCCACGGCGGTACGGGCCGTACTGCGCTGGGCGCCCGGGCAGGGCTCCCCCGAGGTGGACGCCTCCGCGCTGCTGCTCGGCCCCGAGGGACGGGTGCGCTCGGACGAGGACTTCGTCTTCTACAACCAGCCCCGGCACCCCTCGGGGGCGGTCCGGCTGCTGGGCAAGAAGCGCGAGCCCGAGGGGATGACCGACTCGATCCAGACGGACCTCGCCGGCGTCGAGGGCGACGTGGGGCGCGTGCTGCTGGTGGCGTCCGCGGACGACGTCCCGTTCGAACAGGTGCAGGCCCTGTGCATCGTGCTGTACGACGCGGGCGCGGCGGGCGCGGAGCCCCTGACGTACTTCGAGATCAAGCCGGAGACCGGACAGGAGACGGCGCTGATCTGCGGGGAGCTGTACCGGCGGGGGGACGCCTGGAAGTTCCGGGCGCTCGGTGAGGGCTACTCGAACGGCCTGAAGGGCCTGGCGAACGACTTCGGCATCTCGGTGGACGATTCCGAGCAGCCTTCCCGGCCGGAGCCGGCCTCTGCGCCGCTGCCGCCCGAGCAGCCGCCGGTGGCCGCGCAGCAGACGGCGGGAATCGCGCAGCAGCAGCCGGCCTACGGATATCCGCCGGCGGCACCCACGGAGCCGGTGGCACAGCCCGCGTACGGCTATCCGCAGCCGCAGACGGCGGGCATGCCGGCGCCCGCCCACGGCCACCCGGCGGCCCCGGCCGCGTCGGCCGCGCCGGATCCCGACTTCCAGTTGCCGCCGCAGGGACCGCAGTTCCTCGGCCGCTGAGGCACCGGGAGGGCCCCGGGGGGCGCCGGGGGCACCTCCCTGCACGGCCCTGCCCTGCACGGCCCTACATGGCCCCCCGGTCCGCCCGGGACTTGTAGCCGCGGCCCCATTGGAGGCCCCAGCCGAAGAGCCGGTCCAGTTCCGCCTGGAAGCCGTAGACGAACTTCACCTCGCGGCGGACCATCAGCTCGCCCTTCACGTTCTCGATGAGCACCACCGCGCAGGACCGGGCCTGCGGGGCGCGTTCGTCGAGGCCGATCTCGACCCTCGGCCCGTTGCTCGGGTACAGGGTCACCACGGCGTGCGTACGGTCGAACGCCGGCGTCTGGTCGTAGATGTAGACGAAGATCAGCAGTCGTTTGATGTCGTCCCGGTGGTCGAGGTTGACGTAGATGTCCTCGCCGGAGCCCGAGCCGAAGCGGTCGTCCCCGCTCAGCTTCACGTACGGCGGGGCGTTGAGTTCTCCGAAGAAGCCGCCCAGCGGCTGCACCACGCCCTTGGAGCCGTCCGCGAGCTCGTACAGGCAGCCCAGGTCGAGGTCGACGTTCACCATGCTCATGGTGTGCGCCTGCACCACCTCGGGGGTGAACATCCGCAGTGGGTGCCGCAGCAGGCTGCCGCGCTGGGGCGCGCCGATGTCGGAGGTGCGCATCCGCCAGGACAGGTTGACCCGCAGGTGCCCGGTGGCCGCGCCCTGCTTGGTCAGGGAGATCGTGTGGTGCCGCTTGGTCAGTTCGATGGCGTTGCTGGCCGCGCTGCCGGAGTCGAACTGGGCCGCCCGGGCGCCCAGCAGACCGTCGAAGAACCCCATTACCCGCCCCCACGCGTGACACGTTCACCGGACATACAGACGAAGCGTTCCTCACGGGGCGCCGCGTCACACCCCCGCCGCCGTACCGGCGGAAGCACTGGGGGCGGGCCCGGCGCACGGCCGGACCCGCCCCGTGAAGAGCCGCCGGTCAGACGCCGGAGGACACCTCGTCCCTCGTCCCGCTGCCACCGCCCTCGGCGGCGAGGGCCCGGTTGCGGCGGACCGAGGACCAGAAGGACCAGGCGATCAGCACGACGCCGACGAGGCCGGTGATGACCTCGTTGATCTCGTACTGGATGGTGACCAGGAGGATCACGGCCAGGGCGCCGATCGCGTAGTGGGCGCCGTGCTCCAGGTAGACGTAGTCGTCGAGGGTGCCCTGGCGGACCAGGTAGACCGTGAGCGAACGGACGTACATCGCGCCGATGCCCAGGCCCAGCGCCATCATCACGATGTCGTTGGTGATGGCGAAGGCGCCGATCACGCCGTCGAAGGAGAAGGAGGCGTCCAGGACCTCGAGGTAGAGGAACATGAAGAACGCGGCCTGGCCGGCCAGCAGCACCGGCGATTTCTTCCTGCCGGACCGCTCGGCCGCTTCCTCCTCCTCGTGCTCGCGTTCCTCTTGCTCCTCCAGTCGGTCCTCGAAATACCCGGAGAGACCGCCGACGATCATGTAGGTGATCAGACCCGCGATACCGGAGAGCAGGACCGTCTGCCCCTTGTCGACGTGGACACCGCCGTGCTGGTGGGCGTGGGCGGCGACCGTCATGGAGGAGATGAGCAGGGCGATCAGCGCGATACAGACCGAGAGCATGTCGACCTTGCCGAGCTTGGCCAGCGGCCGCTCCAGCCAGGCGAGCCACTTGATGTCACGGTCCTCGAAGATGAAGTCGAGGAAGATCATCAACAGGAACATGCCACCGAACGCGGCGATCGCCGGGTGCGCGTCCGTGACCAGTTGCTGGTAGCGCTCCTTGTCGGAGAACGCGAGGTCGACCGCGTCCCACGGATTGAGTTTCGCGGTGATCGCGACGATCACGACGGGAAAGACCAGCCGCATGCCGAAGACGGCGATCAGCACGCCGATCGTGAGGAAGATCTTCTGCCAGAAGGCATTCATCTTCTTCAGCACGCCGGCGTTGACGACCGCGTTGTCGAAGGAGAGCGAGATCTCCAGAACGGCCAGGATGGCGACGATCCCGAACCCGGTCCATCCGTCGTAGAAAACGGCCGCCACCAGGCCGAGTGCGGTGATCGCGAACGACCAGCCGAAGGTTTTCAGAAGCACTGGCTACCCAATCGTGACTCGTGATGTGTACGGGTCTCCCCCGCGCCGTACTCGGCTTTACTGAACGTTGACCACGGAGTCTAGAGTGCTCGCCCTCCAGCCGGCCGTGCGGGCTTCGATACGCCCCCGGTGACTCCGGTGTTCCATGTGCCCTCCGGGAACGGCATCAGGCCCCGCGAACCCCTCAGGAGACGTTGACGCCGAAGTCCAGCGCGATCCCGCGCAGGCCCGAGGCATAGCCCTGGCCGACGGCGCGGAACTTCCACTCGCCGCCGTACCGGTAGACCTCACCGAAGATCATGGCGGTCTCCGTGGAGGCGTCCTCGCTGAGGTCGTAGCGGGCCAGTTCCTGGCCGTCGGCCTGGTTGACGACCCGGATGAAGGCGTTGCTGACCTGCCCGAAGGTCTGGCCGCGCTCGTCGGCCATGTGGATCGAGACCGGGAAGACGATCTTCTCGCACCGGGCCGGCACCTTGGAGAGGTCGATCAGCAGCGACTCGTCGTCACCCTCGCCCTCACCGGTGAGGTTGTCGCCGGTGTGCTCGACCGAGCCGTCCGGGCTCTTGAGCTGGTTGTAGAACACGAACCACTCGTCCCCCATGACCCGGTTGTCGGCGCCGCACAGCAGGGCGCTGGCGTCCAGGTCGAAGGGGGCCCCGGTGGTCGAGCGCGCGTCCCAGCCGAGCCCGATCATCACCTGGGTGAGGTTCGGTGCCGCCTTGGAGAGGGAGACATTGCCTCCCTTGGCGAGTGTGACGCCCATGATGCTCCTCCCCGATGTGTTGCTTCCTGGATGTACTGCGCGTCCGGCGCCGCACGCAAACGGTGCGACGCCGGACGGTTGTCACTTCGTGCCCCGGGCGTTGACGCCCGTCGGGGTCAGACGTTGACGCCGAAGTCCTGGGCGATGCCGCGCAGGCCCGAGGCGTAGCCCTGGCCGATGGCGCGGAACTTCCACTCCGCCCCGTTGCGGTACAGCTCGCCGAAGACCATCGCGGTCTCGGTGGAGGCGTCCTCGCTCAGGTCGTAGCGGGCGATCTCCTGCTCGCCGGCCTGGTTCACGACGCGGATGAAGGCGTTGCGGACCTGACCGAAGGACTGCTGGCGGTTCTCGGCGTCGTAGATCGAGACCGGGAAGACGATCTTGTCCACGTCGGCGGGGACGGCGGCGAGGTTGATCTTGATCTGCTCGTCGTCACCCTCGCCCTCACCGGTGATGTTGTCACCGGTGTGCTCCACCGAGCCGTCCGGGCTCTTGAGGTTGTTGAAGAAGACGAAGTTCTGGTCGTTGGCGACCTTGCCCTCCGCGTTCAGCAGCAGCGCGCTGGCGTCGAGGTCGAAGTCGGTGCCGGTGGTGGTGCGCACGTCCCACCCCAGACCGACGATGACCGCGGTCAGGCCGGGGGCCTCCTTGGTCAGCGAAACGTTGCCGCCCTTGCTGAGGCTGACTCCCACGGGTCCTCCCATTGTCTTCAGGGGCGGGGAGCCCCGTCATGCGTCGGATGTTTCGGATGTACCGGATCAACGCTTGGATCCTAGTGACGGGTTCCCGCCCCTCGTAGAGGCTGAACCCGATCGGTCACAGGGTGTCGAGCGCCTTGACGTACTCGTCGAGGTCCCGGGCGTCGGGCAGTGCGTTGACCACGGTCCAGCGCACGACGCCCTCCTTGTCGATGACGAAGGTCCCCCGGACGGCGCAGCCCTTGTCCTCGGCGAAGACGCCGTAGGCGCGCGAGGTCTCGCCGTGCGGCCAGAAGTCGGAGAGCAGGGGGTACTCGAAGCCCTCCTGCTCGGCGAAGACCCGCAGGGTGTGGATGGAGTCGTTGGAGACGGCGAGGAGCTGGGTGTCCTCGTTCACGAACTTGGGCAGGTTGTCGCGCAGGGCGCACAGCTCGCCGGTGCAGACGCCGGTGAAGGCGAAGGGGTAGAAGAGCAGCACGACGTTCTTCTCGCCGCGGAAGTCCGAGAGACGGACGGTGGCGCCGTGGTTGTCCTGGAGCGCGAAGTCGGGGGCCTTGTCGCCGACCTGGAGGGCCATGATGTCGCTGCGTCCCTTCGTAGGGCTGTTCGGGGTGTTCTCCACCCTACGCAGCGATCTTCGGGCGGGACCGGGCCCCCCGACACGTGTGCCCCCGGACGCCCTGGGCGTCCGGGGGCACACGCACTGCTCAGTGCGGTGACGACGGCGTGGTCACCTCTTGGACTTGGCCGCCTTCGGCGTCACCAGCCGGCTGCCGCTCCAGTCCTTGCCGACGCTGACGCTCTTGGAGGCCGACAGTCCGGCGGTCGTCGACGCCTCGGAGATCTCGCTGGGCTCGACGTAGCCGTCGCGCCCCGTCTTCGGCGTCAGCAGCAGGATCGAGCCGCCCTCTTCGATGTACGTGGTGGCATCCACCAGCGCATCCGTCAGGTCGCCGTCGTCGTCTCGGAACCACAGCACCACGGCGTCGGCCACGTCGTCGTATTCCTCATCGACGAGGTCCTGGCCGATCACTTCCTGAATGGCCTCGCGGAGCTCCTGGTCGACGTCGTCGTCGAAGCCCAGTTCCTGGACCACCTGCTCGGGCTGGAACCCCAGCCTCGCGGCAGGGTTCGTCCGCTCCTCCGCGTGGTCCGCGGTCGCGCTCACGGGTTGCCTCCTGATCATGTTGCGAAAGATGTCTCGGGGCCTCGCGCGTGCGCGAGGCATTGGCGGTAGTCCACACGGGCGGGACGGATCGCGCAAGTACCCGGCCGTCCGGACCGCCGAAACGGTGACGATCCCGGCGGTGTCGCCGCAACCCCAGCCGCGGAAGAGCGGCCCGGAGTGATGTGCGCCACACCGTTTTGCCCCGTTCACCCGTTTCGGATTCCTTCGAGCCTACGGGACTCGAACGGTTTTGCGTAACGCGTAACACCCCGGGCGTATCGTTGCGATTGGGGTGGTCTCGCCCCGGACCAGGCCCAACAGGGCCGCGCCCGCGCGCCGGTTACCAGTCGGTAAAGATGAAGTTTCCGGATCCGAGGTACACGATGGGGAACGGTGCCCAAGGCGCAGTTGTGCAGCTTCCCACAGCCCCCAGAGAGCGAAGGAACAGCGTGGCTTCCGCATCCGATCGCAATCCGATCATCATTGGCGGCCTTCCCAGTCAGGTTCCCGACTTCGATCCCGAAGAGACCCAGGAGTGGCTCGACTCGCTGGACGCCGCGGTCGACGAGCGCGGCCGTGAGCGCGCCCGCTACCTGATGCTCCGGCTGATCGAGCGCGCCCGCGCCAAGCGTGTGGCCGTGCCCGAGATGCGCAGTACGGACTACGTCAACACCATCCCCACCAAGAGCGAGCCGTTCTTCCCCGGCAACGAGGAGATCGAGCGCAAGATCCTCAACGCCACCCGGTGGAACGCCGCGGTCATGGTCTCCCGGGCCCAGCGCCCCGGCATCGGGGTCGGCGGCCACATCGCCACCTTCGCCTCCTCCGCGTCCCTGTACGACGTGGGCTTCAACCACTTCTTCCGCGGCAAGGATGGGGGCACCTCCCGCTCGAGCGGAGCCGAGAGTGGGGGAGGCAGGGGCGGCGACCAGATCTTCTTCCAGGGGCACGCCTCCCCCGGCATCTACGCCCGCGCCTTCCTGCTGGACCGGCTCAGCGAGGCGCAGCTCGACGGGTTCCGGCAGGAGAAGTCGAAGTACCCCGACGGCCTCTCCTCCTACCCGCACCCGCGGTCCATGCCGGACTTCTGGGAGTTCCCGACCGTGTCGATGGGCCTCGGCCCGCTCGGCGCGATCTTCCAGGCGCGGATGAACCGCTACATGGAGGCGCGCGGCATCGCGGACACCTCCGACTCGCACGTGTGGGCCTTCCTCGGCGACGGCGAGATGGACGAGCCGGAGTCGCTCGGCCAGCTCTCCATCGCCGCCCGCGAGAACCTGGACAACCTGACCTTCGTCGTCAACTGCAACCTCCAGCGGCTCGACGGCCCGGTGCGCGGCAACGGCAAGATCATCCAGGAGCTGGAGTCGGTCTTCCGGGGCGCGGGCTGGAACGTCATCAAGCTGGTCTGGGACCGCTCCTGGGACCCGCTGCTGGCCCAGGACCGCGACGGCGTGCTGGTCAACCGGATGAACACGACACCGGACGGCCAGTTCCAGACGTACGCCACGGAGTCCGGCGCCTACATCCGCGAGCACTTCTTCGGCGACGACCACCGGCTGCGCGCGATGGTCGAGAACATGACCGACGACCAGATCCTGCACCTGGGGCGCGGTGGTCACGACCACCGCAAGATCTACGCGGCCTTCAAGGCGGCCAAGGAGCACAAGGGCCAGCCCACGGTGATCCTCGCCAAGACGATCAAGGGCTGGACGCTGGGCCCGAACTTCGAGGGCCGCAACGCCACGCACCAGATGAAGAAGCTGACGGTCGACGACCTCAAGCGCTTCCGCGACCGCCTGCACCTGCCGATCTCCGACAAGGAGCTGGAGTCCGGCGCGCCGCCGTACTACCACCCGGGCCGGAACTCGGAGGAGATCCAGTACATGCACGACCGCCGCCGGAGCTGCGGCGGCTACGTGCCCACCCGGATCGTGCGCTCCAAGCCGCTCCCGCTGCCCGAGGACAAGACGTACGCGACGGTCAAGAAGGGTTCGGGGCAGCAGTCCATCGCGACGACGATGGCCTTCGTGCGGCTCCTGAAGGACCTCATGCGGGACAAGGAGATCGGCAGGCGGTTCGTGCTGATCGCGCCGGACGAGTACCGCACCTTCGGCATGGACTCGTTCTTCCCGAGCGCCAAGATCTACAACCCGCTCGGTCAGCAGTACGAGTCGGTGGACCGTGAGCTGCTGCTCGCCTACAAGGAGTCGCCCACCGGCCAGATGCTGCACGACGGCATCTCGGAGGCCGGCTGCACGGCCTCGCTGATCGCGGCCGGCTCGGCCTACGCCACCCACGGCGAGCCGCTGATCCCGGTCTACGTCTTCTACTCGATGTTCGGTTTCCAGCGCACCGGCGACCAGTTCTGGCAGATGGCCGACCAGCTCGCGCGCGGTTTCGTCCTGGGCGCGACCGCCGGCCGCACGACCCTGACCGGTGAGGGGCTGCAGCACGCGGACGGCCACTCCCAGCTCCTCGCCTCGGCCAACCCGGCCTGCGTGGCCTACGACCCGGCGTACGGGTACGAGATCGCGCACATCGTGCAGGACGGGCTGCGCCGGATGTACGGCGCCGGTGAGGAGCACCCGCACGGCGAGGACGTCTTCTACTACCTCACCGTCTACAACGAGCCCATCCAGCACCCGGCCGAGCCGGCGGACGTGGACGTCGAGGGCATCCTCAAGGGCGTGCACCGGATCGCGGCGGGCTCGGCGGGCGAGATCCCGGCGCAGATCATGGCCTCGGGCGTCGCGGTGCCGTGGGCGCTGGAGGCGCAGCGGATCCTCGCCGAGGAGTGGAACGTACGGGCGGACGTGTGGTCGGCGACCTCCTGGAACGAGCTGCGGCGCGAGGCGGTGGCGGCCGAGGAGCACAACCTGCTGCATCCGGAGGAGGAGCAGCGGATGCCGTGGGTGACGCGGAGGCTGAGCGGGGCGGAGGGGCCGTTCGTGGCCGTCTCCGACTGGATGCGGTCGGTTCCGGACCAGATCGCGCGCTGGGTGCCGGGGCCGTACACCTCCCTGGGCGCGGACGGCTTCGGCTTCGCGGACACGCGGGGCGCGGCGCGGCGGTTCTTCCACATCGACGCGCAGTCGATCGTCCTGGCGGTCCTGACGGAACTGGCCAAGCAGGGGCGGGTGGACCGTTCGGCGCTGAAGCAGGCCATCGACCGCTACCGGCTCCTCGACGCCTCCGCGGCCGACCCGGGCGTCGCCGGGGGCGACGCGTAGCCCCACCACCGGTCACCGGGCACACCACCGGGCCGCCCGCGCTTCCCGCGCGGGCGGCCCGGCGCGTGTCCGGCGCCGTCCGCCGCGTCAACGGCCGGTCCCCCACCGCCCTTCGAAGGGGTGGTTACGCCGGCCTCCGGCCGCGTGCGCGGGCGGGCCCCGCGCACACTGGCCGGGGGGCGGCGCGGGCCGCCGGAGGGAAGGGGGCGGGATGGCCGACGGCACGGTACTGATGGCGGTGGCGGAGCGTCCGGACGACGGGGGCGCCACCGCCGGGCAGCTCGCGCGCATCGCGGAGGAGCTCCGGGAACGCGGCCTGCGGGTCCGGTGGGCGGCGAGCGCCCCGGACGCCGAGGCGGTGCTCAGGACGGAGGCGGGGCTGGCCGCCGCGATGGTCGCCTGGGACCTCCCGCCCGGCGGCACGGAGGAACCGGGCGGCGCCGCGGTGCTGCGCGGGATCGGCCGCCGCCTCCAGGACCTGCCGGTGTTCCTGGTCATGGCGGACGAGGGGCTGCGCGAGCTGCCGCTGTGGGTCTCGCAGTCCGTGGTGGGCTACGTGTGGCCGCTGGAGGACACCCCGGCCTTCCTCGCGGGGCGGGTCGCCACCGCCGCGCGGGCCTACCAGGAAGCCCTGCTCCCGCCGTTCTTCAAGGCGCTGCGGCGCTTCCAGGACGCGCACGAGTACTCCTGGCACACCCCGGCGCACTCCGGAGGCGTCGCCTTCCTGAAGTCACCGGTGGGCCGGGCCTTCCACGACTACTTCGGGGAACGACTGCTGCGCAGCGACCTGTCGATCTCGGTGGAGGAACTCGGTTCGCTGTTCGAGCACACCGGGCCGATCGGCGAGGCGGAGCGCAACGCCGCGCGGGTCTTCGGCTCCGAGCGCAGCTATTTCGTCCTGCACGGCGACTCCACCTGCAACCGCCTGGTCGGCCACTTCAGCGCGACCCGCGACGAGATCGCCCTGGTGGACCGCAACTGCCACAAGTCGGTCCTGCACGGTCTCGTCGTCTCGGGCGCCCGTCCGGTCTACCTCGTCCCCACCCGCAACGGCTACGGCCTCGCCGGACCGCTGCCGCCCGCCGGCATCGCGGCCGGGGCGGTCGCGGAGCGGATCGCGGCCGGCTCCCTCACGGCGGGCGCGGTGTCCCCGCGCGCCCAGTACGCGGTGTTCACCAACTCCACGTACGACGGCCTGTGTTACGACGCGGTGGCGGTCGCCCGGGCGTTCGCGCCCAGCACGCCCCGGCTCCACTTCGACGAGGCGTGGTTCGCCTACGCCCGCTTCCATCCGCTCTACGCCGGCCGCTACGGCATGTCGGTCGACGAGGAGACCTTCCCCGGGCCCGACCGGCCGACGGTGTTCGCGACCCAGTCCACGCACAAACTGCTTGCGGCGCTGTCGCAGGGCGCCATGGTGCACGTCCGGTCCGCGCCGCGGGCGCCGGTGGGACACGAGCGGTTCAACGAGGCGCTGATGATGCACGGCACGACCTCCCCGCTGTATCCGATGATCGCCTCCCTGGACGTGGCCACGGCCATGATGGACGGCCCCCGGGGACGGTGGCTCCTCGACGAGGCGGTGGCGGAGGCGGTCCGCTTCCGCCAGGAGATGGTGCGGATCGGGCGGCGGATCGAGGCCGCCGGGGACCGGCCGCCCTGGTTCTTCGGGGTGTGGCAGCCGGACGAGGTGACCGATCCGGTGAGCGGGGCACTCCTGCCCTTCGACGAGGCCCCCGCGGAGCTGCTGACGACCGAGCCCTCCTGCTGGCACCTGGCGCCCGGCGCGGACTGGCACGGCTTCCCCGGACTGACGGACGGTTACTGCATGCTCGACCCGATCAAGGTCACCCTGACCTGCCCGGGGCTCGACGCGAGGGGCGCCGTGTCCGAGTGGGGCGTCCCGGCGCGGGTGCTCACCGCCTATCTGGCCACCCGCGGCATCGTCGTGGAGAAGACCGACAGCTACACCACGCTGGTGCTGTTCTCCATGGGCATCACCAAGGGCAAGTGGGGCACGCTGCTGGACGCGCTGATGGACTTCAAGCAGCTGTACGACGAGGGCGCGCCGCTGGACCGGGTGCTTCCCGCGCTGGTCGCCGGGAACCCCGCGCGGTACGCGGGGCTCGGTCTTCGGGACCTGTGCCGGGAGATGCACGAGCATCTGCGCGAGGCACGTCTGGTCGACCTGCTGGACGCGGCCTTCCACCGGCTCCCCGAGCAGGTCGCCCCGCCCCAGCACTGCTACCAGCGCCTCGTGCGGGGCGGCACGGAACGGATCAGGCTGCGGGACGCCTCCGGCAGGGTGGCCGCGGCGATGGTCACAGTCACTCCGCCCGGCATCCCGGTCCTCATGCCGGGCGAGGGCGTCGGGACGCAGGACGGCCCCCTGCTGCGCTACCTGGGCGCGCTGGAGGCCTTCGACCGCCGCTTCCCCGGCTTCGGCAGCGAGACCCACGGGGTCACCCGCGAGGACGGCACCGGGGACTACCTGATCGAGTGTCTGCTCCCGGACGGGCCGCGGGAGTCCGCCGGCCCGGTGGCACCGGCGCAACGGCGGGACGAGGAGGACGCCAGGCCGGTGGGGTGAGCGCCCTGGGCACAGGGCAGGGCCCCCGGCGCGCCGTCGCCGGGGGCCCTCTTTCCCTCTCGCCCGGGGGTCAGAACAGCCCGCCCCCCGGTCCCGCCGCTCCCGCGACCCATACGAGCGCGAGAAGCGTGTCAATGGCGCCCAGTACCAGGGCGACGAGCGCCGGCACCGGACGGGAGCCCGCCCAGCTGCGCCCCATGCCGAGCCAGCCGCAGATCACCGCCACCGGGCCGAGCACGATGCCCAGCACGAAGAATCCGGCGATCGCGCAGACCAGTCCGACGATCCCGAGGGTCGCGCGGTCCGGCCCTCCCCCAAGTTCTCGGCTTCGCTCGAACAGGGGGGACCCCCAGCGGGACCCCATCCGGCCTCGTGAGCGGGGGTGTGCGCGCGAACCGTTTCCGAAGCCCGCCATATCAACTCCCAGAACTTGTCGGTCAGTTCGGGCCTGACATGCGGGTACCCCCGATTCGGCGCACAATCCTCCACCGCACCGCGGATTCCGGGGGCCCGTGCCGCGCGGTCCCCCTCCGACCGCGCGGCACGGGCCCCGGAAGAGCCGCCGTGCGCCCCCGTTCCACCGGCCGCGCATAGGCCGTACGGAGGACGTGACCCACTGTGACCTGCGGTGTGCCGTGCCGGGAAGGAAACCTCGCCCTCCTCACCCGGACGGGCGAACCGCATGCCGCGGCGGCCGGTCGCACCCTCCCGACCGGCCGCCGTGACCTCACGTCAGATGTGCGCCGCTCCCGCGCCCGCCTCCGCGTTGTCCCCCCGCTTGGTGAGCAGGGCGACCAGCACCGCGACCGCCGCGACACCGGCGGCGACCAGGCAGGCCAGGCTCATGCCGGAGATGAACGTGTCGTGCGCGACCTCGGTGATCCTCGCGGTGACGCCGGCCGGGGTGCCCGGCTGCACGGGCGCGATGCCCTGCTGCACGGCCCCGGAGGCCTGGTCGAGCTGCTCGGGCGTGAGCGGCGGCAACTCGGCCTCGGCCCAGTTGTCGGCGAAGGTGTTGTCGACCTTGGAGGCCATCACGGCCCCCAGGACGGCCGTGCCGAGGCTGCCGCCGATCTGCATCGCGGCCTGCTGGAGTCCGCCGGCCACACCGGACAGCTCCAGCGGGGCGTTGCCGACGATGACCTCGGTGGCGCCGACCATGACCGGCGCGAGCCCGAGGCCGAGCAGCGCGAACCACAGCGACATGACGCCGCTGCCGCTGCCCTCGTCGAGCCGCGACATGCCGAACATGGCGACCGCGGTGCACACCATGCCGCCGGCCAGCGGGATGCGCGGACCGACCTTGGTGATCATCACGCCGGCCAGCGGCGAGCCGACGATCATCATGCCGGTGAGCGGCAGCAGGTGCAGGCCGGCGTCCACCGGGCTCATCCCGTGCACGTTCTGCAGGTAGAAGGTGACGAAGAACAGGCCGCCGAGGAACGCGATGGCCATGAGGACCATCAGCACCACACCCGCCGACAGCGGCACCGAACGGAACATCGCCAGCGGGATCAGCGGCTCGGAGACCTTGGTCTCCCAGAAGGCGAACACGGCGAAGCCGACCACCGAGACGGCGATGAACGTCCAGGTCATGCCGTCGCCCCAGCCCCAGGCCGGGGCCTTGATGAGCGCCCAGACCAGGCAGAACATCGCGGCGGAGAGCAGCACGATGCCGAGGACGTCGAAGGAGCGCGGCGCGTTCTTCGCGCGGTGGTCGGTGAGGATCAGCAGGCCGAGGACGAGCGCGACGGCGCCGACCGGCACGTTGATGAAGAAGACCGACTGCCAGCTCACGTGCTCGACGAGCACACCGCCGAGGATCGGGCCGCCCGCGGTGGAGGCGCCGATGACCATGCCCCAGATGCCGATGGCCATGTTGAGCTTCTCGGCCGGGAAGGTGGCGCGCAGCAGGCCCAGCGCGGCCGGCATCAGCAGCGCGCCGAACAGGCCCTGCAGGACGCGGAAGACGATGACGAAGGCGATGCTGTCGGACAGCCCGATCGCGCCCGAGGCGGCGGCGAAGCCGACCACGCCGATCAGGAACGTCTGCCGGTGCCCGAACCGGTCGCCGAGCTTGCCGGCGGTGATCAGGGAGACCGCCAGGGCGAGGAAGTAGGCGTTGGTGATCCACTGGACGTCGGCCAGGCTGGCGTCGAGGTCCTTGGCGATCGCGGGATTGGCGATGGCCACGATGGTGCCGTCGAGGGCGACCATCATCACGCCGATCGCGACGGATATCAGGGTGAGCCACGGGTGGCCGCGCAGGCCGGTGGTGGCGGGAGCGGAGTCGGACGGCGAGTCCGGGCCGTTGTCGCCGGGCCCCTTCGCGTCGACGGTGGACTGACTGGTCATGGCGGCCAGACTAGTGACAGCTACTGACAAACGACAAACCTTTTGAGATGCCGGTCACTGACAAAGCAGTGCCGGATACCCTGGTTCCGGGGGGCGAGGAAAGGACGACGACCGCCATGGACACGGCTACCCGACCCGGGCTGCGCGAACGGAAGAAGCAGCGCACACGGGACGCGCTGCTGCGCCGGGGGCTGGAGCTGTTCACCACCCGGGGGTACGAGCGGACGACCGTGGACGAGATCGCCGAGGCGGTCGACGTCTCCCAGCGGACCTTCTTCCGCTACTTCGCGGGCAAGGAGGACATCGTCTTCTTCGTCCAGGAGATGGTCGAGTCGCAGTACGTCACGGAGATCGCCCGGCGTCCGGCCGAGGAGGCCCCCGTGGAGGTGATGCGGCAGGCGGTGATGTCCTGCTGGGACCGCATCGGGGCCTCGATCGAGCAGCTCGTGCCCGTGGAACTGCACCTGCGGACCTACCAGTTGATCTGGGAGACCCCGGCCCTGCTCGCCATCCACCTGCGCCGGTCGATCGAGTGGGAGGAGAAGATCGCCCGCATCCTCGCCGCCCGCGAGGGCGTCGACCCGGAGACCGACCCCCGCCCCCGGGTCGCGGTCGGACTCTTCGGCGGTGTGATGCGCGTCACCGAACGGACCTGGTCCGCCGGAGGCGACCTCACCGTGGCCGCGATGCGGGACCTCACCACCCGGCACCTGGACGCGATCGCCCCGGCCCTCGCCCGCGGTTGGTGACGGGCGGCGGCGCCACCCCCGCGGGGGGCCACCGCCGGACCGCACGGGAGCTGATACGCGGTCACCGAACGCGTGTATGCCACAGTTTCCCGACAGGAAACGTGAGACGCGTCACTCGGTCGACGCGAGACCGTCCCGTTCTCCTAGTGTGTCCTCCCAGTGACTTCCTTCGACACCTCCCCCCAACTCAACGTCTGGCGTGCGACCCTCGCGCTGGCCGTGGTGTTCGTGATGCTGGCGACCACCGGCTGGACCGCCGTGCGCGGCCACCGGGGCACCACGGCACTGCAGTCCTCGCGCTCCGCCTGGGAGCACGGCCATCTCGCCGGCCACCGGCTGCCCGAGCACGACGCGGCGCCCGCCCGGCTCGCCCGGTTCTTCGCCTCCCTCGACGCCCGCCAGCGCTCCGGACTCGTCCACCGCTATCCGCTCGCCGTGGGCAACATGAACGGGGCGCCGGTCGACCTGCGCTACGCGGCGAACCGGATCGCGCTCACCCGGCAGCGCGCGCTGGAGAAGAGACGGACGCACGACGTCCGGCTCTCGGCCGTGGGCCATCAGGAGGCGCGCCGGCTCATGCACCGCTTCGACGAGCTGCTGCGCCCCGGCCGGCAGATCCTCGCCTTCGACCCCGCGGGCTCGGGCCGGATCGCCGAGGTCTTCGGCGACCTGCGCCGCGCCGACCGGATCTCGCTCGTCGTGCCCGGCGTCGACACCGACCTGCTCACCTTCCAGCGCGAGGACGACCGCGCCTACTCCGCCCCCGTCGGCATGGCGAAGGCGCTGTACTCGGCGGAACGGGCGGCGGACAGCCGGACGCGGACGGCGGTCATCGCCTGGGCCGACTACACCGCGCCCGCCGGCCTCGGCATCGAGGCGGCCACGGCGATGCGCGCGGCGGCCGGCTCACTCCGGCTCACCGCCCTGCTGCGGGCGCTGCCCGGGAACGCGCCCGTCGCGCTGTACTGCCACAGCTACGGCTCGGTGGTGTGCGGGGTGGCCGCCCCCCACCTGCCCGCGCGGGTCTCCGACCTCGCGGTGGCCGGCAGCCCCGGCATGCGTGCCGGGAGCGCCGCGAAGCTGGGCACCTCGGCCCGCGTCTGGGCGATGCGGGACGCCGACGACTGGATCCAGGACGTGCCGAACCTGGAGTTCGGCGGCTTCGGTCACGGCGCCGACCCGGTCTCCGGCGGCTTCGGCGCCCGGGTGCTCTCGGCACGGGGCGCGCGGGGACACGCCGGGTACTTCGTGCCGGGCACCGACAGCCTGCGGAACTTCGCGGGCATCGGCGTAGGGGCGTACGACACGGTGGCGTGCGCCCACGACAACGACGGATGCCGGGCGGATTTGTCCGGTGCGACGACGGCCGGACGCGCGTAGAGAAGCAGGAATTGCGGTCTGCCCGGGGAGGCGACGGAGGGACGCATGCCGCATACGATGAGCCGCATGGGTGACGTACTGACCGGATTTCACGCCGCTTGGGAATTCGAGTCCGAATCCGTGCGCATCCGCTTCGAACGGGGGATTCGTACGCCGAAGCTGTTCCAGGCGCTCGGCACGCGCGAGGTCCCCGTGGAAGCGATCGCGGGGGTGACACTGACACCGGGCCGGCGCGGCACCGTGGTGCTGAGCGTGGAGCCCAGGCCCGGCGCCGATCCACTGATGGACGCGGCCGCGGGCCAGCTCAAGGAGGGGTGCGACCCCTACCGCCTGGTGCTCCCCGCCGAGCGCGAGACGCTCGCCGAGTACTACGCGGAGGAGATACGGGCCCTGCTCCCGGACGACCCCGGGCAGCGGGCGGCACCGGCCGAGGAGTACCTCGTGGCACCGCCGGAGGGCCCCCGGCACTTCAAGGCGTACGACGGGAAGGCCTCCTTCGACGGCACGACCGTGTCCTTCCGCTGGTCCTGGACGGGCGCCTCCTCCGCGAAGTGGAAGGCGGGCGACCAGCGCTATCCGGTGGGCTCGCTGAGCGGGGTGGAATGGCGCTCCCCGGAGATCCTGGAGGGCCATCTGCGGCTGCTGCCGCGCGGCGAGGCCGGACAGTCGGCCGCCCAGCCGGACCAGGACCCGGCGGCCGTCGTCTTCGGCCTGGGCTACGGCCCGGTGCACGAGTCGCTGCCCTTCGCGGCGGCGGTGCTGGCGGCGGTCCGCAAGGCCGGTCCGGCGCCGGAGCCGGTCCTGGCGGGCGCCGCCCGCCGCGATCCGGCGGACATCGCCGACCGCATCCGCCACCTGGGCGAACTCCACGAGGCGGGCCTCGTCACGGACGAGGAGTTCTCGGCGAAGAAGGCGCAACTGCTGGCGGAGCTGTAGGGGAGGCGCACGGCGTGGCCGCGGGGAGCGGGAGCCCCTGCCCGCTTCCGTTCCGCTCCCCGTAGAACGCCAGCTTGTGGTCGAGGACGGCGAGGGCGTCCCGCAGTTCGTCGACGCGCGCCAGCACGTCCCGCCGCCTCGACTCCAGCAGCGCGTACCGCTCCCCGTAGGTGTGCGCCCCCTCGCGCACCAGTTCGGCGTACCGCACCATGTCGGCCACCGGCATCCCGGTGAGCCGGAGCTTGCCGACGAACCCGAGCCATTCCAGGTCCTTGTTGCTGTACCGCCGCTGCCCGGTGTGGGACCGGTCCACGTGGGGCATCAGCCCGATCCGCTCGTACCAGCGCAGGGTGTGCGCCGAGAGGCCGGTGACGGCGGCGACCTCGCTGATCGTGTACTGGTCCTGCCCGTCGGGCCGCCGGTGCGGAGGGGGCGCCGCGGCACGGCTGTCGGCCGCGGGACCGCCGGGGCGGGTAACACGCGTGGTCTGCGTCACCGTCATGACGCCCACGCTAGAACGTTGGAGTGCGCTCCAGGCAAGTCACCCACGCGGGCCGTGGCGGAACGGCGCGGAAAATCCGGCGACGCGCTCCCACCCGCCCCACTACCGTGCGGCCCATGAGCCTCGTACGCCGTGCCGAACCTGAGGACGCGGAGGAAGTGCTGCGCCTGCGTCAGATCATGCTCGACTCCGTCTTCCCCGCGGGCCCCGCCGGCCCCGGGAAGCCGCCCGCCGACTGGCACGCGGAGTCCCTGCCGACACTGCGCGCCCGGCTGGCCGCCCCCGGCGAGGGCTTCGCCGCGTTCGTCGTGGACCATCCCGTGCCCGAGCGGCCGGGGACGCTGGCCGCCCTCGCCGCCGGGACGATGGAGTACCGGATCGGCAGGGCGGGCAATCCGCACGGCCGGGTCGGGCACGTCTTCAGCGTGGCCACCGACCCCGCCGTGCGCCGGCGCGGCTACGCGCGGGCGTGCATGGAGGCGCTGCTGGACTGGTTCCGGGAGACGGGCGCCGCGCAGGTCGACCTGAACGCCTCGGCGGCGGCCGAGCCGCTCTACGCCTCCCTCGGCTTCGTCCGCAAGCCGGACCCGAGCATGCGTCTGCACCTCTGAGGCATCGCTCCGGGCGAACCCCCTCCTCTCCGGGGGGCGGCCCCTGAGGAACGCCCGGGTGGACGTTCCGCATAACCTCGTACGCATGTCTTCGCACAGCTCTCCGCACAGCTCCTTGCGCAGCCTGACGCTGATCGACACCTGGCCGGTGCCGACGGCCGCGGCGGCCGTCGTCCGCGCGGACGGCACCGTGCTCGGCACGCACGGCCCGGTCGGCCACCGTTTCCCGCTGGCCTCGGTGACCAAGCCGCTCGCGGCGTACGCGGTGCTCGTCGCCTACGAGGAGGGCGGGATCGAGCTGGACGAACCCGCCGGGCCGCCCGGGGCGACCGTCCGCCACCTGCTCGCCCACACCTCCGGCCTGGCCTTCGACGAGCCCCGGACGACCTCCGCGCCCGGGGAGCGCCGGCTCTACTCCAACGCGGGCTTCGAGGCGCTGGGCGACCACGTGGCGAAGGCGGCGGACATGCCGTTCGCCGAGTACGCGCGCCAGGCGGTGCTCGAACCGCTGGGCATGACCTCGACGACACTGGCCGGCTCCCCCGCCAAGGACGGCGTCTCCACCGTCGCCGATCTCACCCGCTTCGCGGCGGAGCTGCAGTCCCCCCGTCTCCTCGACCCGCGCACGGTGGCGGAGGCGACGACCGTCCAGTACCCCGGCACGAAGGGCGTCCTGCCGGGCTACGGCCATCAGAACCCCAACGACTGGGGCCTGGGCTTCGAGATCCGCGACGGCAAGTCCCCGCACTGGACGGGCGCCTCCTCCTCGCCCCGCACCTTCGGCCACTTCGGTCAGTCCGGCACGTTCCTGTGGGTCGACCCGGCGGCGGGCGCGGCCTGCGTGGCCCTGAGCGACCGCGCCTTCGGGCCGTGGGCCGTCGAGGCGTGGCCCCCGTTCACGGAGGCGGTGCTCACCGAACTGCGCGGCTGACCCCGCCCGGGGTCCGTCAGTGGAGGATCTTCAACCCCGCCACGCATCCCACGATGCCGGCCAGGAGCAGCAGTTTGACCGGGGTGGCGGACTCACCGCCGAAGACCATCGCGTAGCCCGCGGTGAGCACCGCCCCGATCCCCACCCAGACCGCGTACCCGGTGCCCACGGGCACGGTCCGCAGGGCGTAGGCGAGTCCCGTCATGCTCAGCCCGAGCCCGGCGAAGAACACGAGGCTCGGCACCAGTCGGCTGAGCCCCTGCGACTTGTCCAGCGCGGTGGCCCACACCGCCTCCAGCACCCCGGACACCACGAGCACGACCCATGCCACGACGACCACACCCTCCGGCGTCGTCTTGTCCTGACTGGGTACGGCGCGTCTCGTCCAGGAGCCGGTGGGGGCTCTGCCCCCAGGGTCGCACACCCTTACCCGACCTGGCGCCGGAGGAGCAACGAGGGAGCTCGTATCGCGGCGATGCTGTCCACTCCGCCCCTCGACCGACGGCTCCACCGAGGACGAGCTCACGGAGTTACTGGCGGACGAGCCCATGCCGCTGGTCGTGTCGCGCAGTGGGAGTCGCTTGCGACGGAACTCAGGCGGTCTACGGCGCCGGCGAACTGCTCACCGCCGCCGAGCGCGAACATCGCGCGAGGGGGCCTCACGTCAGTGTCCCGCCCTCGCCGTAGGTTCGTCGTCCGACGTACCGAGCAGACACTCGAACCACACGGTTTTACCTCGCCCGTCGGGGCGGACGGTGACGCCCCACCGGTCGGTGACCGCGTCCACGATCACCAGCCCCCGCCCGCCCTCGCCGAGCCCTCCACCGACGGCCGGCGTGGGCGGCTCGGGGCAGTCGTCCGCGACCTCCACCCGCACTCCGCCGGGCTGGAGCAGGAAGCAGAGACGACAGCGGCGACCGGGCACGTGCCGTACGACGTTGGCGACCAGCTCGGTGAGCGCCAGCTCGGCGGCGTCGGTCACGTCGGCCAACCCGGAACCCACGAGGTACAGCCGCAGGATGCGGCGCAGATGCCGGGCCGAGTGCTCCCCCATGGCGAACTCGGCGTGGTACTCACCGGGGATGTCCGCCACTCGCGGACCAGTTACGTGATTCACGCCACAATCCTGCGACGCTACGCATACGCTCGACCACGGAAAGAAACGAACGCCGCCGGGCGTTGAAGTGAGGTGCCGCCGTGGTCAACATCCAGTCACTCGACCCCACCGCTTCCCCGCTCGACTACTACGGCTGGGAACTACGCCGCCAGCGCGAGGCGCACGGCCTCAAGCAAGGGCAGCTCGGCGAGATCATCTTCTGCACGGGCTCACTGATCGGCCAGATCGAGACCACGAAGAAGGTCCCGACCCGCGACTTCTCCGAACGCGTGGACGTGGCCCTCGGCACGGACGGCCTGTTCTCCCGCCTGATCGGCCTGGTGCTGCGCAGCCAACTCCCCACGTGGTTCCAGCCGTACGCGGAGATGGAGGCGAAGGCGGCGTACATCTCGACGTATCAGGCGCAGCTGGTCTACGGGCTGTTGCAGACCGAGGAGTACGCGCGGGCGGTGCTCGCCACCGGAGCGCCGGATGACCTGGAGAGCCTGGTGACCGCCCGGATGGAACGCCAGCGCATCCTTGAGCGGGAACAGCCGCCGCTGGTCTGGGTGGTCCTGGATGAGGCGGTGCTGCACCGGCCGATCGGCGGCACCGGTGTCATGCGACGCCAACTGGCCCACCTGTTGGAGTTCACCAGTCATCGATGGCTGCATGTACAGGTGCTGCCGAACAAGGCCGGTGAACACGCCAGTCTCGCCGGCTCGTTCAATTTCCTTCGCTTCGAAGACGACCCGGATGTGGTCTACACAGAGGACGTCATCTCCGGTCACATGACGGCCAACTCCGAAACCGTCAAAGAAGCCGCGCTCCGTTACGCTCGCGTACAGGCCGCTGCCCTCTCCGTGGAGGACTCGGCGGAACTGATCGCCCGCCTGATGGAGGACCGCTTTGGAGACCGCTCCCAGCCCGAGGAACACCCAGTGGCGTAAGTCCAGCTACAGCGGAAACACCGGCGGTGACTGCGTCGAGGTCGCCCCCACCTGCCCCACCGGCGCCGTCCCCGTTCGCGACAGCAAGGACCCCTCCGGCCCCGTCGTCACCGTCGGCGCCGGCGCCTGGCAGGCGTTCGTCGACGGGCTGCGGTAACCGGGCGGGGCAGCGTCCTCACGGCCACCGCCAGGAGCGCGGCCGTGGGGGCGGCCCGCGCCGCGGGCCACCGGTCAGGGCGGGTGAGTGCCCTCGTCACCACCGGTGGCCGCCGACCGCAGCGGGCGACCACCTGCCCCGGTCTGCCTACCGGGCGAGGTTCTCGCCGAAGAACAGGACGGCCTCGGCGACGGCCCGGTCGACGTACCGGGGCACGTCGTAGAAGTCGATGTGCCTGCCGCCGTCGACGACCACGAGCTTCTTGGGGCCGCGCGCCCGGCTGAACAGCTCCGTGGAGTGCCACAGCGTCCCCGCCTCGCTGCCGGCCACGACGAGGACCGGCTGGGCGAGCAGGTCCTCGACGAGGTGGAAGGCGTCGAACGCGGCGATCTTGGAGAAGCTCCGGGTGAAGAGGAACTGGTTCTCGCTGTTCGGGTGCTGGGCGCGGGGCGTGAGGTAGTAGTCGTAGGCCTCGCGCATGTCGTGGTTGGTGTTCTCGTCGATCTCCGGCACGTACGGGATCATGGCGGGCTCGGCGCCCTGGGCCTCGGCGGTGCGCTGCTTGGCGGCCCCGTCGAGGACGGCTCCGGCGGCGGAGTCGGGCTTGTCGCCGTAGTAGTCGCGGCGGAGGCCCGTACCGATGTTCATGGCGACGACGGTGGCGACCGCCTTGATGCGGCGGTCGGTCATGGTGGCGTTGACCGTGTAGCCGCCGCCCGCGCAGATGCCCAGGGCACCGATGCGCTCGGCGTCGACGAAGTCGAGCGACTGCAGGTGGTCCACGGCCGCACGGACGTCCTCGACACGGGCGTAGGGGTCCTCCAGGTAGTGCGGCGCGCCGCCGCTCTCACCCTGGTAGGAGGCATCGGCCGCGAGGGTCACGTAGCCCTGCTCGGCCAGTCGGCGCGCGTACAGGCCCGCCGTCTGCTCCTTGACGCCACCGCCCGGGTGGGCGACCACGATCGCGGGGTGGCTGCCGTTCGCCTCGAAGTTCTCGGGCAGGTGGAGGTGGCCGGTCAGCATCCGCTGGTCGTCGGTGGGAAAGGTGACGTTCCGCATGGGGGTGCTCCCTGGGTGGGTTCGAAGGGCCTCGGACGGCCTGCGATCCAGAGAACCATCCGCAGGGGCCGCTTCGGGGCGCCGTGAAGGGCACCCCTCTTCCGGGGGTCCGCCAGTGCCCCTTTCACTTCCCTGACCTGCCCGGTACGGCCGTACCGTGGACCCATGGACCGCAGCAGCGCGATCCGCGAGTTCCTGCGCACCCGCCGGGCCCGGATCACCCCCGAACAAGCCGGCCTCACCCCGCACGGCGGCGCCCGCCGGGTGCCGGGCCTGCGCCGCGAGGAGGTGGCCCAGCTCGCCGGGGTGAGCGTCGACTACTACGTCCGCCTGGAGCGCGGCCGCACCCGGGGCGTCTCCGAGAGCGTCCTGGACGCCGTCGCCCGCGCACTGCGGCTCGACGCCACCGAACGCGCCCACCTCTTCGACCTCACCCGCCCCGCCACGGGCGGGGCCCACCCCCGCCGCAAGCGCTCCCTCGCCCCGCAGAGGGTCCAGCCGGCCTTGTACCGGACCCTGGACGCCCTCGGTGTCCCCGCACTCGTCATGGGCAGGCGCACCGACGTGCTGGCGGGCAACCGGCTCGCCCACGCCCTCTACACCGACTTCCAGGCCCTTCCCCACCGCCGGCGCAACTTCGCCCGGTACGTCTTCCTCGACGACGACGCCCGCAGGCTCTGCGGCGACGCCTGGGACACGGCCGCCGCCGAGTGTGTGGCCACGCTCCAGCGCTACGCCGGGCGCCACCCTGACGACGCGCAACTCCCTGGACTCATAGGGGAGTTGTCCGTCCTCAGCGACACCTTCCGCCGCCTTTGGGCACACCATGACGTCCTCGTCCAGACCACGGGGAGCAAATGCCTCCACCACCCGCTCGTCGGTGACATCACCCTCGACTACATCGGCCTGGCGGTCGAAGGCGACCCCGACCAGTCCCTGATCGTCCTGACCCCCGAACCCGCCTCCCCCACCGCCGAGGCCTTGTCCCTCCTCGCCGGCTGGACCGGCGCGCCCGCCTCCCGGCCGCAGACACCCGAGGCGACACGCGACCCAGCAGGCTGACTCGGGAGCTCCCGCCGGGGCGACGGGAGGAGCCTCTCGATGCCGTCCTCTTCTTCACCCTGCCGGGCGCGCGCTCTTCGCGGACTCGATCCGTCCGATCCGTCCGAGATGCTCGGCCTGGAGCCGGCCGCGGGCTACTCGGCGCCGTCGGCGGGCCGCCGGTCCCCCGGTGCCGCGGTCGCGTGGGCGGGCGGCGCCGGTGCCGCGGCGGGCTCCGGGGACGCCACCGGGGACGAGGGCGCGGCGAGGGGTTCCGGACCCGGCGGGGTGCGGTGGCCGCGTTCCAGCATGCCCAGGGCGACCCCGAGGATGATGACGACGCCGCCCGCCGCCTGGACCAGGCGGATCGACTCATCGTTGATGATCACCGCGCCGGCGACGCCGAAGACCGGGACCAGGTTCAGGATGTTGACGGCGACGCTCGAGGCCATCCTGCGCAGGCCGTAGTTGTAGAGCAGGAAGCCGCCGACCGAGCAGGCCACGGCCAGGTAGACGACGAGCGCGGAGGCGGTCGCGTCCGGCACCCGCCAGTCGCCCGCCTCCAGCAGGGAGGCGAGGAGGAAGCCGGCCGCTCCGGCCAGGGTCTGGTAGTAGGTGACGCTCATCGCGTTCTGGCCGGCGCTCGCCCGCTTGCCGAGCACGTTGTAGCCGGCCCAGGCCAGTCCGCCGAGCAGCAGCAGGATGTCGCCCACCCAGCGTGAGTCGCCGCCGGTCTCGGCGCCGCTGCGGACCACGAGGACGGCGCCGACCGTGGCCAGCAGCACGCCCGTCACCCGCGTCCACGGCATCCGGGCGCGCAGGGCGACCAGTTCGAGCAGCATCGTCATCAGTGGGTAGGTGGCCACGATGAGCGAGGCGTCGGACGCCGTGGACATGTCGACGCCGACGTTCTCCAGGATGAAGTAGACGGTGATGCCGAGGAATCCGCTGACGTAGAGCTGCCGTCGCTGACGGGTGTCGGGCCGGGCCGGGCGCTTGCGGTTCATCCGTATCACCAGGCCCAGGAGTAACGCGGCCAGGGAGAAGCGCAGCGCGCCTATGGTCAGCGGGCCGATGTCGTCCAGCGCCCGTTTGGTCACCGCGTACGAACTGCTCCAGAACAGCGCGGCCGCCACCACCGCGGACACCGCCCCGACGCCGCCACCTCGCTCACGCATCCGAAGTCGCCCCTCTTCCCCGCCGTCACGCACGCCACCCTCATCCAGGGTCCGCCCGAATGAACATCAGTCGATACCCGAAAAGGCTAACAAGGTAATCGTGATGCTCGGCTACACTCCGAATTATCTTCGGTACCGGGCAGAGTGAGGCGTGCATGGACGAACTAGATTCGGCACTGGTGCGGATGCTGCAGGAGGACGGTCGGCGCACCAACCGGGACATGGCCCAGGCCCTCGGCATCGCCCCCTCGACCTGTCTGGAGCGGATCCGGTCGCTGCGCGAGCGCGGCATCCTGACCGGGTTCCACGCGGAGGCGGACCTCGCCGCGATCGGCCGCGGGCTGCAGGCCGTGATCGCGGTCCGGGTCCGCCCTCCGACGCGCGCGGTGATCGAGGCGTTCCAGACCTTCCTGGAGGGGATGCCCGAGGTGATCTCGCTCTTCGTGCTCACCGGCAACGACGACTTCCTGATCCACGTCGCCGTGCGCGACACCGACCATCTGCACGCGGTGGTCCTGGACAAGCTGACCAAGCGTCCGGAACTGGCCGACGTGCGCACCTCGGTGGTCTACGGGCACATGCGCAAGAAGGTCGTCGGGCCGGCCTGAGACGGCCGGCCCGGGAGCGGGCCGCGGTCACCGGGCCGGCGGCACCGTCTCCTTGGCCGCCGTGAGCAGCAGGTCGTTCGCCTCCGGGGTGCCCACGGTCACCCGCAGGCCCTCGTCCGGGAAGGCCCGCACCAGCAGGCCGCGCCGCTCCCACCCGGCCGCCACCCGCTCCGCGTCCCGACCGGCCGGCAGCCACAGGAAGTTGGTCTCGCTGGGCAGCACCTCCCAGCCCAGTCCGAGCAGCGCCTCGCGGGTGCGCTCCCGCTCCGCGACGATCCGCTCCACCCGCTGAAGGAGTTCGCCCTCCACCTCCAGCGCGGTGAGCGCCGCCTCCTCGGCGAGCCGTCCCACCCCGCACGGCACGGCGCACTTGCGCAGTGCCTCGGCGATCGGGGCCTGGGCGACGGCGTACCCCACGCGCATCCCGGCCAGCCCGTACGCCTTGGAGAAGGTGCGCAGCGTCACGAGGTTGGGCCGCTCGCGGTACAGCGCGACGCCGTCGGCGGCGTCCGGAGACCGGTGGAACTCGAAGTAGGCCTCGTCGAGCACGACCAGGACGTCGCCGGGCACCCGGTCGAGGAAGCGCTCCAGCCGGGCGGCGCCGACGGCGGTGCCGGTGGGGTTGTTGGGCTCGCAGAGCAGGACGGCCCTGGTCCGGGGGCCGATGGCGGCCGCCATGGCGTCCAGGTCGTGCACGCCCCCGGCGAGCGGCACCTCTACCGGGACGGCCCCCGCCATCCGCGTCACGATCGGATACGCCTCGAAGGAGGTCCAGGCGTAGACGACCTCGTCGCCCGGCTCCAGCAGGGCCTGTCCGATCTGCTGGTAGATGCCGACCGAGCCGGGGCCGGTGACGAGGTGGGCGGGCGGCACGTCCAGCCGCCGGGCGAGGGCGTGGGTGAGCCGCTCGGGCTGGATGGTCGGGTAGAGGTGGGCCTCCGTCGCCGCCCGGGCGAGGGTCTCCGCCACGGAGGGCAGCGGCGGGTAGGGGTTCTCGTTGAGGAACAGCCGGTGGGAGGGGCCCTCGGCGGGCGGGGCCGGCGGCTTGGGCACATAGGCCGGGATGCCGGCGAGGACCGGCCGGGGCGCCGGGGCGGCGCCGGGGCCGGTGGGGGTGTGCGCGGTGGTCGTCGGGCTCATGACGAGTCTGCTTCCTTCCGGATCTCTTCAGTCCTGGTTCCAGGCGAGACCGAGGCCCTGGGCGGCGGCCGCCTCGGCGATCGCGAAACCGGACATGATGTCCTGCACCCCGAGCCCGAGCGACTTGTAGACGGTGATCTCCCGCTCCTCGCGACGGCCGGGATGGCGGCCGAGGAGCACCTCTCCCAGCTCGGCCAGGATGTGCTCGGGGCCGACCATCCCGGCGTCCAGGGGTGCCTTCAGGTCGCCGGACTCCGCGAGCGCCGACTGGCGGCTGTCCACGAAGAACGCCGCCCGCGCCACCGCCTCGGCCGACAGCTCGCGGTGGTCGACGAAGGAGGCGCCGGCGGCGTTGACATGGGCGCCCGGGGCGAGGGCCTCGGCCTCGACGAGGGGCTCCCTTGCGGCGGTCGTGGTGCACACGAGGTCGGCCCCGGCCAGGGCGGCGGCGGGCGTGTCCACGACCTCCACCTCGATGCCGGGCTCCTTCGCGGCCCATTCGCGGTAGCTCTCGGCGTGGGCCGGGGTGCGGCTCCACACCCGTACCCGGCGCAGCTCGCGGACCACGGCCATGGCCTCCAGGTGGCTGCGGGCCTGCACCCCCGAGCCGAGGATCGCCAGGTCGCCGGCCCCGGGCAGGGCCAGCGCGTCGGTGGCCACCGCGGAGACGGCGGCGGTCCGTACGGCGGTCACGGCGCCCGCGTCCATCAGGGCGAGCGGGGCGCCGGTCTCCGGGTCGAAGACCATGACGACCCCGATGTGCAGGTCCAGTCCGCGCGCCGGGTTCTCCGGCTTGAGGACCATGGCCTTGAGCCCGTAGCCGTTGAGTTCCTCACCGGCCACGAAGCCCGGCATGGTGCCGAGCAGCCCGCTGTCGCGCTCCGGTCGCAGGATGGTGCGCAGCGGCTGGTCGACCAGGCCCGAGCTGTAGCGGCGCATGGCCTCGGCCATGACCTCGGTGGCGCGTTCCATGGGGTAGACCAGACGCACCGTGGCGCGGTCGATCAGAAGCATGGCGGGGCTCTTCCTTCCTCGGCGTACGGAATCCCGGCGGGCGGAATCCCGGCGGGCGGAACCTCGGCGGGCGGAATCCCGGCCGGCGGGGACGTGCGGGGGACGGCCGGGACGGGGAGCGCGGAGGGCGGCCCGCCCCGTCCCGGCCGGGTACGCGTCAGGCCGCCGGATCGGCCCGGGTGAAGACCGACCACAGCATGCGGATCGGACGCGTCCGGGAGATGAACCGCAGTTCGTGCAGCTTGGCCGCGGGCTGGGTGGTCAGGGCCAGGTCCGTCTCCCGGCGGCGGGCCTGGTCGGCGGCGGCGCTGGTGGAGTTCGCGAAGCGGATCTCCTCCACCGTGTATCCCTCGGGCAGGAGTTCGCCGACGAGGGCGACCGGCGCCGGGTGGGTGGCCACCACCGGCCGCCGCGGAACGGTGTGCCCCGGGGCGGCCGCGAGGCCGTAGTGCGGGGTGTCGAAGAGGAAGGCGCCGACGAGGCGGAGCCCTGGGTCCATGTAGAAGCTGTGCACGCCCGCGTAGGCGTTGGCCACCACGAGATGGCTGACGGCGTCTTCGCGCAGGGCTTCCCCCGCCTGCTCGTAGGTCTCGTACAGCCGGATGTCCGGGGTGGTGTCCCCGCCCCGGGCCCACAGGTATAACGCGGCCTGCTCGCTGCTGGTGCCGGTGGGCCCGAGCGTGCCGACGGACGTGACGGCCGGTCCGTTGGTGAGTGCGGTGTCTATCCAGCCAGGTGCCTCGGTGGTCATGCGATCCTCCCTGGGTACGGTGCCGCTTCGTGCGCGACCGGGGTGGCCGGTCAGGCGTTCAAGGGGTGGAGCCAGTGGGCGTAGCGGGGTTCCCCGCCGCGCACCACGTCCTGGTAGGCGCCTCGCAGGGCGGTGCTGAGCGGGCCGGGCACGCCCTCCCCGACGGGGCGGCCGGCGATCTCGGTGACCGGGACGATCTCGGTGCCGGTGCCGGTCAGGAAGACCTCGTCGGCGCCCATGAGTTCGTCCCGGCCCAGGTCGCGGAAGTCGGTCGGGGTGTCCAGCAGGTCGGCCGCGAGCGTCACCGCGGTGTCGCGGGTGATGCCCTCCAGCAGGTCGGCGGTGACCGGCGGGGTCACCAGCCGTCCGCGGAGGACGGCGAACACGTTGGAGGTGCTGGCCTCGGCGACCTGCCCTCGGCTGTTGAGCAGGATGGCGTCCTCGCACCCGGCCGCGCGGGCCTCGTCCACGGCGAGCGCGTTGTTGACGTAGCCGCCGGTGACCTTGGCGCGCACCGGCAGCGCGTCGGAGGAGGGCCTGCGCCAGGAGCTGATGGTGCAGCGGATGCCGGCCGGGTCGGTGTACGAGCCCATCCGGAAGGCGTTCACGGACAGCGCGTCGGAGACGCCGGTGAGGCCGACGCCCGGCTTCTGTCCGGGCAGCAGGGCCCGCTTGTAGGCCAGCGGCCGGATGTAGGTGTCCTCCTGCGTGCCGATCCGCCGCAGCAGTTCGGCCGTGAGCGCGCACAGCTCCTCGACGGTGTGCCCGGGGTCGATGCGCAGGGTGCGGCAACTGCGCAGCAGCCGCCGGTAGTGGTCCTCGGCGCGGAAGACCGCGAGACCGCCGCCCCGCTGGGCGTAGGCCCGGATGCCCTCGAAGACGCCCGTGCCGTACTGCAGGGCCTGGGTGGTCACGGGCAGCAGGGCCCGCTCCAGGGGCACGAACTCGCCGTCGTGGTAGGCGAGCGGGGAGACGGCGGGCGAGCCCGCCGCCGGTGTGGCCTGCGGCGCCTTGGTGTCCCGTGCCGGGACGCCGTCCTGGGTGACGGTCACTGGGCCCTCCCGCCGGCGACGGCGAGCGCGGCCGCCCGCTCCTCGTCGGGGGCCGCCGGCCGGCGGTCCTCCACCCGGGCGGCCTTCCAGCTGACCATCGCGCCGGTGGTGGTGACGCTGCCGAGCGGGCCGTACTCGAAGCGCAGCGGCACCCCGAGCCGCTCGTCCACGGCGCGGGCGATCTCCTCCTCGTCGAGGCGCAGGCCGGTTCGGTCCTCGGGGAGTTCCAGCCGCAGGGTCAGCTCGTCGCGGCCGTCCACGGCGTCGATGACGACCTGGTAGTCCAGGTAGCCGCGCGGGTGGGTGAGCACCAGCTCCTCGAGGTCGTAGCCGCTGATGCTCCGGCCGCCGATGGTCAGGGTGTCGCGGGTGCGGCCGAGCACTTCCAGGGTGGGCGCGGGCAGCACCCGGCCCTCGGCGGGCGGGGTGAGCCGGACCAGGTCGCCGGTGCGGTAGCGCACGAGGGGCTTGCTGCCCTGGTAGAGGGAGGTGACGACCAGCTCGCCGGTGCGCACGCCGTCCGCCCCCGGCTCGACGGCCGCCCCGGTGTCGGGGTCGATGACCTCGTACAGGTTGAGCAGCGGGGCCGTGTAGAGGGCTCCGTCGCGGCCTGCCGCCCCCATCACGGAGGCCTCCTGGGAGGCGTACAGCGCGTTGTACACACGGGCGCCCCAGACCTCGCCGATGTTCTCCAGCAGGCTGGGCGAGGCGAGTTCACCGGTGCACATGATGACGTCGAGGCGGAAGTCGCGCCTCGGGTCCAGGCCGGCGGCGCGGGCCTTCTTGGCGAGGGTGAGGGCCATGCCGGGGGTGCTGAACAGTCCGGTGGCACGCAGCTCGCGCAGGGTCTCCAGGGCGCGGTCGAAACCGACCATCGGGGAGTGCGGCCACATCTTGGCCACGGCGTGCCCGAGGTTGCGGCACACCTCGCCGAAGGTGTCGCCGAAGGCGTGCAGCTCGGTCGGGCCGGAGACGCCGATGATCTGCTCGTCGCCGTACTGCCGGAAGATCGTGTCGTAGTACACGGTCAGGGCCGTGTTGTTGTGCAGGGAGTCGGTGTTGTCGCGCGGGCAGGGCGTGCTGCGGCCGGTGGTGCCGGTGGTCTCGTAGAAGATCCACGCCTTGTGCATCGGCAGCGACAGGACGTCGGCGAACTCCTGCCGCAGGTGGTCCTTGGTGGTGAACGGGACGGTGGCGAGCTGCTCGGGCCTCGTCGAGGTGATCGACGCGGGGTCCACGTCCGCCAGGTGGCGGCCGTAGAAGACGGAGTGCTTCTTGACGTACTCCAGCGTGGCGCGGAACGCGTCGAGCTGGTGGGACTCCAGGTCCTGCCCCGTCCACCGGCCGGCCGCGAAGGAACGGTGGCGGTCGCGTATCTCGCGGGCGGTGCGGTCGAGTTCGTCGTCGAAGACTGTGAACATGCCTTCCTCCGGTGATCGTTCGCGTGCGGGTGTGCGGTGGTGCCGCGGGGGCCCGCGAAAGCGGGTGCCGGCCCGTTCGCGGGCAGGGGGTACCGGCCGGCCCGGCCGGCGCCGGTCGTGGTGAGGGTGCGGGGTCACGGGCGGGCCGGAGGGGCCCTCGGGCCGGCGTCCGGGCAGGGGTCACCGGCCCGGACGGGGCGCGGTGGGGCGGGCCCCGTCCGGGCGGTGGCGGGTGTCAGCGGGATGTCAGGGGCGGTGGCGGGGGGGCGGGCCCCGGTCGTCGGAGGGACGGACGGGGCCCCCGCGTCAGCGGTACAGCGGCAGGCTTCCGGTGATCTTGTCCACCGCCTTCCTGCTGCCGCAGACCGCCATGCCGATGTAGGGGAGTTCACCGGTGGGGATCTCGGCGGTGCGGCGCGTGTACTCCTCGTACGAGCGCGAGGACTGTGCCACCGAGGTGAAGTCGACGACGAAGACGTCGCTCGCGCCCACCGCCCTCAGCGCCACGCCGCGCAGTTCCTCGGCGTCCGCCTTGAGCACGGGCAGCGGGATCGAGGTGATCCCGGTGTGCAGCCGGCCGTCGGCGTCCTTGACGTCGTCGCCGACGATGCCGTCGGTGAACTTGCCGACGGACAGGGCGAGCGCCGCCACGGTGTTCATCGCCAGTCCCGCGGGAAGGTCCTTGTCGACGACAATGGCACACTTCTCGAATTGGTACCCCACGGGTTCCCCATTCCTTGATCTCAGTTACATGTACCGAAACGCGGACTTATCTCACGGAAAGGCCGCACGTGGGTAACGCGGAGCGATTGTCGAGGTAATCAGGGGGACCGACCGGAAGTTCGTCCGGAAGTTCACCCGATGGTCACCCCGGAGGTCATTCCTCGACATCCGCGATCACCCAGTCGCTGATCTCCCGCCAGGCGCTGATGGCCTGCTGGTGGAACGGATGCACCAAATAGCGCTCCACGGCGTCCATGTCGTCCAGCAGGCCGACGACGACGAAATCGTATGCGATCGGCCGGGTGGATTTGTTGCGGCCGACGGTCCATTCCCTGAGTTCCGGCACCTCGCCGCCCACCTTGGCGGCGGTCCGCTCCGCCTCCTGGGCCCTCGGGTCGTCCCAGGAGACACCGGGCTTGAACTTGAACAGCACGTAGTGGCGGATCACGGATGTCCTCCTGGTGCGGTGGGTGGGGGCGGGTCCGCGAGGGGGACCTCGCCGCGGGCGGCGGCACGGTGTGCGAACTCGCGCACGGCGGCGAGCTGCCGCGCGCCCAGGGAATAGTCGAGTACGCGGTAGTAGTCGAGGAGCACGTCCTCGGACAGCGGGCCGCCCGAACCCCGGGCGGACTCGGCTGCCGCGGCACGGGCCACCGCCGCCGGGTGCGCCCGGGCCAGCGCGGCCGCCTCGGCGAGGGCCGCGGAGATCGCCCGCACCCGCTCGGGCCGCTCGCGCGCGACCTCGCGGCGCACCACCCAGACGGCGAAGACCATGGGCAGTCCGGTCCATTCGCGCCAGAGCGCGCCGGTGTCCTGGACGCGCAGCCCGGCCGGCGGCCGGGCGTGCAGCCGCAGCGCCTCGTCGCCTATCAGGACCGCCGCGTCCGCGGTGGCCAGCATCGAGTCGAGGTGCTGCGGCGCCGGGCGGTACTCCGGCCGGACGCCGAGGGCGTCCTCGAGCAGGATGCGGGCCAGCAGCGTCGTGGTCCGGCTGGTCCGCGACAGGGCGACGACGGCCCCGTCGAGTTCCCCGAGCGGGGCCCGGGAGACGAGGTGGCAGGAGCGCACCGGGCCGTCGCTGCCGACGGCGAGGCCGCCGGGCAGCAGTTCCCAGGCGTCCGGGTGCCGCAGATAGCGGACGAGGCTGACGGGGCCGGCGTCGAGCCGTCCCGCCAGGAGTTCCTCGGCCAGCCATTCCGGCGGTCCGGAGGCCAGGGCGAACTGTTCGCGGGCGCCGCCGTGCCGCAGTCCCCAGCGCAGCGGGGCACAGTTCAGGAAGGAGATGTCCCCCAGGCGGAACGGGGCGGCAGGGGCGGGGTGGGTGGTGCGGCGGCGGGAAGGGGCCGAGCGGCGGGACGCGGCGTGCACCTCTGTCACGTGCCCGGCTCACCGCGCTCGGCGTTCGCGGCCCCGGGGGCCTCGGGGGCCGGCCCGCGACACAGTCTCAGGATGGCGGTCGCCAGCGCGGTGCCCTCGGGACCGAGGCCCTGGCGGTAGCGGTCGATGACGACCATCTCGCGCTTCAGCACGGTGCGCGGGCCGCCCTCGCGGCGGCGGCGCTGCTGGATGCGGGAGGACACGTGGTGACGTTCGTGGATCAGCTGGACGATGCGGGAATCGAGGGAATCGATTTCCCTCCGGTCGACTTCCTGCCGGTCGAGTTCCTGTCTGTCGACTCCCGCAGGGCCTGTTGCTTGCCTTTCGGCTTCAGTGGCGCTCACCGAACCGGTACCGACGGCTTTCGCCGCTAAGTCTCCGATGCTTTGCTGCG
Organism: Streptomyces griseoaurantiacus; assembly: GCA_014656015.1. Lineage (GTDB taxonomy): Bacteria > Actinomycetota > Actinomycetes > Streptomycetales > Streptomycetaceae > Streptomyces > Streptomyces griseoaurantiacus. Next base: position 27,887 of record BNBP01000005.1, on the reverse strand, counting down.
TCACGTACACCCACTCCTTCGATCACCCCGGAAAGGGGGCAACGACGGGCATCAGGTCTCAATAACGCTGCGATTCTATTCACGAGGCCACTCGCGTACACAAGGGACTCAAGGGTGCGTCTTAGAACATGAGACGCAGGCGATCCCCAGCCATGGGAATCCGGCCAACACGCGCATCTTTGCGGCCGCTTTCACGCCATCTCCCAGACCAGGAGTTCCGCCGCCGTCTCCGCCACCGTCTCCCGGTGGATGGGGTCCTCCGGTATCCCGGGGTCCCCGGCACGGGTGAGGCGGGCCGCGTCGCCCGGGTGCAGGTGCGCGCCGCGCAGGCGGACGTCCCCGCGTACGACGTGGACGTAGACGTGGGGGGCCTCGGGCAGGGCCGTGCGGGCGCCGGGGGCGAGGCGGCGGACGTGGAGCATCGCGCCGGCGGCCGGGAGGGCGTACGGGGTGGAGTCGGCGATGCCGGGGATCACCTCGTAGGAGGGGGTGCCGCCGGGGGTGCGGGGGGCCAGCCACATCTGGACGAAGGTCAGGGGGACGGCGCCGTCGTTGCGTTCGACGTGGCGGACTCCGGCGGCGGCGCTGAGGTGCTGGACGTCCCCGGGGCGGATGACGGTGGCGTGGCCCGCCGAGTCGCGGTGGGTCAGTTCGCCCTCGACGACCCAGGTGACGATCTCGGTGTGGCTGTGCGGGTGCTCGTCGAACCCGGCGCCGGGGGCGAGGCGTTCCTCGTTGCAGGCGATGAGCGGGCCGAAGCGGAGGTTGCCGGGGTCGTAGTGGGGGCCGAAGGAGAAGGCGTGCCGGCTGCTGATCCCGGCGGACGCGTCTCCCCCGGGGTAGCGGGTGCCGGCACGGCGTACGTCCATCACGGTTCAACGGTAGCCCGGCCGGGGGCGGCGGGTGCGGGCCGGGCGCGGCCGGGCCCGCTCCGGGGGCGGCTCCCGCGCGGTGGCGCCACCCCGGCGCCGCGTGCACCCGTCCCGATGAGGCAGTCTTGTTCCGTGCCCGAACCAGAAGCCGGCCCCGCCGGACCCTCCGCCTCCGTCGACCTTTCGCATGCCGCGACGCTGCGGCGGCTGGAGAAGTCCTCCGGGCGGCTCGCCGCGCAGGCGATCGCGCGGATGGACGAGACGCTGCCCTGGTACCGGGCGATGCCCGCCGAGAACCGGTCGTGGATCGGGCTGGTCGCGCAGGCCGGTATCGCCGCGTTCACCGAGTGGTTCCGGCACCCGGAGACCCCGCAGGCGATCTCCACCGACGTGTTCGGCACCGCGCCCCGGGAGCTGACCCGGGCGATCACGCTGCGGCAGACCGTGGAGATGGTGCGGACCACCATCGAGGTCATGGAGTCCGCCATCGACGAGGTGGCGGCCCCCGGTGACGAATCCGTTCTGCGGGAGGCGTTGCTCGTCTACGCCCGCGAGATCGCCTTCGCCACCGCCCAGGTCTACGCCCAGGCCGCGGAGGCGCGCGGCGCCTGGGACGCCCGGCTCGAATCCCTCGTCGTCAACGCCGTGCTGAGCGGGGAGGCCGACGAGGGCGCCGTCAGCCGGGCCGCCGCCCTCGGCTGGAACTCCCCCGACCATGTGTGCGTGGTGCTCGGGACCGCGCCCGACGGGGACTCGGAGCTGACGGTGGAGGCGATCCGGCGGGCCGCCCGGCACGCCAAGGTGCAGGTGCTCACCGGGGTGCTCGGGGACCGGCTGGTGGTGATCGCCGGGGGCAACAACGACCCGCTGCAGGTCGCCAAGTCGCTGATCGGGCCGTTCGCCGCGGGTCCCGTGGTGGCCGGGCCGATCGTGCCCGACCTCCAGGCCGCGACCCGGTCCGCGCAGGCCGCCGCCGCCGGGCTGAAGGCGTGCTCGGCCTGGCAGGACGCCCCGCGTCCGGTGCTCGCCGACGATCTGCTCCCCGAGCGCGCGATGGCCGGAGACCCCTCCGCGCGCGAGCAGTTGGTGGAGGAGATCTACAGACCGCTGGAGCAGGCGGGCTCCGCGCTGCTGGAAACGCTCAGTGTCTATCTGGAACAGGCGTCCAGTCTCGAAGGCGCCGCCCGGATGCTCTTCGTTCACCCCAACACCGTGCGCTACCGGCTCCGACGTGTGACAGACGTCACCGGTTGGTCACCCTCTGATGTACGCTCCGCTTTCACCTTGCGGATCGCGCTGATCCTGGGGCGTCTGGTCGATGGAGATCCCCAGATCTAGGCTTTTTGTCGGGGACCCACAAATCCCCCTGCTGTTCTTCGTCCCTGTCCCCACGGGCGGCCGTGCCCGTCCACAAGAGAGAGTGTGAGAGTGCTCGTACTCGTCGCTCCCGGCCAGGGCGCCCAGACGCCCGGCTTCCTGACCCCCTGGCTCGAACTCCCCGGTGCCGCCGACCGTGTTGCCGCCTGGTCGGACGCCATCGGGCTCGACCTCGTCCACTACGGCACCGAGGCCGACGCGGACGCGATCCGTGACACCGCCGTGGCGCAGCCGCTGCTGGTGGCCGCCGGGCTGCTGTCCGCCTCGGCCCTCGGCGACGTCGCCGTCCTCGCGCCCGGCGCGGTCGCGGGGCACAGCGTCGGTGAGATCACGGCGGCCGTGCTCGCCGGCGTCCTCGACGACACCGCCGCCCTGAAGCTCGTGCGCACCCGGGGTCTGGCCATGGCCGAGGCCGCGGCCGTCACCCCCACCGGGATGTCGGCGCTGCTCGGCGGCGACCCGGAGAGCACGATCCCGCACCTGGAGAAGCTGGGGCTGACCCCGGCCAACGTCAACGGCGCGGGCCAGATCGTCGCCGCCGGAACGTCGGAGCAGTTGGAGGCGCTGGCCGGGGACAAGCCGGAGGGGGTGCGCCGGGTGGTCCCGCTGAAGGTCGCGGGCGCCTTCCACACCCACCACATGGCTCCCGCGGTGGACACGCTGGCCGAGGCCGCGGACGCGCTGACGCCGGCGGACCCGGCCGTCCCGTACGTGTCCAACAAGGACGGCCGTACGGTCGACACCGGTGCCGAGGTGCTGCGGCGGCTGGTCGGCCAGGTGGCCAACCCGGTGCGCTGGGACCTGTGCATGGAGACCTTCCAGGCACTGGGCGCGACCGCGCTCCTCGAGGTGTGCCCCGGCGGCACCCTCACCGGTCTGGCCAAGCGCGCGCTGCCCGGCGTGCGCACGCTGGCGCTGAAGACCCCCGACGACCTCGCCGCCGCCCGTGAGCTCGTCGCCGAGGCGGCGACCCCTGCCGCCGACGCGGCGGGTGCCTGACAAGGAGCCTCATGTCGAAGATCAAGCCCGCCAAGGGTGCCCCGCACGCCCGCATTCTCGGTGTCGGCGGCTACCGCCCCGTCCGCGTGGTGCCCAACGAGGTCATCCTGGAGAAGATCGACTCCTCCGACGAGTGGATCCGCTCCCGGTCCGGCATCGAGACCCGGCACTGGGCGAACGACGAGGAGACCGTCGCCGCCATGTCGATCGAGGCGGCCGGCAAGGCGATCGCGGACGCGGGGATCGCCGCGGAGCAGATCGGCGCGGTCGTCGTCTCCACCGTCTCGCACTTCAGCCAGACCCCGGCCATCGCCACGGAGATCGCGGACAAGCTGGGCACGAACAAGGCCGCCGCGTTCGACATCTCGGCGGGCTGCGCCGGCTTCGGTTACGGGCTCACCCTGGCCAAGGGCATGATCGTGGACGGCTCGGCGGAGTACGCGCTGGTCATCGGCGTGGAGCGGCTGAGCGACCTGACCGACCTGGAGGACCGCTCGACGGCCTTCCTGTTCGGTGACGGTGCCGGCGCGGTCGTCGTCGGTCCCGCGCAGGAGCCGGGCATCGGCCCGACCGTGTGGGGCTCGGAGGGCGACAAGGCCGACACCATCAAGCAGACGGTGCCGTGGAACGACTTCCACACCGGCGACGTCTCCCGGCTTCCGCTGGACAGCGCGGGGAACATCAAGTTCCCGGCGATCACCCAGGAGGGCCAGGCGGTGTTCCGCTGGGCCGTGTTCGAGATGGCGAAGGTCGCTCAGCAGGCGCTGGACGCGGCCGGGATCAGCCCGGACGAACTGGACGTCTTCATCCCGCACCAGGCCAATGTGCGGATCATCGACTCGATGGTGAAGACCCTCAAACTGCCGGAGCACGTCACGGTCGCCCGGGACATCCGCACCACCGGCAACACCTCGGCCGCCTCGATCCCGCTCGCGATGGAGCGGCTCCTGGCGACCGGCGAGGCGAAGAGCGGCGACACCGCGCTCGTCATCGGATTCGGGGCGGGTCTGGTCTACGCCGCCACGGTCGTTACCCTCCCCTAGTGCACCGGCCGGGATCTTCCGGCCCACGCCACACCCTCTGGAAACACACCGAAGGAGCGCCAACATGGCCGCCACGCAGGAAGAGATCGTCGCGGGTCTCGCGGAGATCGTGAACGAGATCGCCGGCATCCCGGTCGAGGACGTCGAGCTGGACAAGTCCTTCACCGACGACCTGGACGTCGACTCGCTGTCCATGGTCGAGGTCGTCGTCGCCGCCGAGGAGCGCTTCGACGTCAAGATCCCCGACGACGACGTCAAGAACCTGAAGACGGTTCGCGACGCCGCCGACTACATCCTCAAGCACCAGGCCTGATCTCGATCCGCCTGGGCCGGGGCCGTCCGGCGGACCGTGCCGGCACCGCCGGCGCCGGCCGTCGCACGAGGTGCGGCACGCCGCCGCACACGGCCCCAGCTGCCCCGCCACCCGGCGGTGGCGCCGCTTCATCCTCGTAACGTTGGAGAAAGAATTCCCGTGAGCTCGACCAATCGCACTGTGGTCGTCACCGGTATCGGCGCAACCACACCGCTGGGTGGCGACGCGACTTCCACCTGGGAGGGCCTGATCGCCGGACGCTCCGGCGTCGGTCCCCTCGAGCAGGACTGGGCCGCCGACCAGGCGGTCCGCATCGCGGCACAGATCGCCGTGGAGCCCTCCGAGATCATCCCGCGGCCGCAGGCCCGCCGTCTGGACCGCTCGGCGCAGTTCGCGCTGATCGCGGCCAAGGAGGCGTGGGCGGACGCCGGGTTCAACGGCAAGGCGGGCGAGCCCGACGGCGAATCTGCCGTCGACCCCGACCGGCTGGGCGCGGTCATCGCCTCCGGCATCGGCGGCGTGACCACCCTGCTCGACCAGTACGACGTGCTGAAGGAGAAGGGCGTACGCCGCGTCTCCCCGCACACCGTGCCGATGCTGATGCCGAACGGGCCCTCCGCCAACGTCGGTCTCACCGTGGGCGCCCGCGCGGGTGTGCACACCCCCGTGTCGGCCTGCGCCTCGGGCGCGGAGGCCATCGGCTACGCCATCGAGATGATCCGCACCGGACGCGCCGACGTGGTCGTCGCCGGGGGTACGGAGGCCGCCGTCCACCCGCTGCCGATCGCCGCGTTCGGCAACATGATGGCGATGTCCAAGAACAACGAGGACCCGCAGGGCGCCTCGCGCCCCTTCGACACCGGCCGGGACGGCTTCGTCCTCGGCGAGGGCGCCGGCGTCGTCGTCCTGGAGTCCGCCGAGCACGCCGCCGCGCGCGGTGCCCGCGTCTACGCGGAGGCGGTGGGCCAGGGCATCTCGGCCGACGCCCACGACATCGTGCAGCCCGAGCCGGAGGGGCGGGGCATCTCGCACGCCCTGCAGAACCTGCTGGACCGCACCGACCTGGACCCGGCGGAGATCGTGCACGTCAACGCGCACGCGACCTCGACGCCCGCCGGTGACATCGCGGAACTCAAGGCGCTGCGCAAGGTCTTCGGCGACCACGCCGACCACTTCGCGGTGTCCGGCACCAAGTCGATGACCGGGCACCTGCTGGGCGGTGCCGGCGGTGTCGAGTCGGTCGCGACCGTGCTCGCGCTGTACCACCGGGTGGCGCCGCCCACGATCAACGTGGAGAACCTGGACCCGGAGGCGGAGGCCAACGCGGACATCGTCCGCGGCGAGGCCCGCAAGCTGCCGGTGGACGGCCGTATCGCGGCCCTCAACGACTCCTTCGGCTTCGGCGGCCACAACGTGGTGCTGGCCTTCCGGTCGGTCTGAGCCGAGCACGCGTGACGCGCGGGTCCCCGCGCCCCCTGTGGGGGGTGCGGGGACCCGCGCGTCGTTCGTCGTGCCGGAAGGGCGGGCCTCAGACGACCTGGTGGAGCCAGCGGACGGGGGCGCCCTCCCCGGCGTGGCGGAAGGGCTCCAGCTCGTCGTCCCACGGCTTGCCGAGCAGCTTCGCCACCTCCCCCTCCAACTCCGTCTCCCCCTGCCGGGCCCGCACCAGGGCCGCGCGCAGCCGGTCCTCGGGGATCAGGATGTCGCCGTGCATGCCGGTGACCGCGTGGAAGATGCCGAGTTCCGGGGTGCAGCTGTAGCGCTCGCCCTCTGCGGCCGCGCACGGCTCCGCCGTGACCTCGAAGCGCAGCAACTGCCATCCCCGCAGCGCCGAGGCGAGCTTGGAGGCGGTGCCCGCCTCGCCGCGCCAGGAGAACTCCGAGCGCCAGGTGCCCGGCGAGGCCGGCTGGCGGATCCAGTCCAGGCTCACCCGGGTGCCGAGCACACCCGCGATCGCCCACTCGACGTGCGGGCACAGTGCGCGGGGCGCGGAGTGCACGTACAGGACTCCACGTGTCGTCACCTGAACCTCCGGGCAGAGCGGCGCATCGTGCAACTTGACGGAACGGCCGTGGCAGGGGCAGCCACGTGGCGAGGCTACCGTGCGAGGACGCCGGGAGTGTGACGTACCGTCGGTCCCGGTGCCCGCGAAACCCGAGGTTTCACCCATCGGGACGCGGTACCGACGCAACGTCGGCGCCGTTGTACCCGTCTTCCGCATACGGATCACCGGACGCTCACGTTCACCACACAGGCCACAAATTCGCGATCGGCTTTCGATCAGGAGGGAAACCAGGGGATGGGGAACCAGGGTCCGCGCGACCGGAACCGCCGCGACCGCCGGAGCCGCCGCCTGCTCGCCGCGGGCGCGGTCGCCGCGGCCCTCGCGCTGGGCGTGGCCGGCTGCGACTCCGGCGACGGCACCACCGCGCCGCGCCCCTCCGCCACCAGCCGCGCCCCCCTCTGGGACCGCAGCCCCGACTCGATCGCGGCCGTCGGCGACTCCATCACCCGCGGCTTCGACGCCTGCAACGTGCTCTCCGACTGCCCCACCGTCTCCTGGGCCACCGGCAGCGACACCTCCGTCGACAGCCTCGCCGTGCGCCTCCTCGGCAGGGCCGACGCCGCCGAGCACAGCTGGAACTACGCGGTGACCGGCGCCCGGATGGCCGACGTGCCCGCGCAGATGGCCAGGGCCGCGCGGCGCCGCCCCGAGCTGGTGACGGTGATGGCGGGGGCCAATGACGCCTGCCGGCGCACCGAGAAGCAGATGACGCCGGTGGACGACTTCCGCGCCGAGTTCAAGGACGCGCTGGCCACGCTGCGCACGAAGCTGCCGAGGAGCCAGGTGTACGTGGCGAGCGTGCCCAACCTGAAGCGGCTGTGGGCGCAGGGCCGCACCAGCGCGCTCGGCAAGCAGATCTGGAAGCTGGGGATCTGCCCCTCGATGCTGGGCGACGCCGAATCGCTCGACCCGGCGGCCACCCGGCGCCGCGACACGGTGCAGCGGCGGGTGGAGGCGTACAACAAGGTGCTGAGGGAGGTGTGCGCGAAGGACGCCCGCTGCCGGTTCGACGGCGGCGCGGTGCACGACTACCGCTTCGGGCAGGCCCAGCTCAGCCACTGGGACTGGTTCCACCCCAGCCGCGACGGCCAGGCCCGGCTGGCCGAGATCGCCTACCGCACCATCACGGCGGAGAAGCCCGTGACCTAGCCTTTGTTCCATGACTGAACTTTTCGGCACGCTTCCGGACGGCACCGAGGTGCACCGCTTCACGCTCGAACGGGCCGGGGTACGGGTGCGGGTGCTGTCGTACGGCGGGATCGTGCAGTCCGTCGAGGTCCCGGACCGCGAGGGGCGCACGGCCGACGTGGTGCTGGGCTTCGACTCGCTGGAGGGCTACCTCGACTGCCCCGCGCCGTACTTCGGGGCGCTGGTCGGGCGGTACGCCAACCGGATCGCGGGCGCCCGCTTCACGCTCGACGGGCGGACGTACCGGCTCGCCGCCAACAACGCGCCCAATTCCCTGCACGGGGGCGAGCGCGGCTTCGACAAGCGCGTGTGGGCGGTCGCGGAGCAGGCCGACGGCATCCGGCTCTCGCGGGTCTCGCCGGACGGCGAGGAGGGCTTCCCGGGCCGTCTGGAAGTGTCCGTGACGTACACGCTGGACGCGGACGGCACCCTGCGGATCGGCTACGAGGCGGTGACGGACGCGCCGACCGTGGTGAACCTGACCAACCACACCTACTGGAACCTGGGCGGCGCCGACCCCGGCACCGGGAGCGCGGCGGGGCACGAGCTGTCCCTCGCCGCCGGGGCGTACACGCCCGTCGACGGGGACCTGATCCCCACGGGGGTGGAGGAGTCCGTCGAGGGGACGCGCTTCGACTTCCGGGCGGCGCGGAAGGTGGGGACCGGGTACGACCACAACCTGGTGCTCGACAAGGGGGTCACGGCCGGGGCGGAGCCGGTGGCCGAGCTGCACGACCCGGCGTCCGGGCGGGTGCTCACGGTGGCCACGACGGAGCCGGGGATGCAGCTCTACACCGGCGATCACCTGCCGGCGCCCTTCACGGCCGGGGACGCGGTCGCGCTGGAGACCCAGCACTACCCCGACTCCCCGAACCGCCCGGCCTTCCCCAGCACGCGGCTGGAGCCGGGGCGGACGTACCGCTCGGAGACGGCGTACGGGTTCGCGCTGCGGTAGAGGTCCCGTGCGCACGGCGGATGCGCGACAGGGGGGCGCGGTGAAAGGCGTGAGCCCCGGTCCGGAGGTCAGGTCCCGGACCGGGGCTGCTCGGGGTGGGCCCCGGGTCAGACGGTAATCGCCGTCGCCACGCGGCGGTCCGCGATCGAGCGCCCGGCGGCAATCTCGTACGAACCCTTCACACGCGCCCAGGCGCCCGCCGTCTCGTCCCACACCTCGAAGGCGCGTCCGGGCAGGGTCACCACGGCCTCCGCCGTCTCCCCCGGGCCCGCCTCCACCCCGGCGAACCCGGCCAGCCACCGCAGCGGCCGCTCGGGGCCGGCGGCGGCGTCCGGACCGGCCGGGGAGACGTAGACCTGGACGACCTCGTGTCCCGCCCGCTCGCCGGTGTTGCGCAGGCGTACCCGCACGGTCCTGCCCTCCGTGCCGCGCTCCCCCTCGGCGGGTTCGACGGCTTCGACGGACTCGTACGACCACGTGGTGTAGCCGAGCCCGTGCCCGAAGGGGTACGCGGGCGTCCGGCCCGCCTTCTCCCAGGCACGGTATCCGATGAACACCCCTTCAGAATAAGCGAGTTGGCCGTCCACCGGGACCACTTCGGTGACCGGTGCGTCGGCCAGCGCGCCCCAGGTCGTGGGGAGCCTGCCGCCCGGCTCGGCCGCGCCGGTGAGCACCTCGGCCAGCGCGGCGCCGCCCTCCTGGCCGGGGAACCAGCTCAGCAGGACCGCGGCGACCTCGTTCCGCCAGGGCAGTTCCACGGGGGAGCCGGAGTTGACGACGACGACGGTGTTCGGGTTGGCGGCGGCCACCGCGCGGACCAGGTCGTCCTGTCGGCCGGGCAGCCGCAGGTCGGTGCGGTCGAAGCCCTCGGACTCGACGCGGTCGGTGGTGGCGACCACGACGACCGCGGTGTCGGCCTCCCGCGCCGCCGCCGCGGCCTCGGCGATCAGTTCCTCGGGGTCGCGCCGCGGCTCCTGGTGGGCGAGGGCGAAGAGGACCGAGGTGGCGGTCGTGCCCTCGGAGGTCTCGACGGTGTGCGCGAGGGAGACCTCGACGCGCTCACCGGCCTCCAGCTCCACCCGGGCGTGCGGCTCGGGGGCGCCGAAGAAGGCGGCGAAGGGGTCCTCCTTCGCGGGCCGCTGGACGCCGTCGAAGTACGTCGTGCCGCCGACGGTGAGCGTGAAGGCGCCCAGGCCCTTGATGCCGAAGGTGTGCGTGCCGGACTCGCGGGCGAGGAAGGTGCCGGTCAGTTCGACGCCGCGCAGGTTGGCGTGGGTGACGCCCTCGGGCAGGTCCACGTCCGTCCACTTGACGTCGCCGTTGGGTACGACGGTGCTGCCGAGGACGGTGCCGGCGGCGTCGCGGCAGACCGCGCGCAGGGTGAACCCGCGGTCGGCGATAGAGAGTTCCTCGTTGGGGTCGGCGCCCACGGCGTACGTCACGCTTCCCTCGGGCAGGGCGGCGGTCAGGCCGTCGAGCGGGGAGACGATCCGGTCGGGGAAGACGGTGGCGGAGCCGCCGCCGAGGACGCGGGCGTCGCGGGCGGCGGCGCCGAGGAGGGCGACGGTGGTGCCGGGGCGCAGCGGCAGGGCGGGACCGCTTCCGGCGGTCCCGGTCGTTCCGGTGCCCTCGGTGCTCCCGGTGCTCCCGGTGCTCCCGGCGGGCTCGTTGCGGACGAGGACGAAGGAGCGGCGGGCGATCTCGCGGGCCAGGGCGCGGCCGTCGACGTCCGCGGGCGGTGCGGCGACGACGGGCGCGGCGCCCTCCAGGATGCCGAGGCGGGCGGCGAGGCGCAGCACGTTGCGCACGGCCGAGTCGACCGTGGCCTCCTCCACCCGGCCCTCGCGCACCGCACGGGCGAGGGCCTCGCCGTACACGGTGTCGGGTCCCGGCATGGCGATGTCGAGGCCTCCCCGGACGGCGCGGACGGTGTCACGGGCGGCGCTCCAGTCGGAGACGTTGATGCCGTCGAAGCCCCACTCGCCGCGCAGGACGCCGTTCACGAGCGGGCCGTGCTCGGTCATCGTGGAGCCGTTGACGCTGTTGTAGGCGGTCATGACGCCCCACGGGCGGGCGCCCGCGACGATGGCCTCGAAGGGGGCCAGATACAGCTCGCGCAGGGCGCGTTCGCTCACCAGGTTGTCGACGGTGAAGCGCTCGGTCTCGGCGTCGTTGGCCACGAAGTGCTTGACGGTGGTGCCGACGCCGCCGGACTGCACCCCGGCCACGTACCCGGTGCCGATGCGGCCCGTGAGGTACGGGTCCTCGCTGTACGCCTCGAAGTGGCGGCCGCCGAGCGGGGAGCGGTGCAGGTTGACGGTGGGCGCGAGCAGGACGTGGACACCCTTGCGGCGGGCCTCCTGGGCGAGCAGCACACCGGCGCGGTGGGCGAGTTCCGGGTCCCAGGTGGCGGCGAGGGCGGTCGGGGAGGGCAGGGCCGCGGACGGGTCGTCGGCGGTCCAGCGCACGCCGCGGACGCCGACGGGGCCGTCGGACATCACCAGGGAGGCCAGGCCGATCCCCGGGAGCGCGGGCAGTGTCCAGCGGTCCTGGCCGGCGAGCAGCCGTGCCTTGTCGTCGAGGCCGAGCCGGGCGAGGGCCGCCTCGACGACCCGCTCGCGGGCCAGGTCGCCCGCCTCGTCCGCCACGCCGTCCGGCACCCCGCCCGCCGACCTGTCCGACGCCTCGTCCGTTGTTCCGGCCACGGCCGCACCTCCTCGTTGAAAGCCGCTTCGACGCTCCCATGCTGCACCTGTAACCAGTAGGGCGGTAGTTTTCGTTACCTTCTCGTAATAGTTCGGGGATGCCCATACCGTACGGTGGCGCCATGACGAGCAGGGCCGGGAGGACCGGGTCGAGGACCGCCAGGGCCAGGACCGCGGGGCGGCGCGCGGAGATCGTCCGGGCGGCCCTCGAAGTGATCGCCGAACGCGGCTACCGGGGCGCGAGCATGGCCGCGGTGGCGGAGCGGGTGGGACTGACCCAGCAGGGGGTGCTGCACTACTTCCCGACGAAGGACGCGCTGCTCCTCGCCGTGCTCAAGGAGCGCGACCAGTGGGACGCGGTGCCCGGGGAGCGGTGGCGGCTGGACCTGCTCGGCTCGCTGGTCGAGTACAACGCGACCCGGCCCGGGATCGTCCAGACCTTCTCGGCGCTGCTCGGCGAGAGCGTCACCGAGGGGCATCCCGCGCGGGACTTCTTCACCGGGCGGTACGAGGAGGTCCGCGCGAGCATGGCCTCCGTCCTGCGCGCGGAGTTCGGCGACCGGCTGCCCGGCGGACTGCCCCCGGAGCGGGTGGCACCGCTGCTGGTCGCGGTGATGGACGGGCTGCAGTTCCAGTGGCTGCTCGACCCGGGGGCGGTGGACATGCCGGGGGCGTTCCGGGACTTCGTGGCCCTGCTGGGCGAGCGGCCGGAACCGGCGGAGGCCGCCGCGCACGGCACCCCGGAGGACGTCCCGCGGAACCCGGCGGGGCACGCCACGGAGGGCACGGGGACGACGGAGACGGGGCCGACGGAGACCGGGGCGGAGGCGGGGGCGACGGAGACGGGGGCGGCAGAACCAGGGGGACCCGGGGCGGCGGACGCCGGGGAGCGCTGAGGCGGGCTCAGAACGCCTGCGTGGCCGCCGCCTCGTGCTCGCCGCCGGTGTCCTCCTCGGGGTCCCGCGTCTCCTCGCCGAGGAGTTCGCGGGCCAGCAGGGTGGCGCCCGCGACCGCGCCCGGCATCAGGAACACCGCGACGAGCGGCACCAGGAAGGCCAGGCCCAGCGGGGTTCCGAAGCCCCACACCAGCCTCTTCCGGGAGCGCAGGAGGGCGAGCCGCTCGCGCAGCTGGACGCCCCGGCGCTGGAGGGCCACCGCGGTGAGCTCCTCGGTGAGGAAGAACCCGGTGACGAAGAAGCCGATCACCGGGACGAGGGTCTGCCCGACGAACGGCAGGAACCCGCAGGCGAACAGCAGCACGCCCCACACACCGGCGCGCACGACGATGCGCAGGCCGTCCCGGGCCGAGATCCACAGGTCGCGCGCGAGCGACAGACCGGACTCGGGGGCGGTGCCGTCCGGGGAGACGTCGCGGTCGACCCGCTCGGAGAGGTTCTCGTAGAAGGGCTGGCCGACCAGCAGCGTCACGGCGGTGAAGGTGACGACCGCGAGCAGCAGCGCGAGGGCGAACAGCACGGCGGTCAGGAACCCGCGGAACAGGCCCTGCCAGGGGCTCGACCAGTCGTCCGCGAACGGGGTCGCCCAGGCGACGAAGTCGTCGCCCCACATGGCCAGGGCGACGAGGGCGGCGAGGTAGAGCACCAGGGTGATCAGGCCGGGCAGCAGCCCGAGACCGTACGCCCTGCCGTGCCGGGCCACCCAGCGGTGGCCTGCGAGGAGTTGACGGAATCCGGCCCCGAAGTCGCGCATGGGGTGCACCCTAGCGTGCGCCTGTGACAGGTCCGGCGGGCGAGCGGATCCGGTGACCGGACCGCGACCTCACGGTGACCCGTCGCGGCGCCCCGCCGGCCGGCGCCGACAGCGCCCGTGAGGGCTCGTGCGGATCACGCCGCGGACGCGGTGCCGGGCGGGCGCCGCCGGTCCCCCGCGGCATGATCCGAACGGCGGGCACTACACCTGGTGGCGCAGGAGGGCGGCGGCGCCGTCGGTGTGCCGGGCGGGCGGTAGGAGCTCGGTGAAGGCCGTGCCGCCCGCGACGGCCGAGCGGAGCAGCAGCGGTGCCGCGGGGGCGCTGAAGACCGTGGGGTCGTCACCGAAGGCCGCGGGGTCGGTGCCCAGCAGCCGGGGGTCGCGGCGGGAGGCGTACAGGGTCGGGTCCGCGCCGCGGTCGGCGGCGAGCAGCAGCGTCTCCACGCGGCCCTGCGACAACGCCTCCTCGACGGCCGGGATGCCCTCGGCCGCCCGTCCGCCGGCCAGTTCCTCGTCCAGCCGGCGCAGCACCTCCTGATGGCTCCGCGCCATCGCCTCGCGCATGGCCTCGTCCACGCTCGCCCGCAGGCCCTGCCGTGCCGAGGCGTCGGTGCGCCCGCCCTCGACGTAGACCAGTTCGCCGGCCGGGGGCCGGGCGGTCAGGTTCTCGCGCAGCAGCCCCAGCGCCTTGGGGTCCCCGGCGATCAGGACGACGGCCGCGCCGACCTCGGCCGCCGCGGCGCGCACGTCGTCGGCCGCGACGGAGGTGTTCTCCTCCCAGACGTGCACCGTGCGCCGGTGGTAGGAGGCCATCGCCTCGGCGCCCGCGCGCACCCTGCTGATGTGCAGCGTGCTGCCGTTGAAGGTGCGACGGAACGCCGGTGCGTGCGCGGCGGCCGGGTAGGCCTCCACGTCGGCACCCTCCCGGTCGACCGCCACGACCACGTGCGGGAGCTGGTGGTCGCGGTCGACGGCCACGCCCAGGGGGTCGGGGACGGGCAGCACCCGGGCGCTGTCCCGGGCGGGCGGCTCGACGAGGGTGAACGCCCCCAGCAGGCGGCCCGCCGAGGCGAACAGCGCCTCGCCCTGCGGGCCGGGGACCTCCGCCACTCCGCCGACGGCCCCGTCGAGGACGGCGAGATCGGCCTCCGCTGCGCCCTGCTCGGCGAGGGAGCGGCGGGCGGCGCGCCAGCGCAGTTCGATCTGCTTGTCCGCGTCGTGCGCCGCGCGCGTGGTGTCCAGGTGGACGGAGACCACCGGGGCGGCGTCCCCGGTGTCCTCGTACAGGGGCTGAAGGAAGGCAAGGTCCATGAAACGAACATAAGGGACAAATGCCAGAGGGTCGCGTCGGAGTCCCGCACCGGGCGCCCTGGCGCGGGACTCCTTGGCTGCCGGGGTCAGAGCTTGACGATCATCTTGCCGGTGTTGGCGCCCTGGAGGACGCCGAGGAAGGCGTCGAGGGTGTTCTCGACGCCCTCGACGACCGTCTCGCGGTACTTGAGCCGGCCCTCGCGGATCCATGCCCCGACCTCCTCCACGAACTGCGGCTGGAGGTCGTAGTGGTCGCCGACGAGGAAGCCCTCGATGCGGCCGCGGGTCTGGATGAGACGGGAGAGGTTGCGCGGGCCGGGGGCGGGCTCGGTGTTGTTGTAGACCGAGATCATGCCGCAGACCGCGATGCGGCCGTCGCGGTTGAGGCGGCCCAGGGCGGCCTCCAGATGGTCGCCGCCGACGTTGTCGAAGTAGACGTCGATGCCGTCGGGGGCGGCCGCGCGGAGCTGCTCGGCCACCGGGGCGCTCTTGTAGTTGAAGGCGGCGTCGAAGCCGTACTCCTCGGTGAGCAGCTTCACCTTCTCGTCGGTACCGGCGGAGCCGATGACGCGGGAGGCGCCCTTGAGCTTCGCGATCTGGCCCACCTGGCTGCCGACCGCGCCCGCCGCGCCGGACACGAAGACGGCGTCGCCCTCCTTGAAGGAGGCGGTGCGCAGCAGGCCGGCGTAGGCGGTGAGCCCCGTCATGCCGAGCACGCCGAGGTAGGCGGAGAGCGGGGCGGCCTCCGGGTCGACCTTGACGACGTGCTTGGCGTCCGTGACGGCGTACTCGCGCCAGCCGAAGAAGTGCAGCACGTGGTCGCCGACGGCGATGCCCTCGGCGTCGGAGGCGAGCACCTCGCCCACGGCGCCGCCCTGCATGGCCTTGCCGAGCTCGAAGGGGGCGACGTAGGACTTGGCGGCACTCATGCGGCCCCGCATGTACGGGTCCACCGAGAGGTAGCGGTTGCGGACCAGGACCTGGCCCTCGCCGGGCCGGCCGACCTCCGCCTCGACGAAGGCGAAGTCCTCGGGCTTCGGCCAGCCGACGGGGCGGCTGAGCAGCTGCCATTCGCGGCCGGTGGCGGGGAGCGATGCGTGGTCGGTCATGGGGGTGGCGGCCTCTCCTGCGGTTGCGTGTGCGGTCTTCGCCGGTGATGGTGCTCGGTGACGGGTGACCTCTGACGGGTGACACGTGGCACGCGCCGGCACGTGCCCTCGGCACGGGGTCCGGCCCGATGTGCTTCAGCACCTGAAACAACAATGGTCCTGAATATTTCAGGGTGTCAAGTAACCGGGTACCCTGCTGTCCATGGCTGCACACAAGAGCCCCCGTGTGGACCCGCTGACGCTGGAGGTCGTCGACCTGATCGGCACGGTGGTCGCGCGGTACCACGAGGAGTACGAGGAGGCGGCGGCGGAGCACGCCCTCACCGGGGCCCAGGCACGGCTGCTGAGCCTGCTGTCGCTGGAGCCGCTGCCGATGCGGCGGCTGGCGCGGAAGCTGAAGTGCGAGCCCTCGAACGTGACGGGCATCGTGGACCGGCTGGAGAGCCGGGGTCTGGTGGAACGCCGCCCGGACCCCGCCGACCGCCGGGTGAAGCTCGCGGCGGCCACGGAGGAGGGCCGCCGGGTGGCCCGCGGCCTCCGCGAGTCCCTCCACTTCGCCCGCGCGCCCCTGGCCGCCCTCCCCGAGGAGGACCGCGTCCGCCTGCGCGACCTCCTGCGCCGCATGCTCCCGGAGGAACTCGAGGAGGAGTGAGGGGGGCGACGCGAGGGGCGCGGGCCTCCCGCTGAGCGGTCCCCTACGTGCACCACCACAGGAAGCGGTCGCAGGTGTCCGAGGGGGAGGGTTCCTCGGAGGACGGGGGCGGGGGTTCCGGGTTCTCGGACTCGGGGGTGCCCTCCTCGCCGCCGCCGGGGCTGTCCCCGCCCGAGGGGTCCGGGGACTCGGCGTGGCCGGTGGCGGACGGTGCGGCGCCGGAGGTCTCGGAGGCGCTCGCCGTCGCGCCCTCCTCGTCCGCCTTCGCGGAGCGCGAGGCGGAGGCGGAGGCGGACCCGGAGGCGCCCGGTGACGCGCTCGCCGTGCCCTCGCCGGACGCCGTGGAGCCGGGGGCGCCGGAGTCCTCGTCCCCGTGACCGGGCGAGGAATCGGAGCCGTCGGACTGTTCCTCGCCCGTGGCGGCCGTCTTCGGGGTCGAACCCGGGGATTCGGTGCCGAGTTCGGCGAGGCTCAGGCCGCCGGCCGCGAGGAGGAGGCCGGCGGCGACGAAGAGGACGCGGCGGCGGCGCCTGCGGTGGGAGGCGGCGCGGCGGTCGCGACGGCCGAGGGGCGCTTCGGAGGAGTCCCCGTCCTCGTCGCCCTCGTGTTCCTCGGGGTCCTCCGGGTTCTCGGGGTCCTGGGGATCCTCGGGGCCGCCCTCGTCCCCGCCGCCCCTGCCGTTCCCTCCGCCGCCCCCGGGGGGCTCCGCTCCCTCGCCCCCGCCGGGTTCCCGCACCGGTTCGGAGGGGAGGGGCGCGCCCGCGCCGTCGTGTGCGCCGCCGGGGACGTGGCCCTCGCCCGCCGCGACCGCCACCGCGAGCGGCGTCCCGCCGTGGGGGCCGGACTCCCGGCCCGGCGCCGTGTTCGCGGCCGCTTCCCGATCGTGCACCGGCGCCGCCGCGGGGCCCGACGGCCCCGTCGGGCCTCCCGGTGCCGCGTGCGGCGCCGGGGCCTCCCCCTCCAGCCACCCCACCGGCGTTCCGCACCCCGGGCATGCCAGGGCTCCATTGAGGTGTCTTCGGCAGGGGGTGCAGTAATTCATGTCGCCGGAAGACTAGGTTCCCCCCACCGCGCTTGCCCAGGGACTGCTGTGAAAGTTGTGTAGGGAAGGGCCGGTCCGCGACCGGTTCGTGACCTGACGCCCCGTCTGCCGCGCCCGTTTCCCGGCCCCTTGGGCGGCGAGCGCGGCATACCGGCGAAATTCCCCCGTCTCTCTCGTGCGCGACCCATTGACACTCCCCCCGCCGCGTCCTTACTGTCACGCCAACATTTCGAACGTGTGACGAGATATCGAACAAACCGAGAGGCAAGAGCCGTGCGCATCACCGGAATCAGCACACACGTGGTCGGGACGCCCTGGCGCAACCTGACCTACGTCCAGGTGCACACCGACGAGGGGATCACCGGCGTCGGCGAGACCCGGATGCTGGGCCACACCGACGCGCTGATCGGATACCTCCGCGAGGCCGAGGCGAACCACATTCTCGGCTCGGACCCGTTCGCTGTCGAGGACCTCGTGCGCCGCATGAAGTACGGCGACTACGGGCGCGCGGGCGAGATCGTGATGTCCGGTATCGCCGTCGTCGAGATGGCCTGCTGGGACATCAAGGGCAAGGCCCTCGGCGTCCCCGTCTGGCAGCTCCTGGGCGGCAGGGTGACCGACAGGGTCAAGGCCTACGCCAACGGCTGGTACACCACCGAGCGCACGCCGGAGGCGTACCACAAGGCCGCGCGCGGGGTCATGGAGCGCGGGTACCGGGCGCTGAAGATCGACCCCTTCGGCACCGGCCACTTCGAGCTGGACCAGCGGCAGACGAACTACGCCGTCTCCCTCATCGAGGCCGTGCGGGACGCCATCGGGCCGGACGCCGAGCTGATGCTGGAGATGCACGGCCGCTTCTCCCCCGCCACCGCCGTCCGGCTCGCCAAGGAGATGGCCCCCTTCAAGCCGGCCTGGCTGGAGGAGCCGGTGCCGCCGGAGAACCTGAAGGCGCTGGAGAAGGTCGCCGCCAAGGTGGACCTCCCGGTCGCCACCGGTGAGCGCATCCACGACCGGATCGAGTTCCGCGAGCTGTTCGAGAGCCAGGCCGTCGACATCCTCCAGCCCGACGTCGGCCACATCGGCGGCATCTGGGAGACCCGCAAGCTCGCCGCCACCGCCGAGACCCACTACATGCTCGTGGCCCCGCACAACGTGGGCGGCCCGGTGCTCACCGCGGCCTCCCTCCAGGTCGGCTTCACCTCCCCGAACTTCAAGATCCTTGAGCACTTCAACGACTTCGCGGACGCGGAGATCAAGAAGGTCGTCAAGGGTGCCCCGCAGGTGGACCCGGAGGACGGCTGCTTCCACCTCTCCGACGCCCCCGGCCTCGGCGTCGAGCTGGACGTGGACGCGGCGGCCGAGTTCCCGCAGCAGCAGGCCCGGTTCGACCTGTGGGCCGAGGGCTGGGAGAAGCGCGCGCCGAAGGCGGCCGGTCGATGACTGCCGCCGGCCCGCACGGCACCGCCGCCGGGAGCACCGGCGGCACCGGCAGCGCCGTCGTCGTGGAGGCGCCCGGCGCCCACCGGCTCGTCCCGCACGAGCCGCGGGACCCCGGGCCCGGCGAGGCCCTGGTCGCGGTGCACGCCGTGGGCATCTGCGGCAGCGACCGCGAGGTCTACCAGGGCAACCGGCCCGAGGGGTACGTCCGTTACCCGCTCACCCCGGGCCACGAGTGGTCCGGCACCGTGGCCGCCGTCGGCGCCGGGGTGCCTCGGTCCCTGGTGGGCCGCAAGGTCGTCGGCGAGGGGTTCCGCAACTGCCAGGTCTGCGACCGCTGCCACGCGGGCGAGACCACGCTGTGCACGGCCGGGTACGAGGAGACCGGGTTCACCGAGCCCGGCGCGATGGCCGCCACCCTGACCCTGCCGGCCCGGCTGCTGCACGTCCTGCCCGAGGACGCGGACCTGACGGCCGCCGCCCTGCTCGAACCCGCCGCCTGCGTGGCCGCCGCCGCGCTCAAGGCGGGGGCGCGGCCGGGCGAGCGGGTCGCGGTGGTCGGCACCGGCACGCTCGGCATGTTCGCGGCGCAGTTCCTGCGGGCGGGCTCGCCCGGGGAACTGCTCGTGGTGGGCACCCGCCGCGACCGCGAGTCCCTGTCCCGGGAGTTCGGCGCCACCGATTTCCGCACCAAGGACGAAGCACTCCCGGACGACTTCGACGTCGTGATCGAGACCGCCGGCTCCGCCGACGCCGCGCGCACCGCCGCCGCCCTGCTGCGGCGCGGCGGGCGGCTGGTGCTGACCGGCATCCCGGCACCCGGCGCCGAGGGGCTCGACCCGACCGACCTCGTCGTACGGCAACTGGAGGTGCACACCGTGTTCGGGGCGCCCCCGGAGGCGTGGGCCCACACGGTCCGGGTCTTCGGAGCGGGCCTGCTGGATCCGCTGCCCCTGGTCAGCCACGAACTGCCGCTGGAGGAATTCCCCCGCGCCATCGAACTGGTGGGGTCCGGGGACCCGAAGGTGGGCAAGGTGCTGTTGCGACCGTAGCTCCCTGAGCCGGCCGCCACCCGTGCGCCGGTACGCGGCGGCCTGACGGCTCCGTACCGGCGCACGGCCCGCAGTCCCGCAGTCCCGCAGTCCCGCCCGTGACCCGCCATCCGTCGACCCACCACCCGCCCCGCCCCCGTCGCCCAGCCGTCCCCTCCCTCGCGAACCGCGTCCGACATACCGAACAAGGGCCCACCCGCACCGGGCCCGCCGCGGTCCCCGGACCCCCGAAGCCCCAGACGCACGCACGTGACGCACATGACGCACATGACGCACATGAAGGACACCTCGTGACCGACCCTTCCCCCACGGCGGCCCGTCGACCCGCCGAGCAGGCACTGGCCGCGCTCGGCCTGGACGCTCCCGCCCTGTCCCCCGCCGACGCCTCGCCGCACGCCTTCCCCGACGGCGGCCGGTGGCGCACCGAGGTGCCCTCCTGCGAGGGCCCGGAGGCGCTCGCCGTGGTCCTGAAGGAGGCGTCCCGGCTCGACGTGCCGATCCACCGGATCAGCCAGGGCAGCGGCGTGTGGATGCTGACGGACGCCGAGATCACCGAGATGGTCGAGGCCACCGCCGAACGTGACATCGAGCTGTGCCTGTTCACCGGGCCGCGCGGCACCTGGGACATCGGGGCCTCGGTGCGCACCGACTCCAACGGCGGCGGCCTGCGGGCCCGGGGGCACGACGCGGTGGCCGGCTGCCTGGAGGACGCCGTACGCGCCACCGAACTCGGCGTGAAGTGCCTCCTGGTGGCCGACGAGGGGGTGCTGTGGACGCTGCACCGGGCACGCGCGCAGGGCATCATCCCGGCCGACACCACGCTCAAGGTCTCCGCGTTGATCGGCCCCGTCAACCCGGCCTCGTTCGCCGTGTACGAGCGCCTCGGCGCGGACTCGGTCAACGTGCCCAGCGATCTGACCCTGGACCACCTCACGGAGATCCGCCGGGTCTCGGGCGCCCCGATGGACATGTACATCGAGGCACCGGACGATCTGGGCGGCTATGTGCGGATGTACGAGGTGGCCGAGCTGATCCGCCGGGGCGCCCCGATCTACCTGAAGTTCGGGCTGTCCAAGGCGCCCGGAATCTACCCCTACGGACACCAGTTGCGGGAGGTCACCCTGGCCACTGCCAAGGAGCGGGTGCGCCGCGGCCGGCTCGCGCTGGACCTGCTCGCCCGGCACGGCGCGGACACCGGCATGGCGGCCCTCGGGTCCCGGATGCCGGGTTCGCTCCGACGCTTCGACACCGGCGCATAACATTCCCGAAAAATCTCTTCTCACAAGGCGACACAGTCGCGCAGAATCCCACACACTCGCCTGGATCCTCCCTCGTACCGTCCTCCGCACAAGTCCCATCGGAGAGCCGGACGGCGCCCCAACTGAGCCTGACGCCAAGGATGTTCATCATGACCACTCGCAGAGCCGCAGTAGCCGCGATCGCCTCGGTCGCCACCCTCGCCCTGACCCTGACCGCCTGCGGCCAGGACAGTGACGGTGGCAGCAAGGAAGGCAAGGACGACGCCAAGGGCGGGACCATCGGCATCGCGATGCCGACCAAGTCCTCCGAGCGCTGGATCTACGACGGCAAGTACGTCGTCAAGGAGATGCAGGCCAAGGGGTACAAGACCAAGCTCGTCTACGGCGAGGACGACCCGGACCAGCAGGTCTCCCAGATCGAGAACCTCATCACCCAGGGCGTCAAGGCCCTGGTGATCGCGGCGATCGACAACAAGTCGCTCAACAACGTGCTCCAGCAGGCCGCCGACGCGGACATCCCGGTCATCTCCTACGACCGCCTGATCCTCGGCACCAAGAACGTCGACTACTACGCCTCCTTCGACAACGAGAAGGTCGGCCGCCTCCAGGGCACCTACATCCTGGACAAGCTGGGCCTCAAGGACGGATCGAAGAAGGGCCCCTTCAACATCGAGCTGTTCGCCGGCTCCAACGACGACAACAACACCCGCTACTTCTTCAAGGGCGCGATGAGCGTGCTCCAGCCGTACATCGACAAGAAGCAGCTCGTCGTCCAGTCCAAGCAGACCGCGCTCAACCAGGTCACCACCCTGCGCTGGGACGGCGGCACGGCGCAGAAGCGCATGGACGACATCCTGACCTCCGCGTACAAGCACCGCCGGGTCGACGCGGTGCTCTCCCCGTACGACGGCATCTCCATCGGCATCCTGTCCGCGCTCAAGTCGGACGACTACGGCTCGAAGGACAAGCCGCTGCCGGTCGTCACCGGCCAGGACGCCGAGGTCGCCTCGGTGAAGTCGATCATCTCCGGCCAGCAGTCCATGTCCATCTACAAGGACTCGCGCAAGCTCGCCAAGGTCACCGCGAACATGGTGGACGACTCGCTGCACGGCAAGAAGGCCGAGGTCAACGACACCAAGTCGTACGACAACGGCGTCAAGGTCGTCCCCGCCTACCTGCTCCAGCCGGTGAGCGTGGACAAGACCAACTACAAGAAGGTCCTGATCGGCGGCGGCTACTACACCGAGGGCGACCTGAACTGACCCGCTCGTCCCCACTGATCCCTACGGATTGAAAGGCACGACCATGGCGGGACCCGTCCTGGAAATGCGCTCGATCGTCAAGACCTTTCCCGGTGTGAAGGCGCTCTCTGACGTCACTCTGACGGTGCGTCAGGGCGAGGTCCACGCCATCTGCGGGGAGAACGGCGCCGGGAAGTCCACCCTCATGAAGGTGCTCTCCGGCGTCCACCCGCACGGAAGCTACGAGGGCGAGATCCTCTTCGAAGGAGAGGTCTGCCACTTCAAGGACATCCGGGCGAGCGAGCAGCGCGGCATCGTCATCATCCACCAGGAACTGGCGCTGGTGCCCTACCTCTCCCTCGCGGAGAACATCTTCCTCGGCAACGAGCACGCCACCCGCGGGCTCATCAGCTGGGGCGAGACGCTCAAGCACGGCACCGAACTGCTGCGCCGCGTCGGTCTGTCGGACCACCCGGACACCCGGGTCGCCGACATCGGCGTGGGCAAGCAGCAGCTCGTGGAGATCGCCAAGGCGCTCTCCAAGAAGGTGAAACTGCTCATCCTGGACGAGCCGACGGCGGCGCTGAACGACGAGGACAGCGGCAAGCTGCTCGACCTCATCCTGGAGCTGAAGAAGCAGGGCATCACCTCGATCATCATCTCCCACAAGCTCAACGAGATCCGCCGGGTCGCCGACTCGGTGACCATCCTGCGCGACGGACGCTCGATCGAGACGCTCGACGTGAAGGCCCCGGAGACCACCGAGGACCGGATCATCAGCGGCATGGTCGGCCGCGACCTCGACCACCGCTTCCCCCCGCGCAGCCCGCACGAGCCGGAGGAGGGTGCCGCGCCGGCCTTCGAGATCCGCGGCTGGACCGTGCACCACCCGATCGACCAGCAGCGCAAGGTCGTCGACGACGTGTCCCTGCACGTGCGCCGCGGGGAGATCGTCGGCATCGCGGGGCTGATGGGCGCCGGCCGCACCGAGCTCGCGATGAGCGTCTTCGGCCGCACCTACGGCCGGTACGCGGCGGGTTCGGTGTTCAAGGACGGCAAGGAGATCCGCACCAAGAGCGTCCCCGAGGCGGTCAAGCACGGCATCGCCTACGTCACCGAGGACCGCAAGCACTACGGCCTGAACCTCATCGACACCATCAACCGCAACATCTCCCTCAGCGCCCTGGGGAAGGTCTCCAAGCGCGGTGTGGTGGACGAGCACGAGGAGCGCCAGGTCTCCGAGGGCTTCCGGACGTCGATGAACATCAAGGCACCGACCGTCTTCGAGCCGGTGGGCAAGCTGTCCGGCGGCAACCAGCAGAAGGTCGTCCTCAGCAAGTGGATCTTCGCGGGTCCGGACGTGCTGATCCTGGACGAGCCCACGCGCGGCATCGATGTCGGCGCGAAGTACGAGATCTACACGGTCATCGACCAGTTGGCGGCCCAGGGCAAGGCGGTCGTCTTCATCTCCTCCGAGCTGCCCGAGCTGCTCGGCATGTGCGACCGCATCTACACCATGGCCGCCGGGCGGCTGACCGGCGAGGTCCCGCGCGCGGAGGCCACCCAGGAGGAGCTGATGCGCCGGATGACGAAGGACGAGAAGGACAAAGAGGTAACCCGATGAGCACGGATGTCACCGAGAAGACCCCGGCGCCCGCGCCGCCGGGCAAGGGCGGCGCGGCCGCGGGCGACAGCCTGCTGAAGCTGCTCGTGGACGGCATGCGGCGCAACATGCGCCAGTACGGCATGCTGATCGCGCTCGGCCTGATCGTCGTCCTCTTCGAGGTGTGGACCGACGGCGACCTGCTGCTGCCGCGCAACGTCTCCAACCTGGTGCTGCAGAACAGCTACATCCTGATCCTCGCGATCGGCATGATGCTGGTGATCATCGCCGGTCACATCGACCTGTCGGTCGGTTCGCTGACGGCGTTCGTGGGCGCGGCGGCGGCCGTGCTCATGGTCAGGCACGACGTGCCCTGGCCGCTGGCCGTGGTGCTGTGCCTGCTCCTGGGCGCCGCCGCGGGCTCGCTGCAGGGGTTCTTCATCGCCTATCTCGGCATACCGTCGTTCATCGTCACCCTCGCCGGGATGCTGCTGTTCCGCGGTCTGACCGAGATCGTCCTCAAGGGGCAGACCCTCGGCCCGTTCCCCGAGGGACTGCAGAAGGCCTCCAACGGCTTCCTGCCGGAGGTCGGCCCGGACACCAACTACCACAACCTGACCGTCCTGCTGGGTCTCGTGGTCATCGCCTTCGTGGTGTACCAGGAGGTCCGTGACCGCAGGCGCCAGCTGGAGTTCGACCTCGACGTCCTGCCCACCAAGATGTTCCTGACGAAGCTGGTGGCGCTGATCGCCGCCGTCCTCGTCGTGACGCTGCTGCTCGCCAGCTACAAGGGCGCCCCGGTGGTGCTGATCATCCTCGGTGTGCTGGTGGTGGGCTTCGGCTACCTGATGCGCAACGCGATCATCGGCCGGCACGTCTACGCGATCGGCGGCAACCTGCCGGCGGCGAAGCTGTCGGGCGTGAAGGACAAGAAGGTCGTCTTCCTGGTCTTCCTGAACATGGGCATGCTCGCGGCCCTGGCGGGTCTGGTCTTCGCCGCCCGCTTCAACGCGGCCTCGCCCAAGGCCGGCCTCAACTTCGAGCTGGAGGCCATCGCGGCCTCGTTCATCGGCGGCGCGTCGATGAGCGGCGGCGTGGGCACGGTCCTCGGCGCGATCATCGGTGGTCTCGTCCTGGGCGTGCTGAACAACGGTATGAACCTCGTCGGCATCGGCACCGACTGGCAGCAGGTCATCAAGGGCCTGGTGCTCCTGGCGGCGGTCGGCTTCGACGTGTGGAACAAGCGCAAGTCCGGTTCGTAATCCTCGACTCGGGCCCCGCCACCGCGGCGGGGCCCGCTCTTTTGGCAGGAGCCGCACCATGGACATGAGCAGACGCACCGTCCTGTCGACCGCCGCCGCCGCGGGCCTCACCGCGGCGGCCGCCGGAACCGCCCGCGCCTCGGCCTCGCCGTCGTCCTCGAGAGGCAGGAAGCCCGTGAAGGAGCTCTTCGGCAGGCTCGCCGACGGCACCAAGGTCCACCGCTGGTCGCTGGAGAACGGCACGACCCGGCTGAAGGTCCTCGACTACGGCGGCATCGTCCAGTCCCTGGAGATCCCCGACCGGCACGGCCGGTACACGAACGTCTCCCTGGGCTTCGACAACGTCGCCGACTACGTCGCGGGCAGCCCGTACTTCGGCGCCACCATCGGCCGCTACGGCAACCGCATCGCCAAGGGCCGCTTCACCCTCGACGGCAGGACGTACCAGCTCTCCGTCAACGACGGCGAGAACACCCTGCACGGCGGCGCGAACGGCTTCGACAAGCGGGTGTGGGACGTCGAGCCGTTCACCCGGGGCGCGGACGTGGGTCTGCACATGTACTACACCAGCGTGGACGGCGAGGAGGGCTTCCCTGGCACGCTCAAGGTCCAGGTCACCTACACCCTGAACCGGCACGGCGAGTGGCGCGTCGACTACCTCGCCACCACCGACAGGGCCACCGTCGTCAACCTCACCAACCACACCTACTTCAACCTCGCCGGCGAGGGCAGCGGCTCCGTCTACGACCACGAGCTGACCCTGGCCGCGAGCCGGTACACCCCCACCGACGCGGGTCTCATCCCCACCGGTGAACTCGCGCGCGTGGCCGGCACGCCCTTCGACTTCCGGCGGGCCAAGACGATCGGCCGCGATCTGCGCGAGGGCCACCCCCAGCAGGTCACCGCCAAGGGCTACGACCACAACTGGGTCCTGGACAAGGGCATCACCCGCGAGCCCGAGCACGTGGCCACCCTGCGCGACCCCTCCTCCGGGCGCCTCCTGAAGATCGCCACCGACCAGCCGGGACTGCAGTTCTACTCCGGCAACTTCCTCGACGGCACGCTCGTCGGCACCTCCGGGCGCACCTACCGGCAGGGCGACGCGCTCGCCCTGGAGACCCAGCACTTCCCGGACTCCCCGAACCGGCCCTCGTTCCCCTCGACCGTGCTGCGGCCGGGGCAGACGTACCGCACGACGACGATCCACTCCTTCGGCGCGGGGCGCTGAACGGGGCGAAGTCGACCCTCTACGGGCGTTGAACGTGGACGCCGCCGCATCCGTATGACTGGGCGGCCCGTGCTCCCCCGCACGGGCCGCCCACAACGTGACGGGCCCGCCCGGCCCGCCCCCATACGGAGGTTCGAAGGCTCCATGGCCGACAACGTCACCTCGTTGTTCCGCGGCTCCGCGGCACACAGCCCCTCGATGGCCGCGCTGACGCGCGAGGGCGGCGACGGCGCCAAGCCGGTGGACTTCTGCATCCCCTGCAATCCGTACTTCCCCACCCCCGCCATGTTCGAGGAACTGGCGGGCCGGCTGCGGGACATCCTCACGTACTACCCGAGCGGCGCCGACACCATCACCGCCGAGCTGTGCGAGCTGCTCCAACTGCCCCCCGCCTGCGTGGCGATGGGCAACGGCTCCACGGAACTGATCACCTGGATCGACCATCTGCTGGTCTCCGAGTCGCTCGCCGTGCCCGTGCCCACCTTCGGGCGGTGGACCGACCAGCCGATGGAGACGGGCAAGCGGGTCGACATGTTCCCGCTGCAGGAGTCCGGCGGTTTCGCCCTCGACCTCGGCCAGTACTCCGCGTTCCTGCGCAAGCGCGGCTCGCGGGTCGCCGTGATCTGCAATCCGAACAACCCCGACGGCGGGTTCCTGCCCCGGCAGGCGCTGGTGGACTTCATGGACACGATGGCCGACCTCGACCTCATCGTGATCGACGAGTCCTTCCTGGAGTTCGCCGACGTGGAGGGCGACCCGAGCACCGTCCAGGACGCGATACTGCGGCCCAACGTGATCGTGCTGCGCAGCCTCGGCAAGAACTTCGGGCTGCACGGCATCCGCTTCGGCTACCTCGTGGCCAACCCCGCGCTCGCGGGCCGGATCCGCTCGATGCTGCCGAAGTGGAACCTCAACTCCTTCGCCGAGCACGTGGTGTTCATGCTGCGGAAGCACGGCGCCGAGTACGAGGCGAGCCTGCGGCAGGTGCGGCAGGACCGCGTCGACATGGGCCGGCGGCTCGAGCGGCTCCCCGGCCTGACGGTGTATCCCTCGCAGGGCAACTTCCTGTTCGTCCGGCTTCCGCTGGGCGCGGAGGGCACCGTCGTGCGTGACCGGCTGCTCACCGGCCACCGCGTCCTGGTGCGCGAGTGCGGCAACAAGATCGGCTCCTCCAGCCGCTTCCTGCGCCTGGTGGTGCGCCCCGAGGTGGACGTGCGCCGGCTGGTGACCGGGATGGAGCAGGTCCTCTACGGCACCGGCACGGACGCGGCGGCTCCGAGGAGCGCGGGCTACAGCTCGGGGACGGCGGCGGTGGACCGCCTGGTGAGCGAGACGAACGGGGCGGGGACACGGGGGCTGGCGGCGCAGGCCTCCGCGATGCCCGCCCCGGCCCCGGCTCCCGCGCCCGCGCCTGCTCCCGCGCCGGCGGCCGCCGCCGTGCCCGGGCTGGGGGCGATGGTGGCC
>BNBP01000004.1 GCA_014656015.1 Streptomyces griseoaurantiacus | reverse complement strand
GACGGGCACCCGCGCACCGCGACCGGCGGGGCGGCCCGCGGGGCGGCGGCGCCGGGCGGCCGAGCGGGACGGCACCGTGCCGCCGCGGAGGACGGCACCGGGCGGAAGGAACGGCGCGATGGCTGACCCCGCGGTGCGCGCACCGCTGCTCGTCGTCGGGGACGCCCTGCTCGACCGGGACGTCTCCGGCCGCGCCGAACGGCTCGCCCCCGACGCCCCCGTCCCCGTCGTCGCCGACGGCGAGGAACGGCTGCGCCCCGGCGGCGCCGCCCTCGCCGCCTACCTCGCCGCCCGCGACGGCCGCGAGGTCACCCTCGTCACCGCCCTCGGCGACGACCCGGCCGCCCGCGCGCTGCGCCGGCTCCTCGAACCCGGGCTCACCCTCCTCGCGCTGCCCGCCACCGGCCCGCTGCCCGAGAAGACCCGGGTGCTGGCCCAGGGCCGCCCGCTGGTCCGCGTCGACCGGGGCACCGGCCGTGCCGCGGCCGCCACCGACGAGGCCCGTGCCGCCGTCCGCGCGGCCCGCGCCGTGCTCGTCTCCGACTACGGGCGGGGCGCCGCCGACGTCCTGCGCGAGGCCCTCACCGAACGGCCCCCCGCCGTCTGGGACCCGCACCCGCGCGGGGGCCCGCCGGTGCCCGGCACCCGCCTGGTCACCCCCGCCGCCGCCGAGGCCAAGGCGTTCGCGGGGGCAGGCGCCGCCGACGGGAACGACCTGCGCGCCACCGCGCACGCCGCCGCCGCCCTCGTACGGGACTGGCGGGTCGGCTCGGTCGCCGTCACCCTGGGCGCCCGGGGCGCGCTGCTCTCCTACGGCGACTTCCCGCTGCTCGTCCCGGCGCCCGAGGCGCACGGCGGCGACAGTTGCGGCGCGGGCGACCGGTTCGCCGCCACCGCCGCCGGGCTCCTCGCCGACGGCGCCGCCACCGACGAGGCCGTGCAGGGCGCGGTCACCACCGCCTGCGCCTTCGTGGGCGCGGGCGGGGCCGGCGGGCTGCGCTGGGAGACCGCCGGCTCGAAGGCCCGCACGGCCGGAGCGGCGGCAGGTCCCCCCGGTGCCGAACGCACCGGCGGCCCGGCGGGAGCGGCCGGGACGGACCCCGCCACCGGCGAGGCCGAGCGGCTCCTCGCCCACGTCCGGGCCACCGGCGGCACGGTCGTCGCCGCCGGGGGCTGCTTCGACCTCCTGCACGCGGGCCACGTCGGACTGCTCCAGGCGGCCCGGCGCATCGGCGACTGCCTCGTCGTCTGCGTCAACTCCGACGCCTCCGTGCGCCGCCGCAAGGGCGAGGGACGGCCCGTCAACCCGCTCGCCGACCGGATCCGCGTGCTGCGCGCCCTGGAATGCGTGGACGCCGTCGCCGTCTTCGACGAGGACACCCCCGAGGCCCTGCTCACCCGGCTCGAACCCGACGTGTGGGTCAAGGGCGGCGACTACACCCACGCCGACCTCCCCGAGGCCGCGCTGCTCGACGGATGGGGCGGCCAGACCGTGCTGCTGCCCTACCTCGACGGCCGCTCCAGCACCCGCCTCGCCGCCCGCGCGGCCGCCGCCGCGGCCGCCGCGGCGGAAGGCGGCGGGGGCCGACGGGCCTGACCCGCCCCACCCCCTGCCCTCGGCGGCCTTCCCCTGTCCGCCCCGACCCCCGGAGCCCCCGCCCATGACCCAGCGCCCCGCACCGCCGCCCCCCGCCGCCTCCCACCGACCCCGCCTTCTCGTCCTGCGTGCGCTGGGGCTCGGGGACCTGCTCGCCGGGGTGCCCGCGCTGCGCGCGCTGCGCCGGGCCTTCCCCGCCCACGAGAGCGTGCTGGCCGCGCCCGCCGAGCTCGCCCCCCTCGCCGAGGCGAGCGGCGCCGTCGACCGGCTGCTGCCCGCCGCCGCCCCCGGCCGGGCCGTGCCCGCCGCCCTCGACTGGACCGGACCGCCCCCCGACCTCGCCGTCGACCTGCACGGCAAGGGCCCCGAGAGCCTGCGCCCGCTGCGCGCGCTGCGCCCCGGCCGCCTCCTCGGCTTCGCACACCCGGACGGCCCGCCCTGGTACGCCGAGGAGCACGAGCGCGACCGCTGGTGCCGGCTGCTCACCTCCTACGGCATCCCCGCCGACCCCACCGACCTGCGCCTGCCCCCGCCGGCCGCCCCCTCCCCGGCACCCGGAGCCGTCGTCCTGCACCCCGGCGCCGGAGCCCCCTCCCGCCGCTGGCCCGTCGACCGGTACGCCGCCGTCGCCACCGCGCTGCGCGCCCGGGGCCGGCGGGTCCTCGTGACCGGCGGGCCGGGGGAGGAGGAGCTGGTGGGCGCGCTCGCACGGGCGGCCGCCCTGCCCGCGGGGGACGTCCTCTCCGGCGGGCCGCCCTTCGGCACCCTCGCCGCCCTCGTCGCAGGCGCCTCCGCCGTCGTCAGCGGCGACACCGGCATCGCCCACCTCGCCGTCGCCCACGGCACCCCGTCCGTCACCCTCTTCGGGCCCGTGCCGCCCAGCCTCTGGGGGCCGCCCCCCGACCCCCGCCACCGCGTCCTGTGGCACCCCGGCCCGCCCGGCGACCCGCACGCCCGCACCCCCGACCCGGCACTGCTCCGCATCGGCCCCGAAGAGGTGCTCGACGCCCTCGGCACGCTCGACGCCCTCGGCACGCTCGACGACCTCGACGGCCCGCACGCCCCGGACTCCCCGCACGACCCGCTCCCCGTCTCCCGGTGACCCCCATGACCCGCGCACCCTCCGTCGGCATCGCCCTCGCCACCCGCGACCGGGCCGCCAGCCTCGCCATCACCCTCGAACACCTGCTCGCCCTCCCGGAGCGGCCCCCCGTCGTCGTCGCCGACAACGGCTCCACCGACGGCACCCGCGCCCTGCTCGCCCGCCGCTTCCCCGAGGTCCGCGTCCTCGCCCTCCCCGCCAACCGGGGCGCCCTCGCCCGCACCGACGCCGTCCGCGCCCTGGACACCCCCTACGTGGCCTTCAGCGACGACGACTCCTGGTGGGAGCCCGGCGCCCTCGCCACCGCCGCCGCACTGCTCGACGCCCACCCCCGGCTCGGACTGCTCTCCGCCCGCACCCTGGTCGGCCCCGCCGGGGAGCCCGACCCCCTCAACGCCGTCCTCGCCGGCTCCCCCCTCGGCACGGACCCCGAGCTGCCCGGCACCCGCGTCCTCGGCTTCCTCGGCTGCGCCGCCGTCGCCCGCCGCACCGCCTACCTCGACGCGGGCGGCTACCATCCGCTGCTGTTCTTCGGCGCCGAGGAAACCCTCCTCGCCTACGACCTCGCCGCCCGCGGCTGGGGTGTCGCCCACTGCCCCGAGGTGGTCGCCCACCACCACCCGGCGGTCACCGAACGCCCCCACCGCTCCGCCGTCGTACGCCGCAACGAACTGCTCACCGCCTGGCTGCGCCGCCCCCTGCCGTACGCCCTCGGCCGCACCCGCCGCCTCGCCGCCGAGGCACGCCGCGACCCGGCCGCCCGCCGCGCGCTGCGCGAGACGCTGGCCCGGCTGCCCGCCGCACTGCGGCAGCGCCGCCCGCTGCCGCCGGAGGTGGAACGCGCCGCGCGCCGCCTCGAACGCGAACCCGTACGCCAGGAGGAGCCGGTATGACGCATCCGCGCGAGCGGCGCCCCGACGCGCGCACGACCGTCGTCGTCATCACCCACAACCGGCGGTCCGAACTCCTGCGCACCCTCGACGAGCTGGCCGCGCTGCCGGAGGCCCCGCCGGTGATCGTCACCGACAACGGCTCCACCGACGGCACCGCCGAGGCGGTCGCCGAGCGGCACCCCCGGGTGACCCTGCTGCGGCCCGGCCGCAACCTCGGCGCGGTCGGCCGCAACCTGGCCGTGCAGCGGGTGCGCACCCCGTACGTGGCGTTCTGCGACGACGACTCCTGGTGGGAGCCCGGGTCCCTGGCCGCGGCGGCCGACCTGCTCGACCGGCACGCCCGGCTCGCCGCCGTCACCGCGCGCATCCTCGTCGAACCGGCGGGGACGGAGGACCCGATCGTCGCCGAACTGCGCGACTCACCGATCCCCGGCCCCGACTGGCTGCCCGGCCCCGCGCTGGGATCCTTCCTCGCGGCGGCGACGGTACTGCGCACGGACGCGTTCCGCACGGCCGGCGGCTTCTCGCCGCGGCTGTGGCTGGGAGGGGAGGAGGAACTGCTGGCGGCAGACCTGGCGGCCGCCGGATGGTGGCTGGCCTACGCCGAGGAGCTGACGATCCACCACGCCCCCTCGACCGCCCGGGACGCCTCGCTGCGCCGGGCGCACGGCATCCGCAACACCCTGTGGTTCTCCTGGCTGCGCAGGCCGGCGGGGGTGGCGCTGCGGAAGACGGTGCACATGGCGCGGACGGTGCCGCGGGACACGACGTCCCTGCGCGGGTTCGCGCTGGCCGCCGCGGGGGCGGGGTGGGTGGCGCGGGAGCGGAGGGTGGTGCCGCCGGAGGTGGAGACGAGGCTCCGCCTCCTCGACGACACCCAACGCCGCTCCGAGGCCCGGCAGTACGGCCCCTGACCCCCACCCGGCAGGCGCACGGCCAGGACCCGGCAGGCGCACGGCCCGCACCCGGCAGGCACGTTGGCCCGCACCCGGCAGGCGCACGGCCCGGGTGGTCACCGGACCTTCACGCCGTCCGCCCTGCCCGCCCGCATGCGCCGCGCCCTCGCGGGGCACCCGCACCTGCGCAGCGCATCGAGGGGGTCTCCGTGATCGTCGTCATCGCCGTTCTGCTCCTGCCCGTCGCCGGAGCCATGCTCGCCGCTCTCTCCTGGTGGGAGGAACGCCTCTTCACCGCCCCCGAGGCGCCCCGCCACGCCCGCGCCCCGCGGCAGCACCGGCACGAGCACCGGCACCGGCACCTGAGGCTGATCCCCGGCGGCCGTGCCGCCCGTCCGGCGGGCACCGCCGGCGATGCCGCGGCGGCCCACGCCGAACACCGCGACGCCGCCTGAGGCCCGGCGGCCCCGGGCGGCGTCCCACCGGGCGGTGTCGTGACGTCGGTGACGTCGGTGAGGCGGTGGGCGTCAGCGGCGGCGCACCTTCCGCGCGATCAGCAGGCCCACTCCCAGGGCCACCGCGCTCCCCGCGGCCGCCATCACCCGCAGCGGCAGCCCGCGCACGCCCGCCGACAGGCGGGACACCCGCTCCCCGGCACGCTCCCGCACGTCCTCCGCCTTCTCGCGGGCCCGGGCCTTCACATCCGTCTTCGCGGCCAGCTCCTCGACGGTGCGGCCCAGTTCCTCGCGGGTGTGCGCGATCTGCTCGCGCAGCTCCTCCTTGGTGGCGGGAGCGGTCCCGCCGGAGGGACTCCGTTCAGCCATCGGCGTGTCCTTTCCTCGTGTGCTCGTGTGCTCGTGTGCTCGTGTGCTCGTGTGCTCGGGGGTGACGGGGGTCGGTGTGTGACGGCCGTGCCGGTGGGTGTCGTCCGGCGGCTCAGCCGAGGGGGCCCTCCTCCTCGGCACGGCGCTTGTCCTGCTCGTCCCACGTCCGGGTGTCGCGCGGCTCTGCGTAGGGTTCCTCGTCCGGCGGGAGCCCGCCCGCCACGGCCCGCTGCCGTGCCGTCTCCGCGTCGAACTCCAGGCCGAGCAGGATCGCCAGGTTGCTGATCCACAGCCACACCAGGAAGACGATGACGCCGGCCATGGTCCCGTACGTCTTGTTGTAGGAGCCGAAGTTGGCGACGTAGAAGGCGAAGCCGGCGGAGGCCACCAGCCAGATGAGGAGTGCGAGCAGGCTGCCCGGGGTGATCCACCTGAATCCCCGGACCTTCGCGTTGGGTGTGGACCAGTACAGGATCGCGATCATGATCGTCACCAGGATCACCAGGACCGGCCACTTCGCGATCGACCACACCGTCAGCGCGGTGTCGCCCAGCCCCAGCGCGTCCCCGGCCCGCTTGGCGATGCCGCCGGTGAAGACCACGATGCACGAACTGATGATCGCCAGCACCATCAGCACCACCGTGACGGCCAGTCGCAGCGGCAGCACCTTCCACACCGGGCGGCCCTCGGGCACGTCGTAGACCGCGTTGGCGGTGCGGATGAAGGCGGCGATGTAGCCCGAGGCCGACCACAGCGCCAGCACGATGCCGACCACCGCCATGATCGACCCGGTGCCGCCGTTGTCCTGCAATTGGTGCACCGCCTTGGTGACGATGTCCGAGGCGGAGCCCGGGGCGAGACTGTCGACCTGGTCCAGGAGCTTGTCCGTGGTCGACTTCCCGGTCATGCCGAGGAAGGAGACGAGGACCAGCAGCGCCGGAAAGAGGGACAGCACCCCGTAGTAGGTGAGCGCGGCGGCGCGGTCGGTCAGCTCGTCGTTCTTGAACTCGCGCAGGGTGCCCTTGAACACCTCCTTCCAGGACTTCGCGGGCAGCTCCGTGGGACTGTCCGGGGCCTTGCGCTCGACCTCCGGGTCCGGGCCGTACCGCTCGCTGTCCGCGGCCGAGTCCGCGCGGGCGTCCGCCGGGCGCGAGCCGGTGTCGGTCGAGCCCGTGCGGGGGTCCGTCACGTCCCCGCGGGAGTCCGCGTCCGCGCCCGAGGGCGTGACGGCGTCCGGGGCGGGCCCGGTGTCCGCTTCCTGGTGCCTGTGTCCGAGTTTCGATAGCCGCGACATGGGGGGCGGGTATCCCCGACGCGCCCGATCACGCTCCGCTCGCGCGTCACCTGGCCCGTTCGGGTGGCGCCGGGGCCGCGTACCGTCCCCGGCGCCCTGCGGTGCGGGCGCGTGCGGGCCGTTTGGCGCGGGGGTGCCGGGTAACCCGGACGGGGCGAAACGATCTGTCCCCGAGCGGACCGGACGGAGATGCCATGGACGAGCAGGTCACCCCCTCACAGGCGGAGGGCGAACGGGACGACGAGGACGCGACGACCGACGGGCGCCCGGACATCCCGCACCCGACACCCTCGCAGGCCGAGGGCGAGCGGGACGACGAGCCCGGCGAGGAACGGTCCGGCCGGATCTGAGGCCCGTGCCCGGTGCCGGCGGCCCGGCGGCCGCTCGTCGCGGAGACGGCCCGGTCCGGCCCGTGACCCGCGACCGCGCGGTCAGGTCAGCGCGCGCCCCGGCCGCGCGCACCCCCGGTGCCGCGCCCGCAGGCGAGGCAGACCTCGGCGTGCGGCACGGCGAGCAGCCGGTCGCGCTCGATCGGCCCGCCGCACACCGCGCACCGCCCGTACGCGGGCGTGCCGAGGCGGTCCAGTGCGGCGTGCGTCCGCGCCAGCAGCGAGCGTGCCCGCTCGGCGTCCGCCCGCAACCGGTCGGCGGCGGTCACCTTGGCCCCCAGATCCCCCACGTCCCGATCGCAGTCCGCGTAGAGCGTGCTCATCTGCGCGTCGACGGCCGCCAGTTCCGCGCGCAGGCCCTCCGCCTGCGCGCGGAGCCGGGCACGGAGGTCGTCGAGATCCTGGGCTGACAGTTCGGTCGGCATGACGGCTCCTCGTCTCGACGGACCCGGGTTCCCGCCGGGACGGGGACCACACGCGGGGACACACCGCCGCACCCGTCGGCACACGAGCGAACCGGGCGAACGGGAGGAACACACCGTGCGACGAAGGATTCTGCTGGTCGGCTGGTTCAGCTTCCCGGACGGCGAGGCCACCGCGGGCGACGTCCTGGCCCTGCGCCGCGTCGAGGACGTCCTCGACCGCGCCGGACTGGAGCACGACACCGTCTGGAGCCCCCACTTCCGCCCCGGGGCGCTGCACTTCGACGCGGTCCGGCCGGGGGACCACACCCACCTGGTCTTCGTGTGCGGGCCCCTGCACGGGCCCCAGGTCGAGGAGCTGCACGCGCGGTTCCCGGGCTGCGTGCGGATCGCGGTGGGCGTCTCCGTGATCGACCCCCGCAGCGCGGCGGTCACCGGGTTCCACCGCGTACTGGCCCGGGACGCCCCGAACCGGCAGCCGGTCCGGGACCTCGCCGCGAGCGCCCCGCAGTTGCTGTCCACACCGGTGGCCGGGGTGATCCTCACCCACGGTCAGCGGGAGTACGGGGAGCGCCGGCGACACGCCGAGGTCGCGGAGGTGCTCACCCGCTGGCTCGGCGGCAAGGACTGCGCGCGGCTGCCGCTGGAGACCCGACTGGACGCCCACGACTGGCGCTTGGCCGGAACGGCGGCCCAAGTCCAGTCCGTCCTCGCCCGGTTGGACGTGGTCGTCACCGACCGGCTGCACGGCATGGTGCTGGCGCTGCGGGCCGGTGTGCCCGCGCTGGCCGTCGACCCGGTCGAGGGCGGCGCGAAGGTGACCGCCCAGGCCCACGCCTGCGGCTGGCCCGCGGTCGTCGGCGCCGAACGGCTCGACGCCCGGCGGCTGGAGCACTGGTGGACCTGGTGCCTGACCTCCGGACGCTCGGCGGCACGGGAGGTGCGGGAGGAGTTCCGCGGGGCCTCCGGGACGGGTGTGACACCCGGCGCGGGGGACGGCGTGGCCGGGCTGCTCGACGCCCTGGAGATCCGGGAGGCGGGGGCCCTGGGCGGCGGTTAGTTCCGGGGGGCCGCGGGCACCCGCACAGAGCGTCCACAGGCCAGGCGTTTCCGGGAGGACCCAACGTGACCACCGGCCGGATACCCGATCACGAGAAGCGGATACTCGAGGACATGGAGGCCGCTCTGCGGCGCGGCAACCGGCGGCTGGACCGGCGATTGCGGACGCTGCGGGTGCGCCGGGGCCCGGACCCCCGCCGGCTCGCGGCCTACGAGCCGCGCGTGGCGGTGGTGGCCGTCTGGCTGTGCGTGGCGGTGGCGCTGATGGTGACGGGGATCTGCACCGGCGAACCCCCGGTCATCTGGGCCTTCGCGGTGGTGTGGCCGGTGGCGCTGTACGGCGTCTTCCGCCTCCTCTGCCGCCGGGCCGGCCCCTGACGGAACGGCCCCTCTTCGCGCACCGGGCACGCGCCCCGGACCGGGCGGAGCACACGCCCCGCACATGGCGGCCAGGCGTTCCGGACCTGACGGGGCACACGCCCCGCACATGGCGGCCAGGCGTTCCGGACCTGACGGGGCACACGCTCCGGACCGGCGGGGGCACGGCGGACCCCCTGAAGCCGGCACTCGCACGGTCCCGGGCCGAATCCGGCCGCGCCCCGCACGCACCGGGGCGTCCGCCGTCCTCCGGGGCCTGCCCGTCCTCCGGGGCCTGCCCGTCCTCGGGCCAGCCTGTCCTCGGGCCTGCCTGTCCTCGGCCCGCCCGTCCCCGGGTCCTCGCCCGGCCCGACCACCTGTCCGGCGGACGTGACCGGCGGACGGGACCGGGGCGCGGGCCCCGGCCGAGGTCGGCACGCACCCCGGATGGCACCGGGCACACGTCCCGGACCGACCCCGGCACGCGCGCCCCGTACCGCGCCGGGGCGCCCGCCCTTCCGGGGCACGGCCGCCTCCGCCCACGCCGGCCACCGCGTCGCCGGCCGCTCCTGCCCCGCCGGCGGTGGGGGCGCGTGACCTACCCCACCCGTTCCCGCCGCACGGATCACGCATCGGCTGCGCCGGCCGTGGCACTTGACCTGGCATGCACTGGTTTCACATGGCGGCTCGGGCCGTCCGGGGGCAACTGAAGGGCGGTGCGCTCGCGGCCCACCGCGCCTGGTCCGGGCCGGGGCGGGAGAGGGACCTGCTCGTCCAGGCCGTCAAGGCGGCACTCGCCGCCTTCCTCGCCTGGCTCGCCGCCGGCTGGTGGCTGCAGGCGCCGGTCGCCTTCGTCGCCCCCTGGGTCGCCATCGTCCTCGTCGAGTCGACCGTGTACCGCTCGATCGCGCACGGGCTGCAGCAACTCGCCGCCATCGCCACCGGCACGGTCGTCGCGACCGCCGTCGCCCTCGCCCTGAACAGCACCCTGCCGGCGATGGCCGTGGTGCTCCCCGCCACCGTCCTGCTCGGCAATTGGCGCCGCCTGGGCAGCCAGGGCATCTACGCGGCCACCGGCGCCCTCTTCGTCCTCACCGGCCCCTCGGTCGGCTTCGCGACCTCCGCCGCCCGGATCGGCGAGGCCGTCTTCGGCGCGCTCGTCGGCATCGCCGTCAACGCGCTGATCCGCCCGCCGACCTACCTGCGCAGCCCGCGTGCCGCGCTGCACGACGCGGCCGAGGAGGCGCGGTCGGTGATGGAGGACGTGGCGGACGGCCTCGACGGCGCCGACTGGGACGCGGCCCGGGCCGGCGAATGGCACGAACGCGCCCTGCACCTGAGCCGCCTGGTCGACCAGGCCCGTTCCGCCCTCGGGTGGAGCCGGGAGAGCCTGCGCGTCAACCCGCGCCGCCGTGCCCGCGCCGTCACCGAGCCGGGCAGCGCCTACGACGACGCCGTGACCGTCTTCGACTACGTCGCCGTCCACACCGCCGGTGTCACCCGCACCGTCCTGGAGACCGCCGGGGAGGACCGCACCCTGTCCTGGCCCGGCGCCCCCCTGGCCCGCCCCTACGCCGCCTTCCTGCGCCAGACCGCCGAGGCCGTGCGCCTCTACAGCGAGGCCCGCTTCGGCGACGGCTCCGCCGAGGAGCTCGGGAAGGCCGTCCAAGGGCTGCGGGACACCCTCGGCGAACTGCGCCGACGGTTCCCGGACGCCGCCGGCGGCGACCCCGAGGATCTCGCGACCTACGGCACCCTGCTCACCCAGGCCCGCCGGCTCACCGACCAGCTCGCCCCCGTTGACCCGAGCGGGTGACCGGAATTTTGCGTTTCGTTGGGATTCGCTGGAACTGTGAGGGCCCCACTCGATCCACGGAGGGCCCATGCACCACGGCCGTCGGCTGCGCGACGCGATCGCCCACCCCGGTACGACCCCGCTCATCGGCGTCTACGACATGTACTCCGCCTCCCTGGCCGCCCGGCACTACGACGGCCTGTTCGTCTCCGGGTTCGGTTTCGCCGCCTCCCACTACGGGCTGCCCGACATCGGCTTCATCGCC
The DNA here is from genome assembly GCA_014656015.1 of Streptomyces griseoaurantiacus. Lineage (GTDB taxonomy): Bacteria > Actinomycetota > Actinomycetes > Streptomycetales > Streptomycetaceae > Streptomyces > Streptomyces griseoaurantiacus. Next base: position 158,720 of record BNBP01000004.1, on the reverse strand, counting down.
TGGCCGGACATCGTGCAGTTCGCCGAACGGCTCCGCCTCGCGCTGCCCGCCCACCACCTCCTCGTCGACATCGACGACGGCTACGCCGACCCCGAGGTCGCCTGCCACGTCGTCCAGCGCCTGGAACGGGCCGGGGCCTCCGGCGTGATCCTGGAGGACCAGCAGCGGCCCCGCCGCTGCGGGCACGCGGACGGCAAGCGGATCCTGCCCCTGGAGGAGTACCTGGAGAAGCTGGGCATGGTCCTCGACAGCCGGGAGGAACTGGTGGTCGTCGCCCGCACCGACGCCGTCGAGGACGCCGAGCAGATCCGCCGGGCCACCGCCCTCGCCAAGAGCGGCGCCGACGTCGTCCTCGTCGACGGGGTCCGCAGCGTGGCCGCGATCCGCCGGATCCGGGAGGCGGTCGGCGACACCCCGCTGCTGTTCAACCAGATCGGTGGCGGCAAGTCCCCCCGCCTCTCGCTCACCGAACTGACGGAACTCTCCGTCGACGTGGCGATCTACAGCACCCCCTGCCTGTTCGCCGCCCACCGGGCCGTCGACAGCGCCCTGGACGAGCTCAAGCGCGCCGACGGACGGCTCCCCGACACCGCCGGCCTCACCGACGCGGTGGGCGTGGCCACCTCCACCCGGCTCCTGGAGGCCAACATCAGCCGCCACCACGTACGGGGGGCCACCGGCTGACGGGCCGTCCCCCGCGAGCCGTCCCCGCGAGCCGGGCCCGGCGGGGCAGGCGGGCCCGGCGCGGACCTCACGCGCGGTGCCTGCCGCGGCGCGGCCCGGAACGGACGCCCTGGGTGAGGGCGAAGAGCAGGCCGAGGCTCTGCAGTACCGCGCAGACGGTGATCAGCGTGTCCATGGCCGCCGGGCCGGCGGCGGCCATGAGCAGGCCGGCGAGGGGATAGGGCAGGAGCAGGAGGAGCACGGACACCGACAGCGTGCTGCCGAACACCTCGACGGGGATGAGCCGGGAGCGCAGAGTGCGCAGGACGACGGCCAGCACGGTGTCGCCGGCCATGAAGACGGCGACCAGCAGGAGGTACGTCCGGTAGGAACCGGCGTAGGCGATGAGGAGGCACGGCACGCTCGTCACCACGGCGGCGAAGCGCCCCACCCGCTTCAGCCCCCACCGGTCGATCACGACGCGGCAGAGGACCACCGCCAGCAGCGAGGCGACGGCCGCGCAGGACCAGATCACGCCGACCGAGGCGCTGGACCGGCCGAGGTCCTGCACCACGATCACCGGGGTGGCCGCCTCCAGCAGGCCGAGGGCCAGGTTGGAGAACGCCAGCCCGGCCACCAGCCACATGAGCGCCGGGAGCGAGCGCAGCGTGGTCCAGCCGGCCCGCCACCCCGGTGCGGCGGGCGTGCTCACCGGCGCCGGTGCCCGGCGCATGCGCGGGACGAGGACGCAGGCCAGTGCCGACAGGCCGCCGATCACCGCGAGCATGCCGCTGGAGCCCTTCCACTGGAGAAGGAAGCCGCCTGCCGCCGGACCGACCAGGGCGGCCGTCTGGTCGATGCCCAGGAGGACGGACTGCACGCGGTGTCCCGTGTCGCCCGCGTCCCGGCTGACGACCGCGCCGACGCTCTCGGCCGCGATGAAGCTGAACTGGGTCAGGCAGCCCACGCCGGCCGCCAGGAACATCACGGGACCCAGGGCGGCGTCCTCGTCCACCATCGCCAGGGCCGGGGCCACGCCCGCGACGACCAGTGCCCGGCCCGCGGCGGCCAGCCGGAACACCCGCGCGGGCCCGTAACGGTCGACCGCCATCCCGGCCAGGCCGAACATGCACAGGCGGGGCGCCCATGCCAGCACGAAGGCGACCCCGGTCAGGGAGGCCGAGTTCGTCGTTCCCAGCACCAGCAGCGGGATGCCGTAGGTGGCCATGGACGAGGCGGTCGCGTCCGCGAGCCGGGGCAGGTAGATGCCCCGCATCCGGCCAGGGTTGACGGTTCGGGCATGCCGCGGCACATCGGGCCGGACTTTCGTGGCTATCAAGGCAACACTTCTCTGTGGACCGTGACGGCGGTCGGCGTACGACCTGCAAGGGAGAGGGGCGAAGTCGGTGAACGGGTTCTTCTTCGGGCTCCCCTTCCTGGGAGGTGGCGGCAGACCGCGTCCCGGACCTCGGTCACAGGGGCGGCCCGCCGACGGCACGTCAGGGACGGACGGTCATGCGCACAACTGCCGCGGGCCAGAAGGACGTTTACCGCTCAACAACTGCACACTTTGATCAGCGTGATCAACTCGCCAAGTGTTACGCCGGGTAAGACGAGGTCGCGGACGCGTAACCGCGTCCACCCGCCCCGCGACCGGTCTCCCCGCGATGGCGGAAGCCCTGCCGGAACGCCCCCGCGGCCGTTACCTTGCCCGCATGACCGACACCTGGCGGGCCGGTGCGCCCGGCGTCCTGCGACTGCCCTCGGGCCGACTGGTACGGGGGCGCGGCCTGCGGCACCCGCTGCCGCCGGGCGTGAGACCCCAGTACGGCGTGTACCTGCTCGGCGGCCGGCCGCCGGAGACCGACTGGGAGTCCTGCTGGCTGCGCTGGCCGGACTTCCGGCTGCCCGCCGACCGGGCACGGGCGCGCGAGGTCCTCGCCGGCGCGTGGGAACGGGCCGGCACCGAACGCGTCGAGTTCGCCTGCGGCGGCGGGCGCGGCCGGACCGGGACGGCGCTGGCCTGCCTCGCGGTCCTCGACGGCGTACCGGCGGCCGAGGCGGTGGCCTTCGTGCGGCGCCACTACGACCGGCGGGCGGTGGAGACGCCCTGGCAGAAGCGGTACGTACGGGCCTTCGGCCGAGGGTGACAGGGCTGCGGACCGGGGGAGCGGGAGCCCCGCGTCCGCGGCGTGGTCCGGCCGGGAGGCCCTCAGGCCCGGTCGATGTGCACGTTCGTCGACTTCACCCGGGCCGTGGCCTCCACGCCCACCTCCAGACCCAGCTCCTCCACCGCCTCGCGGGTCAGCAGGGACACCAGGCGGTGCGGGCCCGCCTGGATCTCCACCTGCGCCGCCACGTCGCCGAGCTTGACCGCCGTCACGATGCCGGGGAACGCGTTGCGGGCCGAGGTGTACGAGGGGAGGTCCTCGGCCCCGTCCGATTCGCCGCCGCGCGCCAGCTCCACGGAGAAGGCGGCCAGATCACGGCCCTGGATGAGACGGCGTCCGCCCTCGTCGCGGTGGGTGGCCACACGGCCCGCGTCGGCCCAGCGGCGCGCGGTGTCCGGGCTGACGCCCAGGAGACGGGCGGCCTGGCCGATCGTGTAGGACTGCATGGCCGTCAAGATAGCCCGCGGGGCCCCGCCACGAGGACGGTGACCGGGTCGACCGGCCGGGCAGGCCGGAGAGGTCGAGACGTGGACAGGGGGCGTTGCGGGCCGCTCGTGGAGGCCCGCAGCGCCCCCTGGCTCGATGTGCGACGGGGATCGCGGGACCGATCCCTGTCTGCCCGGGCGAGCGGCACGGGTGCCACGCTAGGACGCACCCCGGACCCCGCCCAAGGAGGGAAGCCCCTACAACCCCGCACGCAGGGAAAACCCTCGATGACCCGAGGGCCGGAAAATCACTCCGCGCGCCGTGCGGCCGCCAGCCGGACGATGTCCACCCGGGAGCGGATCCCCAGCTTGCGGTACACCCGCGTCAGCGTCGCCTCGACGGTCTTGACGCTGATGAACAGCCGCGCGGCTATCTCCCGGTTGGTCGCCCCCTCCATCACCAACGCCGCCACCTGCCGCTCCGTCGCGGCGAGCCCGCCCAGGGCCTCCGCCCCCGGCGACGCCCCCGCCCGTACCGCCGTCGGGGTGCCCGGCTCGGCCACCGGCTGCGCCTCGGCCTGCCGCAGCCACGGCACCGCCCGGCACCGCCGGAACAACCGTGCCGCCTCCTCGTAGGACGCGGCACCCGGCCGCCGCCCCCGCAGCCCCGCCAGCGCGTACACCGCCCGCGCCTCCTCCAGCCCGTACCCGAGCCGGCCCAGCCGGTCCCGCGCCGACGAGAGCTGCCGCACCGCGCCGTCCACGTCCCCGCGCGCCGCCCGCGCCAGCGCCTCCGCCCGGTCCAGCACCGCCAGCACGCTCTCCCGCCCGAGCGCGGACGCCCGGACCCGCGTGACGTCCACCAGACGCTGGGCCTCCGCGGGCTCGCCGACCCGCACCAGGGCCTCGGCGAGATCACCGTGCCAGCGCCCGCGCGCCGGGTCCGTCACACCGAGCTGCTCCTCCAGGTCCCGCACCCGCCGCAGCGACCGCACCGCCCCCGCCGCGTCCCCGGCCACGAGCTGGGCGTGCCCCAGCGCGCCGAGAGCCCGGGACAGATACACCTGGTCGCCGTGGTCCTCGGCCCGTGAGACCGCCTCCCGGGCCAGCGCCCCGGCCCGCTCCACGTCCCCGCCCGCGGCCTCCGCGAGCGAGGTGAACATCGCCGCCGCGGCCTGGCCGATCCCGGTGTCCCGGGCCAGCCGCAGGCTCTCCCTGGCGAGGTCGAGGGCGCGGGCGCAATGCCCGGCGCGCAGCTCCGTCTCGGCGAGCCCGCGCAGGAAGTGCACCTCGCTCTCGACCATCCCGCGCCGGCGCACCTCACGCAGCAGCGCGCTGATCGTGGTGCGGGCCTCGGCGAGCCGGTCGCTCATGATCAGCCAGCGGAAGCGGGCGGCCCCGACGCCGTTGTGGTCGCAGGCCACCCGCGGGTCCTGCGGCTCCCGCATCGCCCGCTTGATGGTGGCCGGGGCGTCCGGGTGACCCATCAGCGTCTCCGCCTGGGCCTGGAAGGCGAGCGCCATCAGCTCGGTGCGCCGGTCGCCGGCCCGCTCGGCCAGCGAGGCCGCCCGGGCCGCCTCCTGCCGGGCCTCGGCGAAGTCGCCCTCGTAGATCGTGGCCCGCCAGGCGAGCTGGTAGTGCACCAGTGCCAGCAGCCTCGGGTCCTCACCGGCGTCGGCGAGGGCCTGCGGATAGGCCGCGTCGACCTCCCCCAGGGCGTGCCCGGCCGACTCGATCACCACGATCCAGGCCCGCACCCGCTCGGCGGGCGCGGAGGCGTCGGCCAGGACCTGGCGGGCCAGGTCGCGGGCGAGGTCCGTCTCCCCGGCGATCAGCGCGTCTTCGGCCGCCTGCAGCCGCCACACCGACGGGCCAGGCTCGGCGTCCGGCGGGGTGTGCCGGGCGGCCAGCAGGCCGAGGCCGGCCGCCACCGAGGGCGCCCCGCGCTCCCGGGCCGCCGCGGCGGCCTCGCCGAGTCGCTCGGCGACCCGCGGATCGGTGCCCTCGGTGGCCAGCGCGAGGTGCCGGGCCCGTTCGATCGGATCGGAGGCGGCCGTGGACAGCGCCGCGTGCGCGGAGCGCCGCTCCTCCGGGTCGGCCTCCGCGTACAGCGCGGCGGAGATCAGCGGGTGCGCGAACCGCACGCCGGGGGAGTCGCGGTCGGTCACCAGCAGCCCCAGCGCGGCCGCCCGGGCGATCTCGGCCTCGGCGTTCTCCCGCCCGGCTGCGTGCAGCAGGGCGGTGGTCGGGCGGGCGCCGGCGCTGGCCACCAGCAGGGTGCGGCGGGCCTCGGCGGACAGTGCCTCCAGCCGGTTGAGGACGAGGGCACGCAAGGACGTCGGCACCGGCAGCGGTTCCCCGGGGCCGGGCGGGACCGGGTTCTCGGCGAGGGCGCGGCCCAGCTCCAGGGCGAACAGCGGGTTGCCTCCGCTGGTGCGGTGGATGTCCCGCACCGTGGAGCGGGGCAGCGCGCCGAAGCCGCGGCGGGCGAGGAGTTCGGCGGTCTGCGCGCGGGACAGCGGGCCGACGCGGACGGCGAGGGTGTCCGGGGGCGTGGCGCGCAGGAAACGGTCGTGCTCGGGGCCGCGCGGGTCGCTCCCGGTGCGGGCCGCGCACAGCATCCGGATCGGCATGTCGCCCAGGCGCCGGGCGGCGAAGCCGAGGAGCTCGGTGCTCGCGGGGTCCAGCCACTGCAGATCGTCGGCGACGATCAGGACGGGGCCGCGGGCGGCGAGCGCGCGCAGCGTGGACAGCACGGCGAGGCGCAGCGCGAGGCCGTCGCGCTCCAGGGTGGACTCGCCGCGGCCGGTCAGCGCGGACTCCAGCGCGGTGCGCTGGGCGGCGGGCAGACGGTCGGCCACGTCGGCCGCGACCAGGCCGAGGAGGTCCGCGAGGGCGAGGAAGGGCAGATGCGACTCCGACTCGGTGGCGGAGCAGCGCAGCACGGTGTGCGCGGTGGCCGCGTGCTCGGCGGCGAGGGCGCGCAGGACGGCGGACTTGCCGATGCCGGCGGGGCCGTGCACGAGGACGCTGCCGCCGCGGTCGAGCTGGTCGCGGGCGCCGGCGAGGAGGTCCTCGCGGCCGACGAGGGGGGTGGGGCGGGCTCTGCCGGGTTTCTCGGACTCGCGTCCCACGGTCTCCGCCTCCTCCTGCTGTCGGGCCGGGGCCAATCTTAGGTGCGGCGCGAGGGTGCCCGGACGGGAGTTGCACGCCCCCGCCGCCCCTGCCCGTCCCGTCCTCGAAGGGGCTCCGCCCCTTCCACCCCACGAGGGCGCGGGAGTTGGGCCGAACGAGAGGAACACCCCCCGGGACCCGGAACGTAGCGTGATTTTCACAACCGCGGCACACACCCGGCCCACCCAGCCCCCACCTCACCCAGGAGCGCGCACCTGAAGGGCGCGCATCTGAGGGGCGCGCATCTGAGGGGCGCGGGGAACTGCGCGCCCAGTCCTCACGCACCCGCAGCCGCCCCCGCACAGGCACCCCCGCCCCCTCAAGGCACCCCGCACCTCACACCCCCGGGTGCCTGCGCCCCCCTGAGGGGCGCGGGGAACTGCGCGCCCAGCCCTCACGCACCCGCAGCCGCCCCCGCACAGGCACCCTCACCCCCGCAAGGCGCACGGCCCCGAGGCACCCCGGGCGCGGCCGTTCTTCCGCATCCCCGGAGGGTCACGGCAACGCGCCCGCCTGGCGCGCGGCCACCACCGCCTCGCCCCGCGTCCTCGCCCCCAGCTTCCGCATCGCGGACCTCAGGTAGGCCTTGACCGTCTCGGGCCGGACGCCCAGCCGTTCGGCCACCCCCGCGTTGGTCGCCCCGACCGCCACCCACGCCAGCACGTCGACCTCCCGGGGCGACAGCCCCACGTCCGCCCCGCCGGTGTCGGTCCCGGCGAGCCGCCCGCACACCGTCAGCAGCTCCGCCCGCAGCGCCGGGTCGGCGATCCGCGGCGCCAGCGCCCGCAGCGCCCCGTGCGCCTCCCGCACCCGCTCCCAGTCACCGGCGCCGGAGCCGGTACCCGTGCCCGGCCCCCCGCCCTCCGCGGCACCCCTCGTCGCCGCCAGCAGCTCCGCCACCTCGTCCCGCACGACGAGCGCCTGCTCCACGTCCCGGGCCGCCGCCACCGCCATCGTCAGCGTGCGCTCGCCCAGCGGCTGGGCCGAGCGCAGCGCCCCGTACAGCACCCCGCGCACCCGCCGCCGTACGACCACCGGCACCGCGAGCACGGACCGCAGCCCCTCCCGCGCCACGGCCGCGTCGTACTCGTGGGTGATGTGCCGGGCCGCCGCGTACTCGGTCACCGCGCACGGCCGGGACAGTGCCACGACCTTGCCGCCGAGCCCGTTGCCGGACACTACCGCCAGCGAGCGGAGCGCGGCCGTCGCGGTCCCGCTCAGTTCGCTGATGCGGATCTGGGGCCGCCCGGGCTCCACGAGCCCCCCGAACGCCACCGGCAGCCCCGTCGCCCGCCGCAGCCGCGCCAGCGCCCCGCGCATCTCCGCCGCATCGGCCGCCCGGCCCGCGTCAGCCGTCATCCCGTCCGCCCTTCGCCCCGCCCGTCGGCACGGGCCCGTCACCCCACCCCCGTTCGGGGGTGGTGAGACCCGCATCACGGATTAGACGATGGAGGACGGCTGTCCGGCAATGAGTCCGGCACTGAGGAGGACACATGACGGCGACTGCGGGTACGGGCGCGACCGACGAGTTCAGGGCCGCGCGGGACTTCCTGCTCACCCACCGCGAGGACTGGGCCGCGGCCCACGAGGGCTTCCGCTGGCCCCGCCCGGCACGCTTCAACTGGGCGCTCGACTGGTTCGACGTCATCGCCCGCGGCAACGACCGCACCGCCCTGCACATCGTGGAGGAGGACGGCACGACCGTACGGCTGTCCTTCGCCGAGCTGTCGGAGCGCTCGGACCGGGTCGCGAACTGGCTGCGCGGACGCGGGGTGCGCGCCGAGGACCGGGTGCTGGTCATGCTGGGAAACCAGGCGGAGCTGTGGGAGACCATGCTCGCCGCGATGAAGCTGCGCGCCGTCGTCATCCCCGCGACCCCGCTGCTCGGTCCGGCCGATCTGCGGGACCGGGTCGAGCGCGGCCGCGTCCGGCACGTCGTCGTACGGGCGTCGGACGCCGAGAAGTTCGCCGAGGTGCCCGGCCGCTACACGCGTGTCGCGGTGGGCGGCGCCGCCGAGGGCTGGCAGCGGTACGAGGACGCCTACGAGGCGCCGGCCGCGTTCGTCCCGGACGGGCCCACCCATTCGGACGACCCGCTGATGCTGTACTTCACCTCCGGCACCACCGCCCACCCCAAACTGGTCGAGCACACCCACACCTCGTACCCGGTCGGCCACCTCGCGACGATGTACTGGATCGGGCTGAAGCCCGGCGACGTGCACCTGAACATCTCCTCACCCGGCTGGGCCAAGCACGCCTGGTCCAACCTGTTCGCGCCGTGGAACGCGGAGGCGACCGTCTTCCTGTTCAACTACACCCGCTTCGACGCGGCCCGGCTGATGGCCGAGATGGACAAGGCCCGGGTCACCACCTTCTGCGCCCCGCCCACCGTGTGGCGCATGCTCATCCAGGCCGACCTGAGCCAGTTGCGGACCCGCCCCCGCGAGGCCGTCGCCGCCGGTGAGCCGCTCAACCCCGAGGTGATCGAGCAGGTGCGGCGGGCCTGGGGCGTCACCATCCGGGACGGCTTCGGGCAGACGGAGACGGCCGTGCAGGTCTCCAACAGCCCCGGCCAGCCCCTCAAGGCGGGGTCGATGGGCCGCCCGAGCCCCGGCTACCGCATCGAACTGCTCGACCCGGTCTCCGGCGCCCCGGGCGCGGACGAGGGCGAGATCGCCATCGACATGTCCGACCACCCCGTCGGCCTGATGACCGGCTACCACGGCGACGCCGACCGCACCGCCGAGGCCATGGCCGGCGGCTACTACCGCACGGGCGACATCGGCGCCCGCGACGAGGACGGGTACCTCACCTACATCGGGCGCCGGGACGACGTCTTCAAGGCGAGCGACTACAAGATCAGCCCCTTCGAGCTGGAGAGCGCCCTGCTGGAGCACGAGGCGGTCGCGGAGGCGGCCGTCGTGCCGGCCCCCGACGAGGTGCGGCTCGCGGTGCCGAAGGCGTACGTCGTCCTCGCCGAGGGCTGGCAGCCGGGACCCGACACCGCGAAGGTGCTCTTCGAGCACTCCCGGGAGGCCCTCGCCCCCTACAAGCGCATCCGGCGGCTGGAGTTCGGCGCGCTGCCCAAGACCGTGTCCGGCAAGATCCGCCGCATCGAGCTGCGCGAGGCCACGGCCGCCGGCTCGACGGACGAGTACCGCGAGGAGGACTTCCGATGACGGCACCGGAAGCGGACGCGCTGCCCGCCTCGTACGCCCACGGCACCAGCACGACACCGCTGCTCGGCGACACCATCGGCGCCGACCTCGACCGCGCGATCGCCGCGTACCCCGGCCGCGAGGCCCTCGTGGACGTCCCCTCCGGACGCCGCTGGACGTACGCCGAGTTCGGCGCGGCCGTGGACGAGGTGGCGCGCGGCCTGCTCGCCAAGGGCGTCACCACCGGCGACCGTGTCGGCATCTGGGCGGTCAACTGCCCCGAGTGGGTGCTCACCCAGTACGCCACCGCCCGCATCGGCGCCGTCATGGTGAACATCAACCCCGCCTACCGGGCGCACGAGCTGGAGTTCGTGCTCCGGCAGGCCGGGGTCACCCTGCTGATCGCCTCCCTCGCACACAAGGGCAGCGACTACCGCGCCCTGGTCGAGGAGGTGCGCGGCCGCTGCCCGGACCTGCGCGAGACGGTGTACATCGGCGATCCCTCCTGGGACGCCCTGACCGCCGGTGCCGTCTCCGTTCCCCAGGACCGTCCGGCGGTGATCGGCGCGGGGCTGAGCTGCGACGACCCGATCAACATCCAGTACACCTCGGGCACCACCGGCTTCCCCAAGGGCGCCACCCTCTCCCACCACAACATCCTCAACAACGGCTTCTGGGTGGGCCGTACGGTCGGCTACACCGAGCAGGACCGGGTCTGCCTGCCCGTCCCCTTCTACCACTGCTTCGGCATGGTCATGGGCAACCTGGGAGCCACCTCGCACGGCGCCTGCATCGTCATCCCGGCCCCCTCCTTCGAACCGGCAGCGACCCTGCGGGCAGTCCAGAGCGAGCGCTGCACCTCGCTGTACGGTGTCCCGACGATGTTCATCGCGGAGCTGAACCTCCCCGACTTCGCCTCCTACGACCTCTCCTCCCTGCGCACCGGCATCATGGCGGGCTCGCCCTGCCCGGTCGAGGTGATGAAGCGGGTCGTCACCGAGATGCACATGGCGGAGGTGTCCATCTGCTACGGCATGACGGAGACCTCGCCCGTGTCGCTGCAGACCCGCCGGGACGACGACCTGGAGCACCGCACCGGCACCGTCGGCCGCGTCCTGCCGCACATCGAGGTCAAGGTCGTCGACCCGGTGACCGGGGTGACACAGCCGCGCGGCACCTCCGGCGAACTGTGCACCCGCGGCTACAGCGTGATGCTCGGCTACTGGGAGGAGCCCGCGAAGACCGCCGAGGTCGTCGACGCCGGGCGCTGGATGCACACCGGGGACCTCGCCGTGATGCGCGAGGACGGCTACGTCGAGATCGTCGGCCGCATCAAGGACATGATCATCCGCGGCGGCGAGAACGTCTACCCGCGCGAGATCGAGGAGTTCCTCTACGCCCACCCGAAGATCGCCGACGTGCAGGTGGTGGGCGTGCCGCACGAGCGGTACGGGGAGGAGGTGCTCGCCTGCGTCATCCCGCGCGAGGCCGGCGACCCGCCCACCCTCCAGGAGGTCCGCGCCTTCTGCGAGGGCCGCCTCGCCCACTACAAGGTGCCCACCCGGCTGAGCGTCCTCGACTCCTTCCCGATGACCGTCTCGGGGAAGGTCCGCAAGGTGGAACTGCGGGAGCGGTACGCGGAGCCGGCGGGCGGGCGGGACTGAACGCGGCACGCCGCGGGGGCGGCCCCCACGACCTGGGCCGCCCCCGCGCCGCACCGCTCACCGCGTTCCCGCGCGGCGACCGGTGGTCCTCCGTGACGCGGACCCGAACACCCCTGCCGGTTCCGCGTGACGTCCACGAGCCCCGCCGCCCCCGTGCCGGCGGGCCCCGTGTGAGAGGGAATGTGCCCGTGCCGGGGGGCGGTTGAAGCGCCGGAGGCCGGGTTCAGAGGTTCATTTGAGGGTTGCGTAGGGCGCGTACGCCACGGGCGGTACGCCGTCCGCCGCGCCGTCCCGGTCGGACCGCGGCGCCGTGCCGGTCGGGTCCGGTGCCGCCGTTCCGGGCCGGGCTCCGTGCCGCCGTGCCGGTCGGGTCCGGTGCCGCCGTCCCGGTCAGGCCGTGGCGCGCAGCCGCTCGCGGACCTCCCGCGCGATCCGGTGGACGTCCCCGGCCGGGCGGGTGGCCAGGCGGCCCGGGGCGCGGGTCCAGCGCTCCTCCAGGGCGTACCAGTCGACCGCCGCCGGGGCCCGGCCCTCGGTCAGGGCCGCGCGCAGCTCCGTGAAGTACGTCGACCAGCGCAGCCGGTACAGGCCGCCGACCAGCCCCGCCCACTCGCGGTTCGCGTAGTCCCGCAGACCCGCCTCCGCGCCCTGACGGGTGCCCCACACCGTCAGCAGGGACAGCGCGTCGTACTGCAGCCGGTCCCGCTCGGCCTCGTCCGCGCCCCAGGCCCGCGCCTGGGCCGTCCAACGCCCCAGCAGGTGTCGTGCGTCGGTGCCCACCAGCCGCTCCAGCAGGTCCATCAGGGACAGCCAGTCACCGCTCGCCGCGTCGAAGGCCTTCACGTCCCGGGCCGCGCAGGCCCGTGCGATCCGGGGCAGCAGGGCGCGGCTCCGGTTGGACAGGCACTGGCGGGCCACGTCGAGCAGGTCCCGCCGGTAGGCCGAGGACTCGCGCAGTCCCGGCCGCACCTCCAGCAGTTCGTCCAGCGCCCGCTCGAACTCGTGCGCGTCGTAGCGCAGTTCCTTCGGCGACCAGGAGGCCGCCCGCCGGGCGGTCAGCGAGGGCCGGGCACCGAACAGGCCGTCGGCGCCCTCGCTCCAGGAGTCGGCGCGCGTGGTGCCGTAGGCGGTGCGGCGCAGCACGTCCCAGGCGGCCTCGGCGTGCGCGTCGTACGCCCCGTACCGGGACCGCGCCCACCGTGCGAACCACGCCTTCAGGTCCAGTTCGCCCTCGTGCCAGGGCAGTTCGGAGAACAGGGCGAAGGCCGCCGGGTTGTTGTCGGCGGCCTCCGGGAGCAGGGCGATGCCGCGCAGGGCGCTGCCCTCCTTGGTGCGCCAGGCCTCGTACAGGCGGGCCCAGTCGGGGGTGTTGGCGCCGAGTGTCGTGTGGCCGCCGAAGTTCCAGATCGAGCCGAAGGCGTAGGGGACCCCGCCCCAGTCGGCCTCGCGGTCGGTGACGGTGGGGAAGCGGTCGGACAGCCCGTCCACGACCAGCAGCCGCTCCCTGCCCGCCGCGCCGTCCGGGCCGCCGGAGGCGACGGCGTCGAGGATCGCCCGCGGCGGATTGTGCCGCCAGCCCAGCAGCACCCAGACGGCGTCCGGACGGGCCCTGCGCAGCGCCCGTTCGACGCCCTTGGCGGCCTCGCCGACGGGCACGTCACCGGCGGTGCCGCCCTCGTGCAGCAGGTCCATCTTGTAGTGGGTGGACGCACCGAACAGCTCGCCCTGGACGCGGTAGAAGGCCGCCGCGACCCGGGCGAAGAGGTCGGTGCGCGGGTCGAGCCAGTCGGGCCGGTCGAACCCCATCCAGGTGCCCTGCGGCACCGTGCGCGCCCCCCGGTTGCGCGCGGCGAAGCCGGGCGGCACCGTGCCGAAGTAGCCGGGCAGCACCGGCACCATGCCCAGCGCGCGCAGCCGGTCCGCGAGGCGCCGGCCGAGCGCGGCACGGGCGTCGAGGAGCTGGGCGGAGACGGGCTCGCGGAAGGCGGCCGACGTGGGGAAGGACGCCATGTTCTGCAGCAGCCACCACGGCTGGTGGGCCGGGCCCGGGAGCCACGCCCGCAGCTCCTCCTCGCCGTACCCGAACTCCTGGAACACCCGGTGGTACAGCGCGTCCGCGCCCACCGTGACCAGGACCTGGTTGTAACCGTGCAGCGCGAGCACGTCGAGCTCGCGCTCCCAGTACGACCAGTCGTGGTACGGCCCGGTGTAGCCCTCGTTGGTGTCGTTGAGCGCGAAACGGTGGGGCACGCCGGCACGCCGGGTGACGGCCGTCCCGCCGGGCATTCCGGGCAGGATGCGGGGCAGGTCGAGCTGTTCCCCGGCCCAGTTGACGTCGGCGTCGGCGACGTGGCGCAAGTACCAGTTGAGTCCGGTGAGCTGGGTGCCGGGCGTGCCTCCGGCGATCCGGAGCCGGCCGGCCTCGCCGGAGACGGTGAAGGTGTCGCGCCCGCCCTCGGTGCGGAAGGAGAACTGGTGCCAGTGCCGGGGCAGCAGCCGGCGCGCGGCGGCGGCCGCGGCCCGGGCGCCCGTGTCCCCGCCGCCGGCGCCGAGCGCCGGTCCGCCCTCCGCGAGGGTGGCCGCACCGGCGACGGCGGCGCCCGCGGAACCGGCGGCGAGGGCGGACAGCAGGGAACGGCGCGCCAGCGGCATGGTGTCTCCGTCGCTCACGGGGGGGCGGGGTGGTGCGGTGTGGGAGCGGTGCCGGCCGTGGCCGCTCCGCGCCCGGAACGTCGTGGCAGACATACCCGCCACGGCGTGCACCGAGCGGCACATCCCCCACCTGGGCGAGAAGCCGTGGCGAAAGCCCAGTGCGCCGGTGCGGGTGCGGGTGCGGGCCAGGAGCGGCCTGTGATCGGGCACGGGGGCCGCATGCGGCGGGGAGAAGCGTGGCGGGGGCTCGGACCGTCTGCGGCTCGCGGCCGACCTGGAGCGGCCGGGAGCGGTGCGGCCCCGGTCCGTCGCCGTCCGACCCAGGCCGAAGTCGACGACACGCCGGACGGCCTCGTGCCCGGCTTTTCGCTGTCCCCCCGGCCTGGGCCCCCTGGGCGCTCCGCACCACGGTCCCCCCGGCGGCCGGGCGCCGCGGCCCTGGTCCACCGCCTGACGGGCACCCTGCTGTGCGCCCTTCATCCTTCGTCCGCGGCTACTTCCGCCGCGGTGACGCAAGGACGTAGCGCCGGCCCGTGCGGGCCTCGGTGTGTTCGCTCACCTGCCATCCCGCGCGTTCCAGGGTGGCCGCGCAGGCGCGCAGCGCGCCGGGTTCGTGCACGGCGACGGCCTCGGGCTGGGGCGTGGCCCGGACCCGGTAGCCGGGGGCCGCTGGGCCCGGGCCGGCGGGGGTGTGGCCGTCGGCCTCCAGGGCGAGCGCGGCCGCCCGCACCAGATGGGTGCGTTCCCAGGCGCAGGGCCGGGCGGTGTCCCCGTCCGGGTTGGTCATGCGCCGCAGTTCCAGCAGTCCCTGCCAGGCGCTGTGCACCTCCCGGGTGCGGCGGGCCGGTGCGGCGGGGGCCTCCTCGCCGCCGACCCGCGCGGTGAACACCCCGGTCCCGGTGGCGGCCGAGGTTCCCCCGTCGGTACCGTCGGCACTCTCCGCCGGGCCCGCCTCCTTGCCCTCCGCCCCCTCCGCGCGCTCGCGCTCCCGTTCCTCGCGCAGGCGGTGGCCCGCGGGGGTGAGGAAGTGGTCGCGCGGCGGGCGCGGGTGCCGGAAGGCCAGGCCGCGCCTGACCAGGGCCTCGTGCTGGGCCGCCGTCCCCCGCAGCCGCCCCGTCACCGGATCGGCCGCCTCGATCACCCGCCACTGCGCGGCGGTGGGCGGGCGCGTCACGTCACCCACACTCCCTTCCCCAGGTACGGGCCCCGGGGCACTCGGCACCCCGAGGCACCGAACACCCCGCACCCCCGAACACCCCGGAGACTACGAGGAGGGTCTGACATTCCAGCCGGCCACCACGTGCCGCCGGTGTTCCGTGCTCAGCCGGCTGAACGTGCCCGTGCCGAGCTGGAACAGGGCGCCGTCCCGGGCGGGCAGGCCGAGGCGGCGGGCGGTGAGCACGCGCAGGAAGTGACCGTGGGAGAAGACGACCACGCTGCCCTCGGAATCGGCGAGCGCCGCGTCGATCTTCGCGAGCATGCGCTCCGCCCGATCGCCGACCTCCTCCGGGGTCTCCCCGGGGTGCTCGGGCGGGCCGGCGGCGACGCCGTCCGTGAAGAGGAACCAGTCCGGGCGGGTGCGGTGGATCTCGTGGGTCGTCACGCCCTCGTAGCCGCCGTAGTCCCACTCCCTGAGTTCCTCCTCGACCTGCGCGTCCGGCACGCCGGCCAGCAGCGCGGTCTCCCGGGCCCGTTGCAGGGGGCTGACGAACGCCTTCGCGATCCGGTGCGAGGCGACCAGCGGCGCCAGCCGCCTGGCCTGCTCGCGGCCGGTGTCGGTCAGCGGGATGTCGCTGGAGCCGGTGTGCTTGCCCGAGCGCGACCACTCGGTCTCGCCGTGCCGTACCAGCAGCAGGTCACCCATGTGCGATCCCTCCACCGCGCCTCTTGATCGACTCCCAGGCTACGCCCGCCCGGGGGCCGTCCGCCGGGTGGGCGGGTGCCGGTCCGGGGGCGGCGCTACTGCCGGTACCCGCTCAGGAAGCGTCCGATCCTGCTGATCGCCGCGTCCAGGTCGTCGGCGTAGGGGAGGGTGAGGATGCGGAAGTGGTCGGGGCGGGGCCAGTTGAAGCCGGTGCCCTGCACCACCTGGATCTTCTCCCGGAGCAGGAGGTCGAGGACGAACCTCTCGTCGTCGTGGATCTTGTGCACGGCCGGGTCCAGACGGGGGAACGCGTAGAGCGCGCCCTTCGGCTTGACGCAGGAGACGCCCGGGATCTCGTTGAGTTTCTCCCAGGCCCGGTCGCGCTGTTCGCGCAGCCTGCCGCCGGGGGCGGTCAGTTCGTGGATGGACTGCCGGCCGCCGAGCGCGGCCTGGATGGCGAACTGGGCGGGCGCGTTGGCGCACAGCCGCATGGAGGCCAGCATCGTCAGGCCCTCCAGGTAGTCGCGCGCGTGTTGGCGGGGGCCGGTCACCACCATCCAGCCCGAGCGGAACCCCGCCACCCGGTAGGTCTTGGACAGGCCGCAGAAGGTCAGGACGACCAGGTCGGGGGCGAGGGCGGCGGCCGAGTGGTGCACCGCGTCGTCGTAGAGGATCTGGTCGTAGATCTCGTCCGCGAACACCATCAGGCCGTGCCGGCGGGCGAGGTCCAGGACGCCCTCGACGATCTCCTTGGGGTAGACCGCGCCCGTGGGGTTGTTCGGGTTGATGAGGACGAGGGCCTTCGTGCGGTCGGTGATCTTGGAGGCCATGTCGGCGAGGTCGGGGTTCCAGTCGGACTGCTCGTCGCACAGGTAGTGCACCGCGGTGCCGCCCGCGAGTGTGGTGACGGCGGTCCACAGCGGGAAGTCCGGGGCCGGGATGAGGATCTCGTCGCCGTCCTCGATCAGCGCCTGCACGGCCATCGACACGAGTTCGGAGACGCCGTTGCCGAGGAACACGTCGTCGACGCCGACCTCGAGGCCGAGGGCCTGGTAGCGCTGGGCGACCGCGCGCCGGGCGGAGAGGACACCGCGCGAATCGGTGTAGCCGTGCGCCTGCGGCAGCATGCGGATCATGTCCTGGAGGATCTCCTCCGGTGCCTCGAAACCGAACGCGGCCGGGTTGCCGGTGTTCAGGCGCAGCACGCTGTGGCCGGCCGCCTCCAGGGCGTCCGCGTGCTCGATGACCGGGCCGCGGATCTCGTAACAGACCTCGCTCAGCTTGCTCGACTGCCGGAACTCCATGCGTGTGCCGCCCCTCCGGAATGTGGTGTTGCTTGGTTTTACCAAGTTGCCGCTTGGAAAGTCCAACGTCTTGTCTAGACTGCGTCGCATGTCACCTCGCCGAAGCTACGACCAGTACTGTTCCGCGGCCCGCGCGCTGGACGCCGTGGGCGACCGCTGGACCCTGCTGATCGTCCGTGAACTGCTGGCCGGACCGCGCCGCTACACCGACCTGCACGCGGACCTGCCGGGCGTCAGCACGGACGTACTCGCCTCCCGGCTGAAGGACATGGAGCGCGACGGGCTGACGACACGGCGCAGGCTGCCGCCGCCCGGTGCGGCCTACGTGTACGAACTGACCGCGCGGGGACGGGAACTGCTGCCGGTGCTGCAGGCGCTGGGGGAGTGGGGCGGCGCCCTGCTCGGCGAGCGCCGGCCCACGGACGCGGTGCGCGCCCACTGGTTCGCCCTGCCCCTGCTGCGGGTGCTGGAGGGGGCGGACCCGGGGGAGGCGCTCGTCGAGGTGCGCCTGGAGGAGGGGCGGTTCCACCTGCGCCTCGGCGCCGCGCCGGCCGACGGGGCGGTGTACGGCGAGGGCGCGGGGCCCGGCGGACCGGACGCGGTGCTCACGCTGGACGCCTCGACGGCGACGGGGCTGGCGAGCGGCGCGCTCGCGCTGCGCGCGGCCGTGGCGTCGGGGGCCCTCGTGGTGGAGGGGGACACCCCGGTGGCGAAGACGCTGCGGGGCGCGTAGGGGAAGCGGCTCACGCAGAGCCCGGAGAGGCCCGCCGGGCGGTGCCGCGGCGGGCCTCCTGACGTGCGGTCAGCCGCGCGGTGGTATGCCGCGCGGGCGGCCGCCGCCCCGGGTCAGGGCGTAGCCGCCGATGCCCGCCAGGGCGGCGAGGACACCGCCGACCGCCGTCCAGATCCAGCGGTCGGTCCACCAGCCCGAGGACCAGCCGTCGTTCGGGTCGAAGGAGGACAGCACCGCGGAGTCCTTCTCCTCCTCGGCCTCCGACGTCACGGCGATGCCCGGGATCAGCGGCTTGCCCAGGGAGCCGTCCACCGCCGCCGAACCGCCGATGTCCTTGGAGTCGGCCTCCACCTCCGCGCTCGCCGGCAGACCGAGGTCGGCCGAGCCGACCGAGACCGCCGTCAGCCGCACGTAGTAGGTGCCGGGCAGCGGGTCGTCGGCCCACGGCTCCGCCCAGCCCCGCACCGTCCGCAGCACGCACGTGAGGTCGGCCGAGGACGCCTCCGGGGCGATCGTGCGCGTCTGGGCGCCGTACTGGCACGCCTGACGGCGCCGCAGCCCGTCGTACACGTCCACGCGCCACGTCTGCGCGGTCCCGCGCTTCGCCGACTCCGGCAGCTTCACGGTCGCCTTCACCGTGGGCCGCTGCCCGAGGTCCGCCGGGAACGACCAGTACAGGTAGTCACCCGTGGAGCCGCTCGCCGTGGCCTTCTCGCCCTGCTCGATCTCCGTCGCCGTACGGAAGGACGTGCCCGCCGTCGTCGGCGCCCCGTCCTTGTCCGAGGAACTGGAGGAACTCGCGTCCGGGGACGGCGAGTCGGCGGCCGCCGGAGCCACCGCGGCCCCCAGCAACAGCCCGGCCGCCGCCAGCAGGCGTACGGCTCCGACACCTCTCACCACTCGTACCCCTCGCATCAGTTGGACCTCCAGACGGCGACCCGCCAGCGCGACACCCAGCCCCACAGCAGACCCGCCAGGAAGCCGACGAGCACCAGCGCGCCCAGCAGCCACCAGCCGCGCCCGAGACCGAAGGCGGCCACGTCGCCCGCCCCGTCCGCCCCGTCGACCACGTCGACCGTCAGCTCCAGCGGCAGACCGGGGGTGGTCTTCACGCCGGAGGCCGGGGAGAAGGAGTTGGCGACCTCCAGGCACACCGTCTCCGGGGTCTCCTCATCGTCCTCGGACTCCGCCTTCGGGTAGCGCAGTCCGGTGGACAGCACGTCCGTGCGGCCGGTGCCGGTGGCCTCGCCGCGCACGATCTCGCGCCCGTGCGTGGTCAGCGCGCGCAGGCTCACGCCGTAGTCGGGGCCGACGGCCCGGTCGGCGGACACGCTCACCGAGGCGCGCAGTTCCTTGCCGGGCGGCACGTCCACCTTGTAGTAGCGGTGCTTGGCGAACTCCTCGCGGTCGGTGAACAGCCCCGACTTGAGCGCCGGCGCACTGGAGCACACCGAGGCGCCCTCCACCGCGACCGGGGTCACGACCGGGTCGGCGGCGCGGTCCACCAACTGGTTGACCTTGTCGGTGAGCTGGTCGCGGTGCTCCACCGAGGTGTACGTGCCGCCGGTCGCCTCCGCGATGCAGCTGAGCTGACGGTTCAGCTTGACGTCGGGGACCAGGCCCAGGGTGTCGATGGTCAGCCCGATGCCCTTGGCCGCGATCTCGCGGGCCACCTCGCAGGGGTCGAGCGGGGCGCAGGTGTCCTCGCCGTCGCTGATGAGGACGATCCGCTTCGAGCCGTTGCCGCCGTCCAGGTCGTCGGCGGCCTTGAGCAGCGCGGGGCCGATCGGGGTCCAGCCGGTCGGACTGAGCGTGGCGACCGCCGTCTTGGCCTCGGTGCGGTCCAGCGGGCCGACCGGGTAGAGCTGCGCGGTGTCCTTGCAGCCCTCCTTGCGGTTGTCGCCCGGGTAGTCGGCGCCCAGGGTGCGGATGCCGAGCCGGACCTCCTCCGGGGTCGCGTCCAGGACCTCGTTGAACGCCTGCTTGGCGGCGGCCATCCGGGAGCCGCCGTCGATGTCCTTCGCGCGCATGGAGCCGCTGACGTCGAGGACGAGGTCCACCTTGGGCGCGTCCTGGTCCGCCGTCTCGTCGGCTGCGGCGCCGGACGGGACGGCGAGACCCGTCGCCAGGGCGGCGAGCAGGGCACAGACGCCCGCCGCCAGCCGTTGTCTTGTGATCATCGGCGGATCCTATTGATCACGGGGGTCCACCTTCAAAACGGCCCGTTCACCGCACCCGCCCGTACAGGGGGTTGGGCAGCGCGGCCCAGAGGTCGCCGCTCCGGTCAGGAGTGAGCCGCATGAGCGTCAACGCCTTGACGGGCAGGGTCTCTTGGGACAGCACCTCCAGGTCCGCGGTGCGTTCCAGATCCGGTACGGCGGCGGCCAGCGCCTCGCCCAGCGCCGGGCCCGAACCGATCGTCGCCGCGAGCGCCCCGGCCAGGAGCGAGCCGAACAGCTTGCGGCGCAACGCCGTCGGATCGTCCGTCACCAGACGCCCCGTCAACTCCCCTGGGAGCAGCCCGCTCTGCGCGAGGCGGCGCGGGCTGACCCGGATGTCGGCGAGGTCGCGGTAGACGAGGCGCAACGGGGCGCCGGTGACCGCGTCGAGGACGAGCAGCAGATTCTGGCCGTGCGCCTCCAGCGCCACCCCCAGTTCCAGCAGCCGCAGCCCCACGGTGAGCGTCAGCCGGGCGAAGGCGGCCGCCCAGCCGGGAGAGCGGGGCAGCCCGGTCGCGGGCAGCGCCGCCACCGGCACGACCCGCTCGCCCGGCCCCGCGTACCGCTCCGGCGGCTCCCGCAGCACCGCCGCCAGAGCGGGCGAGCCGGTGGTGACGGCTCCCAGCGTGCGGGTGACGTGCAGCAGCCCGTCCGTGCGGTCGGCCACCTCCGCGACCAGCGTCGACACCGTCGCCGCCGTCCGCACCGAGTACGGGGAGATGTCCCGCACGGAGGACGTCAGCCGCGCGCTCAGGCTCGTCTTCACGTGCGGGCCCCCGTCGGGGAGGGCGAGCGTGCGCAGGGACATCAGCGGACGGGCCGACGGCCCTTCGGCGACCGGAAGTCCGGGGTCCAGCACGTGCGCCCGCTGCCACGGGTGGACGGGGATCAGCACCCGCGCGCCGTCCCGCAGCCACGCCGGCCACTCCCCGGTGACCTCGCAGTCCGCCACCGCCGCGAGCCCCAGCCGCACCACCGGCCGGTGCTCGGGCCCGTAGGCGAGCTGCTCGGCCACCGAGAAACCGGGCCGGGAACGGCAGCCCGGGTGGAAGGGATGCCCGTCGACGACCCGCTGCTCCCAGGCCCAGACGGGGACCGGGGGCGTACCGGCGCCGATGCCGCCCGGCGCCGGGGAGCCGCTGCCGTCCTGATCGGCACGGGACAGCGCCAACGAGGCCGTCCCCGCGTCGAGTTCGGCCGCGAAACCGGCACCGTGCGGCACACCGAGCGCGGCCATCAGGGCCGCCGGGCGGTCGTGGGCCGTGCCGTCGAGCCGCACCTCCGTGACCCGGCCGTCGCTCGCGTAGGGGTCGCTGGGCGGCCCGTGCAGCCGCCGCCCGTCGGCCAGCCGCAGCACCAGTGCGTCCTCCGCCCGCTCGCGCCCCACGATCCACGGCAACGGCTCGTGCGCCAGCGCCCGCCACAGCCGGGTCAGCACGGCCGCCCGGGCCCCGGGCAGCGCCCGCGCGTACGGGAGCGCCAGCGCGGGCCGCAGGGCCTCCAGCGCGGCGACCGGCTCGGCTTCGGCATCGCTCAGGGGACGGGACACGGCGGGGGCTCCTCGGGGACGGCGACGGGGGCGGACACGTACAGGGCGACAGACAGGGCCACGTACAGGGCCTCGTACAGGGCGACAGACAGGGCCACGTACAGGGCCTCGTACAGGGCGAGGGGTACGGGTACGGGCACGGGCGCTCCGACGAGGACGGTGGCGGAACGGTCTCCCGGGACGCGGCCGCGCGCGCCGGTATTCGTCCCGTTCGCGGCTTCGCCGGGCGCGCCGGGGGGAGACATACTGATCACCAGTGCACCGTACGGAACGAAGGGATCCCGTGGACCCCCAGCTCCCGATGCCGCCCGTGCCCCCGGAGCCGTCGGTCGGCGCGCCCCTCGCGTCCCTCGCGACCTCCCCGCCCCCCGGGGACGAACTCGGCGCCGCCGCCGACGCCTACGCGGCCGCACCGCTGCTCAACTGCCTGTTGCGGGAGGCCGCCGAGCCCACGGACGAGCCCGGCGTCCACCGGCTGCTCGCCAGCGGCCGGCTGCTGCGGGTGCGCGGTGCCCGCCGCCCCCGCGAGCCCGCACTGCGCACCGCCGGGGTCTGGCGCCCGCTCACCCACACCGAACTGGTCAAACTCGTCACCGAGGAACTGCGCCGCCTCACGGGCAGGACCAACTCCGAGCTGCCCGGCGAGATGCTCGACAGCCGGGCCGCCGTCGCCGCACTGCTCACCGCCCGGGCCGCCGCCACCCCGCCCGAGGACCTCTACCAGCGCTCCGAGCAGTCCCTGCTCACCGGCCACCCCCACCACCCCGCCCCCAAGGCGCGCGGCGGCGGCCCGGCCGCCGCATGGCTGCCCTACGCGCCCGAGGCGTACACCCGCTTCCCGCTCGTCCTGCTCGGCGTGCGCGAGGACGCGGTGGCCGAGGAGGGCGACACCCGCGCCCTCGACGCCCTGGGCACGGCCCCGCCCGGCTACCGGCTGCTCCCGGCGCACCCCTGGCAGCTCGGCCTGGTCGGCCCGGAGCTGGCGGCCGCCTTCGCCGACGGCCGGCTCGTCCGGCTCGGCCGCACCGACGGCGAGGTGTGGCCGACGGCCGCCGTGCGCACGCTCTACGCCCCCGGCCCCGACCTCTTCCTCAAGTTCAGCCTGGACGTGCGCATCACCAACGACATCCGCCGGCTGTGGCGGCACGACCTGCGCCGGCTGAGCCGTACGGACACGGCCGTGACGGCGGCCTTCGCCGCACTGCCCGGCCCGGCGGCCTGGCTCGGCGACCGCGGCTACCGCACGGCGGACTTCGCCTTCGAGGAGCTGGCGGTCCTGGTGCGCGAGGGGCTGCGCGGCCACCTGCTGCCGGGCGCGACACCGCTGCTGGCCGCCGCGCTGGTCGAGGGCTTCGAGGGCAGCCCGCTGGACCGGCCGGCCGACCCGGCGCACTGGTGGGAGGCGTATCTGCGGCAGGTCGTGCCACCGGTGCTGGAGGCGTTCGACCGGCACGGGGTGGTGCTGGAGGCGCATCTGCAGAACGCGCTGCTCGCGGTCGACGGGGCCGGGACGCCGGTGCAGGCGCTGTTCCGTGACGCGGAGGGCGTGAAACTGCTCGCGGAGGTGGGGCGGCCCGCCGGGTGGGAGCGGCTGGTGTACTGCCTGGTCGTCAACCACCTCGGCGAGGTCGCGGAGTCGCTGGGGGAGCGGTTCCCGGGGTTCGACCCCTGGCCGCCGGTCCGCCGGGCCCTGCGGCGGCACGCGGTGGCGGAGACGGAGGCGCTGCTCGACGCGCCCGCCCTGCCGGGCAAGACCAACCTGCTGCTGCGGTGGACGGGGGCGGACGGGGCGGCGGCGCGGTACGCCCCCGTCCCCAATCCGCTGCGCGTGCGATGAGGGGCCGGTACGGCCCGAGCGGTGGCGGGGCCGGCACGACCCGCGTGGCGGGGCCGGCACGGCCCGAGCGGTGACGGGGCCGGAACGGGGCGCCGTCCGCCCCGTTCCGGCCCCCGCCGCCGCGTTACTGACGCGGCTCCAGGCGCTGGTGGATGAGCCGGGCCATGTGGCCGAGCGTGCGGCCCGTGGCCAGGTCCGCCGGGGCGAGCCGGATGTCGAACAGGTCCCTCGCCCGGACCAGGAACTGCATGCCGAGGAGCGAGTCCAGGCCGTAGTCGGTGACGTTGCGCCTCGCGTCCAGGTCGGCGGGGTCGGTCTGCAGGACGGTCGCGAGGAGCCCGAGCAGGGTGTCGGTGATCTTCTCGACCGCCTCGTCCGCGGACAACCCCTTCAGCGTGCGCAGCAGTTCCGCGCGGGCGTCCGGTGAGGTGACCGAGGAGGCCGGGGCCAGCCGGCCGAAGCGCGGGGTGGCCAGGGCCGGCAGCAGATGACGGGCGGCGCCCCAGCGGTAGCGGCCCGCCCCGGCGACCTCGAGGCCCTCCGCCAGCAGGCGATCGGCGGTGGCCAGCACCTCCTCGGGGGTGAGGAGTTCGAGGCCGCGTTCCGTCATGGCGGTGCCCATGCCGCTGCGGGCCACGTACCCGGTTCCCCCGATCGGGCCCCAGGCCAGCGCCGTGCCCGCCCGGCCCGCAGCCCGCCGGCCCCGGGCGAGGGCCTCCAGATAGGCGTTGGCCGCCGCGTAGGAGGACTGGCCGGGGTTGCCGATGGCGGCGGAGACGGAGGAGTGGCCGAGGAACAGGTCCAGGTCCGGGGCCCGTTCGGCGGTCAGACGGTCCAGCAGCGCCGCGCCCAGGGCCTTGGGCGCCAGCACCGCGGCGAACCGCTCGTCGTCGAGGTCCGCGAGCACGGCGTCGTCCAGGTGCATCGCCGCGTGCACGAGGCCGCGCAGCGGGTGCCCGGTGGCGTCGACGGCGTCCAGGACCCCGCGCAGCGCGGCCTCGTCGGTGACGTCGGCGGCGTACGCGGTGGCCCTCACGCCCCGCTCGGCGAGGTCCCGGAGCAGCGCGGGCGCCTCGGGGGCCGCGGAGCCGCGGCGGGAGACCAGCGCCAGATGCCGGGCGCCGCCCTCGGCCAGCCGGCGGGCGGTGGCGGCGCCGAGCCCGCTCAGGCCCCCGGTGATCAGGTAGGTGCCTTCGGCGTCGGGCCGCGGGGCGCCGGGAGCGGGTTCCACGGGCACGGGCTCGTCGAGGGGATCGAAGGAGACGACGACCTTCCCCGTGTGCCGGGAGTGCTGGAGCAGGTGGAAGGCCTCGTCGACCCGGGCGGCGGGATGGACCGTGTGCGGCAGCGGCCGGTACCCGCCGGAGCGGAGCTCCGCCTCGAAGTCCGCGAGCAGCCGGGAGGCGAGGGCCGGGGCGCCGATCACGGCGTCGAGGTTGAAGCCGATGAAGGTCAGACTGCGGTCGAAGGGGCGCAGGCCCAGGGGGGTGTTGAGGAAGATGTCCCGCTTGCCGAGTTCGACGAAGCGGCCGTTGGGGGCCAGCAGGTCCAGGCCCTGGGCGATGGCCTCGCCGCTGAGCGAGTTGACGACGACGTCCACGCCCCGGTCCCCGGTCAGTTCCCGCACCCGGGGGACGAAGTCCAGGCTGCGGGAGTCGAGGACGTCCTCGACGCCGAGCGTGCGCAGCAGATCCCGCTTGGTCTCGCTGCCGGCGGTGGCGAGGACGCGGGCGCCCTGCCGGCGGGCGCACTGCAGCACGGCGAGCCCGACCGCCCCGGCGCCGCCGTGCACCAGCACGGTCTCCCCGGCGGCGAGGCGGGCCTTGTTGACCAGAGTCTCGTGGATCGTCAGGAAGGCGACGGGGAAGGTGGCGGCCTCGGTGAAGCTCATGTCGTCGGGGATGCGCATGACGGCCATCGCCGGGGACGTCGCGTGCGAGGCGAGGGCCGCGGGCACGAGGCCGCAGACCCGGTCCCCGGGCGCCAGCCCGGTGACGCCCGCCCCGACGGCGCGGACGATCCCGGCGCCGTCGGTGCCGAGACCGCGGCCGACCGGACTGCCCTCCACGGCCTCCGGGGGCAGCAGCCCGTTGGCCCGCATCGGGTCGCGGTAGTTCAGGGCCACGGCCCGCATCTCCAGGGCCACTTCGCCCGGTCCGGGCTCGGGGATCTCCGTCGCGCGCCAGACCAGCCGCCGGTGCAGCCCGGGGTCGCGCGCCTCCAGCACGAACGGGGTGCCCGGGGCGGGGACCGCGGCCGGCTCCTCCGCCGGGTGCTCGACCTGCCGGGGCACGAAGCGGCCCCGCGCGGTCAGGACGACCTCGTCCTCCCGCGCGTCCCGCTCCTCGCCACCGGGGGCGAGGAGTTCCTCCGCCAGACGGGCGGCGTCGGTGCCGGGGGAACCGGTGCGGTGGCAGGACAGACGGCGCAGGTCCAGGTCGGGGCGCTCGTTGGCGAGGGAGCGGCCGGCCGCCCAGATGGCCGCGTCGACCGGGTGCGAGGATTCCTCGGGGGCCGGGAAGAGGCCGGTCGGACGGGTCACGAGCCGGACGAGCGCCGTGCCGCCCCCGTCGAGGCCGTCGCAGGCGGCGGCCAGCGCGCGCAGCAGTCCCGCGCGCCGGGTGGTCCGGGTGACGACCTCCTCGGGCTCGGGACCGGGGGCGGCGAGCAGCACGACGACGCGCGGCCCGGCCGTACCCGCGGGCGCCGCGTCCCGGCGCCCGGCCGGGCCGACGGCGGGGGCCGCGGTGTGGGACGGCGGGTGGGGCGCGGTCTCCCGGGCGTCGTCGTCCGCCGCCAGGAGGTCCGCCCAGCCGGACGCCTCCTCCGGCGCCGTGACGACCCTCGCCCGGCCGAGGCGGGCGGCCAGTTCCCGTGCCGTCGCCGTCTCCGTGTCGTCCTCCACGGCGATCACCCACGCGGCACCGGGGAGCGGACGCGAGGGCTGCGCTCCCGCCGTGCCGTCGTGGCCGACTGCCATGCCGTCCTGGTCGGCCCGCGTGCCGTCGTGGTCGACCGGCGTGCCGTCGTGGCCGACCGCCGCACCGTCGTGGTCGGCCGCCGCGAGGAGGACGGAGCGGTCCTCGGGTCCGGTCTGCGCGACGCCCGAGTAGCCGCACCGGCGCAACAGCGGGGCCCACCGGTCGCGGGGGAGGACCCGGCAGTCGGGGCGCAGCGCGTGGTCGCCACGCTCCCAGAAGTCGTCCAGCGTGCCGGAGACCAGCGCCTGGAGCCGGACGTCGTGCGGTTCGACGGCCAGCAGATGCCCTCCCGGGGCGAGGACGCTGTGCAGCTGGCGCAGGGTCAGGGCCAGGTCGGCCGTGCCGTGCAGCGCCTCGCCCGCGAGGACGAGGTCGAAGCCGCCCCGGGGCAGCCCCTGGTCCACCGGGTCGAGGTTCGTGTCCAGGACGCGGTACTCGACGAGGTCCTCGTACGCGGCGAAGCGGTGCTGGGCGCGGGCGAGGGCGCTCTGCGCGGGTGCCGCGCACGTGTAGTGGGTGCGCTCGGCCGGAAGCACGGGCAGGACCGCCGCCGTCAGGGCGGTCGTGCTCGCGCCGACCTCCAGGACCCGCAGCGGCCGGTCGGCGGGCCACCGGGCGACGAGCTCGCCGAGCAGCGCCTGCACGGTCCGCTGGGCGAACCGGTGGGCGGGCCCGGTCTCGCGGAGCTGTTCGTGGACGCTGTCCCCGGACGGCAGGAGGCCGGCCGCGTCCACGAGGCCGCGCAGGACGTCGGGAAGCCGGCGCAGGTGCCGGTTGAGGACCAGCGTCTCGACGCCGTACGCCGGATGGTCCTCGACCAGTGCGCGCAGCACCTCCTCGGGCCGGATCGCGGTGCCGGTGAACCGCCGGCCCTCTCCCTCCTGCCGGACGAGGCCGTGCTCGGCGAGCAGCGGAAGCAGCAGCCGGGCCGCCCGCCGGTGCCGGGGCTGCAGGCCCCCGGCCACCAGGTCGGCCGTCGTGAACGGTGCGGCCGGGTCGGCGAGGAGGCCGTGCAGGGCCGCCGCCCAGCAGTGGGCGCCGGCCCGCGCGGCGGCGGCGAGGAACCGGTCGTGGGCGCTGTCGTCCAGGGCGGCGCGGGCGGCGGCCACCCGGTCCTCGACGGCGCGCAGCACCTCGGTGGGCGCGGGCAGCGGAGAGGGCGCGGCGGGCGTCCCCGGGTGCGGGGCGGCGCGCAGGACCGTGCGCTGGACGGTCAGCGGGGTGTGCTCGGCCAGGTGCCCGCGCCGGGTGCGGCAGCCCTCGATCTCGGCGGTGACCGTGCCGTCCGGGTCGGCGTAGGTGATGTCCCAGCAGATCTCGTTGGCGCTGCGGGCGCGTCGGCGCAGGTGCACCACGCCGGTGGGCGAGGGGGTGCGCCACACCCGTACGGACCCGAACACGGTCGGCAGGAACGCGGCGGACTCCGCGTCCGGCCCGGCGAGTGCCACGGTGGCCTGCAGCGGGGCGTCGAGGAGGACCGGGTGGGCGGTGTAGGCGCCGGCCTCGTGCAGCAGCCGGTAGGAGACCAGCGCCTCCCCCTCGCCGGCGTCGACGCGGTCGATGAGCTGGAAGGCGGGCCCGCAGTTCAGCCCGATGCCGTGGCACCTCGCGTAGAACTCCGGCCCGTCCAGGCGCCGTTCGCAGCGTGCCCGGAGCGCGTCGAGGTCGAGCGGCGTGGGTGCCGTGCCGAGCAGGGTGCGGACCTGGGCGCGCACGACGGGCCGGCACTCCCCGTGGTGCTCCTCGCGGACGCTGACGGTCAGGGCCCCGTCCTCCGGGGTGACCGCCGTCTGCAGGGCGAGGGGCGTCGGGTCGGGCCACGGCACGGACAGCGGCCGGCCGATCTCCAGGTGCCGCACCTCGACCGGCCGGTCCAGGGCCCGGCGGCCGGCGCTCAGCGCCATCTCGACGTAGGCGGCCGCCGGCATGAGGACGTCCTCGCCGATCCGGTGGTCGCCGAGCCAGGGCACGAGCTGCGGTTCCACGGTGCCGTGCCAGACGGGGTGCGGGGCGGGCATCCGCTCGCCCGCCAGCGGGTGGTCGAGGGTGCCGTCGCCGGTGGCCCGGACGACCAGGTCCTGCGGCGCGCCGTGCCAGTACCGCTCGTGCTGCCACGGGTAGGCGGGCAGGTCGACGACCCGGCCGGGGCGGGGGAAGTGGTGGTGCCAGTCGGTGCCGGTGTCGGTGGCGAGCACCGCCGCGACGGCCGCCGCCGTCTCGCGCACGCCGTCCCCCTCCCGGTGCAGGGTGGGGACGCAGCCGGCCCCGGTGCGGCGCAGGTAGGGGCGCAGCACCGGGTGCGGGCCGACCTCGACCAGGACGCCGGCGTGCTCCTCGGCGAGGAGGGCGGCGGCCTCCGCGAACCGGACCGGCTCGCGGACGTTGCGCCACCAGTACTCGGCGTCCAGCTCCGGCCCCTCCAGCGGGGTGCCGGTGACGGTGGAGACGAAGGGGACGCGGGCGGGCGCGGGGGAGAGCCCGTCGAGGGCGTTGAGCAGCGGCTCCCGGATGGGGTCCATGGCGCGGCTGTGGAAGGCGTAGTCGAGGGCGAGTTCACGGAAGAAGACACCGCGCGCGGTCAGGTCCGCGCCCCAGGCCGCGAGCGCGTCGGCGTCCCCGGCGACGGTCACGTCCCGTTCGCTGTTGACGCCCGCGAGCTCCAGGGCGTCCCCGTGGGCGCGCAGTTCCTCGCGTGCCTGTTCCTCGGGCAGGCCGACGGCGGCCATCCGGCCCCGGCCCGCCGTGGCGCCCTGGGTGCGGCTGCGTTCGGCGATCACCAGCGCCGCCTGCTCCAGCGTCAGGACACCGGCGGCGTGCGCGGCGGCGACCTCGCCGACGCTGTGGCCTGCCACCGCGCACGGACGCACCTCGTACGAGGCCAGCAGCGCGGTCAGGCCCGTCTGCACGGCGAACAGGGCGGGCTGGGCGATCTCCGTGCGCTGCCAGGACGGCGGCCGGGGGTGCGCCAGCTCCTTGGCCACCGACCAGCCGAGGTGGGGCGCCAGGGCCGCGTCGGCCTCCTCGACGGCCGCGCGGAAGACCGGGGAGCTCTTCAGCAGGTCGGCGCCCATGCCGGGCCACTGGGAGGCGTTGCCGGAGTACACGAACGCGGTGCCGCCCCGCTCGCTGGTGCGGACGAGGGCCCCCCGGGCGGGCTCGGCGGCCGCCAGCAGCTCCAGCTGCCGGGCGGCCTCCTGCGGGTCGGCGGCCAGGACGGCCGCGCGGTGCGGATGCGCGGTGCGCCGCACGGTGCTGGTGTGGGCGAGGTCGTAGAACTCCCCGGGCGCGGTGTCCCGCAGCCGCCCCGCCATGCGGGCGGCCATCTCCTTGAGTGCCTTCGGGGAGCGCGCGGAGACCACCAGCGGCAGCGGGCCCGGCTCCGGTTCCGGCGTCGGCTCCGGTTCCCGGCCGGTGGGCGGCGGGAGGACCACGACGTGCGCGTTGGCCCCGCCGAAGCCGAAGGCGGACACGCCCACCGCCGCCCGCGGTCCCACCGTCAGCGGGACGGGCTCCACGGCGGGCGCGAGCCCCAGACCCTCGAAGTCGATCGCCGGGTTGAGCGGCCGCGCGTGCAGCGAGGCCGGCACCGTGGCGTGGCGCAGCACCAGGATCGCCTTGAGCAGCCCGGCCATTCCCGAGGCGGGCTCCAGATGGCCGAGGTTCGACTTCACCGAGCCGATCGGCAGCGGCCCGCCGCTCCGGCG
The DNA here is from genome assembly GCA_014656015.1 of Streptomyces griseoaurantiacus. Taxonomy (GTDB): domain Bacteria; phylum Actinomycetota; class Actinomycetes; order Streptomycetales; family Streptomycetaceae; genus Streptomyces; species Streptomyces griseoaurantiacus. The sequence continues at coordinate 128,622 of BNBP01000004.1, read as the reverse complement.
CCGGCCCAGCGCCCGCCCGATGGCCTCGGCCTCCGCCGGGTCGCCGACCTGGGTCCCGGTGCCGTGGGCCTCGACGTACACGAGGTCGTCCGGGTCGATCCCGGCCTCCCGGTAGACCGTGTGCAGCAGCGCCTCCTGCGTCTCGGCGCTGGGCACGATCAGGCCCGTGCTGCGGCCGTCGGTGTTGTTGCCGGTGGCGGCCAGCACGGCGTGCACCCGGTCGCCGTCGGCCAGCGCGTCCGTGAGCCGCTTCAGGACGAGCACCGCGCCGCCCTCCGCGCGCACGAACCCGTCGGCCTCGGCGGAGAAGGCGGCGCAGCGGCCGCGCCGCGAGAGCATGCCCGCGTAGGAGAACCCGGCGAACGGGTAGGGCGTCGACAGCACGTTGACCCCGCCGGCCAGCGCGATGCGGCCGGTGCCCTCGCGCAGGGTGCGGCAGGCGCGGTCGAGGGCGACCAGCGCGGAGGAGCAGGCCGTGTCCACCGCCATGCTCGGCCCGCGCAGGTCGAAGGCGTACGACAGGCGGTTCGCGGTGAGGGACAGGGTGGCGCCGGGCATCGTGTGCGGACTGGTGTGGTCCTGCATCATCGACAGGGTCACCCCGTAGCCGGGGTCGGAGACGCCCACGTACACGCAGGTGTCCGATCCGGCGAGGGCCCCGGCGGGCAGCGCGGCGTCGTCCAGGGCCTCGGCGGCCATCTCCAGGAGCAGCCGCTGCTGCGGGTCGATGTGCCGGGCCTCGGCGGGCGACATGCCGAAATACGCGGCGTCGAACGAGGCGACGTCCTCGAGGAAGCCGCCCGCGGCGGTGTAACTGCGGCCGGGTCGCACGGTCTCCGGGTCCACCATGCGCTGCCTGGGCAGCCGGTCGGCGGGCATCTCCCCGACCATGTCCCGCCCGTCCCGCAGCACGGACCACAGTCCGTCCAGATCCGTGATGCCTCCGGGAAGCCGGCAGCCGACTCCCACCACCGCCACGGCCCGTTCGAACCGATCCATACCAATTCCCCGCAATCTAGCGCCGGTTGCGCACTCTGGTTGCGAAGTGAAAGGGATCACCGGACGGAAAAGCCAGCGCCGACCACTCGTTGTGGTGAAGACCGCCGCACAAAGGGACTTTCGGCGTGAGCGCGGCGATTCCGCCGTTACGGTGACGCGGTGCCCGAAGCCCTCCGTGCCCGTATCGCCGCCGTCTCCGCTCATCTGCCGTCCCGCTACCGGACCATGGACGACATCCGTGCCAGGATCGCCGGGACCGGCGGCTACGCGCCGCCGCCCGGACTGCTCGAGGACCTCACCGGGGTCCGCGGCGTCCATGTGCACGAGGACGGCGAGAACGCCTCCGACCTCGCCGTGGCCGCCGCCCGCACCGCCCTGGACGAGGCGGGCATGAGCATCGGCGACATCGACCTGCTGCTGTTCGCCTCCACCGCGCAGGACCTCATCGAACCCGCCACCTCCCACCTCGTGGCCGTCAAACTCGGCGCCTCCTGCCCGGTGTTCGACATCAAGAACGCCTGCAACAGCGTGCTCAACGCCATGGAGGTCGCCGCCTCGTTCATCCAGACCGGCCGCTACCGCACCGTCCTCATCGCCTGCGGCGAACCCGCCACCCTGGCCACCCGCTGGCACACCCCCGACCGCCAGACCCTGCTGCGGGCCCTGCCCGGTTACACCGCCTCCGACGCCGGTGCCGCGCTCGTCCTCACCGCCGGGCCCGCGGGCCCGGACGACCCCGGCATCCTCGCCCTGCGCTTCGCCAGCAACTCCGAGGCGTGGGAGAACTGCACGGTGGCCGGGGGCGGCAGCATGCACCACCTCTCCGTGCACGACGACCACACCACGCTGCGCCTGAACGGGGACCTGCGCCAGGGCGCCCTCGACGCCCTCCCGCGCATCCTGGACGCCGCGGGCGAGGAACTCCGGGCGGTCGGCGCCAGCACCTTCGTCGCCTTCCACCAGATCGCCATGCCGCAGTACCGGGAGATGATCGAGCTGCTCTCCCTGCCCGAGGACCGCTGCATGCCCGCGGTGGCCGAGCACGGCAACTGCGCGGCGGCCTCCCTCCCGCTGCAACTGGTCAAGGCGCGCGAGGCCGACCGCATCGAGCGCGGCGACCTCGTCACGATGATCGGCCTGGCCAGCGGATTCAGCTTCGGCCTGGCCCTGCTCCGCTGGTGACCGCGCACGCGAGCGGCGCGTCCGCCGCACTGCCGCCGCTGCCCGGCTACCCCGCGCCCCGGCACTGGCGCCGGGTACCGGTCACCGGGCAGCACTACCTCGACCTCGGCTCCGGCCGCCCGGTGCTCTTCCTGCACGGCAACCCGGCGTGGAGCTACGTCTGGCGCAAGCTGCTGCACCTGCTCTCCCCGCACGCCCGCTGCCTCGCCCCCGACCTGCCCGGCTTCGGCCTCTCCCGGCACATGCGCCCCTCGGACGGGGTGCCCGACCCCTACGAGGCCCAACTGGAGGGGCTGGACGGCCTGTTCCGGCACCTGGTGCGCGAGGAGGGACTGCCCGAGCGGGGCTGGACCTTCGTCCTGCACGACTGGGGCGGCCCGCTCGGCGCCGCCTGGGCCCTGCGCAACCCGGGAGTCGTGGCCCGCCTCGTCGTCTGCAACACCGTGGCCTTCCCCTTCCCTGAGGGCTTCCGGCTGCCCTTCTACCTGCGCTGGATCCGCGACCACCGGCCGGTCGCCGCATGCGTCCACGCCACCAACGCCTTCGCCCGCGTCGCCGTGCGCGCCGGGGTCCACCACCCGCTGTCCGCCGCCGAACGCCGGGCCCTGCTGGGCCCGCACGCCCGCCGGGCGGAACGCCGGGCGCTCACCGAGGCCGTCCGGGCCATCCCCCGGCACCCGGCGGACCCCGCCTGGCGGTTGCTCGAACCCCCCGAAGGGAGCCCCGGCCTGTCCGCGCTGCCGCTGCTCCTCGGCTGGGGCATGCGCGACCCCGTCTTCACACCGGCGCTGCTCCGGGAATGGATCCGCCGCTTCCCCCACGCCGAGGTCCACCGCTTCCCCGACGCCGGCCACTACGTGATGGAGGACGCCGCCGCCGGGCTCGGCGACCGCATCAGGGACTTCCTCCAGGAGACCGCATGACCCTCCCCGTGCCCGGCTTCGCCGCGCACCTCGCCGACCGGCCCGAGGACATCGCCCTCGTCCGCTGCCGCCGGGGGACCTCCCGCACGACCACCAGGGGTGAACTGGTGCGGGACGCGCACGCGCTCGCGGAGAGGCTCCACGAGGCCGGGGTGCGCCCCGGCCACAAGGCGGTCGTGATGACCCGCGACGCCCACGACCTGACCGCCCTCGCCTACGCCCTCGGCGTCCTCGGCGCCGTGCCCGTGCTCATCGAACCGCGTGCGGAGGTGGGCCGCTGCCTGGAGGACGTCGCCCCGGACGTGTTCATCGGCGAACCCCTGGCCCATCTCGGCCGGCGGGTCCTCGGCTGGGGGCGGACGCACGTGCGCGTCCCACTGGTCACGAGGGCGGCGCCGCGCGCGCTGGGGGAGCGGCTGACGGTACCGGGGCAGAGGAACGGCGGCCCCGCGGGACGGCCGGGCGGGGCGGACCCCTCGGACCCCCCGCCCCCGCCGGACCTCTCGCCCCCGTCGCTCCTCTCGCCCCCGGAGGCCCTCTCGCTCCGGCCGGAGGACCCCGAGGGCGACCCGCTCGCCATGATCGCCTTCACCTCCGGCTCCACCGGACGCCCCAAGGGCGCCGAGTACCGCCACAGCACCCTCGCCGGACAGATCGCCGCGCTGCGGACCCTGCTCGACCCCCGGCCCGAGGACGTGCTCCTCGCCGGGTTCCTGCCGATCGCGCTGCTCGGCCCGCTCCTCGGACCGGCCACCGTCGTCCCCGCCGTCAACCCTCTCGCGCCCGCCCGCACCCGCCCGGAGGAGATCCTCGGGCCGATCCTGCGGCACCGCGTCACCACGGTCCTGGCGTCCCCCGCCGTCCTCGGCCTCCTCGCCGGACACTGCGCCCGCCACCGCCTCACCCTGCCCACGGTCCGGCAGATCCTCTCCTTCGGCGCCCCGCTGCGCACCGGCCTCGCCGACGCGCTGCGCGCCGCCGTGCCCGCCGAGGCCGAGGTCCTCAGCGTCTACGGGGCCACCGAGTGCCTGCCCGTCTCCGCGTGCGACGACCACGCACTGCGGGCCGCCCGCGCCGAGCCGCCCGCCGGGCAGGCGGGCACCTGCCTGGGCCGGCCGCTGCCCGGCGTCCACGCGCGCATCCTCGACGCCGACGCCACCGGGCTCGGCGAGATCGCCGTCGCCGGCCCCACCGTCAGCCCCGCCTACCACGCGCGTCCCGAGGCCGACGCCGCCACCAAGAGCGTCACCGACCACGGTGTCCTCCACCGCACCGGGGACCTCGGCCGGCTCGACGAGGAGGGCCGGCTGTGGTTCCTCGGCCGCAAGGCCCACCTCGTCACCGGCACCGGCTTCACCCTGCCCACCGAGGACATCGAGGCCGCGGCGGACACGGCCCCGGGCGTACGGCGCACCGCCCTCGTCGGCGCCGGCCCGGCGGTGTGCCAACTCCCCGTCCTGTGCGTGGAGGTGGAGCCCTCCGCGTCACGCCCCGAGGCCCTCGCGGCGGTACGGAACGTGCTGGCGGAGCATCCCGAGGGCCACCGCGTCGGCGCCGTGCTGCCGCACCGCCGGTTCCCGGTGGACCCCCGGCACAACTCCAAGATCGACCGCATGCGTCTGGCCGGCTGGGCGACGCGGCGGCTGCGCGGGAGGCTCCGATGAGGGACCCGGACCTGCGGGGCCTGAAGGTCCTGGTCACCGGGGGAAGCGGCTTCCTCGGGCGGGAGCTGTGCCGCCAACTCGGCGTCCGGGGCGCGGTGGTGTCCTCCCTCTGCCGCCGCCCCAGCACCGCACTGGAACGCATGGGCGTCCGGCAGCACCTGGGCGACCTCACCGACGCCGAGGCAGTCTCCCGGGCGGTGGCCGGGTGCGAGGCCGTCGTCCACAACGCCGCCCTCGCCGGGGTCGGCGGCCCGCCCCGGCCGTACTGGTCCACCAACGTGCTCGGCACCCGACAGGTGCTCGCGCAGTGCCGCGCCCACGGCGTGCGCACACTCCTGTACACCTCGACCGCCAGCGTCGCCTTCCGGCCCGGCGGCCTGGAAGGCGCCACCGAGGACCTCCACCCCACCCCCTGCCACCTCGCCGCCTACCCCGCCACCAAGGCCCGCGCCGAGGCGCTGGTGCTGGCCGCCGACGGGCCGGAGCTGGCCACCGTCTCGCTGCGCCCGCACATCATCTGGGGGCCGGGCGACCCCCACTTCGCGCCCGCCCTCCTGCGCGCCGTACGGGCCGGCCGCCTGTTCATGCCCGGTGACGGCGCCAACCTCGTCGACACCACCCACGTCCGCACCGCCGCCCACGCCCACCTGCTCGCCCTCGACCGGCTGCGCGAGGCACCGGCGGCGGACACCCCGGCGATCGGCGGCCGCGCCTACTTCATCAGCCAGGGCGACCCGCGCCCCCTGCGGGAGATCGCCGCGCGCTTCCTGCGCGCCGCCGGCACCGAGGCCCGCTGGTGCGGCCTGCCGCCCCGGCTCGCCACCGCGGGGGCTGCCCTCGCCGAAACCCTCCTGCGCGCGGCGGGCAGCACCCGCACCCACGCCCTCAGCCGCTTCCTCGTCGAGGAACTGCTGACCCCGCACCACTTCGACATCACCGCGGCCCGCCGCGACCTCGGCTTCGCACCGCCCATCGGCTTCGACGAGGGCATCGCGGAACTCGCCCGCGTCGCCTCCGCCGCCGGCCGCGGCGACGAGGTCGACAGCCACCCACGAGAAGACCGTCACCACCCCCAGGAGCCGCCGTGCCCGACACCTACGACACCGTCCGATCCGTCCTGACCCAGACCTTCCGCGTGCCGGAGGAGGAGATCGAACCGGGTCGCACCCTGGGGCAGCTCGACCTGGACTCTCTGGCCCTGGCGGAGCTGACGCTCGTCCTGCATGAACGCCTCGGGGTGCGGATCGAGGGCGAGTACGCCTCCCGGGAGACGACCCTCACCGCGCTGGCCACCCATCTCGCCTCGCTGGGCGCGGGCGGCACGGGGGCGGTGGCGTCCTCGTGACCGCCGACGCGACCCCGCCCGTGGCGGTCACCGGGCTCGGGCTGCTCACCCCCGCGGGCGACGGTGTCGACGCCACCTGGGACGGAGTCCGCCGCGGCCTGGGCACCGCCTCCCACGACCCCGTGCTGGCCGGCCTCCCCGTGGACTTCTCCTGCCGCGTCCCCCTGTCCTCCGAGGAACTGGGCCGACGGATCGGGCGCGCCGCCTGGCGCATGGCACGCAACGCACGACTCGCGGTCCTCGCCGCCCGCGAGGCGGTCCTCGACGCCGGTCTCGATGCCAGGAGCTGGGACGGCGACCGGGTCGCCGTCGTCCTCGGCTGCGGTCTCGGCGCGGACGCCGAACGCGAGGAACAGGCCGCGCGGCTGCGGGAGTCCGGCCCGGACATGGTCTCCGCGGTCACCTTCCCCCTCGTGCTGCCGAACATGGCGAGCGGCGAGGTCTCCATCGACCTGGGGGCCCGCGGACCCGTCCTCGCCCCTGCCACCGCCTGCGCCACCGGCGCCAGCGCCCTCGCCGTGGCCCGCGACCTCCTCGCCTCCGGGCGGTGCGACATCGCGGTCGCCGGAGCCACCGAGGCCGCCGTCACCCCGCTCGCCTCGGCCGGCTTCTGGCAGGCGGGGGCCCTGTCCCGGCGCACCGGCGCACCCGCCGAAGCCTCCCGGCCGTTCGCCGCCGACCGCGACGGCTTCGTGCTGGCGGAGGGCGCCGGCGTGCTCGTGCTGGAACGCGCCGAGGACGCGGCCGCCCGGGGCGCCCGGGTCCGCGCCCTGCTCGCGGGCTGCGGCAGCACGGCCGACGCCCACCACCCCACCGCTCCCGAACCCGGGGCCCGGGGCGCGGAGGCGGCGCTGCGCACCGCCCTCGCGGAGGCCGGACTGGCGCCGCACGAGGTCGACCACGTCAACGCGCACGGCACCTCGACCCCGCTGGGCGATGCCGGGGAGGCGGCCCTGATCGCCCGGGTCCTGCCGCACCGGCCCAGCGTCACTGCGGCCAAGGGTGTCCTCGGACACGGCCTGGGCGCGGCGGGCGCCATCGAGGCGGCGCTCACCGTCCTCACCCTCCAGCACCGCACGGTGCCCCCGATCGCCAACCTGGACGCCCCGGCCCCCGGGTTCGACCTCGACTGCGTCACCAAGGAACCCCGGGGGCAGGACGTCCGGGTCGCCCTCAGCCACTCCTTCGGCTTCGGCGGCCACAACGTCGTCCTCGCCCTCGTCAGGGCGTGAGGTCGATGCCGAAGAGGGCGGCGGCGTTGGCCGAGCGGACCTTGCGGCGGTCCTCCTCGGTGTCCAGGTGGCCGAAGAAGGTGTCGATCTCGGCGCGGGTGGGCTGCTGGAAGGGATAGTCCGTGGAGAAGATCAGCCGGTCGGTGCTCGTGACCGTCAGGGCGTGCCGCAGCAGGGCGGGGTTGAGCATGCCCGAGGCCGTGAGGAAGACGTTGGTGCGGAGGTAGTCCGAGACCGGGCGTTCGAGGCCGGCCAGGCGGGAGAGGCTGTCGGCCCGGTCCAGCCAGAACGGCAGCAGCTCGCCCCAGTGGCCCAGCACGAGCACCAGGTCGGGGTGGCGGTCGAAGGTGCCGCGCAGGATGAGCCGCAGGGCCGCGGTCGCCGCCTCCACGTGCCAGCCCCAGCCGAAGGTGGCCAGTCCCAGCTCCGTCATGGGGTCGAAGCCGCGGTAGGCGGCGCCGCGCAGCGCCTGGGAGGGGATCTGCGGGTGGAGGAAGACGGGCTGGCGCAGTGCGGCCGCGGCGGCGAAGAAGTCCTCGTAGGCGGGGTCGTCCAGGAAGCGGTCGCCCGACCGGCCGTAGACCATCGTTCCGACGTGCCCCAGCGAGGCGGCGCGTTCGAGTTCGGCGACGACGTGCGGCGGGGACGAGAGCGGCAGCGTCGACAGCGACCGGAAGCGTGTCGGGTGGGCGCGGACCGCCTCGGCGGCGGTGTCGTTCGCGAGGCGGCTGAGCGCGACCGCCTCGGCGGCGGGCAGGGCCTGGGTTCCGGGCGGGGTGAGGGCGAGGACGGCCATGTCGATGCCCTGGGCGTCCATGGCGGCCAGCCGGCCGGCGCCGAGGTCGCCGAGGCGCTCGCCGGTGTCGCCCCGCTTGTTGAGGAGCAGGCTCTCGTCGGGGTGCGGGACGGCTTCGAGGGCGGAGGCCAGCTCCGGAAGCATCCAGTGTTCTTCGATGCCGATGAGGGTCATGAACGCTGTTCCTTCGAGTGCGTGAGGTTCCGCGTGGGAGCGGGAACGGAGGGCGGTCCCGGCCGTGTCCCCCCACCGGCCGTGGCCGGTTCCCGCGGCGCGGGGAGGGGGGCTGGGAGGAGGAGGTACGAGACACCGGCGAGGACGGCGAGCCCGCCCATCGCGAGCGCCATGGGCACGGCGGTGTGCTCGCCCCCCAGGCCGACGACCGGCGTGACGAGGGCGGCCAGACCGAACTGGGCCGCCCCGACCACGGCCGACCCGGCTCCCGCCGCGCGGGGCACCGCGTCCAGGGCGAGGGCCGTGGCCGGGCCGAGTATGAAGCCCAGCGAGGCGACGGCGAAGAAGAGCGGCACCGTCAGCCAGACCGCGCCGAGGGGGGTGAGCGCCAGGGCGAGCAGCGCGAGCGAGGCGAGGAGGAGCCAGCCGACGCCGAGGGCCAGGACGCGGCGCGGTTCGGCGCGGCGCAGCAGCCGCGAGGAGAGCGCGCTGCTCAGCACGAGTCCGAGTGCGTTGAGCGCGAACAGCAGGCCGTAGGGGACGGCGCCGACGCCGATGACCGTCTGATAGAGGAAGGGGGAGGCCGAGATGTAGGCCATCAGGACCGCGAAGGAGAACACCAGGGTCCCGGTGGCGGTCAGATACGCCCGGCGCCGCAGGTGCCGGAACCCGCCCCGCCGGGTGGCGCCCCGCCTCCCGGGCGGCAGGCTCTCGGGTACGAGCAGGGCGGAACCGGCGAACATGGCGAGGGCCAGAGCGGCGAGCACCAGGAGCACCCCGCGCCAGCCGACCGCACCGACCAGCACGCTGCCCAGCAGCGGGGCCACGACCGGCGCCACCCCGCCGACGATCATCATGAGGCTGAACGCGCGCGCCGCCGCACGGCCCCTCGCCAGGTCGGCGACGACCGCCCGGCCGATGACCATCCCGGCCGCGGCGCTCGCCCCCTGCAGCAGACGCGCCGCCACGAGCACGGTGATCGTCGGGGCCAGGGCGGTCAGGACGCTCGCGGCGACGAACACGGCGGAGCCGAGGAGGAGGGGCCCGCGCCGGCCGTACCGGTCCGAGAGGGGACCGAAGACCAACTGCCCGGCGGAGAGCCCCAGCAGGAACGTGGTCAGGGTGAGCTGGACGGAAGTGGCGCCGGTGTGCAGGTCCGTCGCCATGCGCGGAAACGCCGACAGGTACATGTCGATGCCGAAGGGGGCGACGCTGGCCAGTACCGCGAGCATCGCGAGCAACGCGCCGGTGATCCGTCCGTCCGGGGACTCCTGCGGTGATTCTCGCGGGGACTCGGGCCAAGTTCCCTGGGAGGCTCTGGACACGGCACATCTCCGATCGGACGGGCACAACGGGCACCGCCCCGCGAGAGCGCGGAGCAGCGCGAGCGATTTACCTGTCAAAAGATACCAATCATTCGACAGGTAAACTAGACTGAGTCCGTGGACGAGACGCAGAGGGCCCAACTGTTCGAGCTCGCGGACCTGATCATGGCGATCGGCCGGCACCTCCAGGTCGCCAAGGCGGACGAGGGGGAGTCCTGGACGCCGCTCGAATCGGCCGTCATGCGCTACATCGACCACCGGCCCGGCAGCACGGCGACCCAGGCGGCCGAGGCGACGCGGCTGATCTCCAGCAACTTCAGCCGGGCGCTGCGCAAGCTGGAGCAGAAGGGCATGGTGCGCCGTGAGGCCGACCCCCAGGACGCCCGGCGGGTGCGCCTGCACCCCACGCGGAAGGCGGGCGAGAACCTGCGCCACCTCGAGGACACCTGGAGCCGCCTCCTGGCCGAGGCCGTGCCGGACACCGAGGAGACGGCGACGGTCGTCTCCACGCTCCGGCAGATCGAGTCGCACCTGATCGCCCGCACGGGCCGGGGATGAACGAACGGCCCCGGCGGGCACCCGCCCCGAGGACAGCCCCTGGCTACCATGGGGCCTTCACGCCGGAAGCCGGGGCCGGGGCCGGCGCCGGACCACCCGGCGGAAGCGGAAACCGCGGCCGGAGCGGCCGCACGAGGGAACACGAGAGAAAGAGGCGCGGGACCCTTGCACAGCCTGAGAGAGGTCACCGCGACCCGGTACGTCGCCCCCCTGCACTCCGGCGGCTCGGTGCCCGGCCTCGTCGAGGCCGAGGACCTGGGGACGTACGTCGTCAAGTTCACGGCCTCCGCGCAAGGGCCCAAGGCGCTGGTCGCCGAGGTGATCGTCGGTGAACTGGCCCGCGCGCTCGGCCTGCGCGTCCCCGAACTCGTGCGCGTCCACTTCGACCCGGCGGTCGCCGCGCACGAGCCCCACCAGGAGGTCCGTGACCTGGTGAACGCCAGTGCCGGGCTCAACCTCGGCATGGACCACCTGCCGGGCGCCGCCGACTACACCCCTGAGCTCGCCGACAGCTTCCCCGTCGACCCGCTGGAGGCCGGGCGCATCGTCTGGCTGGACGCCCTGACCGTCAATGTCGACCGCACCGTGCACAGTTCCAACCTGATGGTGTGGCCGACCCTCGGCGTCGCGCCCCCGCGCCTGTGGCTCATCGACCACGGGGCCGCGCTCGTCTTCCACCACCGCTGGGACACCTCCGCCCCGGGCAGGGCCTACGACTTCCGGCACCACGCGCTGGGCCACACCGCGCCGGACGTACGGGCCGCCGACGCCGCGCTCGCCCCGCGCGTCACGAAGGAACTGCTGCGCGAGGTGACCGCCGCCGTCCCCGACGCCTGGCTGACCGGTGAGCCGGGCTTCGCCACCCCGGACGAGGTCCGCGCCGCCTACGTCGCCTTCCTGGCCGAACGGGCCGGCGCCTCCGCGGCCTGGCTGCCCACCGACTTCCCGAGCAGGGAGGAACGGGCCGCCGAGGAGGCGCGGCGGGCCGCCCGCACCCGGCGCGGCCGGCCGGCCTGGCTCCAGCACGTCCCCGACCTGCACGGCAGGCCCGCGGCGGAGCAGGACTGGTCCAGGCACCTGGGATGACGGCCGGCGCCCGGGGGACGGCCGGGCCCGCCCCAGGGCCTCAGCCCGTCAGGTGCCCCAGGGCCTCAGCCCGTCAGGTGTTCGTACGCCGGCAGGGTCAGGAACTCCGCGTAGTCCTCGTCGAGCGCCACCCGCAGCAGCAGGTCGTGCGCCTCCTGCCAGGCGCCCGCGGCGAAGACGTCCGCCCCCAGGTCGGCGCGGACGGCCTCCAGGTCGGCCGCGGCCACCTCGCGCACCAGCTCCGCGGTGACCCTCGCGCCGTCGTCGAGGACGACGCCGGCGTGCACCCACTGCCAGATCTGGGAACGCGAGATCTCCGCGGTGGCGGCGTCCTCCATGAGGTGGAAGATGGCCACCGCGCCCTGACCGCGCAGCCACGCCTCGATGTAACGGATCCCGACCCGCACGGCGTTGACCAGGCCGGCGCGCGTCGGCCGCGCGTCGAGCGAGCCGACCGCGAGCAGGTCCCCGGCCGTCACGCGCACGTCCTCGCGCAGCCGGTCCTTCTGGTGCGGGCGGTCGCCCAGGACGGCGTCGAAGGACTCCCGGGCGATCGGCACCAGGTCGGGGTGGGCGACCCAGGAGCCGTCGAAGCCGTCGCGCGCCTCGCGGTCCTTGTCGGCGCGCACCTTCTCGAACGCGACCCGGTTGACCTCCGCGTCCCGCCGCGAGGGGATGAACGCTGCCATGCCGCCGATGGCGTGCGCCCCGCGCCGGTGGCAGGTGCGGACCAGGAGCTCGGTGTACGCCCGCATGAACGGGGCCGTCATCGTGACCGCGTTGCGGTCCGGGAGCACGAACTCGGGCCCGGCGGTACGGAAGTTCTTGATCAGCGAGAACAGGTAGTCCCAGCGGCCCGCGTTCAGTCCGGAGGCGTGCTCGCGGAGTTCGTAGAGGATCTCCTCCATCTCGAACGCGGCCGTGATCGTCTCGATCAGGACGGTGGCCCGGACCGTGCCGTGCGGGATGCCGAGCCGCTCCTGCGCGAAGACGAACACGTCGTTCCAGAGGCGGGCCTCCAGATGCGATTCCGTCTTGGCCAGATAGAAGTACGGGCCCCTGCCGGCCTCGAGCAGGCGGCGCGCGTTGTGGAAGAAGTACAGCCCGAAGTCGACGAGTGCCCCCGGGACCGGGGACCCGTCCTCCCGGTCGCGCAGACGGCGTTCGTCCAGGTGCCAGCCGCGGGGGCGCACGACCGCCGTGGCGAGTTCGGCATCGGGGCGCAGGGCGTAGGACTTGCCGGTGCGCTCGTCGGTGAAGTCGATGGTGCGGCGGTGGGCGTCGATCAGATTGAGCTGGCCGAGGACCACGTTCTCCCAGGTGGGCGACGAGGCGTCCTCGAAGTCGGCGAGCCAGACCCGGGCCCCGGAGTTGAGCGCGTTGACGGTCATCCGCCGGTCCGTCGGCCCGGTGATCTCCACCCTGCGGTCCTCGAGCGCGGGCGGGGACGGGGCCACCCGCCAGGAGTCGTCCGCACGGATCGCGGCCGTCTCCGGCAGGAAGTCCAGCCGCGCGGTGCGGGCGATCTCGGCGCGGCGCTCCGCGCGGCGGACGAGGAGCGCGTCACGGCGGGGCGTGAACCGGCGGTGCAGCTCGCCGAGGAAGGCCAGCGCCTCCTCGGTCAGCACCTCCTCCTGCCGGGGCAGGGCCGGGGCGGCCTCGTCGACGACGAGAGCGCCGCCGTGCGGCGGGGTCGGCACGGGTGCGGACATGCGGGGGTCACATCCTTCCTCGGGGCGGTCTCCCGCCGGTTTCCTGTCTTCCGGTTCTGTCTTGCGGCCCTGTCTTCTGTCTGGTGGAGCCTAGTTTTCTCATCGTGGAAGATCAATGGAGGTCAACGGGCGGAGCCGGCGGCCGGAGGGGCCGTCGGCGGGCCGGTCCGCAGACGGCGGAGATCCCGCTCGCTGTCGATGTCGTAGGGCTCCGCCACGTTGGCGCACTCCACGCGCCGGATCGCGTCCCCGTGCGCCTTGAGGTACGCGCGCGCCCCCCGGTCACCGTGCGCCGTCGCGGCAACGTCCTCCCAGAGATCCGCGCCCAGCAGCACAGGATGGCCCCGCATGCCCTCGTAGGTGGCCGAGGCGAGGCTCGCGGGACCGGTGTACGCGGCCAGCACGCGCTCCATCGCGCGCGGGCCGATGCCGGGCTGGTCCACCAGCGCGACCAGCGCCGCTCCCGCTCCCGTCCCGGCCAGCGAACCGAGCCCCGCGCGCAGCGAGGAGCCCATGCCCTCCTCCCACTCCGGGTTGTCCACCAGGACGCAGTCCGGCAGCTCCGCGCGGGCGCGCACCTCCTCGGCCGCGGCACCCAGCACGATGTGCACCCGGGCGCAGCCGGCCGTCCGCAGCGCCTCGGCCGCGTGCTCCACCAGGAGCCGCCCGTCGTGCGGGAGCAGCGCCTTGGGGCGCCCGCCGAGCCGTCGTCCGCCACCCGCCGCGAGCAGCAGGCCCACCACCGGGCGGGGCTCGGAGGCGGGACGGGCGCCGGGAGCCGGACGGGAAGCCACGGCCCCGGTTCGCTCTTCGTTCGATTCCATGCCCTCCTGCATACCCGTTGGTGCCCAATTTCGGTCCGCACGGTGGCGCACGCGGCGCCGGGTGGCGTTTACTGACCCGCACCCCCCTGTGCGCCCGATCCGTGCGCCGGGGCGCACGCCGTGGTGCGCGCGCGTCACGGGGGGCATGCGCACGGTGGGGTGCGAAGGGGGAGAGCTGTGTTGCGGAGCTTGGGACAGAGACAGGTGACCGGCGGCGAAGAAGATCCGAGAGTGGCCGGGCTGCGGACCGCGGTGTCCCGCTTACGCCGCGAACTCGCCCTGCTGCCCACCGAGTTCCCCGACCGTTCCATCGCCGAGGACGAACTCGCGGCGCTGGCCGCGATGGCCGCGGGGGGCGCGCCGGAGACCCGGCGCATGCGGCGCTCGCTGCTGCTGATCGCCGGATCCATCGGCTCCGTCAGCGCGTTGTCACGCGGGCTCCAGGAAGTCCGGGACGCGGTGGACCTGTTCGGCACCCCGCCGCGCGACTAGGGCCTGCGCACCGGGGGGCGTACGCCGGGCAGAGGCAGGCCCGCACCGGGCGCGCGTTCAGGTCGCGAGCGCCCGGGACAGATCCGCCGCGACCTGCCGCAGCACCGGCACCATCGTGGCCGTCGCCGCCTCGGTGACCCGGCCCGCCGGGCCCGAGACGGAGATGGCCGTGGCGGTCGGCGCCCCCGGCACCGGGGCCGCGAGGCAGCGCACGCCCATCTCCTGCTCACTGTCGTCGACCGCGTACCCCTGGCGCCGCACCTCCTCCAGGGCGGTGAGGAAGGCGTCCGGGGACGTGATCGTGCGCTCCGTCGCGGCCGGCATGCCCGTGCGCCGCAGCAGGGCCCGCACCTCCGCCGGCTCCAGACCGGCCAGCAGCGCCTTGCCGACCCCCGTGGTGTGCGGCAGCACCCGTCGGCCCACCTCGGTGAACATCCGCATCGAGTGCTTGGACGGCACCTGCGCCACGTACACGACCTCGTCGCCGTCCAGCAGCGCCATGTTGGCCGTCTCGCCGGTCTCCTCCACGAGCCGGGCGAGGTGCGGCCTGGCCCAGGTGCCGAGCAGCCGGGCGGAGGACTCCCCGAGACGGATCAGCCGGGGGCCCAGCGCGTACCGGCGGTTCGCCTGCTGGCGCACGTACCCGCAGGCGACCAGCGTGCGCATCAGACGGTGGATGGTGGGCAGCGGCAGTCCGCTGCTCGCCGCCAGCTCGCTCAGACCGACCTCGCCGCCCGCGTCCGCCATCCGCTCCAGCAGGTCGAAGGCGCGCTCGAGGGACTGGACACCGCCACCGGAGCCGGAGGACCCGGAGGACTGGGCGGCGCCTCGGGCGCTGGGCGAGGACGGCACGGCGCGTTCCTTTCCGGGGGACGGGAACCAGCAGCCTACCCGGCGGTCGGGTGACGCCCCGGGGGCCCGGGAACCCGCGGCCGGACCCGCTCGTTCCGCCCCTGTGACTCTTCGGCAAGACATCGTCGGCAACGCCACGCAGATGGCGATCGTCAACCTGGACCCCGGCCAGACCGTGTACTGCGAGGCCGGGAAGTTCCTGTTCAAGACCACCAACGTCAGCATGGAGACGCGCCTGTCCGCCCCCGGCGGCGGTGGCGCGGGAGGCGGCTCCGGCTCCGGGGGCGGCGGCATGGGCGGCATGCTCCGCCAGGCCATGGGCACGGCCATGCAGGCCGGCCAGCGCATGCTCGCCGGTGAGTCCCTGGCGTTCCAGTACTTCACGGCGTCCGGCGCCGAGGGCACCGTCGGCTTCGCCGGGGTGCTCCCCGGCGAGATGCGCGCCCTCGAACTCGACGGAAACCGTGCCTGGCTCGCCGAGAAGGACGCCTTCGTGGCCGCCGAGTCCACGGTGGACTTCGGCATCGCCTTCCAGGGCGGCCGCACCGGCATGAGCGGCGGCGAGGGCTTCGTCCTGGAGAAGTTCACCGGGCGGGGCACGGTGATCATCGCCGGCGCCGGCAACTTCATCGACCTGAACCCGGCGGACTTCGGCGGCCGGATCGAGGTCGACACCGGCTGCGTCGTCGCCTTCGAGGAGGGCATCCAGTACGGCGTCCAGCGCATCGGGGGCCTCAACCGGCAGGGCCTGATGAACGCCGTCCTCGGCGGCGAGGGCCTGTCCCTGGCCACATTGGAGGGCAACGGCCGCGTCATCCTGCAGTCCCTGACGATCGAGGGCCTCGCCAATGCCCTCAAGAAGGCCCAGGGCGGCGACAAGCAGGGCCCCACCGGCGGCCTGTTCTCGACCCACGCGGGCTGACCGCCCGCACCCGCCGCGAGCGGGTGACCTCCGCCCGCGCCGCGCGCCGGCCGCCCCGGTGCCGGGAACCGTCGGCGGCTACCGCCCCCCGTCGGCCCCCGCCACCCGCAGCACCACCCGGCGGCCCCGCAACTCCCCGGCCTCCATGCGCCGGTGGACCTCGGCCACCGCCTCCAGGGGCAGCACCTCCAGCGCGCGCGGACGCAGGCCTCCCCCGGCGAGCATGTCGTTCAGGGCGGCCGCGGCCTCCGCCAGCTCGGCCACGGTGGCCCGGGAGATCGCGAAGCCGCGCACGGAGGCGTCCTTCATGTACAGCGGGCCCACCGGCAGCACGGGCCGCGCCCCGGGGCCGGCGAGGAGCAGGACGCGGCCCCGGTGGGCGAGCAGCCCGACCGCCGTCTCCAGGTCGTGCCGGCCGGAGGTGTCGACGTGCAGGTCGATGCCGTCCGGGGCCAGCTCCGCGAGGCGCGCGGCCGGCTCCCGGTAGTCGACGACCTCGGCCGCGCCCAGCGCCCGCACATACGCGTGGTCGCGCGGCGAGGCCGTGGCGAGCACCCGCGCCCCGGCCCGCGCGGCCAGCGCGACCAGCGCCGAGCCCACGTTGCCCCCGGCCCCGGCCACCAGCACCGTCTCGCCGGGAAGCAGCTCCCCGTGGTTGAACAGGGCGAGGTAGGCGGTGGCCGCCGGGTGCAGCACCGCCACCGCCTCCAGCGGCGGCACACCGTCCGGCAGCCGGTACAGCCGGTCAGCGGCGACGGCGACCCGCTCGGCGGCGGCGCCCTGCCGCCCACCGTGGCCCAGGCTGTTGCACCACACCGCCTCGCCCGCCGCGAACCCGGCGGCCGGCTCCGCGACCGTCCCCACCAGGTCCCGCCCGAGGACGAAGGGGAACGGCAGCGGCGTCCGGAACACCCCCGACCTGACCAGGGCGTCCACCGGATCGACGGCGGTCGCCAGGACGTCCACGAGTACCTCGCCCGCCCCCGGCACGGGTGCGGGCAGGTCCCCGAGACGGATCACCTCGGGCGGCCCGAGCTCTTCGATGTAAGCGGCGCGCATGGGCGGTGATTCTCCCACCGGGGCGCCGGACGGCCCGGCGGACACACGGGACGCCCCGGGTTCGCGGCACTCCGCAGCCACCCGCGGTGGGTGGGCGGCGACCCCGGCGTCCGGAAGGCGAAGCGGCCGCGGCCGAAACGCGTCCGGAGGTTCCGGGCGCGCCCGCCCTCCGTGATCATGACCGTGAGGTCACCCGCCCGGCGGGCCGCCGCCCCCCACCCCTCCGCAGGAGACGAAACGATGGAGCACTCAGCAGAACCCCTCGTCGACGTGCACGCGCACTTCGTGACGCCCTGGTACGTGGAGGCCGCGAAAGCCGCCGGGCACCACCACCCCGACGGGATGCCGTCCTGGCCGGAATGGACCCCGGAGGAGCACCTTCGTCTGATGGACGCGCACGGCATCGAGCAGGCCGTCCTCTCGATCTCCTCGCCGGGGGTCTGGTTCGGGGACCGCGAGTCCGCGGTCGCGCTGTCCCGCCGCGTCAACGACTACGCGGCCGACGTGGCCGCCGCACACCCGGACCGCTTCCGGTTCTTCGCCTCGGTGCCGCTGCCGGCCGTCGACGAGGCCGTCGCGGAGGCGGACCGGGCGCGCGAGGAACTCGGTGCCGTCGGCGTGGTCGTGACGACGAACGCAGGCGGCGTCTCCCTCGCCGACCCGCGCGTCGCGCCGTTCCTCGACGAGCTGGACCGGCGGCGCGCCGTCCTGTTCGTGCACCCGACCACACCGGTCGGGTGGCAGCCGGCTGCGCCGGAACTGCCGCGTCCCATGGTGGAGTTCTTCGCCGAGACCACCCGCGTGCTGGCCGCCCTGCTCGTCGGCGGCGAGGCGGCCCGTCGTACCGGCCTGCGGACGATCGTGCCGCACTGCGGCGCCTCGCTGCCGGTGCTCGTGGACCGGCTGCGGCTGTTCGCCTCCCTCCAGCAGTCGCCGGGCGGGGCCGAGCGCATCGACGAGGGGCTCGCACGGCTCTGGTTCGACCTGGCCGGGACCCCGCTGCCGACGCACGCCGAGACCCTGATCAGCCGGGTCGGCACCGGACGGCTGCTCTACGGCAGCGACTACTGCTGGACGCCACCGCGCCTGGTCGCCGACCAGATCGCCGCGCTCGACACCGGATGGCGTGCGCGGTCCCACGGCCCGTGGCGGGACCTGACGGCCACGAACGCCGCCGCCCTGCTGGCGGGCGGCCCCGCCCGCTGACCCGGGGGCCCGCCCGGCGGGACGTGATGACTCCCTCGGGTGTCGTGGCGCAGGATGGCGGGGTGTGGCCGCGTGACCGGGCGGGCGCCCGGCACGGGGGCGAGGTCCCTGGCGGACCACGTGCCGACATCCGGGAGAACCGTATGACCGTCCTGTTCGAAGGCGCCCACCGGGCGCACGCCGACGACGCCGTCCTGCGCGCACTGGCCGCCTACAAGCGCTACGAGACCCACGACCTCGCGGTGGCGGAGGGGCAGGTCCGGCAGTTCATGGCACCGGGCCGGCTGCGCACGCGCCCCGGTCACCGCGGCGGCGTCGACGCGCGCGCCTTCTACGCCGACACCGGCTCCGTCGGGGTCGGGTTCATGGGCTACGGCGCGGACGTGACCGTCGACCGACGGGGCGACTCCCGCTACCTCGGGATCGCGATCCCCCTGTCGGGGCACATCCGGGTGCTGGGGGGAGGCGAGGCCGTCCTCGCGCGGGCCGGGGAATCGATCGTCGTGATCGCACCGGACGGACCCTTCCTCGCCGAGTGGAGCGCCGACTGCGACACCCTCATGCTGCGCGTGACGACCACCGCGCTCGCGCACGCGGCGCGCACCCTGACCGGCGCGCGGGACACGGGGCGGCCGCCGCGCTTCGCGCACCAGGTGCTGCCCCTGGACCGGGGCCACGCCGTCCGCAGCGCCGCCAGACTGCTCGCCGAGACCTTCGGACAGTACGGCGACGTCGCCGCCGTCCCCGGCGGGTTGCTGCGGCTGCTCTCCGAACACACCCTCAGTGCCGTGCTGCTCGGCCTGGACCACGACCTCGCCGCCCCGGCCGGGCCGGCCTTCCGGGCCGCTCCCGGCAGGGCGGTGCGCGAGGCGATGCGCCTCGTCGAGGACGAGACCACCGCCGTCTTCAACGTCGGCGAGCTGGCCCGCCACCTCGGTGTGACCGTCCGCGCCCTGGAACTGGGCTTCCGCCGTGCCCTGGACGAGACCCCGCACCACTACCTGCGGCGGATCAGGCTGGAGAGGGCGCACCGAGAACTCCTCACCGCCGACCCCGTCGAGGGCGCCACCGTCGCCGGGATCGCGAGCAGATGGGGCTTCGCCCACGCGGGGCGCTTCGCCGCCTCCCACAAGGCCGCCTACGGTGTCACGCCCTCGGTGAGCCTGCGGACCTCACCGAGGGGCGGCACCGCGCCGACGGTCGCGGGTGCCCCCGATCCGATCCGGACGACGGGGCACGAAGCCGGGCCTCCGCGCGTTCTTCCGGCCGATGCGGGACGTGACACGCGGTCGCACGGACGTGACACGCGGACGGCGGGACACGACGTGCGGACGGCGGGACACGACGTGCGGACGGGAGGAGCGCCGTGGCGGACGCGGTGATCGACCCGGGACAGTACGGCGAGGCCTTCGCCGAGGAGGCCCGTACCGCGCTGCGCTCCCTCCTGGACCGCTGCCCCGGCCTGGCCCTCGACGGCCCGCCGGGGCCGAGAGTGCCGGGGATGCCGATGCGGGGCTTCCGCTCGCTGCCGATCCGCTGGTAGCGGGACCGCCCCCCGGCGGCCGGGACGCGGGCAGGTGCGGACGCCGGTCTTCCGGCGCCCGGCCGGGCCCCGCCCGCGCGCACCCTCAGCCCCGCACCGTCTCCAACCCCCCGGAGACCTCCTCCATCCGCACCGCACGCCGCTCGCGGCGGGAGATCTCGCAGGCCTCCGCGACCCGCAGCGCGGCGAGCGCCTCCCAGCCGTCGCACGGGTTCTCCCGCTCTCCCCGCACCACCTGCACGAACGCGCCCAGCTCACCCTCGTAGGCCGCCGCGAACCGTTCCAGGAACCCGGGCCACGGCTTGTCCGCCGGGGGCGGTCCGGCCGGTTCCGTGGAGGCGATCGGGGTGCGGTCGTCCAGCCCCACCACGACCGTGTCCCGCTCGCCCGCCAGCTCCATGCGCACGTCGTAGCCGGCCCCGTTCACCCGCGCCCCGGTCACCGTGGCGAGCGTGCCGTCGTCCAGGGTGAGCACGGCCGCCGCCGTGTCCGCGTCCGCCGTCTCGCGGAACACCTCCGGTCCGGCGTCCGAGCCGGTCGCGTACACCTCGACGACCTCGCGCCCGGTCACCCATCGCACCATGTCGAAGTCGTGCACCAGGGTGTCCCGGAAGAACCCTCCGGAGACCCGCAGGTGCGAGGCCGAGGGGGGCGTCCGGTCAGCCGTCAGCGCCCGCACCGTGTGGAGGCGGCCCAGACGCCCGGCGCGCACCGCCTCCCGCGCGCCGGCGTATCCGGCGTCGAAGCGGCGCTGAAAGCCCATCTGCAGCACCGTGCCCGCCGCCTTGACCTCCGCGAGCGCGGCCAGGGTGCCCGGCAGGTCGACCGCGATCGGCTTCTCGCAGAACACCGGCAGCCCCGAACGTGCCGCCCGGCCGATCAGTTCGCCGTGGGCGGCGGTGCCCGTCGTGATCACCACCGCGTCCACGCCCCAGGTGAAGATCTCGTCCGTCCCGGGGGCGGCCGTCGCCCCCAGGCGGTCGGCGAGGGCGTGGGCCCGGGCCGGGTCGACGTCGGTGACGATGAGGGCTCCCACGTCGCGATGGCGGCTGAGCGTGGCCGCGTGGAGCGTGCCGATGCGGCCCGCCCCGATGAG
The DNA here is from genome assembly GCA_014656015.1 of Streptomyces griseoaurantiacus. GTDB lineage: Bacteria > Actinomycetota > Actinomycetes > Streptomycetales > Streptomycetaceae > Streptomyces > Streptomyces griseoaurantiacus. Next base: position 107,632 of record BNBP01000004.1, on the reverse strand, counting down.
TCCGATGCGCATGGGAACAAAGTGAGGTGACAGGCGTCACGCTGTCAATCCTTTGTCCGGACAACCTGACTATGCAACTTCCCGTCAACAAGTGCCACGGCTACGCTCGGGCCGTGCCCAAACCAGAAGTGGACTCCACCGCGTCGCTCGAACTCGGCGTCGACCGCAGCAGTCCGGTGCCCCTCTACTTCCAGCTCTCCCAGCAGCTGGAGGCCGCGATCGAACGCGGGGCGCTCACGCCGGGCAGTCTGCTGGGCAACGAGATAGAACTCGCCGCACGCCTCGGCCTGTCCCGGCCCACGGTGCGCCAGGCCATCCAGTCCCTGGTCGACAAGGGACTGCTGGTGCGCCGGCGAGGCGTCGGCACCCAGGTCGTGCACAGCCAGGTCAAGCGCCCGCTGGAGCTGAGCAGCCTCTACGACGACCTCGAGGCCGCCGGGCAGCGTCCCGCCACCGAGGTCCTCGCCAACGTGCTGGAGCCCGCGCCCGCCCAGGTGGCCGCCGCCCTCCAGATCGCCGAGGGCGCCCAGGTGCACCGCATCGAGCGGCTGCGGCTCACCCACGGCGAACCGATGGCCCACCTGTGCAACTACCTCCCGACCGGACTGTTCGACCTCGACAGCGGGCAGCTCGCGGCGACCGGCCTCTACCGGATGATGCGCGCGGCCGGCATCACCCTGCACAGCGCCCGCCAGTCCATCGGCGCCCGCGCCGCCACCGCCGAGGAGGGCGAGCGCCTGGACGAGCCCCCCGGCGCCCCCCTGCTCACCATGCAGCGCACCACCTTCGACGACACCGGCCGCGCCGTCGAGTACGGCACCCACACCTACCGCCCCAGCCGCTACTCCTTCGAGTTCCAACTCCTCGTCCGCGGCTGAACGGCCGCCCCGGCATCCCCGCGGCACCCCGTGGCGGCGGCGATCCACCTCGCCCCCGGCATGAACCGACCCGGCCGTGCCGCATTCCTCCGACCGCCCGGCGGCATCCCGAGGACGACCGCCCTCCCACCGTCACAGATGCGTCCCGGGCCGGGAGCCCGCCCCCCGGCCGACCGACTCATGCGGCACAATCGGCGACGATGAGCACCTACCGCGACCTCTCCCTCCCGCGCGCACTGGGCGCCGCCAGAGTCACCGGCGTCGCCCCCATCGGTTCGCGCCGCGCCACCGCCCTGCGCACCGTCGGCACCCGCGAGCGCCGCTCGCATCTGACGGCGCCCCGCGTGCCGACCGTCGGCATCGACATCGGCGGCACCAAGGTGATGGCCGGCGTCGTGGACGCCGACGGCAACATCCTGGAGCGGTTGCGCACGGAGACCCCGGACAAGTCCAAGAGCCCCAAGGTGGTCGAGGACACGATCGCCGAGCTGGTGCTCGACCTGTCCGACCGGCACGACGTGCACGCGGTGGGCATCGGCGCGGCCGGCTGGGTGGACGCCGACCGCAACCGCGTCCTGTTCGCCCCCCACCTGTCCTGGCGCAACGAGCCGCTGCGGGACCGCCTCGCGGAGCGCCTGGCCGTGCCCGTCCTGGTCGACAACGACGCCAACTCCGCCGCCTGGGCCGAGTGGCGCTTCGGCGCCGGACGCGGCGAGGACCACCTCGTCATGATCACCCTCGGTACCGGCATCGGCGGCGCCATCCTGGAGGACGGCCAGGTCAAGCGCGGCAAGTACGGGGTCGCGGGGGAGTTCGGGCACATGCAGGTCGTGCCCGGCGGACACCGCTGCCCCTGCGGCAACCGCGGCTGCTGGGAGCAGTACAGCTCCGGCAACGCGCTGGTCCGCGAGGCCAGGGAGCTGGCGGCCGCGGACTCCCCGGTGGCGTACGGGATCATCGAGCACGTCAAGGGGCAGGTCGGCGACATCACCGGCCCGATGATCACCGAGCTGGCCCGCGGCGGCGACGCCATGTGCGTCGAACTGCTCCAGGACATCGGCCAGTGGCTCGGCGTCGGCATCGCCAACCTGGCCGCCGCCCTCGACCCCTCCTGCTTCGTGATCGGCGGCGGCGTCAGCGCCGCCGACGATCTGCTCATCGGCCCCGCCCGCGACGCCTTCAAGCGGCACCTCACCGGTCGCGGCTACCGCCCCGAGGCCCGCATCGTGCGCGCGCAGCTCGGCCCCGAGGCCGGCATGGTCGGCGCCGCGGACCTGGCCCGGCTGGTCGCCCGCCGCTTCCGCCGTGCCAAGCGCCGCCGGGTCGAGCGGTACGAGCGCTACGAGCGGTACGCCGAGTCCCGGCGGTCCGAACGGGAAGGCGCCTCGTGACGTCCGCCGCGCTGCCCCACCAGCCCCTCACGCCCCAGGAGGCCACCCGTCCCCCCGAGAACCGCCGCCACATGATCCGGCGGCGCGCGCTCACCCTCCTGACCATCGTGCTGCTCATCGGCGTCCCGGCCGGCTACCTGGTGATCTCCGCGAACCAGAGCCGGGACAGCGGCAAGCGGAAGGAGGAGAAGTGGTCGGCGACCGGCCTCACCGCCGGCTGGCCCTCCCTCGTGCAGCGCCGCCTCTACCAGGTGCCCGTCCCGCCGTACTCGCGCGACGTCGCCTACTACGAGACCAACAACTGGAAGACCAGCCGGCTGTACACCCAGTTCCTGACCAGCAACGAGGGCCTGGAACGCTTCCTGAACGAGACCGGCACCGGCCTCACCGCGCTGAAGCGGGACGACATCGCCATCGGCACCCGCGACCAGCAGGTCATCGGCTGGAACTTCCAGGGACCCGGCCCCTGGTACGGGCTGGTCGACAAGCGGAAGAACCCTGCCCCCACGCACGACATCGTCGTCAACCGCTCCGACCCGGCGCACCCCATGGTGTACGTCGTCTCGCGCACGGTGCCGTAGACCGGCCCGCCGCGCCCCCTCCGGCGCACGCCGGCACCAGGTCCCCGACCGGCGCCGAGCCGGTTGTCAGACCCCGCCCGTAGAGTCGTGGACACCTGACACGACACGAGGGGCGGGAGGTGACCGGACGGATGGAAACCGTGGCGCACACGCCTGGGGAGGACGCGCGCGAGAAGGTCCCCGCGCATCTCGCCGCCGTCTTCCTGCCCGGCCCCGTGCCCCGGCAGGGCCGCCTCGCCTTCTGGGACCCCGAGGGCTCCCCGCTCCCCGCCGCCACCGAGGACCTGGTCGTCGTCCGCCCCCACGGCACCGGCGTCCGCCGCACCACCGTGCCCGCGCTCACCCTTCCCGTCGAGGCCGCCCTGCCCGTCCTCACCGCCGCCCGGCACGCCCCGGCCGCCCACCCCGCCACCGCCTGCTGGGGCGCCGCCGCCCTGCACGCCCTGCGGCTCCTCGCCCGGGGCCGGCTGCTGCCGGGGCTCACCGCCGAGGGCTACGACGCCTGGCGCGCGGGCCCCCTCGAACGGGACGACGTCGCCCACCTCAGGGCGATCGCCGCCGCCCTCCCGCACGAGGGCCACGCCGTGCCGCTCCCCGGGCGCGGACCGCTCCGGCTGCCCGAACCGGAGGCCCTGGTGCGCGCCTTCCTGGACGCGGTCGCCGACAGCCTGCCCCGCACCCCCGCCGCGGCCCACGTCTCCGGCCGGCCCTTCGCCGCCCGCGCCACCACCCGGCTGCCCGGCGCCCGCGACTGGGCCGCCGAGGTCGCCGCCGGCATGGACACCGGGGTACGGATCTCGCTGCGCCTCGACCTGTCGGCCTACCAGCTCTTCGACGACGCCGAGGACACCCGCCGCGCCGGAGCGGCCGTCGTCCAGGTGCACAGCCTCGCCGACCCGACGCTCGTCACCGACGCCGCCGCGCTGTGGGCGGGGGAGTCCGACACCGCCTTCGGGCCCCGCGCCCGCGTGGACGCCGCGCTGGCGGTGCGCCGCGCCGCCCGCGTCTGGCCGCCCCTGGAACGGCTCGCCGAGCGGGACGTGCCCGACGTCCTCGCCCTGTCGGAGGAGGAGCTGACCGATCTCCTCGGCGTCGCCGCCACCCGGCTCGGCGCGGCGGGCGTCGCCGTGCACTGGCCCCGGGACCTGGCCCAGGACCTCACCGCGACCGCCGTACTCCATTCCGCCCCCGGCTCCGCCACCGACGGCACGGGCTTCTTCGAGGGGGAGGACCTGCTTCGCTTCGGCTGGCAGCTCGCCCTGCGCGGCGACCCGCTCACCGAGGCCGAGATGGACGCCCTGGCCGAGGCGCACCGGCCGGTGGTCCGGCTGCGCGACCAGTGGGTGCTCGTCGACCCCGCCCTCGTCCGCAAGGCCCGCAAACGGGAACTCGGACTGCTCGACCCGGTCGACGCCCTGGCCGTCGCCCTCACCGGCACCGCCGAGGTCGACGGGGAGAGCGTGGAGGCGGTCCCGGTCGGCGCCCTGGCCGCGCTGCGGGACCGGCTCACCGCCGGCCTCACCCCCGCCCCGCCGCCCCCAGGGCTCGACGCCCGCCTGCGCGACTACCAGCTGCGCGGACTGGCCTGGCTCGACCTCATGACCTCCCTCGGCCTCGGCGGCTGCCTGGCCGACGACATGGGCCTCGGCAAGACCGTCACCCTCATCGCGCTGCACCTGCGCCGCGCCCGCAGCGAACCCACCCTCGTCGTCTGCCCGGCCTCCCTGCTCGGCAACTGGCAGCGGGAGATCAACCGCTTCGCGCCCGGCGTCCCCGTCCGCCGCTTCCACGGCCCCGACCGCACGCTCGACGACCTGGACGGCGGCTTCGTCCTCACCACCTACGGCACCATGCGCTCGGCCGCGCAACGGCTGGCCGAACAGCCCTGGGGCCTCCTCGTCGCCGACGAGGCGCAGCACGTGAAGAACCCCTACTCGGCGACGGCCAAGGCGCTGCGCACGATCCCGGCGCCCGCCCGGGTCGCCCTCACCGGCACCCCGGTGGAGAACAACCTCTCCGAACTGTGGGCCCTGCTGGACTGGACGACCCCCGGACTGCTCGGCCCCCTGAAGTCCTTCCGCGCCCGGCACGCCCGTGCCGTCGAGGGCGGCGAGGACCCCGGCGCCGCCGAGCGGCTGGCCCGCCTGGTCCGCCCCTTCCTGCTGCGCCGCAAGAAGTCCGACCCCGGTATCGTCCCCGAACTCCCGCCCAAGACCGAGACCGACCACCCGGTGCCGCTCACCCGCGAGCAGGCCGCGCTGTACGAGGCGGTGGTGCGCGAGTCGATGCTGGCGATCGAGACCGCCGAGGGCATGGCCCGGCGCGGCATGGTCCTCAAGCTCCTCACCTCGCTCAAGCAGATCTGCGACCACCCGGCCCTGTTCCTCAAGGAGGACCCGGCCACCGCCCGCGCCCTCGGGGAACGGTCCGGAAAGCTCGCCCTCCTCGACGAACTCCTGGACACCCTCCTCTCCGAGGACGGCTCGGCGCTGGTGTTCACCCAGTACGTCGGCATGGCCCGGCTGATCACGGCCCACCTCGCCGCCCGCGCCGTCCCCGTCGACCTGCTGCACGGCGGCACCCCCGTGCCCGAGCGCGAACGCATGGTGGACCGCTTCCAGGAGGGCGCCACCCCCGTGCTCGTCCTCTCCCTCAAGGCCGCGGGCACCGGCCTGAACCTCACCCGCGCGGGCCATGTCGTGCACGTCGACCGCTGGTGGAACCCGGCGGTCGAGGAGCAGGCCACCGACCGCGCCTACCGCATCGGGCAGACCCAGCCGGTCCAGGTGCACCGGTTGATCACCGAGGGCACGGTCGAGGACCGCATCGACGACATGCTGCGCGCCAAGCGCGCCCTCGCCGACGCCATCCTCGGTTCCGGCGAGACCTCCCTCACGGAACTGACCGACCGCGAACTCTCCGACCTCGTCTCCCTGCGGAGGGAGGCGTCATGACCGCCGACGAGCGGGACGAGAAGGCCCCCGGGCCTGACGAGGCCCCCCGGCCCGGCGAGGCGGAGCCTCGACCCGGCGACGCGGGGTTCGAGCCCGATGACGCTGCGCCGGGTGACGCGGCGCCGGGCGACGCGGAGTGTCCCGCTGACGCCGGCACCCGGCCCGGTGACGTGGCCCGCAGGGCCCTGCGCGAGGCGCGTGCCCGCGCGCACCGCCCGGCACCCGACCCGACACCGCCCCGCCCCGCCCGGCAACCGGCGAAGCCGGCCCGCCCGGGAGACGCGGCCCGCCAAGCCCTCCGCACCGCCAGGGCCGACCGCAGGCCCGACTCGGCCCCCGCCGCCTTGCCACCACGCCCCGCTCCCGTCGACCCGAGGGGCGCGGGGAACGGCGCGCCCAGCCCTGACGCACCCGCACCCGCCGACATCCCGAACCTTCCGCCCCGTCCCGCGCCCGAGGCCGCGGCCGCGTTCTCACCACGCCCCGCTCCCGCCGACCCGAGGGGCGCGGGGAACGACGCACCCAGCCCCGACGCACCCGCACCTGCCGACACCCCGAACCCCCAACCCCCTCCCGCGCCCACCCCCCGCCGAACAGCCCCCCGCGCCCCCCACACGATGGCCGCCCCGTCCCGAGACGGGGACCACCGGCGGACGTTCGCCGCCCACTCCGTCCCGCCCGGTGGAGCCGACGGCGAACCGTTCGCCTCCACCTGGTGGGGCAACGCCTGGCTCACCGCCCTGGAGGACGGCGCCCTGGACCGCGCCCGCCTCGCCCGCGGCCGCGCCTACGCCGCGCAGGGCCACGTCGACGCCATCACCGTCACCCCGGGGCAGGTCCTGGCCTACGTCCGCGGCAGCCGTCCCCGCCCCTACCGCACCCAGGTCCGCCTGCGCACGCTCTCCGAGGCCGACTGGGACCGTTTCCTGGACGCCGCCGTCGCACACACCGGCCACATCGCCGCCCTCCTGGACAAGGAGATGCCGCACTCCCTCGCGGACTCCGGTGTCCCCCTGCTCCCCGGCCCCGGCGACCTGGAACCGCTGTGCAGCTGCCCCGACCGCGGTCACCCCTGCAAGCACGCCGCCGCCCTCTGCTACCGGACCGCCCGCCTGCTCGACGAGGACCCCTTCGTGCTGCTCCTGTTGCGAGGCCGGGGCGAACGCGAGGTCCTCGACGCCCTCTCCCGCCGCAGCGCCGCCCGCGCGGCCCGTGCCGCGCAGGAGGAGCACGACACGGCCGCGCTCCCCGGCGTCCGCGCCCGTGACGCCCTCGCCACCCGCACCCTCCCGCCGCTCCCCGCCCCGCTGCCCCCGCCCCCGCACCCCGAGCAGCCCCCGGCCCATCCCGGCGCCCCCGGCGGCCCGGACCCGCTCGCCCTGGACCAGCTCGCCACCGACGCCGCCGCCCGCGCTCACGCACTGCTCACCACGGGCCGCGACCCCGTCGCCGCGCTGACCCTGTGGCAGGACGCGGTCCGCCTCGCCGCCGCCCGCCCCGGCTCCGGCCTCACCGCTTCCACCCGCGCCGTCTACGCATCCCTGGCCTCCGCCACCGGCCGCACCACCGCCGACCTGGCCCGGGCGGTCGCCGCATGGCGGCAGGGCGGTCTGGAAGGGCTCGCCGTCCTGGAGGAACCGTGGGACCCCCCTGCGGGCCGGTTCGACCGGGCCCGCCCGCTGCTCCTCGCCGCCGACCTTCCCGCCTTCCGCCCGTGGCGCAACCGGCTCACCCACCCCGCCGGCCACGTCCAGCTCCGCCTCGGCCGCGACCACCTCTGGTACGCCTACGAGTCCGAACCCGGCGGCGAGGACTGGTGGCCCCGCGGCACCCCCGACCTCGACCCGATCGGCGCCCTCACGGGCCTGGGCGGCATACCGTGACGGGGCACTGACGGGGCACTGACGGGGAACTGACGGGGCATTGACGGGGTCCGGCATCCCCCGCACGGTCCCCCCCCGCAAGGTCCCCCCCCGCACGTGCCCCCCCGGCTCATCCCACCGCCGGAGCTCAGGAACGCCGGAGACCTTGGGAAGGTGCCTACGCCCGCCCCGTCGCATGACAGCGGATGCGCTCGATCATCGCGTCGAGCACCGTTTCGAGAGCCGTGGTGTCGCGGTGCGCCTGCGTCATCAGCAGGCCGCCCTGCAGGGCGGTGAGCAGGGCGAGAGCCAGCCGGTCGGGGTCGGCGTCCGCGTCGAGCGCGCCACGTTCCCGCATGGCCCGCAGCCCCTCGCGAATGGCGTCCTGCCACTGCGCGTAGCCCGCCACGAGCCGGGCCCGGGCCTGCGGGTCCGTGTCGGACAGTTCGGCGGCCAAGGAGCCCAGCGGACACCCGCCCCGGCAGTCGCGGGCGTGCTGGGCCCGGACGACGGCGTCCCGCCAGGCCTGGAGCCCCTCGAAGCTGTCCAGGCGGCCGAGCAGCGGCCGCTGGAAGCCGAGAACGTGTTCGGTCTGGTACTCGATGACCGCCTGGACCAGCGCCTTCTTGTCGCCGAAGTAGTGGTAGAGCTGCGAGGGGCTGCTCACCCGCGCGGCCTTGAGGATGTCCTCGGTGCTGGTGCCCGCCACGCCGTTCTCGTACATCAGCTCGGCTGCCGCCGCCGCGATGCGGTCGCGCGTGGCCTGCCCCTTCGGGGTCAGACGTCGTGCTGCGGTGCTGCTCGTCACGTCCTCACGCTACCGCATCCCACGAGTTTTTAGACTTGACATTCTATTTCCCGCGTGACCAGGATTAGAGCGATCAATCTAAAAACATCCGTCGCCACGCCAACGGAAGGGCGGCCACGCCATGACCACCACCCCCATCGCCGACCAGGTCGCGGACCTGCGGGAGAAGGTCGCCGAGCAGCTGCCGGCCGAGGCGCTGAAGGTCTTCGGCGCCGAACAGGCCGAACTGGCCGTCGCCGAGCCGCCGCCCGGCATCGCGGAACCCGGCACCCCGATGCCCGACGCCTCCCTGCTCGACGTCCGGGGCCGCCCCGTCACGCTGGACCAGGCACGGGCCGGCCGCCCGGCGGTCGTGGTGTTCTACCGCGGCGCGTGGTGCCCGTACTGCAACCTGGCTCTGCGCACCTACCAGCGCGAGCTCGTGGCCGAGCTGGACGAGCGGGGCGTGGTGATGATCGCCGTCAGCCCGCAGAAACCGGACGGCTCACTCGGCATCGTCGAGGCCAACGACCTCACCTACACGGTCCTCTCCGACCCCGGCAACCGGATCGGCCGCGCGCTCGGCATCGTCACCAGGTCCGAGGACCGGGTACTGCACGCGCAGGCCTCCCTCGGGGTGGACCTGACCGAGGTGAACGCGGACGGCACGCAGGACATCGTCATGCCGACGGTGGCACTCGTCGACGGCCGGGGCGTCCTGCGTTGGATCGACGTCCACCCCGACTACACGACCCGCACCGAGCCCGACCGCATCCTCGCGGCCCTCACGGAGACGATCGGCTGACCGGACGGCGCGTCTCGCGCTGCCCACGCCGCTCCCCGCACCCACCGCCCGACCATGCGGACCGGCCCCTCACGCGCCCGGCCGCGCGGACCGGCCCCTCACGCGCCCGGCCGCGCGGACCGGTCCCTCACGCGCCCGGCCGGGCGGCGCCGCGGCTGCGCTCGTAGTGGCGGGCCGCCTTGGCGCGGTTGCCGCACGCGGCCATGGAGCACCACCGGCGGGTGCCGTTCTTCGTCGTGTCGTGGAAGTGCAGCACACACCTGGGGTGGGCCGCGCACCGCTTGACGCGGTCGGGCGCCTCGGTGAGGAGCCGCAGGTAGTCGGCGGCGGCGAGCCACGCCGGCAGCCAGGCCGCCTCGTCCACCTCGGGTCGGGTCCGGGGCCCCTCGGGGCCGAGCTCCTGCCGGACGGCACCGTGGGCCAGCACGCGGTTCAGCCCCGCGCGGGCCGCCTCGGAACCGGTGTCCACGAGGTCCAGCAGGAGGTCGCGGGTCTCCCGCACGGCGGCGAGCGTCGCCTCGTCGGCGACGGCCTCGGCCCCCAGACCCGCCGCGCGCAGCCAGACGCCCAGACCCTCGGCCGAGTCGAGCAGGTCCTGTGCCCCCGCCTCGTCGCTCCACCGCGTGTTGAGCAGGTCGAGGGAGAGCGGCTCACCGGTCAGCGGCCGGCGGTCCCCGGGGACCCGGGACGAGGGCTCGGACACGGTGACGCCTCCTGGCGGGCTCGGCGGGAGCGGACGGGACACCGCAAGCGTACCGCCTAACACGGTTTTGCCGGTTGGCGCCCGAGGTGCCCGGCCGGGGCGGCGGCACGCAGCACCGCACCGACCCGGCGGTCGCTCGCCCGGGACGCCGTCACGGCCGACATCGCCTGCCGCCAACTCCCGCCGGCGCGGGCCCCGGCCCGAGGCCCCGGACCGAGGCCCGGGCCCGTGCCTGGCGCGGCAGTGACTCGCGGACCTCCGGCACGGACCGGACCGGACCGCCACCTCCCCCATGCCGGCCAGGTGCGCCGCACCCTGCGGAGCGGGAAGGACACCGCGTCGGCGAGCAGCGGGACGGGACGGAGGCCAGAACCAGGACGGCCAGGCCCCCGACGGTCGCCGTGCAGCTCGACCCGCCCCATCAGGACGGCGGAGACGATCGCCTGCCGCGGGGAGGACGCGAGCACGGTCGTGGCGCCCGTGCCAGCCCCGCAGACCGCGAGCGCCGACCCGGCGACGTACGGGTTCCGCTCCGCTCGTCCGCACGCTGCCCGCCACGCTCCAGGAGCGCGGAGTCGCGGAGTCGCGGAGTCGCGGAGTCGCGGAGTCGCGGCGGAGCAGGTCCGGCAGGTAGGCGGAGGCCGCCGCCGCCGGGCGACCGCCCGGCCGGGCCGGCCCCCCGTCACCGGCCCGGCCCGACGGTGGAAGCGATCATGCTCAGGGCGGAGAGGTGCCGCAATGCTTTCGGTCCTGCTCGAAAACAGCGCCAGGCCGCGACAGGATCCGGCCGCGGCAGTGCCAGGCCGTGACAGGATCCGGCCGCGGCAGTGCCCGGCCGCTCCGGAGTCCGCCCCGCTCACGGAGGGGTGCGGCGGTGCGGCATACTCGGCCGATGAGTTCACGCACCTCCCCGGCCGGCCGGCCGATCGTGATACGGAGGGCCGTCGCGGGGGACGCCAAGCGGCTCACGCGCCTCGTGCGCCGCTCCGGCGCCTACGAGGGGAAGTACGCGGCGACGGTCGAGGGCTACCGGGTGGGGCAGGACTACATCGAGGCCCACCGCACCTTCGTGGCCGCCGAGGCCGAGGAGCCCGGGGGCCGGATCCTCGGGTTCTACGCGCTCGTCCTCGCGCCCCCGGAACTCGACCTGCTGTTCGTCGCCGACGACGCGCAGGGCCGGGGCATCGGGCGGCGGCTCGTCGCGCACATGCGGTCCGAGGCCCGCGCCGCCGGGCTCGACCGGGTCAGGATCGTGTCGCACCGTCCCGCCGAGGGCTTCTACGACCGCGTCGGCGCCGTACGGACCGGGACCGTGCGCGCGCACCCGCCCGCCGTGCCCTGGGACCAGCCCGAGTTCGAACTCCGCATCCCCCCGGAGTGACGTCCGCCGACGAGGCGGCCGAGCTCTCCCCTCACCGCCTGCGGACAGGGGGAAGGGAGGAGGCCGGGTGCGTCAGCCGGACCAGGAGATCCCAGCCCGGTCGAAGCGTCCCGCGCGGAGGCCGTCACGGCGGACCAGTCAGATGACGTCCCACCTGCCGGGGGCCTCCTCCCCGTAGTGGGCTGTGTGCCGGTACCGGGCCGGTGTCAGCTCTCGAGGAAGTCGAGGAGGTCGGCGTTGACGGTGTCGGCGTTCACGGTGCACATGCCGTGCGACAGCCCCGGGTAGACCTTCAGGCGCGCGTTCTTGACCAACGTGACCGCCATCTCGGCGGAGTCGGCGATCGGGACGATCTGGTCGTCGTCGCCGTGCATGATGAGCGTGGGCACGTCGATCGCCCGGAGGTCGTCGGTGAAGTCCGTCTCCGAGAACGCCTCGATCCCCTCGTAGTGCGCCTGGGCGCCACCGGCCATCCCCTGACGCCACCAGTTCTGGATGACGCCCTGGGAGATGTCCGCGCCCGGGCGGTTGAAGCCGTAGAACGGCCCGGAGGCGAGGTCGAGGTAGAACTGGGAGCGGTTGGTGGCCACGGCCTCGCGGAAGCCGTCGAAGACCTCGACCGGCAGCCCTCCCGGGTTCGCTTCGGTTCGGACCATGAGCGGCGGGACCGCTCCGATGAGGACGGCCTTGGCGACCCGCCCGGCACCGTGCCTGGCGACGTACCGGGCGACCTCTCCACCACCGGTGGAGTGACCGACGTGGACGACGTCGCGCAGGCCGAGATGGGCCACCACGGCGGCGGCGTCCGCCGCGTAGTGGTCCATGTCGTGCCCGTGGCCGACCTGGTCGGAGCGCCCGTGCCCTCGGCGGTCGTGGGCGATGACACGGTAGCCGTGCTGGACGAGGAACAGCATCTGGGCGTCCCAGTCGTCCGAGCTCAGCGGCCAGCCGTGGTGGAACATGACCGGCCGGCCCGTGCCCCAGTCCTTGTAGAAGATCTCGGTTCCGTCGCTGGCGGTGACGAACGGCATGGTCTGCTCCTCGTGGTCCCGCCCGGGTACCGGGCGGATTCGATGTCTCCACGAGAATGGCTCGGCCGCCGTGCCGACAGCCTCCGTCAGCTGACTGACATCCGGCGGACGGCTTCGGTTGCTTCAGTACCGGGGCAGTGCCGAGACCCGACCGGTGGCTCTCACGGCCGGGTGGCCGGAGGCTCGGGAGGCAGCGCTTCCAGTGCGTCGCGGAGCTCGGCCCGCGAGGCGATCCCCAGTTTCGGGAACACATGGTAGAGATGCGACGACACGGTCCGCGGCGATAGGAACAGACGCGACGCGATCTGCGGGTTGGACAGCCCCGTCGCAGCCAGTCTGGCGACCTCCAGCTCCTGCGGGGTGAGGGCCTCACCGGCCCTGCCCCGGCCGGTCCGCGTCATGCCGGTGGCGCGGAGCTCCGCCGCGGCCCGGGCTTCCCACGAACGGGCCCCGAGCTCCTCGAAGCGGCCGCGGGCGGCGGCCAGTTGCACCCGGGCGTCACGGTTGAGCCCTTGTCGGCGGAGCCCTTCGCCGTACGCCAGACGAGCACGGCCGACCTCGAAGGGCCACTGCTCGACGCCCGGCAGTGCGAGCGCCTCCTCGAAGCACCGAACCATGTCCTCGGCGCCCGAGGTCATCGCCGTGGCCGTGGCGGCGCTCAGCGCGAACCGCGAGGAGAGGTGACCGACCCCGGCGTCGCGCAGCGCGTCCGCGTGCCGTCGCGCCTCCGCGTGCCGCCCGGAGCGCACGGCGGCCTCGACGAGGTCCGGCGCCGACCACACGGCCTCGGGGTTGAACGGCGGCAGCACACCCGGGGCGCAGATCGCCGTGGCGTGCCGGAACGCCGTCTCGAAGTCGGCGGCGCCGAGGGCCGCCAGGGCCGCCGCCTGGTGGGCGCAGTTCTCCAGCCGCCGCAGTCGCCTGGGCCCCGACCACCCCCAGACGGCCTCGCAGTGGCGGCGGCACGCGTCGAGGTCGCCGCGCAGGGCCGCGGCCATCGCGGCGATGTAGTGCCCCACCTGGGCGAACAAGTGGTATCCCGTCTCCTCGGACAGTGCGACGAGCTCGTCCGCGGCGTCGGCCGACGGCTGCCACCGGCCGGTGTACAGGTCGTCCAGGGCGACGAACATCAGGGCCGGCATGCTCGACCCCACCGCTTCGCCGTCGCGTATGACCCGGGACACGGCCTCGCGACAACCCGGAAGCCGGTCGAGATAGGAGGCGGTCAGGGCGGTGCGGATGACCACGTCGGCGTCGGTCTCGTCCCTCAGCCGCGAGATCTCCTCGTCCAGGCGGCGCAGCATGCCCTCGGTGACGGAGCCGAGGTCGTGGTGGACGCGCCCCAGGGACGCCGCGGCGGCGGGCGACGCCGCGGGAAGCTGCGCCAGGACCGTGGACAAGGGCTGCCAGTGCTCGGGCCGTCCCGAGTACTGGCTGGCGAGCGTGAGGGTGAACAACGCGGTCTCCAGCTCGCCGGACGGTGGACCGGGCGACATCGGCGCCTGCTCGATGGCCTCCATCAGCAGCGCGTGGGCGGTGTCCGCGTCCCCTTCCGTGACGAGCACGAGGAAGCCGGCCGTCGTGGCCGCCGAGAGCGACCGGACCGCCGGAACGCCCTCGACCTCACGCATGATCTCGTGGCTGACCTCCAGATGGCCTGTGACCCAGGCGGCGACGTAGGCGGCCTGCGACAGGCGGCGCCTGCGGACCGTCTGGTCCGGACTCAGCTCGGCCGCGCGCCGCAGCCGCGCGACCGCGCCGTCGGCGTCACCGCGTCGCAGGCTGCTGCGGGCCGCCGACTCCACGACGGCGGCGACCGCCTCGTCGGGCGCCGTCGTGGCCCTCGCGAGGTGATCACCGCGGCGCTCGGGCTGGTCGGCCAGCGCCTCGGCCAGCCGGCGGTGGGCGACGCGCCGCTGCTCGCCGGTGGAGCCGTCGACCACAGCGGACCTGACCAGCGGGTGCCTGAAGCGCACCGCACGGCCGTTCTCCGTGACCATGACGAGGTGGTCACGCTCCGCGGGAGCGAGTTCCCCGAGGCCGTCCGGCCCGCCGGCAGCCTCGACAACGCCGATGTCGCCGGAGCCCTCGAGGGCAGCGAGCAGCAGTACCTCGCGCGTTCTGTGCGGCAGTCGTCCGACGCGGGCGCCGAACAGAGCGCGCACGTCCCGCCCCGGGCCGCTCGCCCACCCCGCCCCCTTCTCGTGTCGGTCGCCGGGAACCCCGGCGGACCCGGCGAATTCGAGCAGCGCCAGGGGATTTCCCTGCGCCTCATGGGCCACGCCCGAAAGGATCCGGCGGGGAAGGTGAGCGAAACGCCGCGACAGCAGGCGCAGGGCGTCCGTGGCATCCAGCGGCGTGATCTCGAGCTCCGGCAGACCGGTGGACCGGAAGGACGCGTCGGACTCCGCTCGTTGTGCTCCGAGCAACCCGATGCGGCGACCGCCCAGTCGTCTGGCGACGAAACTCACCGCAGCTCGGCTCGCCTGGTCGACGACATGAAGGTCGTCGATCACGAGGAGCAACGGCTGTCTCTTCGCGGCCTCGTCGAACAGGGACAGTGCCGCGTTCAGGACGGCGATCCGGCTCGGCGCGGGGCCGGCGCCGAGACCGAGGGCGACATCGAGGGCTTCCCGCGTGGAACGCGGCAGACGGCCAAGCTCCTGCGGCAGCGAGCCGACAAGCTGATGGAGCCCCGCGAAGCTGATGTCCGTCTCGTACTCGACGCCGCTCCCGCGGACGACCCGCACTCCCTTCGCCGCCGCGAGCTCGGCGGTCGCGTCGAGGAGCGCCGTCTTCCCCACGCCCGGATCACCGGTGAGCAGCAGGACGGCCCCCTCCACCGCGGCCATGTCCAGGAACCCCGCAAGCTCGGTGAGCTCGCCCTCCCGGCCGACCAGCCCGGTCGGGCCGACGCTTGTGCCTGTTCTTGATCTCGCCCACATCCGCCGCGTTCCTCGCCGTGCCTCGCGAGGCCGTCGAACCACGAGCCACGCACTCGACCAGGGATTATCGCACCCACCGGCAGACCTTGGCGGTCTCGGCTCCGTCGATGACGGGCGCCGTCGTACGCCGTGCCGGTCGGATTCCCGCGGCGGCGAGGGTTCTCACGGAACCGGCACCGTGGCGCTCTCCTCGCCCTTCCCGCGCTCCGGGCTCGTCCCGAGCGCCGTCAGCGTCACCCCGGTCGCCACCGCCAGCGCCGCGACCAGCCCCGCCGTGAGCACCGCCCAGTGACCCAGGAACGTACAGACGACCACCAGCAGTGCCGTGGCCGGCAGCACCGACTGCTGCGCGATCCCCACCTTGTAGAAGCGCGAGTGCAGCGCCCACACCGTGAGCAGGAACAGCGCTGTCGGCAGCGTCACCGCCGCCGACGCGGACTGCGCCGAAAGGTGCGCCTCGCCCACCGCCTGTTCCACCGCCACCTCAAGGCCGGCCCCGATCGCGGCACCGGAGACGAAGATCAGGTAGTGGCCGTAGCCCCAGAGGAAGGACTGCCGGTTGGACCGGAGGTGCCCGTGGACGGGGACCGCGAAGTACATCCACCAGGCGGCGAAGATGATCAGCAGTCCGCCGGCGGCGATGGGCAGCAACTCGCCCAGGGCTTCGTGCTCGTCGATCCCCGACTTCACGGCGACGGTCGCCGCCGCGAGGGTCTCGCCGAGCACGATGAGCGTGAGCAGCCCGTACCGTTCGGCGATGTGGCGCGGATGCCAGGGCGTGGGGTGGGCCCGCTCCGCGCACAGCGGTACGGCCATCTCCAGCAGCGCCATCACCAGGAAGACCCACGGTCGGCCGGCCTCCGGCAGGACCAGCAGTCCCAGCCAGCCGATCTGGCACAGCCCGACGGCGTACCGCAGCGCCATCGTCCGCTCCGGGCCCCGGCTCGATCGCGCCACGCGCAGCCACTGCGCCGTCATGGCGAGCCGCATGATCACATATCCCAGGACGACGGCCGGATAGGCGTGTTCCTCGAACGCCTGGGAGACGCCCGCCGTCAGGACGAGCACGCCGGCCATCTGGATCAGTGTGACGATCCGGTACAGCACGTCGTCGTTGTCGTAGGCCGAGGCGAACCAGGTGAAGTTCATCCACGCCCACCAGATGGCGAAGAAGATCATCGAGTAGTTGAGGATCCCCTCGCCCGTGTGCCCCTCGGCCAGGGCGTGCACCAACTGGGCGCCCGCCTGGGCCATGGCCACGATGAAGCACAGGTCGAAGAAGAGCTCCAGTGAGGAGACGCCCCGGTGGGGCTCGTCGCGGCCTCGCGCCGTGAGCCTGCGCAGTGGTCTGTGGTGTACGGGCGCCGCGGAGAACACCGGCGGCGGAGCCGGGGTGCTCGTCATCTGGTGAGCCAAGCTCCGAAGTACCGCTGCAGTCGGGGATTGATCTGCCAGACCATCGCCGCTGCCGCCGCCGGGACGAGTACGGCGAGCCGCACCGGCAGGTCCAGATCCTCCAGGACAGGGTTCGTGACCAGGCCCAGCAGGACGATGGTGGGGTAGATGCCGCACACGGTGAGGAGCCACAGCTTCCAACGCCGCACGGCGACCGGAACGGTGGGCTCGAGCCGCGGTTCGGCGTCGGCGAACGCGTTGTGGCTCCGCTCCCGGAGCGTGTGCCGGACATCCGTCACCACAGGTGGGCTCGGCAGTCCGGGATCGTCGGCACCGTAGGCACGGGAAACAGTTCTCTCGTTCATGGACCTCTCCGAATCGGGACGGTGCGTGTCGTTGTGATTCCACGGTTCCCGCGCGTCCGCGAGCCGCTGGGTCTCGGCCGGAGCGGACAGGTGGGCGAGGTGTTGCCCGGCCGTGAAGGGGTGCGCGATCGGCACCGGTCGCTGCGGGTCGCCACCGTGCGGAAGGAAACCGGTGCCCGGCTTCTGCAAGCTCCTCGGCCGGAGCGGGACCAGGAGCGTTCGGCGCTCCGG
Source organism: Streptomyces griseoaurantiacus (assembly GCA_014656015.1). Classification (GTDB taxonomy): domain Bacteria; phylum Actinomycetota; class Actinomycetes; order Streptomycetales; family Streptomycetaceae; genus Streptomyces; species Streptomyces griseoaurantiacus. Next base: position 90,323 of record BNBP01000004.1, on the reverse strand, counting down.
TGATCGGAAACGGGGCCCTGGTGCGCCCTTCTCGCGCAGAGGGGCTGCCCGGCCCCCAGGTGGGCGCCGGGCCGGGCCGGGTTCCGGTCAGTGAGCGGACTGGGTGTGGTCCTGCTCCACGTACACCTTGAGAGCCTGGAACTCCTCGATCGCGCGCGGGCCGCACAGGTAGCCGTAACCGCTTCCCTTGACGCCGCCCTCCTCGAAGTCCTCGCTGATCGCACCCCAGGTGTTGATCCACACCGTGCCGGTGCGGATGCGCCGGGCGATCCGGCGGGCCTTCATCGAGTCCGAGCTGAACACCGAGGCGGCCAGACCGTAGATGGTGGCGTTCGCCCTGGCCACGGCGTCGTCCTCGTCGTCGAAGATCTCGAACGTCTGGACCGGGCCGAAGACCTCCTCCTGCACGATCCGGACGTCGGTGCGGTCCACCTCGATCAGGCTCGGCCGGTAGAACGCGCCGTCGGCCAGCGGGCCGTCGGTGACCACACCGCCGCGCAGCAGCACCGTGCCGTACGAGGCGGCTTCCTCGACGATCGCGTCCACCCGCTGGGCGGACGCCCGGTCGATCACCGGGCCGAGCTGGGCCTTCTCGTCGTCGCCCGACCCGAGCCGCACCTGTGCGAGCGCGGCGGTGAGCCGAGTGCGCACCTGGTCGGCGATGTCCCGGTGGACCAGTACACGGGAGCCGGTGCAGCAGAACTGCCCGTTCATCAGCACCAGCGACTGCACCACGGTCGGGATCACCATGTCCAGATCGGCGTCGGGGAAGATCACCATGGGCGCCTTGCCGCCCAGTTCCAGACCGAGCCGCTTGAGCGTGGTGGAGGCGGCGGCCGCGATATGGCGCCCGACCGGCGTGCTGCCGGTGTAGTTGATGACGGCCACCTTGTCCGAGGAGACCAGGAACGGAGCCCCGGTGTTGCCGGACTCGGTGAACACGCTGACCACGCCCGCGGGGATCTCCGGGACCGAGGCCAGGACCTGCGCGAAGAGCTCATTGGTCAGCGCCGTCTGAGCCGGAAGCTTGACCACGACGGTGCAGCCGGCCGCCAGTGCCGGGCCCAGTGCCCGCACGGTCAGCATGATGGGGGAGTTCCAGGGGGAGATGATCCCGGCGACACCGAGCGGCTCGGGCACCGAGTGCGTGTACTGGCCGGGTGCCGTCTCGGCGGCGCGCCCGGCGGTCTGGGTGCGCGCGGAGGCCGCCGCGTACCGCAGCCACCCGACCGCACCGCTGACCTCCCACGTGGTCTCACCCAGCAGCTTGCCGTTCTCCCGGGACAACATGGCCGCGACCTCGGGCACCCGGGCCTCCAGGGCGTCGGCCAGCCGGCTGAGCGCGGTCGCCCGGAGCGAGGGAGTGCGCGCCCATGCGGTGGTCTCGAACGCGGCGGCGGCTGCGTCCACGGCGGCGGAGGCCTCCGCCTCGCCACCGTCGTAGAACGAGCCGACGACGGTGCCGTCGGCCGGGGAAATCGACTCCAGAACCGAGCCGGAGCCGGTCCACTGTCCGTCGATCCAGTGCTGCGCGATGGTGTTCATGATCCGCTCCTCATGGTCCCGCCCGGCTGCCGGGCGGTCTCGATGTCTCCACGAGAATGGCTCGGCCACCGTACCGACAGCCTCCGTCAGCTGACTGACATCCGGCCGACGGCTCGCTCACGTCAGTACCGACGCCGGGAGAGGGCTCACTGATCGCCTCGGGGTGAGACCGGCAGGCCGGGTGGCGGTCAGCCGTCAGCCGTCAGCCGTCAGCCGTCAGCCGTCGAGCCGTTGAAGGATCCGCCGAGTGAACTCGCCGGTCTCGATCAGACGGCCCAGGAACCGGGTCGTGCCGCTGATGCCGACGCCGCGGACGACGAGCCCGTACCAGCCCCGGAAGGAGCGGCCTCCCGAAGCCGTCCCACCTGGCCTCGACAGCAGGTGAGTCACCCGGTCCGCTCCACGCCCCCCCCGCCACCGCGCACGCACGGCGTTGTCACAGGGGTGCTCCAACTCTCTAAATCACAGGCACCGAGGCAGCTCGGGCGCTGCTTGCCGATCCCTTGCCGGAAAGGGGAATCGTGGAATTCGAGGTTGTCTCCGCGGACTGTCATCCGCCACACCGCTATCAGCGGCATCCGGGTGGTCGCCGTGCACGGCGAGATCGGCCACGCCGTCAAGGGCATGAGCAGTGAGGCCCTCCCGTCCTACGACGGCGCGGCGCCGAAGCCGACACGGCGTCCGTGCGTGCGGGGCTGCCCTTGAGTGAAGGCGCTGAGTCTTTCGAAGCCGCCGAGCTGCAACTGAGCCTGGTGATGTGCGGTCCTTCCGCACCGGCGCACCGGCGCGAGATCCGTTCCAGACCCGCGGACTGGCCGTGATGCGGGAAGGCACGGCTGGAGGCGCTGAAGGCGGCCGCCCGGTCACGGAAATCGGTGGCCGCAGTCTGCAAGAACTTCTGCAGGAGCCCTCGGGGGCTGGAACATCCGGCGTTCCTCCAGAGCTGATCGTCGGCGAGCTGGTCACCGACGCCGCCCGCTCCGGCGGCGCCGCGCCTCAGTGGGCCCGCGGCTGATTCGGGATCAACGTTTGATCTGCGAGGTTTCCGGTCTGAAAAGTTCAACGGCGAGTGAATCAATATCTGTTCCCGAGGGATCAGTTTTTGGAGGGCCGCGCAGCCGGAGTTTTTGCCGCGAAGAGCGGAGTGGAATTATCCAACGCACACGGACGGCTCCGGCGTGCTACTGTCTATCTCAGTTGCAGTTGTGGTTCCCAAAACTTCAAGTGCCCCCGCCGGGCTTCTGCCGGGCGGGAGGGCTTTTGTATTTCCGGTCATTTCCGGGCGGGGTAATCATCGCGGCGACACGGTGCCCGCGCAGTGCGGACGCCGATGCACTGCCCCAAAGGAGATATGACATGGCTGCTGGTACCGTGAAGTGGTTCAACGCGGAAAAGGGCTTCGGCTTCATCGAGCAGGACGGTGGCGGCGCCGATGTGTTCGCCCACTACTCGAACATCGCCGCGCAGGGCTTCCGTGAGCTGCTCGAGGGCCAGAAGGTGAACTTCGACATCGCGCAGGGCCAGAAGGGCCCGACGGCCGAGAACATCGTTCCGGCCTGACGCTCACACGCAATCCGTAGCTGGGGCCCGCATCCTTCCGGGGTGCGGGCCCCGGCTGCACGCGCATCCCGCAGCGGCTTTCGCCCGCGGGACGCCCCGGAGGAACCCGCAGTACCACCACAAGCGGTTCCTCCCCCAGGGCGCAGGCGCGTCCTGAAGCGCTGCCTCGCAGCGAGCGCCCGGACCTCAAGGTCCCCAGCGCGTCACCTATTTCAGCACCTGTGCCCACGGATGTTTCTGGCCGCCGGCCAGATCTGCTTTCTTTTGCCACCGGTCCATACTTGTAATTCTCCGTGCCGTTCATCGCGGCGGGAATTCCTTGATATGCGCCACATCGAGGAAGGTTCCGCATGAACCGCACGTACACGAACGACCGCCCCACCCGCTCCCGTGACGGCCGTGCCGACGCCGGAAGGGGCGGCAGCGGCTACGGCTCGCAGGCACCGCGCCGTACCGGCGGGCCCGCGCGCTCCGGCGGTTACGGCCGTCGGTCCGCCGCCGTGCAAGGTGAGTTTGCCCTGCCCAAGACGATCACCCCCGCGCTGCCCGCCGTTGATGGCTTCGCCGATCTCGACATGCCTGAGCAGTTGCTGGCCGAACTCGGCAGGCAGGGTGTGACTGCGCCGTTCCCGATTCAGGGCGCGACGCTGCCGAACTCCCTTGCGGGCCGTGACGTTCTGGGCCGCGGCCGCACCGGGTCCGGCAAGACCCTGGCCTTCGGCCTCGCCCTGCTCGCGCGTACCGCCGGATAGCGTGCCGAGCCCCGCCAGCCGCTGGGGCTGATCCTGGTACCGACGCGTGAGCTGGCACAGCAGGTGACCGACGCGCTGATCCCGTACGCCCGCTCCGTGCGGCTGCGGCTGGCCACGGTGGTGGGCGGCATGCCGATCGGTAGGCAGGCCGGCGCGCTGCGCGGCGGAGCCGAGGTCCTCGTCGCGACGCCGGGGCGGCTCAAGGACCTCATCGACCGCGGCGAATGCCGGCTGAACCACGTGGACATCACAGTGCTGGACGAGGCCGACCAGATGGCCGACATGGGCTTCATGCCCCAGGTCACCGCACTGCTGGACCAGGTGCGCCCGGAGGGGCAGCGGATGCTGTTCTCCGCCACCTTGGACCGCAACGTCGACCTGCTGGTACGCCGCTACCTGACCGACCCCGTCGTGCATTCGGTCGACCCGTCGGCCGGTGCGGTCACGACGATGGAGCACCACGTCCTGCACGTCCACGGCGCGGACAAGCACGCGGCCACGACCCAGATCGCCGCCCGCGACGGCCGCGTGATCATGTTCCTGGACACCAAGCACGCCGTCGACCGGCTCACCCAGGACCTGCTCAACAGCGGGGTACGGGCCGCGGCGCTGCACGGCGGCAAGTCGCAGCCGCAGCGCACCCGCACGCTGGCGCAGTTCAAGACGGGGCACGTCACCGTGCTGGTGGCGACCAATGTCGCGGCGCGCGGCATCCACGTCGACAACCTCGACCTGGTCGTCAACGTCGATCCGCCGACCGACCACAAGGACTACCTCCACCGCGGCGGCCGGACCGCCCGCGCCGGCGAGTCCGGCAGCGTCGTCACCCTGGTCACGCCGAACCAGCGCCGTGGCATGGTCCGTGTGATGTCGGACGCCGGAATCCGTCCGCAGACCACCCAGATCCGCTCGGGCGACGAGGCCCTGAGCCGGATCACCGGCGCCCAGGCCCCGTCCGGCATCCCGGTCGTCATCACCGCACCGGTGGTCGAACGCCCCAAGCGCAGCGCCACCTCCCGAGGCCGCCGTCGCCCCGCCTCGGCGACCAGGCGCACCCCTGTACGCCAGTCCGGCTTCGGCGCGGTGGCCTAGAACTTTTAGTGATCAGGAAGCCGATCCGTCTCTGTAGGAGGCACCTTTTGACGCTGATCCAGACGGACTCCCGCCCGGCGGACGCCGACCCCGCGCACAGGACAGCGGTGGAGGTCATGGACGCGGCCGGACCGCAGGTCTGTGACGACATGAGCGTCGAGGTGGCGCTGGCCGTCATGGCCGCTGCCCGCACGGCCCGACTGGTCGTCTGCGATCAGGACGGCCAGTGCACCGGCCTGGTCACCCATGCCGAACTCGCCGCCGTCCGTGACAGCTCCGACTACACGGACCGTGTCCGCCTGCGCGACATCCTCGGCGACCGCGGTTCGTTCGCCTCACCCGTGACCACGATGGTCGAAGCCGAGCACGCGACGCGCACCCGTCGGCTCGGTGTCCTGCCGGTGGTCGACGAGCAAGGCAGCGCCCTGGGCATCCTCGCCCTCTCCCGCTGAAACACCTGGCCCCTGGTCGGACCGTTCTTCCCTTCTCTCTGTGAGGCCACATGCGCTGCGTCATCGCCCGCTTCCCCTTCGAGCTCACCAAGGGCGGCGTGCTGGAATCGATGAAGGGCATCAAGCCCGAACCGGTCACCGGCGAATCGGTAATCATCGGCCGCCGCCACTACCCCGTCAAGCAGGTCGGCCAGGTCATCACGCGCCAGGACCGACGTGACTTCAGCGCCGCCGAAGTCCTGCGGTCCATGGCTCAGCTCGGTTTCACCTGCCGCGCCGTTCCCAAGGCAGCGCCCCTGGGCATTGTCAGCCCGATGCAGCACGCTTCCGCGATGCTCGGCACCCCCGTCACGGTCTGACCGGGTAAACAGACACGAGCCGAAACCTGAGCAGCGGTGGGGGCCCGCCCGGTACGCCGGTCGGGCCCCCACCGCGTGCAGCCGGTTCCCGTCACCGTTGCCCTGCAGGATCCGGGCGACAGGGAAGTACGGACGCGCGGGCGGCCCGTCCTCCTTCACGGGGGCGTCGAAGACGGCGGCGGACTCGCCCAAGCGGACGGAACCCCTCAGCACATCCGACACCCTCAGTCTCCACACCGCTTCGGCAGCCGACCGACCGGTGACGGCAGCGCCACAGGTGACCGCGGCCAGGGACTTCTGGTTGCTCTGGCCGGACTCCAACAGGGCGGCAACGTCACCCGGTAACTCGTCGGGCTGCGGCATGAGGCGGACCGTGTTCGCCGGACATCCGGCTGCTTGAGCGGTGACGCTACCGGGCAAGTAAGGCGCTCACGATCTCGCTGCCGGAGGCCCGGCGGGTGGGCGCCGTGGCGTGGGTGAGGCCGCTGACCATGGGCCGGCCGAAGCCCCCGGTACCGCGGTTCGGGTCAGGAGTGAGCATGCGCGGCACATGCCGACTGGGATCGTGAACGGCGACCTCGATGGTGTCGGGGTGCGCAGTCGGTTCCGTGACGACGACTACCCCGCCTACACCATGGGCCGGGCCGCCGAGATGCTCGGCACGACCCGGGGCTTCCTCCGCGCCATCGGCGAAGCCCGCCTCATCACGCCACTGCGCTCCGCGGGCGGACACCGCCGTTACTCCCGCTACCAGCCGCGCATCGCCGCCCGCGCCCGGGAACTCGTCGACCAGGGCACCCCCATCGAGGCCGCCTGTCGCCTCATCATCCGCGAGGACCAGCTCGAAGGAGCCCAGCGCCTCAACGCCGAATACCGCCGCGCCGCGGAGACGGCGAACCCGACCGCAGCAGCGTGAGACGAGCGTGCCCGTGCACGTCGGCGGGCACCGCACGCATGGTCTGCCGTGCGGCATGATCGTTCCTGTGGTGACGCGGCGTGTGGGCGTGTAGCGTTCTGTGTCAGCTGTCGTGGTTCGGAATTTCCCCCTGCCCGCGCCTTCGGTGTGGGCGCTTTGCTGTGCTGTGCCGCAGGAACCAGGGCGATCACCTCCGCCTGCCACATGGAGTGGGAGGCGTTTGTCGACTGGAAGGCATGAGACATGGCAACGGGAACTGTGAAGTGGTTCAACGCGGAGAAGGGCTTCGGCTTCATCGCCCAGGACGGCGGCGGCCCGGACGTCTTCGCGCACTACTCCGCGATCAACTCCTCGGGCTTTCGTGAGCTCCAGGAGGGCCAGGCCGTGACGTTCGACGTCACCCAGGGCCAGAAGGGTCCGCAGGCCGAGAACATCAACCTGGTCTGACCTCGCAGACCTGCCCGAGGGATCGCGCACACTGCGTTCCGGGAGCGCCACCCGTGCGGGCTCTGCCGCCCACCGGGCGAAGCGTCTGCTCTCGTGCCGGGCGTGCACACGATCAGGGGCCGCGCAGCCATTGCTGCGCGGCCCCTGATGTGTTGAGGCGACTGCGACCTCGGCCGAACTTGTTGACCTCAGTTGCTTCGAACGTTGTACGGTTCGGGTGCCTTATGCCCGGCGCCTCGGTTCGCGCAGTTTGGAGCAGTGGGACGGTCAGGTGCCCGTCCAGGCGGCGAGGAAGGCTTGCCGTCCATCCGGATCGTCCCATCTGCGGTCCGCATGCAGAACGCGCCAGGCGGTGAGCTCGAGATTTCGGAGCCACAACTCGCCGATGACCTGTGTCTTGAGGTCAGGCAGATGGTCGGACTCGGCGAGGGCTTGACCGATCACCTCCCCGGCCGCTGCGCGCTGGGGCGGAGTCATCTCATCGATGGCCGAGAGGATCTGCCGGGCCAGGGCGGTTCCCTCTCCTTCCAGAGAACGCAGCACCTGAGCCTTCATGTTGACGGGTAGCAGGTATGCGGTGCCCGACGACCTCCACAGGTCCGACCAGAAGCGTTCTCCCGCCTTGGTGGGGGCAGGCAGCGCGGCCAGCAGCCCGAGGAGATGGCCGGTGGCCGCATAGCCGTCGGAGTGAGCGGCCGCGACGACTGCGATGCCGGCGACGCCCTCCACATCGAGCCGGCCGGCCCCGAGATGCGGAGCCACATCTGAACGGGCGGTGGCTGCACATAGCCGTCAGCGATTCCAGCGACCGCCGGCCCCGCAAACGCGCCACCGCGAACACCGAGCCCGGCGGCTTTGGCATCCAACTCCTCGACCGACTCGCCCGACGCTGGGGCGTCACCCCCGGTCGCTCCGGCAAAATGGTCTGGGCCGAACTCGGCCTCGACTCCTGAGCGCGGTGGCGGAGTTGACTACCAACAGCGTCGTCCACGGCGCCGGTTCGGACACGCTGCGGATCGGGGCCGAGAGCGACCGGATCGTCTGCGGGGTCCACGACAGCGGACAACTGAACGATCCCCTGGCCGGTCGCCGCCCGTCCCATCCCACGCAGCCCCGCGGCCGGGGACTCCTACTCGTCCACCCACTTGCGGACCTCGTCCGTGTCCACACCGGCCCCGACGGCACTACCGTTCGCCGCTACCTCCCCGGATGACCACGACAACGCGGCGGGCCCCGCCCACTCACTCATGTGTTTTCGATGACCCCTCATGTGGAGTGCGGTGCCATCCCGACCTGCTGGGGTGGCTGCCGACCCTGTGCCCGACCTCGATGCCGGCGGCGCCGCGGCCGGAACGGGACCGTGCTGCCGGGCTGTGGCTCAGGCGTCGATGATGACGGGGATGATGAGGGGCTTGCGGCGATAGGTACGGAACGCCCAGTTCGCCACGGCGCGGGCGACGAGCTGTTCGAGCTGCCGCGCCTCCCCGACGCCTTCCTCGGCTGCGGTGGCCAGGGTCTTCTCGATGACGGGGATGACGGGCTCGAAGGTGGCGTCGTCGTGGACGAAGCCCCGGGCCAGGAAGTCGGGGGCCTCGGCGAGGGCGCCGGTGTCCGCGTCGACGATCGCCACCACCGTGACCACGCCTTCGGCGGCGAGGGCGAGGCGGTCCTTGAGGGACGCTTCGGTGGCGCCGCCGACTTCCATGCCGTCCACGTAGACGTTGCCGGCGGGGACCTTGCCGGTGATGGACGCGCGTCGGTCGACGAGGTCGACGACGACGCCGTCCTCGGCGATGACGACCCGGTCGGGGTCGACACCGGTGCGGATGGCGAGGTCGGCGTTGGCCCGCAGGTGGCGCCATTCGCCGTGCACGGGCATGACGTTGCGGGGTTTGACGATGTTGTAGCAGTAGACGAGTTCGCCGGCGCTGGCGTGCCCGGAGACGTGCACCTTGGCGTTGCCCTTGTGGACCACGTGGGCGCCCCACCGGGTGAGTCCGTTGATCACCCGGTAGATGGCGTTCTCGTTGCCGGGGATGAGGGAGCTGGCGAGCAGGACGGTGTCGCCCTTGCCGATGCGGATCACGTGGTCGCGGTTGGCCATCCGTGACAGCGCGGCCATCGGTTCGCCCTGGGAGCCGGTGCACACCAGAGTGATCTTGTGGTCCGGGAGCTTCTCCAGCTCCTTCGTGCTCACGACCAGACCGGAGGGGACCTTCAGATAGCCCAGGTCACGCGCGATGCCCATGTTGCGGACCATCGAACGGCCGACAAAGGCGACCTTGCGGCCGTGCTGGTGGGCGGCGTCCAGGACCTGCTGGATGCGGTGCACATGGCTGGCGAAGCTGGAGACGATGACCCGGCGCGGCGCGGTGCGCATCACCTGCTCGATCGCCGGATTCAGCTCACGCTCGGAGGTGGTGAAGCCGGGTACTTCGGCGTTGGTGGAGTCGGTGAGGAACAGGTCCACGCCCTCCTCGCCGAGGCGGGCGAAGGCGCGCAGATCGGTGATGCGGTCGTCGAGTGGGAACTGGTCCATCTTGAAGTCGCCGGTGTGCAGCACCATCCCGGCCCTGGTGCGGATCGCGACCGCGAGGCTGTCGGGGATGGAGTGGTTGACCGCCACGAACTCGCAGTCGAAGGGCCCGAAGCCGCGCCGGTCGCCCTCCCGTACCCGCACCGTGCGCGGCCGGATGCCGTGTTCCTTGAGCTTGGCATCCAGGAACGCCAGCGTCAGCTTGGAGCCGACGACCGGGATGTCGGACCGCTCGCGCAGCAAGTACGGCACGCCGCCGATGTGGTCCTCGTGGCCATGGGTGAGGACCACGGCCACGATGTCGTCCAGCCGGTCCCGGATCGAGGTGAAGTCCGGCAGGATCACGTCCACGCCGGGCTGGGTCTCCTCGGGGAAGAGCACGCCGCAGTCGACGATGAGCAGCTTGCCCGCGTGCTCGAAGACGGTCATGTTGCGGCCGATCTCACCGAGGCCGCCCAGGGCGGTGACACGCAGACCTCCTTCGGGAAGGGGCGGGGCGGCTTTCAGCTCGGGGTGCGGATGACTCATGCCATGACGGTACCCGGAGTGCGGGACGGCATGATCCGTTGCCCGTGTGTGATCCCTCTGTGGCAGGGGGTGAGACGGCGAGGCCCCGCCGAGGAACATCCTGACGGGACCCCGGTCCAACATGCTTTCCCGATGAGTTCACGCACTTCCCCGATCAGCCGGCCGGTCACGATACGGAGGTCCGTCGTGCGGGATGCCGAACGGCTCGCGCGGCTTGTGCGTGGCTCAGGCGCCTGTCAGGGTAAGTACGCAGTTGCAGTCGTGGGCTACCGGGTCGCTCCTGATTGCATCGAGGCTCACCGCGTCGGCTCCGGGCGCCGCGCGGGAAGGGCCCGGGCCTGCACAAGGGCCAGCACCCCGAACGCGCCCGCCGAGACGGCGCACACCGCCCGGAAGGGCAGGGCGAGCCCGGCGAGCGGGCCAAGGAGGATGCCCGCCTGGTAGAAGACGTTGAAGGCGGCGAACGCCTCGACCCGGCGCTGCCCGGCGCCCTGCGCGAGGTAGGCGCGAACCGCCGGGTTGAACAGGGCGCCGGCGAACCCGGTGGCGGCCGAGGCGATGATCAGCGCGGGCAGGGTGCCGGCGAAGGCCAGCAGTGCGAACGCCCCGGTGCGCAGGGTGCAGCCGGTAAGGATCATGGGCATGTAGCCGATCCGGTCGGCGAGCGTTCCGCCGAGCCGGAACATGCCCTGCCGGGAGAGGTTGCGTACGCCCAGCACCAGGCCGACCGCCCACGCGGCCAAACCGAGGCCGTGGGCGAGGTGGTCGGCGAACCCCCCCCGGCATCCAGAAGCGGCTCGGCTACCTCAGCCCCATCGAGTTCGAAGAGATGCGCCACGCCAACCAGGCAGCGACCGAATCAGTGAATCTGAAATCACGTCAACCCGCCCTGAGTTGCTGGTCAGCCACTCCCGCGCAGCGGGGGGGGGGCCTCACTCCCACCAGCCGCGGTCCCGGCCTTGCCGTTCGTGAACGATGGCCTGCTCGATCTGGGCGACAGCCGTGGCCGTGCTCAGTGGACGCGCTCCCCGTTGATCCACACACCGACGATGTCGCGGGTGGCGGTGACGTCCGTGGTCGGGTCGCCGTCGACGAGAAGCAGGTCGGCGCGCTTTCCCGGTTCGATCGTGCCGCGATCGTCCAGGCCGAACGTCTGGGAGGTGAGTGTGGTGGCACCGCGGAGTGCTTCGACGGGCGTGAGCCCGGCCTCGGCCATGAGCCCCAACTCGTCGTGCAGGGAGACGCCGTGCTTGGGTGCGAACGGGACGCCTGCGGCGGAATTCGCGTCGGTGCCGACCAGGAGCCGGATGCCCGCCTCATGGAACTTGGTCACGGTGTCGCGCGCGTACTCGTACCTGAGTCCTGCGGTGGCCCGCGCTGTCGCGATGCCACGCATCATCGTCAGGGTGGGCGAGGACACCATCCCGGCGTCCCGCATGCGCTGAACGGTGTCGTCGTCGAGGACGGCGTCCAGGGGTGCGTGCGTGCTGATGTCGACACCGGCTTCGACCGCGACCCGGAAGGCGCCGGTGGTGACCGAGTGCGCGACGACGATGCGGCCGTGCTCGTGCGCCGTGTCGACGATCGCGTTCACGGTCTGCTGGTCCATGCCCGCCGGCGGGGCGGCCTCGGTGACGATCTTGATGTAGTCGGCGCCGTCGGCGATCCGGCGTTCGACGAACGCCCGCGCCTCCTGGGGGGTCGTGACGATGCCGTCACCGGGGAAGCCGGGCATCTTGGCGTGGTTGCCGCCGGGGCCGACCGCGGGAGTCGTCGCGCTGAGGATCTGGGCCACGCCGGTCTGCGCGCGCATGTCGGCGACGAACGGGAGCGGCCAGGCCGCCATGTCCAGCCCGGTGGTGACACCCCACTTCGCCAGGTTCTCCAGATCCGCCCGGCCGAGCACGTGGATGTGAGAGTCGATCAGTCCCGGCAGCAGCACCTTGCCCGTACCGTCGACCACCAGGTCCGGGGTTCCTGTGGCGGCGATGCTCGTCCCCTCGACGTAGACGCGCTGGGGCTCTGTCAGTCCGTAGCCCGTGAACACACGGACGCCGTCGATCACAGTGACAGTAGGCACGATGGCTCCTTTGCGGATAGCTTTCTCAAAAGCTATCACGGAAGTGTTATCGGATACTGTGGAGTCGTGACCGTCGACAACGTGAACGCTTCCGGTGACGAACGCCTGGCGCTGTCGTTCTCCCAACACGTCGTGCGCCTGCAGGGCCTCCTCGAGCAGGCCATCGCCCCCACCCTGGCAGCGCAGAGCCTCACCTCCGCAGAGCTCGACGTGCTCGGAGCGCTGCGTTCGGCGGGCAGCCCCTACCAACTGCGGCCAAAGGAACTCACGACGCGTCTGCTCCTGACCACCGGTGGTCTGAGCAACGTCTTGCGCAGGCTCGATGCCCGCGGGCTCGTGCATCGCGTCCCCGACCCCTCGGACGGACGAAGCCACAACGTACGGCTGACGCCTGTGGGGGTCGCTGCCGCCCGGGCCGCGACCTCGTCGGCGACGACTGCGCTCCAGCGCTTCCTGTCCGTGGTGCCGACCGCGACGCTGGAGGACGCCTTGCGGCAGCTCCATTCCATCCTCGGCGCCGTTGATGACGCCCCGTACGTCCCACTCGTCTCCCGGAATGTCCCGGAAGGCGGTGCCTCTGCGCCCCGGACTGCCGGGTAACCGCCCGGGGCATGTGCATGTGCATGGACGTGCCGAGACCGTCGATCGTCACCTGGTGAGACCGAACTCTCCCCCGGGGCGAGGTCCGTGACCAGGCTGTCGCCATGGAGTACGAGCCCCCCACCGCCCGGCCCGCCGCCGGAGGATGTCGGACCTCTCTGTGCGCGACGCCCCGACCCGCACGACCGTGATTGCCGCGCGCGCCGAAGACGATCAGCCGGGGCGGTGGCGCGGACGCCTCCACCAGCACCGTGAGTGGCGTCCCGCAGCGGAACACCTCCGCCGTGCCGGTGCGGCCGACGTCCACGTCGACTCCTGTGACTGCTTCCTCCGGGCCCTGCCGTCCCGGGATCAGGCTGTCCAGGTCAAAGAGAAGGCTTCGGTCTGCGTCGAGTCGGTCTCTACGATGCTCATTCGTCCTGCCTCACCTACCTGGCCAACAACGGTGTGCCAGATCACATCCGTGCGCGGTGGGCCGGACATCCGGACCTGAGAACGCCCAAGACGTGGTACGTGAAGCCGGACGTCGAGGATCTTCGCGGCAACGCCACCATGCGGGACAGCTCGCACGTGGGTGCGACGGAGGGGCAAGCGTGAGCCTGGCGGTCTTCCAGCCGAGCGACCTGCCCGTCCGGATGGCCCCCCGAGGGGTCCGGCAGTGCCGGGCCCGTCGCAGAGAGAGGGGACAAGAGCCGTCAGACGGGGACCGGCCATGTGAGATCCCGTGAGGGATGAGAGGGTCTGACGGGTGAGCGAGACACCACCGAACACCCTGCAATACCGCTTCGACGGGCCGGAAGACGCCCCCGTCCTGATCCTCGGTCCCTCACTGGGCACCACATGGCACATGTGGGACCGTCAGGTGCCCGAACTGGCCGCGCAGTGGCGAGTGCTGCGGTTCGATCTGCCCGGGCACGGCGGCGCCCCCGCGCATCCGGGCGGGTCCGTCGGCGACCTCGCCCGGCGGCTGCTGGCCACGCTGGACTCGCTCGGGGTCCAGCGGTTCGGGTACGCGGGCTGCGCGTTCGGCGGGGCGCTGGGCCTCGAGCTGGCGCTGCGGCACCCCGAGCGGCTCGCCTCCCTCGTGCTGATCGCCGCCTCGCCCCGGTTCGGCACGGCGGACGAGTTCCGCCAGCGAGGGGTGATCGTGCGCAGCAACGGGCTCGACCCCATCGCCCGCACGTCTCCCGAGCGCTGGTTCACCGGCGGTTTCGCCGCCGCGCAGCCCGCGATCACCGAGTGGGCGGTGCAGATGGTCCGCACCACCGACCCCGGCTGCTACATCGCCGCCTGCGAGGCCCTGGCCACCTTCGACGTGCGGGGCGAACTCGGCCGCATCGGCGTGCCCACGCTCGTCCTGGCCGGTTCCGAGGACCAGGTCACCGGCCCGGCCGAGGCCCGCACCCTGGTCGCGGGCATCCCCGACGCACGGCTCGCGGTCGTCCCCGGAGCCTCCCACCTCGTCCCGGTCGAACAGCCCGGCGCCGTCACCGACCTGCTGGTGCGCCATTTCTCCAGCGCGTGGCAGCAGCCGGTGTTCGACACGGCGACCGGCCACATCCCGATCCCGCCGGTACCGATGACGCCGGTGCCGGCCGCCGCCCCGACGGCGACCCCCCTCGCCGCGATCGCCCCGGCAGCCGCCCAGCCCGAGCAGGTGGGTCCGCGGGACCCGTACGAGGCCGGGATCAAGGTGCGCCGCGAGGTGCTCGGGGACGCGCACGTGGACCAGGTGCTGTCCGCCGCGGACGAGTTCTCCGGCGACTTCCAGGACTTCGTCACCCGGTACGCCTGGGGCGACGTCTGGGACCGCCCCGACCTGGACCGCCGCGCGCGCAGTTGTGTCACGCTCGGCGCGCTGGTCGCCGGCGGCCACACGGAGGAGATCGCCCCGCACGTCCGCGCCGCCCTGCGCAACGGGCTGACCCCCGCCGAGATCAAGGAGGTGCTGCTGCAGACCGCCGTCTACTGCGGCATCCCCGCCGCGCACGCCGCCTTCCGGGTCGCCCAGCAGGTGATCCGCGAGGAGACCACCCCGGAGGAGTGAACGCGCGAGGCGCCGTCGGAGCGGCACGGCGGGGGCAGGATGGAACCATGAAGTTCACGAAGAAGACGCACTCCTGCGTCCGCCTCGAGAAGGACGGGCGCACCCTCGTCATCGATCCCGGCGGGTTCAGCGAGGAGGACGCGGCGGTCGGCGCGGACGCGATCCTGGTCACCCACGAGCACCCGGACCACTTCGACGAGGGCAGGCTGCGGGCCGGTCTGGAGGCCAACCCGGAGGCACGCGTCTGGACACTGCGGGCGGTCGCCGAGAAGCTCTCGGCGGCGTTCCCCGGCCGGGTGCGCACGGTGGGCCACGGCGACACGTTCACCGCGGCGGGCTTCGACGTCCAGGTGCACGGCGAGCTGCACGCGGTGATCCACCCGGACATCCCGCGCATCACCAACGTCGGCTATCTGATCGACGGCGGCACGGTCTTCCACCCCGGCGACGCGCTCACCGTCCCCGACCGGCCCGTCGAGACGCTGATGCTGCCGGTGATGGCCCCTTGGAACAAGATCGCCGAGGTCATCGACTACGTCCGCGAGGTGAAGCCGCGGCGGGCCTACGACATCCACGACGGGCTCCTGACGGAGGTCGCCCGCCCGATCTACGACAACCAGATCGGCGCCCTCGGGGGAACGGAGCACCTGCGGCTCGGATCCGGGACCTCGGCCGAGCTCTGAGCCGGGGCCCCGCGGCCGGCGTGCCGGGAGCGGCCGCACGAAGGCCGGTCCGGGACGCGTTGTCGGACCCGCCCGGTAGTTTGTAGGGCATGCGCATCGCGACCTGGAACGTGAACTCGATCACCGCTCGGCTGCCCCGGCTGCTCGCCTGGCTGGAGAGCAGCGGCACGGACGTGCTGTGCGTGCAGGAGGCCAAGACCACCGAGGAGCAGTTCCCGTCCGAGGCCCTCCGCGAGCTGGGCTACGAGTCCGCGGTGCACGCGACGGGCCGGTGGAACGGCGTGGCGGTGGTCTCCCGCGTCGGTCTGGAGGACGTCGTCAAGGGCCTCCCCGGGGACCCCGGTTACGAGGGCGTCCAGGAGCCCCGCGCGGTCTCCGCGACCTGCGGCCCGGTCCGGGTGTGGTCGGTGTACGTGCCCAACGGTCGAGAGGTCGACCACCCGCACTACGCCTACAAGCTTCAGTGGTTCGAGGCGCTGCGCGCGGCGGTCGCCGGGGACGCGGCGGGGGACCGTCCCTTCGCCGTCCTCGGCGACTACAACGTGGCCCCCACCGACGAGGACGTCTACGACCGCGCCGCCTTCGAGGGCTCCACCCACGTCACCCCGGCCGAGCGCGCCGCGCTCGCCTCCCTGCGCGAGGCGGGCCTGACGGACGTGGTCCCGCGCCCGCTGAAGTACGACCACCCCTACACCTACTGGGACTACCGCCAGCTCTGCTTCCCCAAGAACCGCGGCATGCGCATCGACCTGGTGTACGGCAACGAGCCGTTCGCCAAGGCCGTGCAGGACGCCTACGTGGACCGCGAGGAGCGCAAGGGCAAGGGCGCCTCGGACCACGCGCCCGTGGTGGTGGACCTGGAGGTCTGAGACCCGCGGCCCCCTTCGCGGCGCCCTCGCGTCGGCAGCCCACGCGCACGAGCGCGCCGGCCCGTCCGCCTCGCGCGGCCCGGTCCCGCCCGGCACGGCTGCCTCGCCGCGGCCCTCACAGCAGCCGCAGGTCCACCGAGGCCGCCAGCGCGGCCAGCCCCGCGGGGCCGGGGTGCAGATGGTCACCGCTGTCGTACTCCGGGCGCAGCCGCGCCGGCCGGTCCGGGTCGCGCAGGACGGCGTCGAAGTCGAGGACCCCGTCGAAGGTGCCACCGGAGCCGCGCAGCCAGGCGTTGACGATGCTTCGCCGCGCGTCCGCCTCCGCCGTGCACCGGGCCTCGCCCTCGCAGGGCGCGATCGTGGCGGCCAGCACCCGCACCCCGTGCGCGTGCGCCCTCGCGGCCAGTTCCCGCAGCCCGGCGACGACCTCGTCCGCCGTGGCGCCCCAGCGGACGTCGTTGACGCCCTCGAAGACCACGACGGTCCGCACCGAGGTCTGGGCCAGCACGTCGCCGTCCAGCCGGTGCAGGGCGCTCACCCCTCCGGTGTCGGTGGAGACCCCGTCGCCCGGGTAGCGGTCGGCGACCACCCGGTTCGCGGAGATGCCCTCGTCGAGCACTCCGTGGCGGGGGACCGCGTGCTGTCGCAGCAGCCGTTCGGCCAGCACGTTCGGCCAGCGCCTGTTGGCGTCCGTGCCGGACTTCTCGCCGTCGGTGATCGAGTCCCCGAGCGCCACCACCGTGCCGGGTCCGCCGCCCACGTCGACCCCGGTGAGGAAGGGCCACGTCGTCAGCGTCGACGGGTACGCGCCGGGGCCGGTGTCGCCGGTGTGGTCGCCCGGCTCGCTGAGGTACGAGCGCTGCAGCGCGAGCCGGTGCACGGGCGCCGCCGTCACGGTGCCCGGCAGATGGAAGCTGACCAGCAGATCGGTGTCGGCGGGCACCGCGAACGCGACCGGATCGCTGAGCGCCTGCGCACCGGCCGGAACCGTGACCCCCCGCGCCCCGCCGAACGTCAGCGGCAGCGGCGCCCCGGCGGCCGCCGCCCCCTCGCCCCGCACCGCCACCGTCGCGCCGCTGATCCGCACCGGTGCCGCGGCGAAGGTGTTCTCGAACCGCAGCCGTGCCCGGGGTCCGCCCGCCGAGGTGTGCACGACGAGCCGCAGGGTGCGGTCGGTCCACGGGCCCACCGGGGCGTACCCGGAGGTCGCGGCGGCCCAGCTTCCCGTCCAGCCGCGTCCGCCCGGCCGCAGGGACAGCGCGAACACGTGCAGCGCCCGGTCGCGGGGCAGCACGACGGAGGCCACCGTCCGGCCGTGCGCCAGCGGCACCGTCACCACGTACAGCCGCGCCCGCTCGGCGAGCGGCCCGGCGGGGGTGTTGACGTGCGGCAGCGCGACCGCCTTGGTGGCCAGGGGGCCGGTGCGCCAGTCCGGGGCGGTCAGCCGGTAGGCCGAGCGCGAGCCGTCCGCGTACCGCACCGTGCCCGCGCCGCCCGCGTCGGCGCCCCGGGCCGCGGTGCCGGCGACGAGGAACGCGAGCGCCTCACCGCGGCCCCGCAGCCGTACCGACTGCCCGGCGGCCCGCACGTTGTCCGGCGCGCCCGGGGCCGTGCGCGGCCAGGTGAGCCGGGCGCCCCGGACGGTCAGCACGCGTCCCGGGGTCCAGCCGGCCGCCGCGAGGTCGCCCGCCGACAGTGAGCGTCCGGCTCCGTCGAAGTCCGCGGTGCCCGGCCGGGAGTCCTCGCCCACCGCCACGTTGTCGAACAGGCGTGCGAGCGACGTGGCCGGAGCCAGGGCGGAGGCGGGCCCCTTCCCGGGAGCCGCGCGGGCCGGCACACCGGGCAGCACGGCAGCCGCACACACCCCGAGGACCACGGCCACCCACCCCAGACGCAGGCGCACCACGGGGCTCCTTCCTGTCCGACGGCTCCGCCGGGAGCCGATCAGCCCGGAAACCCGTCTACTGAAGTGAACTGACGCGACGACAGATGTGCCTAGAAGCTAAGGACACGGAAGTGACTCGTCAACGAAGCGAGGGTGAACACACCGGTACCGCCCACCTGTGGAGCGGACAGGGCGGACGGTGGGACGCTGGACGTATGAACATCCCTTTCCTGGGCAACTGGCGCAAGCACGACGGTGCGAAGGCCACCGGGGGCGCGGTGGCGATCGCCGGCGACTCCGCCGGCTCCGCCGACGAGGGGATCGCCGCGCTGCTGGCCGAGTGCGAGCTGCTGCGCGCACAGGCCGAGCGGGCGGGGGTCGACCTGGACGACAGCGCGGCCTCGCTGGAGGCCCTGGACCAGATGGTCCCGGGCTGGCGGGACGACGAGGAGCTGCTGCCCTGGCTCGGCAACGACGCGGGGCTGTACCTCGGCACGGTCATCGTGCGCACGGTGCCCGGCGCCGTGTGGGAACTGCGGGACGGCCATCCCGTCGTGCTGCTCGCCACCGGACGGGAGGTCGACGTGGTGACGGAGGGCCAGGACTGGGCGATGACCGGCGCGCCCGAACTCTCCCAGGTCTACGCCGAAGTGGCCTGAGCCCACGCCCCGGCCCGGCGGCCGGCCACGCGCACACGGCCCCTGCCCGGCGGTCGGACCGCCCACGCGCACCCCGCCCGGCGCTTCCACACGCCCGTCCGGCGGCCCCGCACCCCCGACCGGCGGACGCCGGACCCCGCACGCTCCCGGTCCGGCGCGCGCCCGCGCGCCCTCCCGCGCGCGCCACGATCCGCGCCCGTACGGGAGGCCCGCGCCCGCAGCGAGTAGGCTGACCCCGCACGGCTGTCGGTCCGTCGATCGAACGGCACGCGTCACCAGGGGGAGCAGCGCACCGCACCCGGCCGGCCTTGTCCGGCGGCAGCCGATGATCACTGCTCGCTCGGTGGAACCGACCCGCACGACGGGGCGGCCGCCGACGAGAAGAAGGTCAGTTGCACGCCGGACGGGCCGGGCTCCCGGTGACCACGTTCCCCCCCGGCCCCCACAGCGCCTTCGGCGTCGCCCTCAGCCCGCCCGGTGCGAGGGGCGCTCCGCCGCCGGTTCGGCGGGCAGCGGGGCAAGCGCCGCACGGGTCACGTCCGCGACCAGCTCGACCACGTCCGGCCCGTACGCCTGGGAGTTGACCACCTTCAGCAGCAGCACGAAGGTGCCGTTGCCGTACTTGCGGGCCAGCCGCGTGTGATGGCGGGCGAGATAGCGGGTGGCAGCCTGGTTGGTGATGGCCCGCTGCCCGGAGAACAGGAACACCGGCCGCACCTGGTCGGGCTGACCGGCCGTGAGCCGCGCGAGGAGCACGTACTCGGTGATCCCGGGCTCCATCCGGTACCGCTCGCCGCCGATGCGGAACGCCGCCCGGTCCACGACCGGTTCGGGATCGGTGTGGACGCGTATGCCGGGCAGCATCGCCTGCATGTGCGCCGCCATCCGGCGGTTCGAGCCCGGCCCGCCGACGCAGAACTCGGTGCGCTCGCCGAAGCCCTGCTGGGCCGCGTCCTGCGTGACGACCTGCGCGTTCGCACCGCAGTCCTTGATGAGCGCGGACAGTTCGAGCAGCGCGAACACGTCATGGCGGTGCACCGCCAGGTCCGTGCTGCCCGCGTCCCGGTTGACCACGAGCAGCGACTCCGAGTTGGCGGGCAGCCCGAAGAAGGCCTGCTTGCGCCGGAGCTTGCGCTTCCACAGGTAGGTGCGGGCGATCCAGCCGAGCGAGGCGCTGATGCCCGCGGCGATCACACCCAGGACGATGTTGCGGACGTCGTCTGTCATGGCCGCGCATGCTAGCGGTCCCGGCCGCAACGGTGTTCGACGGACTCCGCGAGCAGGGTACGAGAGGGTTCCCGTGAACGGTCCGTGAACTCCCGCCCGTCGGGCACCAGGCGTCCTCGCGGTCATGGTGGTACGGAGTTACGCTGCGCGGACGGTTCTTGACTGGAGGTACGCATGCGTCGTCCCGTCGCTCGGAAGTGGGCGGTACTGGCGGTCTCGGCCGCGGTGGTGTCGGTGGGGGCCGCGGCGCCCCCGTCCGCGCCGCCGGGCCATGGCCCTGCCACGAGCACGACACCGGCGAAGGTCCCGGTCGCCGTGGGCCACGGCGGCGCCGTGGCGAGCGTCGACGCGGACGCCTCGGCGGCCGGCATCGAGGTGCTCAGGAAGGGCGGCAACGCGGTCGACGCGGCCGTCGCCACCGCCGCCGCGCTCGGCGTCACCGAGCCCTACTCCTCCGGCGTCGGCGGAGGCGGCTACTTCGTCTACTACGACGCCCGCTCCCGCACCGTGCACACCATCGACGGGCGTGAGACCGCGCCGCTCACCGCCGACGAGAACCTCTTCGTGGAGGACGGCAAGCCGCTCGCCTTCGCGGACGCCGTCACCAGCGGGCTGGGCGTCGGCACCCCCGGCACCCCCGCCACCTGGCAGACGGCGCTGGACCGGTGGGGCAGGCAGCACCTCGGCACGGTCCTCGCGCCCGCCGAGCGCCTCGCCCGCAAGGGCTTCACCGTCGATGAGACCTTCCGCTCCCAGACCGCCTCCAACGAGGCCCGGTTCCGCAACTTCCCCGCCACCGCGAAGCTGTTCCTCCCCGGCGGCCGACTGCCCGTCGTGGGCTCCACGTTCACCAACCCCGACCTCGCCCGCACCTACCGCGAGCTGGCCCGGAAGGGCGTCGGCGCGATCTACCGCGGCGACCTCGGCGAGGACATCGTCGCCACCGTCCGGAAGCCGCCCGTCGACCCCGCCTCCGGCTACAACGCCCGCCCCGGCGAGCTGAGCCGCAAGGACCTGACCGCCTACCGGGCCAAGGTCCAGGCGCCCACGCGGACGACGTACCGGGGCCTCGGCGTCTACTCCATCGCCCCCTCCTCCTCCGGCGGCACCACCGTCGGCGAGGCGCTCAACATCCTGGAGCGGAGCAACCTCTCCAAGGCGAGCCGCACCCAGTACCTGCACCGCTACATCGAGGCGAGCCGCATCGCCTTCGCGGACCGGGGCCGCTGGGTGGGCGATCCCGCCTTCGAGAACGTCCCCACCGAGGAGCTGCTCTCCAAGCGGTTCGCCGACTCCCGCGGCTGCCTCATCAAGGACGACGCCGTCCTGACCAGCCCGCTCGCCCCCGGGGACCCGCGCCACCCGGCCGCCTGCGGCGCCGGCGGCACGGCCGCCCCGACGACCTACGAGGGGGAGAACACCACCCACCTCACCACGGCCGACAAGTGGGGCAACGTCGTCTCCTACACCCTCACCATCGAGCAGACCGGCGGCAGCGGCATCACCGTGCCCGGCCGCGGCTTCCTGCTCAACAACGAGCTGACCGACTTCTCCTTCGCCCCCGCCAACCCGGCCGTCCACGACCCGAACCTGCCCGGGCCCGGCAAGCGGCCGCGCTCGTCGATCTCCCCGACGATCGTGCTGGACAAGCAGAACAGGCCAGTGGTCGCGGTCGGTTCGCCCGGCGGCGCGACCATCATCACCACCGTGCTGCAGACCCTGACCAACTTCCTCGACCGCGGTATGCCGCTCGTCGACGCGATCGCCGCGCCCCGCGCCAGCCAGCGCAACGCGGCGAAGACCGAGCTGGAACCGGGCCTGTACGACAGCGCGGAACGGGCCCGGCTGGAGGCGCTCGGCCACGCGTTCTCCCTGAACCCGGAGATCGGCGCGGCGACGGGAGTACAGCGGCTGCCGGACGGCACGTGGCTCGCCGCGGCGGAGAGGGTCCGCCGGGGAGGCGGCTCGGCGATGGTCGTACGACCGGGTCGCTGATTGCCCTCGGAAGCACCAGAGAGGCGGGCGGGACGGGCCGGCGAGCGGTCCGTCCCGCCCGCCTCTCCCGTCCCCTCCGCCCCACCGCCTCACCGCTCCGCGTCGAACACCAGCTCGCCCTCCTCGACGTCCACCCGCAGCCGGTGGCCGGCGCTCACCCTGCCGTCGAGCAGGAAGCGGGACAACTGGTTGTCGACCTCCCGCTGGATCGTGCGGCGCAGCGGACGCGCCCCGTACTCCGGCTGGAAGCCGCGCCGGGCCAGCAGCTCGACCGCCGCGTCGCTGAAGTCGACGTCGATGTCCTGCGCCCGCAGCCGCCGCCGCGTCTGGTCGAGCAGCAGGTCGGTGATGCGCCGGAGTTGCTCCTCGGTGAGCTGCCGGAAGACGACGATCTCGTCGATCCGGTTGAGGAACTCGGGCCGGAAGTGCTCCCGCAGCGGCCGCAGGACCTGCTCCCGGCGGGCCTCCTCGGCGGCCTCCGTGCCGCCCGCCGTGAAGCCGAGTCCGGCCCCGCGCCGGGTGATGGCCTCCGAACCGAGGTTGCTGGTCATCACGATCACGGTGTGGGTGAAGTCGACGGTGCGGCCCTGGGAGTCGGTGAGCCGGCCGTCGTCGAGCACCTGCAGCAGGATGTTGAAGACGTCCGGGTGCGCCTTCTCCACCTCGTCGAGCAGCAGCAGGGAGTACGGATGGCGCCGTACGACCTCGGTGAGCTGCCCGGCCTCCTCGTGGCCCACGTAGCCGGGCGGGGCACCGACGAGCCGGCTGACGGTGTGCCGCTCCTGGTACTCGCTCATGTCCAGGCGGACCATCCGCTCCTCGCTGCCGAACAGCGCCTCGGCGAGGGCGCGGGCCAGCTCGGTCTTGCCGACGCCGGTCGGGCCGAGGAAGAGGAAGCTGCCGATGGGCCGGTCGGGGCTGGCGAGTCCGGCGCGGGAGCGCAGCACGGCCTCGGAGACGGCGCGGACCGCCTCGTCCTGCCCCACCACCCGCTCGTGCAGGTGCTTCTCCAGGCCGAGCAGCCGCTCCTTCTCCTCCTGGGTGAGGCTGGACACCGGGATGCCGGTCTGCCGGGAGACGACCTCCGCGATGGCCTCGGTGGTGACCTCCAGGTTCTGCCCCTCGTCGGGGGGCTGCTCCCCGCCCCCGTCCCCGATGCGCTCCTTCAGCTCGGCGATGCGGTCGCGCAACCGGGTGGCCTGCTCGTACTGCTCGTCGGCGACCGCCTGGTCCTTGTCCCGGACGAGCTGCTCCACCTCGCGCTCCAGGGCCCGGACGTCGGTGCCCTTGGTGCGTGAGCGCAGCCGCACCCGGGCGCCGGCCTGGTCCATGAGGTCGATCGCCTTGTCGGGCAGGTGCCGGTCGGTGAGGTAGCGGTCGGAGAGCTCGACGGCGGCCACGAGCGCCTCGTCGGTGTAGCGGACCTGGTGGTGGGCCTCGTAGCGGTCGCGCAGCCCGCGCAGGATCTCGACCGCGTCGGGCACGGACGGCTCGGGCACCAGGATCGGCTGGAAGCGGCGGGCCAGCGCCGCGTCCTTCTCGATGCGCCGGAACTCCTCCAGCGTCGTGGCTCCGACGATGTGCAGCTCGCCGCGGGCCAGGGCGGGCTTGAGGATGTTGCCCGCGTCCATCGTCCCGCCCTCGCCGCCGCCTCCGGCGCCCACCACGGTGTGCAGTTCGTCGATGAAGACGACGAGCTGGTCGGAGTGCTCGCGGATCTCGTCGACGATGGTGGTCAGGCGCTCCTCGAAGTCACCCCGGTAGCGGGTCCCGGCGACCACGCCGGTGAGGTCGAGGGCGACGACCCGGCGGCCGAGGAGGATGTCCGGCACGTCGCCCTCGGCGATGCGCTGGGCGAGCCCCTCCACGATCGCGGTCTTGCCGACGCCCGCGTCGCCGATGAGCACCGGGTTGTTCTTGCCGCGCCGGGAGAGCACCTCGACGGTCTGCTCGATCTCCTCCTCGCGCCCGATCACCGGGTCGACGCGGCCCTGGCGGGCGAGCTCGGTGAGATCGCGGCCGTACTTGTCCAAGGTCGGGGTGCCGGTCTGGCGGGGCCGCTCGGGGCGGCCCTGCGAGGCATCCGGCAGCCCGGACGGCTCGGTGGGCAGCGGACCGCCCGGGCTGCCGAACCGCAGCGAGTTCAGGATGTGCCCGGCGGCGGAGTCCGGGTTGGCGGCGAGCGCGCTCAGCACGTGCTCGGGGCCGATGTAGCCGGCCCCGCTCGCCCGCGCCATGTCGTGCGCGTCCAGCAGGGCGCGCTTGACCGCCGGGGTCAGGGCGACGGAGGTGGGCGGCGGGCTCTCACCGGTGTGCACCGGCCCCGAGCGCTCGTCGATCTCCGTGGCCAGGTCGTCGGGGTCGGCGCCCGCACGGCTGAGCATGCGACGGGTCGGCTCGACCGCGAGGGCCGCGCGGAGCAGGTGCTGGGTGTCCAGGTCCCGGCTGCCGTGCTCGGCGGCGTAGGTGGCGGCCCCCGCGACCAGCTCACGGGCCGGCTGGCTGAGCAGCCGCCCGATGTCGATCTGCCGCGGACCGGGGCGGGCACCGCCGAAGAAGCGTGCGAAGAACTCTGCGAAGGGGTCCGAACCGAAGCCCTCCGGGCTGAAGCCGCTGGTCATGGCCTTCCGTCCCTGGCTTCCCGGTCGGTTCCGGGACGCCATAGCTGTACGTGCCGGTCCGACGGCGGGTGCCCGTGCGCTCCGCTGTTATGCACGGTCCCGGCCGTGGGGGGAGACCCGTTCCCGCCGGCCGCCGGGTCAGGGCCGACAGGGGTGGGGCGCGCCCCGCGCCGGAACCCGGATCGCAACGGACCCGGGTCCGGTCGGGGCGCCACCTTGGCAAGGGGCCTTCGGAGGCTTACGGTCGTCGTCCCGCGTCCGTGTCTACGGGCGTAGAGGCTCTCTGACGTCCCCGCCGCGGGGGCATTCAGGTGAAGGAGCGGCACATGGCTCACGTCGTACGCGCGGCGCTGGTCCAGGCGACCTGGACCGGTGACACCGAATCCATGATCGCGAAGCACGAGGAGCACGCCCGCGAGGCCGCCCGGCAGGGCGCCCGGGTCATCGGCTTCCAGGAAGTGTTCAACGCCCCCTACTTCTGCCAGGTCCAGGACCCCGCTCACTACCGCTGGGCGGAACCCGTCCCCGAGGGCCCCACGGTCACCCGGATGCGGGCGCTCGCGCGCGAGACGGGGATGGTCCTCGTCGTGCCCGTCTTCGAGGTCGAGCAGTCCGGGTTCTACTACAACACCGCCGCCGTCATCGACGCCGACGGCACCTACCTCGGCAAGTACCGCAAGCACCACATCCCGCAGGTCGAGGGCTTCTGGGAGAAGTACTACTTCAGGCCCGGCAACGCCGGCTGGCCCGTCTTCGACACCGCCGTCGGCCGGGTCGGCGTCTACATCTGCTACGACCGGCACTTCCCCGAGGGCTGGCGCCAACTCGGCCTTCAGGGCGCTCAGTTGGTGTACAACCCGTCCGCCACCCACCGGGGCCTGTCCGCCCACCTGTGGCGGCTGGAGCAGCCCGCGGCCGCCGTGGCCAACGAGTACTTCGTCGCTGCCATCAACCGTGTCGGCCGGGAGGAGTACGGGGACAACGACTTCTACGGAACGTCCTACTTCGTCGACCCGCGCGGACAGCTCGTCGGTGAGGCCGCCGGTGACACCGAGGAGCAACTCCTCGTCCGCGACCTCGACTTCGGGCTGATCGACCGGGTCCGGCAGCAGTGGGCGTTCTACCGCGACCGCCGCCCCGACGCGTACGAAGGACTGGTGCAGCCGTGACCGAGGACCTCCACGCCCGCCACCGCGCCGTACTCCCCGACTGGCTCGCCCTCTACTACGACACCCCGCTGGAGATCATCCACGGCGAGGGCCGGCACGTCTGGGACGCCGCCGGCACCAAGTACCTCGACTTCTTCGGCGGCATCCTCACCACGATGACCGCGCACGCCCTGCCCGAGGTCACCAAGGCGGTGAGTGAGCAGGCCGGCCGCATCCTGCACTCCTCCACGCTCTACCTCAACCGCCCGATGGTCGAACTCGCCGAGAAGATCGCGGAGTTGAGCGGCATCCCGGACGCCCGCGTCTTCTTCACCACCTCCGGCACCGAGGCCAACGACACCGCCCTGCTGCTCGCCACCACCCACCGGCGCAGCAACACCCTGCTGGCGATGCGGAACAGCTACCACGGCCGCTCGTTCTCCACCGTCGGCATCACCGGCAACCGCGGCTGGTCGCCCACCTCCCTCTCCCCGCTGCAGACGCTCTACGTGCACGGCGGCGTCCGCACCCGCGGCCCCTACGCCCACCTCGGCGACGAGGAGTTCATCGCCGCCTGCGTCGAGGACCTCAAGGACCTGCTCGGCCACACCCGCCCGCCGGCCGCCCTGATCGCCGAACCGATCCAGGGCGTCGGCGGCTTCACCTCCCCGCCCGACGGGCTCTACGCGGCCTTCCGCGAGGTGCTGCGCGAGCGCGGCGTCCTGTGGATCTCCGACGAGGTGCAGACCGGCTGGGGCCGCACCGGCGACCACTTCTGGGGCTGGCAGGCACACGCCCGGTCCGGCCCGCCCGACATCGTCACCTTCGCCAAGGGCATCGGCAACGGCATGTCCATCGGCGGTGTGGTGGCCCGCGCCGAGATCATGAACTGCCTCGACGCCAACAGCATCTCCACCTTCGGCGGCACCCAGATCACCATGGCGGCCGGCCTCGCCAACCTCACCTACCTGCTGGAACACGATCTGCGGGGCAATGCCCGGCGCGTCGGCGGACAGCTCCTGGACCGGCTGCGGACCGCCACGGCGGACAACCCGGCCGTACGCGAGGTACGCGGACGCGGACTGATGATCGGCGTCGAACTCGTCCGCCCCGGTACGGACGAGGCCGACCCCGCCGCCGCGGCCGCCGTCCTCGAGGCCGCCCGCGAGGGCGGGCTCCTCCTCGGCAAGGGCGGCGGCCACGACACCAGCGCCCTGCGTATCGCCCCGCCCCTCACCCTCACCGCCGCCGAGGCGGAGGAGGGCGCCGACATCCTCGCGGGCGCGCTGCGGAGCGTCCTCTAGCCGGACAGGAGAGGCAGGCAGTATGAGCAGCCGTACCGTCGTCCGCGGCGGCCTCGTCATCACCGCCTCGGACGAACTCCACGCCGACGTCCTCATCGAGGACGGCCGGATCGCCGCGCTCGCCGCGAGCGGCACCCCGGCGGCCGAGGCGTTCACCGCCGAACGCACCCTCGACGCCACCGGGAAGTACGTCCTGCCCGGCGGCGTCGACGGGCACACCCACATGGAGATGCCCTTCGGCGGCACCTACGCCTCCGACACCTTCGAGACCGGCACCCGGGCCGCCGCCTGGGGCGGCACCACCACGATCGTCGACTTCGCGATCCAGAGCGTCGGCGGCGCCCTGCGCGAGGGCCTGGACGCCTGGCACGCCAAGGCGGAGGGCAACTGCGCGATCGACTACGGCTTCCACATGATCGTCTCGGACGTCACCGAGGACACCCTGAAGGAGATGGACCTCCTCGTCGACGAGGGCGTGACCTCGTTCAAGCAGTTCATGGCCTACCCGGGGGTCTTCTACTCCGACGACGGCCAGATCCTGCGCGCCATGCAGCGCGCCGCGGGCAACGGCGGCCTGATCATGATGCACGCCGAGAACGGCATCGCCATCGACGTCCTCGTCGAGCAGGCACTCGCCCGCGGCGACACCGACCCCCGCTTCCACGGCGAGGTCCGCAGGGCCCTGCTGGAGGCCGAGGCCACCCACCGCGCCGTCCGGCTCGCACAGGTGGCGGGCGCCCCGCTGTACGTCGTGCACGTCTCGGCCCGGGAGGCGCTCGCCGAACTCGCCAGGGCTCGTGACGAAGGGCTGCCCGTCTTCGGCGAGACCTGCCCGCAGTACCTCTTCCTGTCCACCGACAACCTCGCCGAGCCGGACTTCGAGGGCGCCAAGTACGTGTGCAGCACCCCGCTGCGCCCGCGCGAGCACCAGGCGGCACTGTGGCGGGGGCTGCGCACCGACGACCTCCAGGTGGTCTCCACCGACCACTGCCCGTTCTGCTTCACCGGCCAGAAGGAACTGGGCCGCGGCGACTTCTCGAAGATCCCCAACGGCCTGCCGGGGGTGGAGCACCGCATGGATCTCCTGCACCAGGCCGTGGTCGAGGGCCGCCTGTCCCGCCGCCGCTGGATCGAACTCGCCTGTGCCGCCCCGGCCCGCATGTTCGGCCTCTACCCGAGGAAGGGCACGCTCGCCCCGGGTTCCGACGCCGACCTCGTGCTCTACGACCCGCACGCCGAGCAGGTCCTCTCCGCCGCGAGTCACCACATGAACGTCGACTACTCGGCCTACGAGGGGCGGCGGATCACCGGCCGGGTCGACACCGTGCTCTCGCGCGGCGAACCCGTCGTCACCGAGGGGCACTTCACCGGCCACGCGGGTCACGGCAGATACCTCCCGCGCTCCACCTGCCAGTACCTCGACTAGCGTTCTTCCGGCGTGGGCGCCCTGGTCACCGAACGCCCTCCACTTCCGGCCACCTTGACCTCCTGTGTTTGGTCACGGAACGTCTCTCCGGATATCTTCGCCCGTCAGCGGGGTGCCACCCCGGGCTCGGGCGGTGGCCCGGGACGAAGACCCCGAAGGGACCGCTCATGCGCGCCGTGCAGTACGACCGTTTCGGACCGCCCGAGGTGCTCGGCGTCCGCGAGGTGCCCATACCGGACCCGGGACCCCGGGAGGTGCTCGTGGAAGTGCACGGCGTCGCCCTGAACGCGGGAGAGTCACCTTTCCGCGTCGGCAGAATGCGCCGCATCAGCCGCACCTCGTTCCCGCGTGGTGTGGGCAGCGACTTCGCCGGACGCGTCACGGCGGTGGGCGCCGAGGTGCGGGAGTGGCGGGCCGGGGACGCGGTGTGGGGGCTCATGCCGCACTTCACCTTCGGAGCCATGGCCGACTACGTCGCCGTCCCCGAGCAGCGGCTGGCCAGGGCGCCCGAGAACCTGAGCCTGCTCGAGGCCGCCGCCCTTCCCGTGTCCGGTACCACCGCGGTGACGGCGCTGACCGACAAGGCTCACCTCGTCGCCGGTGAGCGGCTCCTGGTGCGGGGCGCGGCCGGGGGCGTCGGCAGCACAGTGGTGCAGCTCGGCAAGGCGCTCGGTGCCGAGGTCACCGCCCTGGCAGGCGCGAGCAATCTGGACTGGGTCAGGGAACTCGGGGCCGACACCGCCCTGGACTACCGCACGACCCGGCCGGAGGACCTCGGCCGCTTCGATGTCATCGTCGACCTGGTGGGCACGGAGATCGGCGCCTACCAGTCCCGGCTCGACCGGCGAGGGCGCATGGTCGCCCTCTCCTTCGACCCGGATCGCATCGTCGGGTCCATGCTCGGCATGGTGCTCCGGGCCGCCGTCCGGCCCCGGCGGATCAAGCTCTTCAGCAACAACCCGTCCTCCGGCCGCCTCGCCGAACTCACGAGCATCGTCGAGAGGGGAGACATCCGTCCCGTGATCGACACCGTCCTGCCGATGGCCGACGTCGTCAAGGCGCACAGCGGCCTCGAAGCGGGGGGCGTGCGCGGGAAGTACGTCATCGACATGGGGCGTTCGTGACACCGTCGCCCACGGGCGGCCCGGCCGGGCCCCGGCATACTCGGCGATCACCCTCTAAGGCCGCCCCGCTGCTGTGACTGCCGACGGCGCTGTCGCACGATCGAGGGGCGGTCCCCGTGGCAACGCCTCGACGCGTCGAAGTCCCGCTACACTCCAGCCGCCCAGCGAAACCCGCAGGTCGGACAGGAAAGTCCTGCTGGAGCACTTGGAGTGGCGCATGGATTTCGGACTCGTCCTGCAGACCGACCCGCCCGCCTCACGGGTCGTCGACCTGATGCGGCGCGCCGAACGCAAGGGCTTCACGCACGGCTGGACCTTCGACTCGGCCGTGCTGTGGCAGGAACCGTTCGTCATCCACAGTCAGATCCTCGCGCACACCGAGCACCTGAAAGTGGGTCCGATGGTCACCAATCCCGGCACCCGCACCTGGGAGGTGACCGCCTCCACCTTCGCCACCCTCAACGACATGTTCGGCGACCGCACGGTGTGCGGGATCGGGCGGGGGGACTCGGCGATGCGGGTGGCCGGCCGGAGGCCGAACACCCTGGCCCGGATCAGCGGGGCGATGAAGGCCGTGCGCGCGCTGGCCTCCGGCGAGGAGGCAGACCTCGGCGGTGGCACGGTCGTCCGGTTGCCGTGGGTGCGACCGGGCTCCCGGCTCCCCGTCTGGATGGCCGCCTACGGGCCGAAGGCGCTGCGGATGGCGGGGGAGGAGGCCGACGGGTTCATCCTCCAGCTCGCCGACCCCTACCTCACCGCCTCCATGGTCCGTACGGTCAAGGAGGCCGCCGTCGCGGCCGGCCGCGATCCCGCCGACGTCACGGTGTGCGTCGCCGCCCCGGCCTACGTCACCGAGGACGACTCGCCCGGCGCGCTCGCCCACGCCCGGGAGCAGTGCCGCTGGTTCGGCGGCATGGTCGGCAACCACGTCGCCGACCTGGTCGCCCGCTACGGCGAGCACTCCGCGGCCGTGCCCGACGCGCTCACCGACTACATCAGGGCGCGGGAGGGCTACGACTACTCCCACCACGGACGCGCCGGCAATCCGGACACCGCCTTCGTGCCCGACGAGATCGTCGACCGCTTCTGCGTCCTCGGCCCCGTCGAACAGCACGTGGACAAACTCCGGGCCCTGCGCGACCTGGGCGTCGACCAGTTCGCGGTCTACGACATGCACGACGCCCAGGAGGCCCTCATCGACGCGTACGGGGACAGGGTGATCCCGGCCGTCAACTCCGGCTGAGAGTAAGGGAGTCGGGGGTCGGCCCGACGGTCTCATCCCTTGCCGAGCGCCCCCACCGCCTCCTTGGCGGCCTTGATCGCACCCTTGTTGATCTCGTCCGTGCCCGGCGCCTTCTTGGACTCGAAGTCGCTGCCGTTGTACGTCACGACCACCAGCGCGTTGGACACCCGGGCCAGCACCACGCCCTCACGGGTCTGCTGCTTCTTGTCGGTGGTGAGGTTGACGACGGAGTACGCCGCGTCACCGAGGCCGGGCACCGCGCCGCCGCCGCTCTTCTCGGCCGTGCGCTGCTCGTAGGTCTTCCGCGCCGCCGACACGGAGTCCGCGATCTCGAAGGAGACGTCGAGCCAGCGGTAGTCGAAGCCCTTGAGCGCGTTCCAGGAGCAGGTGCGGCGCACGCCCTCGTCGGTGGACGGGATCTCCTTGCCGGCCGTCTTGGCGCCCGGCACAAGGGACTTGACGGTCTTGACGGCGATGCTGCCGCAGGGCGCGGGCGCCGCCTCGTAGGCCTTGGCCGCGGGCGGGGCGGACGAGGAGGAGTCGCCGCCCTTCTTCCCTGCGGTGTCCTCGGAGTCCGGCGACCGTTGCGCCGAGGAGTGGTCCGAGTCCGAGTCGGAGGCGGAGGCGAGGGGGCCGGAGGACAGTGCCCAGCCCGCCGAGGCGAGCACGGCGACCGGCAGCAGCCGCGCGGTGAGCGCGAGGGGCAGGGAAAGTGGGCGCACGGGCACTTCTCGTGGGGGAGGGTGCGGAGGAGGTCCGCACTGCGGACGGGACGCACAGTCTCACACGACTCCCGGTGCGGGGGAAGGCCGAACTCGCTGCGTGCCCGCGCGGTCACCGTGACCGACGTCCGGGGCGCGGTTTCCGGCCGCGTGGCATGATCACGCCGTGACTGTTCACCGCCGACTCGCCGGCGCAGCATGCCTCCTCGCCGTGTCCCTGCTGACCGCGGGCTGCGGGCTCTCGGCCGAACTGGACCGCGAGAGCGACCCCGACCGCCGCCCCGACGCGACGCCGGCGAGGACCCCCTCGGCGCCCGCCGTGGACACCCCCGCACCGGGTCCCGCCTACGGACTGCCCGGGCGGCCGACCCGTTCACCCGCCCCGGACACCACCGCCTGCCCCGCTTCCGGACTGCGCCTCGAGCCCGGCCCCGTCGAGGCCGCCATGGGCCTGCGCGCGATGACCGTACGGCTCACCAACTGCGGCAAGGAGTCGTACGCGTTCGGTGGGTACCCCGTCCTCACCGCGCTCGACGAGGACCGCGCGCCCCTCGTCGACGTGGAGGTGCGGAAGGGGCCGGGCGAAATCACCGGCGTGCCCGACCCCGGCGCCCACCCCGTCCGCCTCGCCCGCGGCGAGAGCGCCACCAGCTCCCTGGTGTGGCGCAACACCGTCACCGACCCGACCACGACCGCCGTGAACGCCCCCTACCTGCGCGTCGCGCCCACCGAGGGCGCGCCCGCGGCGGTGCTGACCGTGGACGGCGGCCTCGACCTCGGCAACACCGGGCGGATCGGCACCACGGCCTGGAAGAAGGCGGACAAGGCGGAGTAGGCGCCGTGGGCGGAGCAGGCAGGACGGTGAGGCGACCCGGCGCGGCACACGGCCGGGGCGGTCAGATCCCGATCCCCACCGCGTAGCCGATGAACCCCGCGGCGAACAGCAGCACGAGCAGCAGGATGAGCGTCAAGGGCGCCTTGGCCCAGCCGCGCGACTGGTTGTACCGGATGTCACGGGGCAGGGTTCCCGAGATGCCGTCCTCGGCCGGCGGCGTCTCGCCCGGCGGAACGAGACCGGCGGGCTGCACGCGGGCGGTGGTGGGCCGCGGCTCGGAGGAGGAGTTGCCGTAGTGCATGGACATGAGAGGCCCCTGTCGGTCGGGTCCGGACACGGGGATCAGTCCGAGCCGAAAACGGCGCGGCTGACCTTGTTCGGGCCGTCGAATTCGTCCCCGGCGTGTGCCGAGAGCGCGTCCACGAGCGCGCTGTCGGCCCCGTTGTCGCGCGCGAGCCGTGCCAGGTCCTCGCCGGTGGCCGGGTAGTCGGCCGAGGCGAGGGCCCGCTGCAGGTCGACCGGGTTCAGCTTCGCCATCCGTGGCTCATTCCTTCCCGCTGCTCGTCACGCTGGGGGCCCTCGCCCGGCGGGGGCCCGGTACGCGGTGGGAGGTTACGCAGTACCCCTCGGCAGGCGGGCCATGCAGTGCCCACGGAATCAGTGCTCACGGAATCAGTGCTCACGGAATCAGTGCCCATGGAGCAGTGCTCACAGAAACAGTGCCCACGGAATCAGTGCCCACGGAAACAGTGAGGTGTTCAGAGCGCATGTTCACGACCCGACCCACCCTCCAGGGCACCTTCGGCATGGTGTCCTCCACGCACTGGCTCGCCTCCGGCTGCGCCATGGCCGTACTGGAGGACGGCGGCAACGCCTTCGACGCGGCCGTCGCCGCCGGTTTCGTCCTGCACGTCGTCGAGCCGCACCTCAACGGGCCCGCCGGGGAGCTCCCGGCGCTCGTCGCCCCGGCCGACGGCGCCGTACGGGTTCTCTGCGGCCAGGGCGTCGCCCCCGCCGGGGCCACGATCGCCCACTACCGCTCCCTCGGCCTCGACCTCGTCCCCGGCACCGGACCGCTGGCCGCGGCCGTGCCCGGTGCCTTCGACGCCTGGATGCTGCTGCTGCGCGACCACGGCACCAAGCCCCTCGCCGACGTCCTCAAGTACGCCATCGGATACGCCGAGCAGGGGCACGCGCCCGTGGAACGGGTCGGCGGGACGGTGGAGACCGTACGGGAGCTGTTCGAGACGGAGTGGACCAGTTCGGCCGCGGTGTACCTGCCGGACGGCGAACCGCCCCGTCCCGGCCGCCTCTTCCGCAACCCCGCCCTCGCCGCCACCTGGAAGCGGCTGCTCGCCGAGGTCGCCGGGGCGGGCGGGAGGGAGGCGGAGATCGACGCGGCGCGCGAGGTGTGGCGTACCGGCTTCGTCGCCGAGGCGCTGCTCCGCCAGTCCGCGCGGCCCACCCTGGACACCAGCGGCAGGCGCCACACGGGGACGCTCACCGCGGCCGACCTCGCCGCCTGGTCCGCCACCTGGGAGCGTCCCGCGACCTACGACTGGAACGGCTGGACCGTGTGCAAGGCCGGCCCCTGGAGCCAGGGCCCGGTGCTGCTCCAGCAGCTCGCCCTGCTCCCGCCGGAACTGCCGCCCTACGCCTCCGCGGACTACGTCCACCTCCTCGTCGAGGGCTGCAAGCTCGCCATGGCCGACCGCGAGGCCTGGTACGGCGACGCCGCCGACGTCCCCCTCGACGCCCTGCTGTCCGCCCCGTACAACGACGGGCGGCGCGCTTTGATCGGGGAGGCGGCCTCGTACGAGCTGAGGCCGGGCGGGCCCGGCGGGCGCACGCCCCGGCTGAGCCGGTACGCCCTCGGGCTCGCCTCCGCCGAGTCGGGCTACGAGGCGCTGGGCGTGGGCGAGCCGACCGTCGCCAAGAGCCCGCTCTCCCCGGTACCGGGCGAACCGGCACGGCCCGGCCGGGCGGGGGCGGACGGGGAGCCCACGGTGAGCGGCGACGGGTCGACCAGGGGCGACACCTGCCACCTCGACGTCGTCGACCGCTGGGGCAACATGATCTCGGCGACCCCCTCCGGCGGCTGGCTCCAGTCCAACCCCGTCGTGCCCGAACTGGGCTTCCCGCTCGGCACCCGGCTGCAGATGACCTGGCTCGACGAGGGGCTGCCGAACTCGCTCACCCCCGGACGCCGCCCGCGCACCACCCTCAGCCCTTCGCTCGCCCTGCGCGAGGGGGTCCCGGTGCTGGCCTTCGGGACACCCGGGGGCGACCAGCAGGACCAGTGGCAGACCCACTTCTTCCTCGCGGTGGCACTGCGCGGCCCGGTACGCGGGGGCCTCGACCTGCAGGGCGCGATCGACGCCCCCAATTGGCACAACGACAGCTTCCCCGGCTCCTTCTTCCCGCGCGGGATGCGGCCGGGAGCGCTCACCGTGGAATCGCGTACGGATCCGGCGGTCGTCGGGGAACTGCGGCGGCGCGGGCACGACGTACTGGTGGGGGAGGCCTGGTCCGAGGGCCGGCTGAGCGCGGTCGCCCGCGACCCGGAGACCGGCCTGCTCTCCGCCGCGGCCAACCCGCGGGGCATGCAGGGGTACGCGGCGGGCCGCTGAGGCGAAGGGCCCGGGCCCCCGGCGCTCCGCGCCCCGGAAGTTCACGCCGATTCCGCCCGGAGTGCACCGGGCGGGACGGGAATGTCAGTGGCGCGTGCTCTGATGGAGCAATGATCAGGAGCACGGAGAGCACGGAGAGCACGGAGAGCACGGAGAGCACGGAGAGCACGGAGAGCACGAGCAGCACGGACGGCGCGGGAGGCGCGGTGCGCATGGACGCCGGTCCTGTGGCCCGGGCCGGGACCGGGGGGCGGTTCCCGTACGACGGAACCCTCGACGCGTTCCTCGCCCGGC
Source organism: Streptomyces griseoaurantiacus (assembly GCA_014656015.1). Taxonomy (GTDB): domain Bacteria; phylum Actinomycetota; class Actinomycetes; order Streptomycetales; family Streptomycetaceae; genus Streptomyces; species Streptomyces griseoaurantiacus. Next base: position 54,744 of record BNBP01000004.1, on the reverse strand, counting down.
ACGGGGGCGACGTCGAGGCGGCGGTCCGCGCGGCCGCCGCCGCCGAGATCATGCCGCGCTTCCGCCGTCTGGAGGCCCACGAGGTCGACGAGAAGACCGGCCCGCACGACCTTGTCACCGATGCCGACCGCAAGGCCGAGGTCCGCCTCACCGAGGAACTGGCCCGGCTGCTGCCCGGCTCGCTCGTGGTGGGGGAGGAGGCGGTCCACGCCGACCCGCGCGTGTACGAGGCGATACGCGGCGAGGCCCCGGTGTGGATCGTCGACCCGGTGGACGGCACCCGCCAGTTCGTGCGGGGCGACACCGGATTCTGCACGCTGGTCGCGCTGGCCCGGGGCGGCGAACTGCTCGCCTCCTGGACGTACGCGCCCGCCCGCGAGCAGTTCGCCACCGCGATACGCGGCCGGGGCGCGTTCCTCGACGGCGCGCCCCTGCGCTCCGGTTCCCCGCGCCCGGACCGCGACCTGGAGGTGGCCACCTCGCACCCCGACTACACCACCGAGGCCCAGAAGCGGTCCCTGCTCGGACTGCGCACGGACGGGGTCCGCCCGCGCCCCTGCGGCTCGGCGGGGCTGGAGTACCTGGCCGTGGCCCGCGGCGAACTGGACGCCACCGCCTTCACCTGGGAGGCCGCCTGGGACCACGCGGCGGGGCTGCTCCTCGTCGAGGAGGCGGGCGGCACCCATCTGACGCGCGCCGGCGTGCCGTTCCGGATCACCGGCGGCAACGCCCTCCCCTTCACCGCCGCGCGCGACGGGGACACCGCCCGCCGGGTGGCGCACCTGCTGGACGCCTGACGGTGAACGCGGCCGCCCCGCCACCCGTGCCCCGGCGCCGCCGGGGGCGCGGCATATCCTGATGCCTCAGTGGCCGTCGGCCGGCGAAGGAGTCCGAAGGTGCCGTCAATGCTCGATGCGGTCGTGGTGGGAGCGGGGCCGAACGGACTGACGGCCGCCGTGGAACTGGCCCGACGGGGCTTCTCGGTGGCCGTGTTCGAGGCGAAGGAGACCGTCGGCGGGGGAGCGCGCACCGAGGAGCTCACCCTCCCCGGATTCCGGCACGACCCCTGTTCCGCCGCCCACCCGCTCGGCATCAACTCGCCCGCCTTCCGGGCGCTGCCCCTGGAACGGCACGGCCTGGAGTGGCTCCAGCCGGAACTGCCCATGGCCCACCCGTTCCCGGACGGCACGGCGGCCGTGCTCGCCCGCAGCGTCGCCGAGACCGCCGCCTCCTTCGGGCCGCGCGACGCGGGCACCTACCGCAGGCTCGTCGCCCCGTTCCTCGACAAGTGGGACACGCTGGCGAAGGACTTCATGTCGCTCCCGGCCACCGCGCTGCCCCGGGACCCGGTCACCCTGGCCCGGTTCGGGCTGGTCGGGCTGCCCCCCTCGACCTGGCTGCTGCGCCGTTTCCGCGAGGAGCGGGCCAAGGGCCTGTTCGCCGGGCTCGTCGCGCATGTCATGGCGCCCCTCGGCGGCTTCGCCACCTCCGCCGTCGGCCTCGTCTTCGCGCTGGCGGCGCACGCCCGGGGCTGGCCCGTCGCCCGGGGCGGCTCCCAGGCCATCTCCGACGCGCTCGCCGGACTCCTCACCGAGCACGGCGGCACCGTGCACACCGACTACGAGGTCAAGCGGCTCGACGACCTGCCGCCGGCCCGGGCGTACGTCTTCGACACCTCGCCCACCGCGCTGGCCCGCATCGCGGACCTCGGCCGGACCTACGAGAACTACCGCTACGGCCCCGGCGTCTTCAAGATCGACTACGCGCTGGACGGCCCCGTGCCCTGGACCGCGCAGGAGGCCCGCCTCGCCGGCACCGTGCAGATCGGCCCCACCAGCGCCGACATCGGCACCGCCCTGCACGCCGCCTCCCGGGGCGGCCACGCCCCCGAGGCGCCCTTCCTGATCACCGTGCAGCCCGGTGTCGTCGACCCCACCCGGGCGCCCGAGGGCAAGCAGGTCTTCTGGGCGTACGGCCACGTGCCCCACGGCTTCACCGGCGACCTCACCGACGCCATCGAACGCCAACTGGAGAGGTTCGCCCCCGGGTTCCGTGACCGGGTGCTCGCCCGCGCCACCGCGGGACCGCCCGAACTGGCCGTGCGCAACGCCAACTACGTGGGCGGGGACATCGCCACCGGCTCCGTCGCCGGGCTCCAGCTCCTGCTGCGGCCCAAGCTCTCCCTTTTCCCGTACGCCACCCCGCACCCGGCCGTCTTCCTCTGCTCCTCGGCCACCCCGCCGGGCCCCGGCGTGCACGGCATGTCCGGGCACAACGCGGCGAAGGCCGTCTGGCGCCACCTGCGCAGAACCTGACCCGCCCCGGCGGGCCCGCCCGCCGCCGCCCCGGCCCGTCAGCCACCGCCACTCGTCCGTTCCGTCGGCCGGCCCAGAGGAGACCCCAGCGCATGACACAGCTCACCGTGGTCCGCGGCGACCTCACCCGGCAGCGCGCCGACGCCCTGGTCAACGCCGCCAACTCCTCGCTCCTCGGCGGCGGCGGGGTGGACGGGGCCGTCCACCGCCGGGGCGGCCCCGCGATCCTCGCCGAGTGCCGCGCCCTGCGCGCCGCGCGGTACGGCCGGGGCCTGCCCACCGGGCAGGCGGTCGCCACCACCGCGGGCGACCTGGACGCCCGCTGGGTGATCCACACGGTCGGCCCCCGGTACAGCGCCGAGGAGGACCGCTCCGCGCTGCTCGCCTCCTGCTACCGCGAGTCCCTGCGCGTCGCGGACGAACTCGGCGCCCGCACGGTGGCGTTCCCCGCCGTCTCCGCCGGGATCTACGGCTGGCCGGTCGAGGACGCCGCCCGGATCGCCGTGGAGACGGTACGGTCCGTGCGGACGGAGGCCGAGGAGGTCCGGTTCGTCCTCCTGGACGACCGGGCGTACGACGCGTTCACCGCCCGGCTCAGCCGAACCGCACGGAACGGGAAGCCCGCATGACCACACCCCGGGACCTGCTGATCGTCAGCCTGGACGTCCCCTCCGCCCACCCGGTCGGCCAGGGCGACCTCTCGCTCGCCCTCGCCGGGGCCGAACTGGTCGACCTGCTGCGCGCCGGTGCCCTCGCCCTGGACGGCGAACGGGTCGTGCCCGGCGCGGACCCGGCGGAGCCGGAGGACAGGCTGCTGCGCGAGGCCGGGGCGTCCCTGCGGCGCGAGGTGCCGTACGAGTCGGTCGAGGACTGGCTGTGGCGCCGGGGCGAGGGCCTCGCGGCGGCCTACCACTCGGGACTGGAGGCGGACGGCCTGCTGGTCCGGCAGCGGCACCCCTGGATCCGGGTGCGCACCGGGCGCACCGCCCTGACCGACTCGCCCGCCCGGAACCGTGCCGCCCTGCGGTGGCGGGCCGGGGACCCCGTCCTCGCCGGACTCGCCGCCGCCCTCGGCATCCACGACGAGCCGGCCGAGGACTTCGGCGCTCTCGCCGACGAGTCGCTCGTCACCGTGCTGGCAGCCGTCCACCACGCGGTGGCCGAGCTGGAGGCCGTGCGGCAGCGGCGCAGCATCGAGAAGGCGGCCTTCGACAACATCTGGCGCGGCTGACCACAAGGGCGAACAGAGTCCGACAGCAGCATTGATCGAGCCGTACGCCTGGTTCTAGTGTGATCAGCCGAGTTCGGTAATCCGACAACAGCGAACAGAACCAGACGCACCTCAGTCAGCGCAGCACGCACCTGTCGCACCGAGGAAGGCCACGGTCATGCCGCACCCCCACACGCCATCCGCCGACCGGCCCGCGGGCCCCCACCGGCCGCTCGTCAGCCGCCGCCGTCTGCTGGAGGGCACCGCCGCCGTACTCGGCGGGCTCGCCCTCACCACCACCCCCGCCTCCGCCCTCGCCTCCCGCCCGGCCGCGGCGGCGGACGGCGGCAGTGCCGACACCCCCGAATGGAACGGGCACATCGCCACCTTCCAGATGGGCACCGAGCCCCCGCACACCACCCTCATGCCCTACGGCGACCTCCGGCAGGCCCTCGCCGCCGACCGCACCCGCTCCCCGTACCGGCTGAGCCTCGACGGCACCTGGAAGTTCGCCCACAGCGACCGTCCCGAGGACCGGGACCCCGACTTCCACCGCACCGACCTCGACGACCGCTCCTGGGACACCCTCCCCGTCCCCTCGGCCTGGCAGCTCCACGGCTACGACAGACCGATCTACGTCAACATCACCTACCCGTACTGGGGCCCCAACGGCGAGGGCGAGGAACCGCGGCCGCCCGCCGCGCCCACCCGCGTCAACCCGGTCGGCCAGTACAGACGCACGTTCACCGTCCCCCGCGACTGGCGGGGGCGCCGCACCTTCCTGCACTTCGAGGGCGTCAAGTCCGCCCACTACGTGTGGATCAACGGCCATCTCGTCGGCTACCACGAGGACTCGTACACCCCCGCCGAGTACGACATCACCGCGCACCTGAAGCCCGGCACCAACCAGATCGCCGTCGAGGTCTACCGCTACAGCGACGGCGACTGGCTGGAGGACCAGGACATGATCCGGCTGAGCGGCATCTTCCGCTCGGTCTACCTGTACTCCACCCCCGCCGTCCACGTGCGGGACTTCAAACTGGAGACCCCCCTCGGCGAGGAGTACACGAGCGCCGGACTGAAGGTCACCGCGTGCGTGCGTGCCTACGGCGGCGAGGACAAGGGCCGGTACACCGTCGAGACCCAGCTCCACGACCACCGCGGGCACGCCGTCTGGTCCCGGACGCTGAACGCCACCGCCGACCTCGGCTCCGCCGACCCCGGCGAGGACGTCACCGTCACCGCCTCCCGGGCCGTGCCCGACCCCCGCCTGTGGTCCGCCGAGCACCCCTACCTCTACACCGCCGTCCTGCGGCTGCGCGACCCGGCGGGGAGGATCGTCGAGACCCTCTCCCACCGCGTCGGCCTGCGCGAATTCGCCCTCAAGGACGGCCTCATGCGCATCAACGGCCGCCCCGTGTCCTTCCGGGGCACCAACCGGCACGAGATGCACCCCGAGCGCGGCACCGCCCTCACCCGCGCCGACATGGTCGAGGACATCACGCTCATCAAGCGGATGAACCTCAACTCCGTCCGCACCTCGCACTACCCGAACAACCCGCTCTGGCTCGAACTCGCCGACGAGTACGGGCTCTACCTCGTGGGCGAGACCAACCTGGAGACCCACGGCATCCGCGACCAGTACCCCGGCGACCACCCCGACTGGAGCGAGGCGTGTGTGGCCCGCGCCCGCAACATGGTCCACCGGGACAAGAACCACGCCTCGGTCGTGATCTGGTCCCTCGGCAACGAGGCGGGCGGCGGCAGCACCTTCGTCGCCATGCACGACTGGATCCGCTCCTACGACACCACCCGCGTCATCCAGTACGAGGGCGACGACCGCCCCGCGATCAGCGACATCCGCTCGGCGATGTACGAAAGCCCCTCCCGCGTCGCCCAGCGCGCCGCCGACACCTCCGACACCCGCCCCTACGTCATGATCGAGTACTGCCACGCGATGGGGAACTCCAACGGCAACTTCAGGAAGTACTGGGACACCGTCCGCGCCCACGACGTCCTCCAGGGCGGCTGGATCTGGGACTTCGTCGACCAGGCCCTCACCGCGCCCACACCCCCGCGCATCCTGCTGACCGAGTCGGGACCCGGCGCGCTGCGCGGCGAGATCCTCGCCCCCCGGGGCGGTTTCGACCGCGCCGAGGGCGTCCACGGCGGCACCGTCTTCGCCCGCGACGACCGTCTCGACCTCACCGGCTCACTGACCCTCGAGGCCTGGGTCACCCAGCGGTACACCGGCAACCACCAGCCCATCCTCGCCAAGGGCGACACCCAGTACGCGCTCAAGCAGACCGGCGACTCACTGGAGTTTTTCCTCCACTCCGGCGGCCAGTGGATCAGCGCCTCCTGGAAACTGCCCGAGGACTGGACCGGCACCGAGCACCACCTCGCGGGCGTCTTCGACGCCGAGGCCGGCACCCTGACCCTGTACGTCGACGGCACCGTCCGGGCCACCCGCTCCACCACCGCCCGCCCCGACAGCGGCCCCACCCCGGTCTCCCTCGCCACCGACGTGGAGAACCCGCTGCGCGAATTCAGCGGCACGATACGCAGGGCACGCATCTACGCCCGCCCCCTGACCGCCGCCGAACTCGCCTCCGGCACACGCGGCCCCGGCGACGAGGGCGTCCGCCTCTGGTTCGACGCCGCCACCGTCGAGCACACCGAACAGCGGCCCAGGGCCCGCACCTTCCTCGCCTACGGCGGCGACTGGGGCGACAACCCCAACGACGGCAACTTCTCCGCCGACGGCATCGTCACCGCGGACCGCGGCCACACCGGCAAGGCCGCCGAGATCAAGCGCGTCCTGCAGGCCGTGCACGCCGCCCCCGCCTCCGGCGGCACGACCCTCACCGACGGCGCGCTCACCCTCACCAACGAGTACCTCTTCACCGATCTCCGCGAGTTCGACGCCACCTGGGCCCTGGTCGCCGACGGCCGCACCGTGCGCCACGGCCGGCTCAGCCGCGCCCAGCTCGACCTCGCACCGCTGTCGAAGAAGCGGATCACCGTGCCCATGCCGCTCCCCGAGGACCCGGCCCCCGGCACCGAGTACTTCCTCGAACTGTCCTTCACCACACGGGAGGACACCCCCTGGGCCGAGGCGGGCTTCGAGATCGCCCGGGAGCAGATCCCCGTCGACGCCGGCAGCCCCGAGGTCACCCCCGTCCCGCTGGAGAGCGTCCCCTCCCTGCGCCACACCGAGAACGGCACCTCCGTCATCGTCCGGGGCCGGAACTTCTCCGTCACCCTCGACAAGAGGACCGGCACCCTCACCTCCTACGAGGCAGGCGGGCACCCCCTCCTCACCGACGGCCCCGCGCCCAATTTCTGGCGCGCCCCCACCGACAACGACAGGGGCAACGGCCAGCACACCCGCAACCGGACCTGGCGCGACGCCGGCGCCCGTCGCGAGGTCACCGGCGTCACCGTGCGCGCCCTGCGCGACAAGGCCGTCGAGATCAAGGTGACCGGCACCCTGCCCACCACCGTGAAGTCCGCGTACACCACCACGTACACCGTCTTCGGCAACGGCGAGACCAAGGTCGACCACACCCTGCACCCGGGGGCGTCGAGCCTGCCCTACATCCCGGAGGTCGGCAGCCTGCTCCTCCTGCCGGGCCGTCTGGAGCACCTGCGCTACTACGGGCGCGGCCCCGAGGAGAACCACTGGGACCGCAAGGACGGCACCGACGTCGGCGTGTACTCCTCCACCGTCTCCGAGCAGTGGACCAGCTACAGCAGGCCCCAGGAGAACGGCAACAGGACCGACGTCCGCTGGGCCGCCCTCACCGGCCGCGACGGCACCGGGCTCCTCGTCACCGGCGACGCCCTCCTCGAGGTCAACGCCTCGCACTTCACCCCCGAGGACCTGTCCGACGGGGTGCGTCACGACTACCAGCTCACCCCCCGCGAGGAGGTCGTGCTGCGGGTCAACCACCGGCAGATGGGCGTCGGCGGCGACGACAGCTGGGGCGCGCAGACCCACGAGGAGTACAAACTCCCCGCCGACCGCGACTACGCCTACAGCTACCGGCTGCGCCCGCTGTCGGACCTCGACGAGGCCACGCGGCTCTCGCGGCGTCCCACGGCGACGCACTTCGCCTGAGAACGGGCCGGGCCGCCGCCTTTCCGCAGGCGGCGGCCCGGGTCCTGACCAGCGGGCCTTCATGTCGGATTTCCGCCAGCCCGGGGCCCCGCCATGCCCGATCCTTGAGGCATGCGGAACGCGATGCACACCGACACCGAACGCTGCGTACGCGCCGTCCGGTCCAAGGACGCGCGGTTCGACGGCTGGTTCTTCACGGCGGTCCTGACCACCGGGATCTACTGTCGGCCGAGCTGCCCGGCCGTCCCGCCCCGCCCCGAGAACATGACCTTCCACCCGAGTGCGGCCGCCTGCCAGCAGGCCGGGTTCCGCGCCTGCAAGCGCTGCCGTCCCGACACGAGCCCCGGCTCCCCGGAGTGGAACCAGCGCGCCGACGCCGTCGCCCGCGCCATGCGGCTGATCGCCGACGGCGTCGTCGACCGCGAGGGCGTCCCCGGCCTCGCCACCCGGCTCGGCTACAGCACCCGCCAGATCGAGCGCCAGCTCCTCGCCGAACTCGGCGCCGGACCCCTCGCCCTGGCCCGCGCCCAGCGCGCCCAGACCGCACGCCTCCTGATCGAGACCACCACCCTGCCGATGGCCGACCTCGCCTTCGCCTCCGGGTTCTCCTCCATCCGCACCTTCAACGACACCGTGCGCGAGGTCTTCGCGCTCTCCCCGAGCGAACTGCGCGCCCGGCGCCCGCGGCAGACGGTGACCGCCCCCGGCGCGCTCTCCCTGCGGCTGCCCTTCCGTGCCCCGCTCCACCCCGACAACCTCTTCGGCCACCTCGCCGCCACCGCCGTGCCCGGCGTGGAGGAATGGCGGGACGGCGCGTACCGCCGCACCCTGCGCCTCCCCTACGGACACGGCGTCGTCGCCCTCGCCCCCCGCCCCGACCACATCGCCTGCCGGCTCACCCTGAGCGACCTGCGGGACCTGCCCGTCGCCATCAGCCGCTGCCGCCGCATGCTCGACCTCGACGCCGACCCCGTCGCCGTCGACGGCCAGCTCGGCACCGACCCGCTGCTCGCGCCGCTGGTCGCCAAGGCCCCCGGACGGCGCGTGCCGCGCACGGTCGACGAGGCCGAGTTCGCGCTGCGCGCCGTCCTCGGCCAGCAGGTCTCCACCGCCGCCGCCCGTACCCACGCCGCCCGCCTCGTCACCGCCCACGGCGAACGGATCGAGGACCCCGAGGGCGGCCTCACCCACCTCTTCCCGGCCCCCGAGGCACTGGCCGCCCTCGACCCCGAGGCGCTCGCCATGCCCCGCACCCGGCGTACCACCTTCACCACCCTCGTCCGCGAACTCGCCGAAGGACGGGTCCAGTTGGGCGTCGAGAGCGACTGGGCCGAGACCCGCGCCCAGCTCCTCGCGCTGCCCGGCCTCGGCCCCTGGACGGTCGACGTCATCGCCATGCGCGCCCTCGGCGACCCCGACGCCTTCCCCGTCACCGACCTCGGCATCCGCCGCGCGGCCCGCGACCTCGGTCTGCCGGCCACCCCGGCCGCGCTCACCGCCCGCGCGGCGGCCTGGCGCCCCTGGCGCGCCTACGCCGTCCAGTACCTGTGGGCGACGGACGACCACCCCGTCAACGTCCTCCCGGTCTGACCATCGAAGATCCACATGAATCCACGCGAATCAACTGAATCCGTCGCATCCGCTGCATCCGCTGCATCCGCCGAAGGAACTCCCGTGACCGCGAAACAGCACACCATGATCGACAGCCCCTACGGGCCGCTCACCCTCGTCGCCGACGAGGGCGTCCTGTGCGGCCTCTACATGACCGAGCAGCGCCACCGCCCACCCGAGGAGACCTTCGGCACCCCCGACGACACCCCCTTCGAGGAGGCGCGGGAGCAGCTCGCGGCGTACTTCGCGGGCGAACTGAAGGAGTTCACCCTGGACCTGCGTATGCACGGCACCCCGTTCCAGCGCCGGGTCTGGGACGAACTGCGCCGCATCCCCTACGGCGAGACCCGCTCGTACGGCGAACTGGCCGCCTCCCTCGGCAGCCCCGGCGCCTCCCGCGCCGTCGGCCTGGCCAACGGCCGCAACCCGATCGGCATCGTCGTCCCGTGCCACCGCGTGGTGGGCGCCAACGGCAGCATGACGGGGTACGGCGGCGGGATCGAGCGCAAGCGGCGCCTGCTCGCCTTCGAACGCGGGGCGGACGGGGCGGGCCTGTTCTGACCCGGGCCGCCGGCCGGCCGGGACGGGACGCGGCGGGCTCCACCGGGAGGCCGGTGGCCAGGCCGAACGTGCCGAATATACGGTCGCCCCGGCCCACGCCCCCGCCTTACCCTCGACCGCATGACGACCAAGCCCCTCGTCGCGCTCCTGAGCGGCGCCGGGATCTCCACGGACTCCGGCATCCCCGACTACCGTGGCCCGGCGGGGCTGTGGCGGCATGACCCGGAGGCCGAGCGGCTCGTGACCTACGAGCACTACGTGGGCGACCCCGACGTCCGGCGCCGCTCCTGGCGGATGCGGCGGCGCATGGGCATGCTCCACGCGGAGCCCAACGCGGCCCACCGCGCCGTCGCGGAACTGGAGCGCTCCGGGGTCCCGGTACGCGTGCTCACGCAGAACGTGGACGGGCTGCACCAGCGCGCCGGGGTGCCCGCCCGCAAGGTCCTCGAACTGCACGGCAGCGCGCACCGCGTGGAATGCGTCAAGTGCGGCGCCCGGGGGTCCATGGAGGACGCCCTCGCCCGGATCGACGCCGGTGAGGACGATCCGCCCTGCCTGGAGTGCGGCGGCATCCTGAAACCGGCCACCGTCATGTTCGGCGAACCGCTCGACCCGTCCGTCCTGGCCGGGGCGGAGGCCATCGCCAAGGCCTGCACGCTGTTCTTCGCCGTCGGCAGCAGCCTCCAGGTGCACCCCGCGGCCGGACTCGTCCGGATCGCCGCCGAGCACGGGGCCCGGCTCGTCGTCGTCAACGCCGAGCCGACCCCCTACGACGACCTCGCCGACGAGGTCGTCCGCGAACCCCTCGGCACCTCACTGCCCCGCCTGCTGCGGGAACTCGCCTGAGACCGCTCAGAGAACGGGGCTGACCTCGTCCACCGGTCCCACCGCTCGGCCGTTCTCCAGCTCCGCCGTGTGCCCGTCGCGCTCCAGTACGTCGAGGGCGGCGAGGACACGCAGGCCCAGCTCGCCCAGGAGGTGCTCGGCGAGTTCCTCGCGCGGCACCAGCCGCCAGGACAGCAGCTCCGACTCCTGCAGCCGGATCGCGCCCAGCTCCTCCTCGGTGAGGACCCCGCCGTCGTAGAGGTACGCCACCACGGGCGGGCGGTTCGCGCCGGGCACCCAGTCCACCGCGAGGAGCCGCCCGATCGTGCGGTCCAGGCCGATCTCCTCGGCCGTCTCGCGCCGGGCCCCCTGCCGAGGGGTCTCGCCCTCGTCCGACTCGACGGTGCCGCCCGGCAGCGCCCAGCCCTCCCGGTAGTTCGGCTCGACCAGCAGGACCCGCCCCCGGGCGTCACGGAAGAGGGCCGCGGCCCCGACCAGGACGCGCGGCAGGCCTGCGATGTACGTGGCGTAGTCAGGAGTGCTCATCCGGGCAGGGTAACCACCGCGCACCGGCCGACACGCGTCCGCTCCGCGAGCGCGCGGGATGCCGATAGGGTCGCACGCGGGCGAGAGGGCGCGCGGAAGCCCGCCGCGCGCCCCGGAGGAGGGGCTGCCACGTGACCGACACCACCGGGACCGGCGCACACCGGGTGCTCGTCGCCGCCGACAAGTTCAAGGGCTCGCTGACGGCCGCGGAGGTCGCCGAGCGGGTGACCACCGGGCTGCGCCGGGTCGTGCCGGACCTAAAGGTGGAGTCGCTGCCCGTGGCCGACGGCGGCGACGGGACGGTGGCCGCCGCCGTGGCGGCCGGTTTCGCGCGCCGGGAGGTGCCGGTCGCCGGGCCGCTCGGTGGCGAGGTGGCCGCGGCCTTCGCGCTGCGCGGCGGCACCGCCGTGGTGGAGATGGCCGAGGCGAGCGGCCTGCAGCGGCTGCCGGGCGGCGTCCCCGCGCCGCTCACCGCCTCCACCCACGGCACCGGAGAGCTGCTGCGGGCCGCGCTGGACGCGGGGGCGCGCACACTCGTGCTCGGGGTGGGCGGAAGCGCGAGCACCGACGGGGGCGCGGGGATGCTGACCGCGCTCGGGGCGCGGCTCCTGGACGCCGGGGGCGCGCCGGTGCCCCCGGGCGGCGGCGGGCTGGCCGCGCTCGCGAGTGCCGACCTGTCCGGGCTCGACCCGCGGCTCGCGGAGGCCGAGCTCGTCCTCGCGGCGGACGTCGACAATCCGCTGACCGGGCCGAAGGGGGCGGCCGCCGTCTACGGGCCGCAGAAGGGCGCCTCGCCGCAGGACGTCCGGGCGCTGGACGCGGCGCTCGCACGGTTCGCGGGGGTGCTGGAGGCGTCCCTCGGCGCACGGGCCGCCGAGTGCGCCGCCACGCCGGGAGCCGGGGCCGCCGGCGGCCTCGGCCACGCCGCCCTGCTTCTCGGCGCGCGGTTCCGGCCGGGCATCGAGGTGATGCTCGACGTGCTGGGCTTCGCGCCGGCGCTGGAGCGGGCCTCGCTGGTGATCACGGGGGAGGGCTCACTGGACGCGCAGACCCTGCACGGCAAGGCCCCGGCGGGGGTCGCCGCGGCGGCGCGGGCGGCCGGACGGCAGGTGGTCGCGGTGTGCGGGCGGCTGGCGCTCTCCCCCGGGGAACTGGCCGCGGCCGGCGTCTCGCGGGCGTACGCGCTGACGGATCTGGAACCGGATGTGGCCCGCTGCCTCGCGGAGGCCGGCCCGCTCCTGGAACGGCTCGCCGAGCGCCTGGCCCGGGACCTGCTCCGGCCGTGACGGGCGAAGAGGACCGTGACATGCGAAGGGCCCCGTACCTCCCGGGTACGGGGCCCCACTCACGCACGAAGGACTACGGGAGCTGCGCCGCCCTGGCCTCGCGGCGGTTGTCGCGGAAGTTGTTCACCCGGCGGGCCGTGGCGAACAGCGGGATCACCGCCCCCATCACGAGCTGCAGCGCGCAGCCCGTCTGCAGCAGGAGCTGGGCGCTCGGCGCGTCGAACGCCCAGCCCACCAGCAGGCCCATCGACAGCACGATCCAGCCGAGCATCGCCCCGGCGAGGCGTCCCCGCGGCTTCGGGTACTCGACCCGGCTCACCATCAGCCACGCCGTACCGAGGACCGCCAGCAGCGTCGCGAAGAACGGCAGCTCGAGCAGGACGATGGAGACCACCGTCAGCGCCCCGAACGGCGAGGGCATGCCCTGGAACGTGCCGTCCTTGAGCGTCACGCACGAGAACCGGGCAAGCCGCAGCACCACCGCCAGCAGCACCACGATGCCGCCGACCGCGGCCACTCTCTGGTGCGCGTCGTCGGCGACCATGCCGTAGACCAGCACGAAGTACGCCGGCGCGAGACCGAAGCTGATCAGGTCGGAGAGGTTGTCCAGCTCCGCGCCCATCGGCGAGGAGCGCAGCTTGCGGGCGACCAGACCGTCGAACAGGTCGAAGACGGCCGCGCACAGCATCAGGATGACCGCCGTGGCGGCGCTGTGCCGGGCCATGCCCGTGGCCTCGTCGCTGCCCGTCAGGTGCGGGATGAGGATGCCTGTGGTGGTGAAGTACACCGCCATGAAGCCGCACGTGGCGTTGCCGAGGGTGAGGGTGTCCGCTATCGACAGACGCAACGAGAGAGGCATCTCCTCCTCGTCCGCGCCGTCCATGTCCGCCTCGGGCACCCAGCCGGCCTGGGTCTGCGGGTCAATCACGGTCAATGCGAGTCACCCCAGCCACTGTCTTCTGGCCGACCTCGACGGCCACCTCGATGCCCTCGGGCAGGTAGATGTCGACGCGCGAGCCGAACCGGATCAGACCGATCCGCTCGCCCTGCTCGACCTTGGTGCCCTGCGGGAGGTAGGGCACGATCCGGCGGGCGACGGCACCGGCGATCTGGACCATCTCGATGTCGCCGAGCTCGGTGTCGAAGTGCCAGACCACCCGCTCGTTGTTCTCGCTCTCCTTGTTGAACGCGGGAACGAAGCCGCCGGGGATGTGCTCGACCGACGTCACCGTGCCGGCCAGCGGGGCCCGGTTCACGTGCACGTTCAGCGGGCTCATGAAGATCGCGACGCGGGTGCGCCCGTCCTTCCACGGCATGATGCTCTGCACCACGCCGTCGGCGGGAGAGATGACCCTGCCGGGAGCGATCTCCCGCTCGGGGTCCCGGAAGAACCACAGCATGCCCGCCGCGAGAGCGGTGGCGGGCACCGCCACGGCCCGGGCGACGCCGGAGCGGCGCGACCGGGCGAGGCTGAGGGCTGCGGTGGCAACGGTCGGGAGGAGCCACGGCGATGCTCCGCGCGCGAGGCGTGCGCCGACCAGGCTGTCGCGAGGTGCAGAGGTTTGGCTGTGGGGCATGGATGACCTTCGTAGCGGATGAATGCCGCGCTGCGTGAGGGGGACGGCGGCTTTCCGGCGATCGTAGCGGCTCGCGGTCACAACTGGGTAAGCCGGGAAGCCGAGTCGGCGGCCGGAAGGGGGTGACGGGGTGTGATCCTCTTCCCCAAGAAAACACCCCCAACCCGGACAATCATCCTGGCATCAGCCCTGGAATCGATACTCCTCGAGCAACCTGCGCCCGATGATCATTTTCTGGATTTCGGCGGTACCCTCACCGATCAGGAGCATCGGTGCCTCACGGTAGAGCCGCTCGATCTCGTACTCCTTGGAGAAGCCGTAGCCGCCGTGGATGCGGAAGGCGTCCTCCACGACCTCCTTGCAGTACTCCGAGGCGAGGTACTTCGCCATCCCCGCCTCGAGATCGTTTCGTTCCCCCGAATCCTTTTTGCGTGCCGCGTTCACCATCATCGCATGCGCGGCCTCGACCTTGGTGGCCATCTCCGCCAGTTTGAACTGGATGGCCTGGTGCTGGGCGATCGGTTTGCCGAAGGTGTGCCGCTGCTGGGCGTAGCCGATGCCCAGTTCGAAGGCGCGCCGGGCGACCCCGCAGCCGCGCGCGGCCACGTTGACCCGGCCCACCTCGACACCGTCCATCATCTGGTAGAAGCCCCGGCCGGTGACCCCGCCGAGCACCCTGTCGGCCGGCACCCGCAGGCCGTCCATGATGAGCTCGGTGGTGTCGACGCCCTTGTAGCCCATCTTCTCGATCTTGCCGGGGATGGTCAGACCGGGCCGGACCTCGCCGAACCCGGGCTCCTTCTCCACCAGGAACGTCGTCATCGACTTGTGCGGCTCGGCGGCCGCCTCCTCGGGGGAGTGTCCTTCGTCACTCCGCACCAGGACGGCGACCAGCGTGGAGGAGCCGCCGTTGGTCAGCCACATCTTCTGGCCGTTCAGTACGTAGTCGTCGCCGTCCCGCACGGCCTTCGACGTGATCGCCGACACGTCGGAGCCGAGCCCCGGCTCCGACATCGAGAAGGCGCCCCGGGTCTCGCCCAGCGCCATCTTCGGCAGGAAGTACTCCTTCTGCTCCTGCGTGCCGTGCTTCTTGAGCATGTACGCCACGATGAAGTGCGTGTTGATGATGCCGGAGACCGACATCCAGCCGCGGGCGATCTCCTCCACGCACAGCGCGTAGGTCAGGAGCGACTCGCCCAGGCCCCCGTACTCCTCGTCGATCATGAGGCCGAAGAGGCCCAGCTCCTTGAGTCCGTCGACGATTTTCTGCGGGTACTCGTCGCGGTGCTCCAGCTCGGTGGCGACCGGGATGATCTCCTTGTCGACAAAGTCCCTGACGGTGGAGAGGATCTCCTGCTGGACGTCGGTCAGACCGGCGGTCCGGGCGAGTCGGGCCATGACTACTTCCCCTGTTCCTTCGGCTGCGGACGGCCGGGCTGCTCGCCGCCGCGCTCCTTGATGTACGTCTCGGTCGGCACCATCACCTTGCGGCGGAACACGCACACGAGGGTGCCGTCCTGCTTGTGGCCCCTTGTCTCGACGTGGACGATGCCGCGGTCGTTCTTCGACTTCGACGGCCACTTGTCCAGCACCGTCGTCTCGCCGTAGATCGTGTCGCCGTGGAAGGTCGGCGCCACGTGCTTGAGCGACTCGATCTCCAGGTTGGCGATGGCCTTGCCGGAGACGTCCGGCACGGACATGCCGAGCAGCAGGGAGTAGACGTAGTTCCCCACCACCACGTTCCTGCCGAAGTCGGTGGTGCTCTCGGCGTAGTGCGCGTCCATGTGGAGCGGATGGTGGTTCATGGTGAGCAGGCAGAACATGTGGTCGTCGTACTCGGTGACCGTCTTGCCGGGCCAGTGCTTGTAGAC
Organism: Streptomyces griseoaurantiacus; assembly: GCA_014656015.1. Taxonomy (GTDB): domain Bacteria; phylum Actinomycetota; class Actinomycetes; order Streptomycetales; family Streptomycetaceae; genus Streptomyces; species Streptomyces griseoaurantiacus. The sequence goes on along the minus strand of BNBP01000004.1, from coordinate 38,819 downwards.
CGCCCCGACCTCGAACTCCTCGTAGGTGCGTCCGAACTGCATGGCCCTACGCCTCCGGGATCTCGAACTTGCTGGTGCGCTGCATGCCGGCCGCCCGGCCCTTGCCCGCGATGACCAGGGCCATCTTGCGGCTGGCCTCGTCGATCATCTCGTCGCCGAGCATCGCGGAGCCCTTCTTGCCGCCCGCCTCGGACGTGCAGTAGTCGTACGCGTCCAGGATCAGCTCGGCGTGGTCGTAGTCCTCCTGCGAGGGCGAGAAGATCTCGTTGGACGCCTCGACCTGGCCGGGGTGCAGCACCCACTTGCCGTCGAAGCCGAGCGCGGCGGCACGCCGCGCGACCTCGCGGTAGCCGTCCACATTGCGGATCTGCAGGTAGGGGCCGTCGATCGCCTGGAGGTCGTTGGCCCGGGCCGCCATGAGGATCCTCATCAGGATGAAGTGGTAGGCGTCCGCCGGGTAGCCGGGCGGCTGCTCGCCCACGACGAGGGACTTCATGTTGATGGAGGCCATGAAGTCGGCCGGGCCGAAGATGATGGTCTCCAGCCGCGGGGAGGCCTCGGCGATCGCGTCGACGTTGTTCAGGCCACGCGCGTTCTCGATCTGCGCCTCGATGCCGATGCGGCCGACCTCGAAGCCCATCGTCTTCTCGATCTGGGTCAGCAGCAGGTCGAGCGCGACGACCTGGGAGGCGTCCTGCACCTTCGGCAGCATGATGCAGTCCAGGTTCGGGCCGGCGCCCTCCACGACCGTCACGACGTCGCGGTAGGTCCACTCCGTCGTCCAGTCGTTGACCCGCACCACCCGGGTCTTGCCCGTCCAGTCGCCCTCGTTGAGGAACTTCACGATGGTGTGCCGCGCCTCGGGCTTGGCGAGCGGCGCGCACGCGTCCTCCAGGTCCAGGAAGACCTGGTCGGCCGGCAGGCCCTGCGCCTTCTCCAGGAAGCGCGGATTGCTTCCGGGAACCGCCAGACAGGAGCGGCGGGGGCGGAGCCGGTTGACCTGGGGAGCGGGGCTGGTCATGCGGGGACCTCCAGGGGGTCGAGCTGGTTCGCGTGGCGGATCTCGTCGACGATACGGCCGATGATCCCGGTGATGTCGAAGTCCTTCGGGGTGAAGACCGCGGCCACTCCCGCGGCCCGCAGCTGCTCGGCGTCGGCGTGCGGGATGATCCCGCCCGCGATCACCGGGATGTCGGCCGCGCCGGCCGCGCGCAACCGCTCCAGCACGTCCGGCACGAGTTGCGCGTGCGAACCGGACAGGATGGACAGGCCCACCGCGTGGACGTCCTCGGCCAGGGCCGCGTCCACGATCTGCTCGGGGGTGAGCCGGATGCCCTGGTACACCACCTCGAAGCCGGCGTCCCGGGCCCGCACCGCGATCTGCTCGGCTCCGTTGGAGTGCCCGTCCAGGCCGGGCTTGCCGACCAGGAAGCGCAGCTTGCCGACGCCGAGGTCGCGGGCGGTCAGCTCCACCCGGCGACGCACCCCCGCCATGGCCGAGCCCTCCTCGGCGGCGACCGCCACCGGGGCGGAGGAGACGCCGGTCGGGGCCCGGAACTCGCCGAACACCTCGCGCAGCGCCCCCGCCCACTCGCCGGTCGTCACCCCGGCGCGGGCGCACTCCAGGGTGGCCTCCATGAGGTTGTCGGTGCCCTTGGCCGCCTCCCGCAGCTTCTCCAGCGCCTTGCAGGGACGGGGGTGGTTGAAGGGGGGCTGGTAGCGGGTGTCCCGCCAGTGCTGGAGCGCGGCGACGACACGGGACTCCACCGCCGGGTCCACGGTCTGTATCGCGGTGTCGAGGTCGGCGGTCAGCGGGCTGGGCTCGGTCCCGGTGAAGGCGTTGACACCGACGATCTTCTCCTCGCCGGACTCGATCCGCGCCCGGCGCTCGGCGTGCGAGGCGACGAGCTGCGACTTGAGGTAGCCCGACTCGACGGCGGCCATCGCGCCGCCCATCTCCTCGATCCGCCCGATCTCCGCGAACGCCGCCTCGACCAGCTCCTCGACCTTCGCCTCGATCACCTTCGAGCCCTCGAAGATGTCCTCGTACTCCAGCAGATCGCTCTCGTGGGCCAGCACCTGCTGGATGCGCAGCGACCACTGCTGGTCCCAGGGCCGGGGCAGCCCCAGCGCCTCGTTCCAGGCGGGGAGCTGCACGGCCCGCGCCCGCGCGTCCTTGGAGAGGGTGACCGCCAGCATCTCCAGCACGATCCGCTGGACGTTGTTCTCCGGCTGCGCCTCGGTCAGCCCCAGGGAGTTGACCTGGACGCCGTAGCGGAAGCGGCGGTGCTTGGGGTTCTCGATGCCGTACCGCTCCCGGGTGATGCGGTCCCAGACGCGGCCGAACGCCCGCATCTTGCACATCTCCTCGACGAAGCGGACGCCCGCGTTGACGAAGAAGGAGATGCGGCCCACCACGTCGCCCATGCGCTCCTGCGGGACCTGACCGCCGTCCCGCACCGCGTCGAGGACGGCGACGGCGGTGGACATCGCGTACGCGATCTCCTGCACCGGTGTGGCGCCCGCCTCCTGGAGGTGGTAGCTGCAGATGTTGATGGGGTTCCACCTGGGCAGGTGGGTGACCGTGTACGCGATCATGTCCGTCGTCAGCCGGAGCGAGGGGCCCGGCGGGAAGACGTGCGTGCCCCGGGACAGGTACTCCTTGACGATGTCGTTCTGCGTCGTCCCCTGCAGCCGGCTGACGGCCTCCTCGTCGAGGCCTTGCTCCTCCGCGACCACCTGGTAGAGCGCCAGCAGCCACATGGCGGTGGCGTTGATGGTCATGGAGGTGTTCATCCGCTCCAGCGGAATGTCCTGGAACAGCCGGCGCATGTCACCGAGGTGTGCGATCGGCACCCCGACCCGGCCCACCTCGCCGCGGGCGAGGACGTGGTCGGCGTCGTAGCCGGTCTGCGTCGGCAGGTCGAAGGCGACCGACAGCCCGGTCTGGCCCTTGGCGAGGTTGCGCCGGTACAGCTCGTTGGACGCCTCCGCCGTGGAGTGGCCGGCGTACGTGCGCATGAGCCACGGCCGGTCCTTCTGACGTTCACTCACCTGCGCCTCCTAGACGTTGCGGAAGCGGTTGATGGCCTCGGCGTGCCGGGCGCGCTTCTCCTCGTCGCGCACGCCGAGCCCCTCCTCGGGGGCGAGACACAGCACGCCGACCTTGCCCTGGTGGAGGTTGCGGTGCACGTCGTGGGCGGCCTGGCCGGTGTCCTTCAGGGAGTACACCTTGGACAGCGTCGGGTGGATCTTCCCCTTCGCGATCAGCCGGTTGGCCTCCCAGGCCTCGCGGTAGTTGGCGAAGTGCGAGCCGATGATCCGCTTCAGGGACATCCACAGGTAGCGGTTGTCGTACTGGTGCAGATAGCCCGAGGTCGAGGCGCAGGTGGTGATGGTGCCGCCCTTGCGGGTGACGTAGACGGAGGCGCCGAAGGTCTCCCGGCCGGGGTGCTCGAAGACGATGTCGATGTCCTCGCCGCCGGTGAGTTCGCGGATGCGCTTGCCGAACCGCTTCCACTCCTTGGGGTCCTGGGTGTGCTCGTCCTTCCAGAACCGGTAGTCCTCGGCGTTGCGGTCGATGATCGCCTCGGCGCCCATGGAGCGACAGATCTCCGCCTTCTGCGGGGAGGAGACCACACAGACCGGATTGGCGCCGCCGGCCAGCGCGAACTGCGTGGCGTAGGAGCCGAGTCCGCCGCTCGCGCCCCAGATGAGCACGTTGTCGCCCTGCTTCATGCCGGCCCCGTTGCGGGAGACGAGCTGCCGGTAGGCGGTGGAGTTGACCAGGCCGGGGGCGGCGGCCTCCTCCCAGCTCAGGTGGTCCGGCTTGGGCATGAGCTGGTTGGACTTGACCAGGGCGACCTCGGCGAGGCCGCCGAAGTTGGTCTCGAAGCCCCAGATGCGCTGCTCGGGGTCGAGCATCGTGTCGTTGTGGCCGTCGGAGGACTCCAGTTCGACCGACAGGCAGTGCGCGACGACCTCGTCGCCGGGCTTCCAGGCGTTGACGCCGGGGCCGGTGCGCAGGACGACGCCGGCCAGGTCGGAGCCGATGACGTGGTACGGCAGGTCGTGGCGCCGGGTGAGTTCGCTGACGCGGCCGTAGCGCTCCAGGAAGCCGAAGGTGGAGAGCGGCTCGAAGATCGAGGTCCACACCGAGTTGTAGTTGACCGAGGAGGCCATCACGGCGACCAGGGCCTCGCCCGGGCCGAGTTCGGGGACGGGGACCTCGTCCAGGTGGAGCGACTTGCGGGGGTCCTTGTCGCGGGTGGCGATGCCCTCGAACATGTCCGTCTCGTCCTTGTGCACGGTCACCGCGCGGTACGAGTCGGGGAGCGGAAGCGCGGCGTAGTCGGCGGGCGTGGCCGCCCCCGACTGGATGGCGTCCAGGATTTCCTTCACGGTGTGCCTCCGGCGAATGGCGTCTTGGGGGAGGGGTGCCGTCGGTTCGGCGGGGGAGTGCGGGGCGCGTGGGTGGCGCGAACTTGCGAAAAGGGGCCTGTGACGCAGGCGTCCGGGCGGGCGGACGGGGCCGCCGGGGACAGTCCGGAACACGGGGATCGCGCCGTGTGCCGGTCGCTCGGACATGACCAACGTATGGCACGGTGTGACAGCGCGCAAGGCACGCAGTGCCAAGAAATGGTCTCAGGTGAATTTTTCCGCGCTCAGGTGAGCGATGATCGATCAAAGGGAAACGGCGAGGGGCGGTGCGGCCTTCCCGGCCCCACCGCCCCTCGCCGTGCCTCCGCACGCCGACGGCGCGCGCTACAGGAATTCGGTCCGGTAGGTCGAGGCCAGTTCGGCGGCGAGGCGACGGCGCTCGGCCAGGTCCTTGGCCGACAGCTCCGGGGCCGGCGCGTCCTTGCCGTCGATGACGTCGCCGATGCGCAGGAAGTACTCGTCCTGACCCGCCGGGGTGCACATGCACAGCATCCGGACCGGCGCCCCCGAGGCGTTGCGGAAGTGGTGCGGCGCGTTGGCCGGGACGTTGATCGTGGTCCCGGCCAACGCGACGTGCTTCTCGCCGCGGAAGGTGAACTCGATCTCGCCCTCGAGGACCGTGAACATCTCCTCGAAGTCGTGCCGGTGCGGCGGCGGGCCACCGCCGTCGGGGACGTACATGCCGATCAGGCAGTACCGGCCCCCGGTCTGCTCGCCGGTGACCAGCATCGCGTACGTGTTGCCCACCAGAGAGACGTACGTCGTGCCGGGATCGTCGGGATGCGCCACGGTCAGCGGGCGCGAGGGATCGTCGTCGGGGATCATCACGAGCGGCTCCTTCGGATGCTTCTGGTGCCTCGGGTACTTCGGGTACCCGCGGACGGCGGGCAGGAGCCGGGCGTGACGACGACCTTGCCGCCGGGCAGCGGACCGGCGGCGCGGGCGTCAGCTCGGCGTGTTCGAACTCGCCGAAGGGCTGGTCCTCGACCACGTCGACGCCCGCGAACCGGCCTTCGCCCCGGCGCCGGCGCAGGCGCAGGCGGCCGGGACGTGGCCGACGCCCGCCTCACCGACGCCGAGCTGTCCCAGGCCACGACGGCCGCGCGCCTGCACGTGTCGCTGCGTGCCCTGCGGCGGGCCTTCGCGGGGCTTCGCGCGTCTGCAGCCGCCGCAGGCGGCGACCGGGGCGCCCGCCACGGGGCGGACCCGCCCCGCGTGACGGAGCCCTACCGGGAGCGGCGCTCCTGAAGAGCCGCCTCGATGGTGCGCATGACCTCGTCCAGGGGAGCGTCCGTGCGGGCCACCGTCACCAGGACCTCCCCGTGCGAGGTGGTCGCGGCCGGCGGGGCCGGGGAGGGGGACATCTCCCGGCCGGCGCCGATGCCCGTGCCGAAGGTCCGGCGGACGATCGCGAAGGCGTGGTCGAGCTGGGTCTCGACGTCGCCCCGGCCGTCCGCCCGCAGCCAGCGGCGCAGCACGTGGTTGTGGGCGGTGACGACCGCCGACGCGGCGACCTCCGCGAGCAGCGGGTCGTCGTTGGCGTCGTCCGCGTGCGCCCGCTCGTCGAAGTGGCCCAGCAGATAGCGGGTGAACAGCCGCTCGTAGCGGGCGACCGAGGCGATCTCCGCCTCCCGCAGCGTCGGCACCTCACGGGTCAGCCGGTAACGGGCCACCGAGATCTCCGGCTGGGCCGCGTACATCCGCATGACCTGCTTGATGCCGCGGCACACCGTGTCGAGCGGATGCTCGTGGGCAGGGGCGGCGTTGAGCACCGCCTCCACGCGGACCAGGGTGTCGTCGTGGTCGGGGAAGATCGCCTCTTCCTTGGAACGGAAGTGGCGGAAGAAGGTCCGGCGGGCGACCCCCGCGGCCGCCGCGATCTCGTCGACCGTGGTCGCCTCGTACCCCTTCGTGGAGAACAGCTCCATGGCCGCCGCGGCCAACTCGCGGCGCATCTTCAGCCGCTGGGCGGCGGCGCGGCCGCCGGCGGCGCGCTCCGGCGCGTCGGTCGAGGCGGCGATACGTGAGGACTTGGCGGGCTGGGGCATGCCCCGAACGTACTGCATGTGCGCAGCGTGACGGGCATCTCCCCGGCTTTCCGGCGCACCGGGGGGCGGGTGCGGGGCGGCCGGATCGAGGAGCCCGCCCCACTCCGGCGGCGCCGGGAACCGGCCGCCGGGAGGTGCTCCGCGGTCCGTCCCGGACCGCGGAGCACCGGACCGACCGCCCCCGCCCCGTTCAGCGCCGGGCATGTTCGCGGAAGCCGCGGCCCGTCTTGCGGCCGAGGCAGCCCGCGGCCACCAGATGCTCCAGGAGCGGGGCGGGCGCCAGGCCCGGGTCGCGGAATTCGCGGTGCAGCACCTTCTCGATGGCCAGCGACACGTCGAGACCCACCACGTCGAGCAGCTCGAAGGGGCCCATCGGGTAGCCGCCGCCCAGCTTCATGGCCGCGTCGATGTCGTCGAGCGTCGCGTAGTGCTCCTGCACCATCTTCACCGCGTTGTTCAGGTACGGGAACAGCAGGGCGTTGACGATGAAACCGGCCCGGTCCCCGCAGTCCACCGGGTGCTTGCGGAGGTGCGCGCACACCTCACGGACGGTGGCGTGCACGTCGTCCGAGGTCAGCACCGTGCGCACCACCTCGACCAGCTTCATCGCGGGGGCCGGGTTGAAGAAGTGCATGCCGATCACGGACTGCGGCCGCGAGGTGGCGCGGGCACAGGCGACGACGGGCAGTGAGGAGGTGGTCGTGGCCAGCACCGCCCCCGGCTTGCACACCTTGTCCAGCGCGGCGAAGAGCTGCTTCTTGACCTCCAGGTCCTCCGCCACCGCCTCCACCGCCAGATCGACGTCGGCGAAGGCGTCGTAGGAGTCGGCGGGGGTGATCCGGTCCAGGGCCGCCGCGGCCGCCTCCACCGTCATCCGGCCCTTGTCCACCGAGCGGGCCAGGGAACTGCCGATCCGGGCCCGCGCGGCCGCCGCCTTCTCCTCGGTGCGGGCGGCGAGGACGACGTCGTACCCGGCTTTGGCGAACACCTCGGCGATGCCGGAGGCCATGGTGCCGCTGCCTGCCACGCCCACGGAGCGGACGGGACGGGCGGTGCCGGAGGCGGGGCCGCCGGCCGGCGGGGTCAGCGCGTCCCGCACGACGGTCGCGCTGCCGGGCTCCTCGTAGGTGTAGAAGCCGCGGCCCGACTTGCGGCCCGTCAGGCCGGCCTCGCTGAGCTGGCGCAGGATGGGCGCGGGGGCGTGCAGCCGGTCCCTGGAGGCGGTGTACATCGCCTCCAGGACCGTGCGGGCGGTGTCGACGCCGATCAGGTCGAGCAGCGCCAGCGGGCCCATCGGCAGACCGCAGCCCAGCTTCATCGCGGCGTCGATGTCCTCGCGGGAGGCGTACTTGGTCTCGTACATCGCGGCCGCCTGGTTGAGATACCCGAACAGCAGGCCGTCCGCGACGAAGCCGGGCCGGTCGCCGACGGCGACCGGCTCCTTGCCCAGGTCCAGCGCGAGATCGGTCACGGCCCGGACGGCGGCGGGGGAGGTGAGCACCGAGGAGACGACCTCGACGAGCCGCATCGCCGGGGCCGGGTTGAAGAAGTGCAGGCCGAGCACGCGTTCGGGGCGGGCCGACTCGGCGGCGAGCCGGGTGACGGAGAGCGCGTTGGTGCCGGTGGTGAGGATCGCGTCCGGGCGCACGAGGGCGTCGAGCTCGCGGAACACCTGCTGCTTGATCTCGTAGGACTCCGGGACCACCTCGATCACCAGGTCGGCCTCGGAGGCGGCCCGGAGGTCGGTGAAGGTGCGGAAGCGCGCGAGCACGTCCTCGCGCCGGTCCTCGGTCAGCCGGCCGCGCTCCACGGAACGGGCGGTGGCCGCCTCCAGGGCGGCGACGGCCCGGGTGGCGGCGGTCTCGCTGACGTCGATGCCGACGACCTCGCGGCCGGCCTGGGCGAGGACCTCGGCGATGCCGGTGCCCATGGTGCCGAGGCCGACGACGGCGACGGTCCGCAGCGGGGACAGGGAAGTGTCGGAGAGGGGAGTGGCCATCGCGGGACTCCAGAAATGAGGGTGACGACGGAAGCACGCACGTCGTGCGCCGCGGGGCGCACCGGAATGCGAGCGGGAGAGGGGTGCTGCGCGGGAATGTGCGGAGTTCGCCGGGCCGCGGGCGCGACCGTCCGACGCCGTTTCGGGCACACGTGCCCGCGCGGCGGCGGTGTCCGACCGGCCCTGTCCCCAGGCCGGGTCGCACCGCGGTACCCACGGAGCGGGGCACCGGACCGACTGTTCCGCCCTCACGGCGGCTGCGTCACCAAACCGCCCTGAGGAACAGCGAGATGCGAGGGGTAACTCGCTCGTCTGAGCTTAACTCACGGGTAACGAGCGCGCCAGACCCTGTGCTTCAGGTTCTCGCGCCCTTCGCGGGCCGGGCGGCCCCCGGCCCATCTCCAGGGTTCCCCGCTGCCCTCCGGTGATGTTCGTGATCCGCGTCCCGCGCGGGCGGCCCCGCCCCTAACCTCGGAACCATGGACGAAGAGTTGCGAACGCTCACGGAGCGCTTACGGCGCGAGGCGGGTGGCGGCCCCGCCTACGAACGCCTGGTGACCACCGAGGACCCCGACGCGCTCGCGGCCGTCCTCACCGAACCCGGCCGCCCGCTGTGGGCCCGCGAACTGGCCGCCTTCCGCCTCGGCCTGGCCGGCGACCGCCGCGCCTTCGAGTCGCTCGTCCTCCTCCTCAACCACCGCGACCCGCCCCGCTGCGCCTCCGCCGCCCACGCCCTGGCCCGGCTCGGCGACCCCCGCACCGCCCGCGCGGCCGCCGCCCTCGCCACCAACGAACTGCGAGTCGCCTACGCCCTGCACCCCGTACGCCTGCTCACCGCGCTCGGCGGCCCCGAGGCCGTACCGGCGCTCCTCACCACCCTGCGCCGCCGGCTGCGCCCCCACGACCCCTACCGCCGCGTGGCCCTGGCCTGTGTCGAGGGCCTCGGCGTCCTGGGCGACCCCCGGGCCGTGCCCGTCCTGCGCGAGGCCCTGGCGCACCCGGCCCTGGCCGAGGCCGCCGTGCGCGCCCTGGAGCGGATCCCGGGCGCGCGGTGAGGCACCGGGGGCCGGAGGGCCGCCCGTAGCGGCGGCCCGGCCCGGTGCGGACCGCACCGGCATGGCCCGGCACCGGATCCGGGCGGACGAGGCACGGCACCGGACCGGTCCCGATCAGCTCCGGAAGCCGAGCAGCCCGTGCAGTGCCGAGCCGGGTGAGGGCTTCGGCGCCGCCTTGGCCGCCTCCCCGGCCGGCCGGGGCTTCGGGGCGGGGAGCGCGGCACAGCGGGCGTCGGCCTCGCCCGGGCCGTGCGGCACCTTGCCGGTGCGCAGATACGTCGCCAGATGGCCGTCCAGGCAGGCGTTTCCGCTCAGCGTGATGCCGTGGTTCCCGCCGCCCTCCTCGACGACCAGCGCCGAGCCGCGCAGCAGGTGATGCGTCCGCACCCCGCCCTCGTAGGGCGTGGCCGCGTCGTCGGTGGCCTGGAACAGCAGCGCCGGCGGAAGCTTGTCGTTGGCGACGTCCACCGGCCGCTTCGCCGGTGTCGGCCAGAACGCGCAGGGCGCGTTGTACCAGGCGTTGTTCCAGGCCATGAACGGCGACTTGGAGTACACCGCCCAGCTGTCCTCGCGCCACCGGTTCCAGTCCTTCGGCCAGCCCGCGTCACGGCACTGCACCGCGGTGTAGACGCTGTACCCGTTGTCACCCGCGGCGTCGACCGCGCCGAAGGTCCGGTACGCCCCGACCAACGCGTCCGCGTCCTTGTCGTGGACCCAGGCCGCGAACGCCTCGGCCAGATAGGGCCAGTAGCCGTCGTAGTAGCCGCCGGGGATGAAGGTGTCCTCCAGTTCGGCGGCGCCCACCGTGCCGCCGGCCGGGTGCGCGGCGAGGTCCTCCCGCATCGTGTGCCACTCGGCCTCGACCGCGGCGGGGTCGGTGCCGAGCCCGTAGGCCGCGTCGTGCTCGGCGATCCAGGCCAGGAACGCCCGGTGCCGCTCCTCGAAGGCGTGGTCCTGCTGGAGGTTGTCCTCGTACCAGACGCCCCTCGGGTCCACGATCGAGTCCAGCACCAGGCGCCGCACCCGCTGCGGGTAGAGCTTGGCGTAGACGGCGCCCAGGTAGGTGCCGTACGAGTACCCGAAGTAGTTGATCTTCTTGGCGCCGAGCGCCCGGCGCATCGCGTCCATGTCGCGCGCGGCGCTGACCGTGTCGAGATACGGCAGCAGGTCCTTGTACTTGGCGCCGCACGCCCGCGCGAAGGAGCGGGCGCGGGAGAGGTTGGCCTGTTCGAGCGCGGGCGTGCGCGGCACGGTGTCGGGGCGCACGGGGGCGAAGTGCCCCGGCGCGCAGTCCAGCGCGGGGGTGCTCGCGCCCACGCCGCGCGGGTCGAAGCCGATCACGTCGTACTGGGCGGCCACCGCCTTCGGCAGCGAGGAGGCGACGAAGCCGGCGAGACTCCGCCCGCTGCCGCCCGGCCCGCCGGGGTTGACCAGCAGCGGTCCCTGGAAGGTACGGGCGGTGTGCGGGACCCGGGAGAGGGCGAGGGTGATCTTGCGGCCGTTCGGCTTCGCGTGGTCGAGCGGCACCTTGAGGCTCGCGCACTGCAGGGTGGGCGTCCCGCCGGTGGCGCACTTCTTCCAGCCGAGCTTCGCCGCGGCGGGCGGCGAACTCGCGGACGGGGACCCGGTGCCGGTCGTGCCCGGGGCGGTCGTGCCGGTCGTGCCCGTCGTGACGGCGGACGTCAGGGCGGGCGGGGCGGCGCTCGCCGCGGCCGGGGCGCCGACCGGCAGCCCCGCCATCGCGATCGCGGCACCGCACAGCACCGCTGCGGTTCTTCTCATGCCGGGCCTCCCAAGGCGCGGGACAGGACGCACAGGACGCGGAATCCGCGCCCGTGAGGGGCACGGTCCTCGCCGCATCGTCCCGGGAAGCGCGCCCGGGGGAACCCGTTCGGGCAAAGTTCAGCCGATCGGGCCGCGGGATGCGTCCGGCTGCCGTGACCGGCGGCGCGGGGGCCCGGAGGCTCAGAGCAGGGTCAGCTGGGTGGGGGCGGCGGACGCCGTCGGTTCCAGGGGCTCCTCGGGCAGCGGCCCGGCCGGCCGGATCCGGCGGGGCATCCCCGCGCGGGCGGGGCCGATCCCGTACTCCCGGGCCAGCTCGTGCACCTGACGGGTGATCCGGCGCTGGTACCAGGTCGGGGCGTAGGCGCCCGCCGCGTACAGGCGCTCGTAGCGGCGCACGAGGTGCGGGTGGTGGTGCTCCAGCCAGGCCATGAACCACTCGCGCGCCCCCGGGCGCAGGTGCAGTACCAGGGGGGTCACCGAGGTGGCCCCGGCCGCGGCGATCGCCCGCACGGTGGCCCGGAGCTGCTCGGGGCGGTCGCCGAGGAACGGTATGACCGGGGCCATCAGGACCCCGCAGCCGATGCCCTGCCCGGCGAGGGCGCGCACGACCTCCAGGCGCCGTTCGGGGGCCGGGGTGCCCGGCTCGACCGTGCGCCACAGCGCCGTGTCGGTGAAGCCCACGGAGACGGAGATGCCGACGTCGGTGACCTCGGAGGCCTGCCGGAGCAGGTCCAGGTCGCGCAGGATCAGCGTGCCCTTGGTGAGGATCGAGAAGGGGTTGGCGCGGTCCCGCAGGGCGGCGATGATCCCCGGCATCAGCCGGTAGCGCCCCTCGGCCCGCTGGTAGCAGTCCACGTTGGTACCCATCGCGATGTGCTCGCCGTGCCAGCGCGGCGAGGCGAGCTGCCGGCGCAGCAGTTCGGGAGCGTTGACCTTCACCACGATCTGCGAGTCGAAGTCCAGGCCGGTGTCGAGGTCCAGATAGCTGTGGGTCTTGCGGGCGAAGCAGTACACGCACGCGTGCGAGCAGCCCCGGTAGGGGTTGACCGTCCATTCGAACGGCATGCGCGAGGCGCCCGGCACCCGGTTCACTATCGAACGGGCGCGCACCTCGTGGAAGGTGATTCCGCGGAATTCAGGGGTGTCGAACGTGCGTGTGGTGACCGCGTCCGCACCGAACAGCGCGGCGTCACGGGCGCGGTCCCCGGCGGGATCGGCGAGGTTGTCCCAGCGCATGGCGCCTCCTCGGGGTAGTGCGGCCCACCCAGAATAGAACATACGTTCCCTTGATCGGGGGAGTGGGGTCGTTCGTATGTTCGATATGAGTGGGCGAGGGTTCCGGCCTGCGGCTTTTCCGGCATCTCGGGACTCCCGCCCGGCGTGGCGCACGGCGCGTGCGCCGGGGTCCGGGTGCGCGTGCTCGCGGTCCGCGTCCGCCCGCCGCCCGGGGTGTGGTGGGATTGACCCCACCCGTCACACGTACAGGAAGAGGAACGTCATGGCGCAGGTCGAGGCCACCACCGAGCGAGTCATCGCTGCGGACGCGGAGAAGGTGTTCGACTCCCTGGCCGACTACACCGGCACGCGCGCGAAGCTGCTGCCCGAACACTTCAGCGAGTACGAGGTGCGCGAGGGCGGCGACGGCGAGGGCACCCTCGTCCACTGGAAGCTGCAGGCCACGAGCAAGCGCGTGCGCGACTGCCTGCTCGAGGTCAGCGAGCCGACCGACGGGGAGCTGGTCGAGAAGGACCGCAACTCCTCCATGGTCACGACCTGGCGGGTGACCCCGGCGGGTGAGGGCCGGGCACGGGTCGTCGTCACGAGCACGTGGAACGGCGCGGGCGGCATCGGCGGCTTCTTCGAGAAGACGTTCGCGCCCAAGGGCCTCGGCCGCATCTACGACGCGGTGCTCGCGCGGCTGGCCGCCGAGACGGAGAAGTAAGGAGCGCGCGCCCTCCCCCCGCGCGCCGCCGCGCCCTCCCGCGCCCTGCCCCACCCCTTCACCCGTGCGCTTCCCTCACCGGATCGGGTGGATCTCCCAGTTGCTGTTGCGCTTCCCGTAACTCCGTGCGGTGGCGCGGAGTTGGCTGGGGGCGCGGGCAGGGCGCGAAAGGCGTGGTGAGGGGAGCGTTTACGTGGGCGGGATCACTCTGACGCAGGACGAGACGGATCTCGCGCCCCCGCGCGCCCCCGAACCGCCACCCCCGCCCGCCGCCGCCCCACTCACCCCGCGACGGGTCCGGCTGGTCTTCCTCGGCCTGATGCTCGCCCTGCTGCTGGCCGCGCTGGACCAGATGATCGTCGCCACCGCGCTGCCCAGGATCGTCGGTGAGCTGCACGGGCTGGACAAGATGTCCTGGGCCGTCACCGCCTACCTGCTCACGACCTCTACGGCCGCAAGGGTGTCTTCCAGTTCGCCATCCTGGTCTTCGTCCTCGGCTCCGCGCTGGCCGGCCGGGCCGGGAACATGGACCAGCTGATCGCCTACCGGGCGGTCCAGGGCGTCGGCGCCGGCGGACTCATGATCGGCGTGCAGGCGATCATCGCGGACATCGTGCCGCCCCGCGCCCGGGGCCGCTACATGGGCGCGATCGGGGCCGCCTTCGGACTCGCCTCGGTGGCCGGCCCGCTGCTCGGCGGCTACTTCACCGACCACCTGTCCTGGCGCTGGTGCTTCTACATCAACGTGCCCTTCGGCCTGGTCACCCTCGCCGTCGTCGCCGTCGTCCTGAAACTGCCCCGGCCCGACCGCCGGGCCCGGCTCGACGTGCCCGGCACGCTCCTGCTGGCCGCCGCCTCCACCTGCCTCGTCCTGCTGACGAGCTGGGGCGGCACCGAGTACGCCTGGGGCTCACGGGTCGTCCTCGGTCTCGGCGCGGGAGCCGTGGCGGCCATCCTGCTGTTCCTGCTCGCGGAGCGGTACGCCGCCGAACCCCTCATCCCGCTGCGGCTGTTCCGCGACCCGGTCTTCAACGTCACCGCGCTCGTCGGACTGGTCATCGGCGTCGCCCTCTTCGGCGCGGCCAGCTATCTGCCGACCTTCCTGCAGATGGTCGACGGGGTCTCCGCCACCGAGTCCGGGCTGCTGATGCTGCCCATGATGGCCGGGATCGTCGGCGCCTCCATCGTCTGCGGGCAGCTCATCAGCCGCACCGGCCGCTACAAGCCGTACCCGCTGCTCGGCAGCGCGCTGTCCGCCCTCGGCATGTGGCTGCTGTCCGGACTCGGCACCGACACGCCCCGGCTGCAGTACAGCATCTGGATGGCCGTCCTCGGCACCGGCATCGGCATGGTGATGCCGGTCCTCGTCCTCGCCGTGCAGAACGCCGTGCGCCCCGCCGACCTCGGCACCGCGACCAGCGCCAACAACTACTTCCGGCAGATCGGCGGCAGCGTCGGCGCCGCCGTCTTCGGCACGCTCTTCGCCCGGCGGCTCACCGAGGCGCTGAGCGAGCGGCTGCCCTCCACCGCGGCCGGCGCGCTGCCGGACCCCGAGTCCCTCACCCCGCAACTGGTCCGCACGCTCCCGCCCGAGCTGCGCGAGGCCTATGTGCGCGCGTACGCCGACGCGATGCCGCGCATCTTCCTCTACCTGGTGCCGATCCTCGTCCTCGGGCTCGTCCTCGCCTGCTTCCTCAAGGAGAAACCGCTGGTGTCCCACCCCACCTCCACCGACGCCCCCGCCACCGGGCAGGTCCCGCAGGCCCGCCTCTCCACCTCCGGCGGAGTGCCCGTCTGCGGCGGCGTGCAGCATCCCGACGGCACCGCCGTACCGCGCGCGGCACTCACCCTCATCGACGTCACCGGCGCGCAGATCGGGCGCGGCGCCAGCGGGGACGACGGGCGCTACGCGCTCGCGACACCCGGGCCCGGGGCGTACGTGCTGATCGCCGCGGCCGGCGGTCACCAGCCGCAGGCGGTCTCCGTGACGGTCGGCGAGCGCCCCGTCGAACTGGACGTGGTGCTCGGCGGCGCCGGACGGCTGGCGGGCAGCGTGCTCACCGCCGACGGCACGCCCGTGCGGGACGCGGCGGTCACCCTCACCAACGCGCACGGCGAGGTCGTCGGGTCCACCCGGAGCGGGGCCGAGGGGAGTTATCTGATCACCGAGCTGGTGGCCGGCGAGTACACCCTCGCGGCGAGCGCCCCCGCGTACCGGCCGGCCGCCCTCCCGGTCACCGTCCACGCCTCCCGGGAGACCCGGCAGGACGTCGAGCTCGCGGGCGGGGCGGTGCTGCGGGGCACCGTCCGGGCGGGCGGCGGCCGGCCGGTGGAGGACGCGCGGGTGACGCTGCTGGACGCCGCGGGCAACGTGGTCGACTCGGTGACGACGGGGGCGGACGGGGTCTTCCGGTTCGTGGACCTCTCCTCGGGCGAGTACACGGTGATCGCGGCGGGGTACCCGCCGGTGGCGACGGTCCTGCGCATGGCCGGCGGCGGCCGCACGGAACGCGACCTGCATCTGGGCCACGAGGACTGAGAGGACTGAGAGGGATCCCCCTCAGGACCCTCGGGGCGTGGCCCCCGAGGGGGACGGGCAGGGGCGGCGGGGGCGAAAAAGCGCCGGGGAACGCGTACCGTTTCGGCAATGAAGATCCTCCTCAGCGCCGACATGGAGGGCGCCACCGGTGTGACCTGGCCCGCCGACGTACTCCCCGGCACTCCCCAGTGGGAACGCTGCCGCGTCCTGTTCACCGGCGACGTGAACGCCGCCGTGCAGGGGTTCTTCGAGGGTGGCGCCGACGAGGTCCTCATCAACGAGGCGCACTGGTCGATGCGCAACATCCTCCTGGAACACCTGGACGACCGCGCCGAGATGCTCACCGGCCGGCACAAGAGCCTCTCCATGGTCGAGGGTGTGCAGCACGGCGACGTGGACGGCATCGCCTTCCTCGGCTACCACGCCGGCGCCGGGATGGAGGGCGTCCTCGCCCACACCTACCTCGCCAACCAGATCACCGGCGTCTGGCTGAACGACGTGCGGGCCAGCGAGGGGCTGCTCAACGCGGCCGTCGCCGCCGAGTACGGCGTCCCCGTCGTGCTGGTCACCGGCGACGACGTGGCCTGCGAGGACGCCCTCGGCTACGCGCCGGAGGCGTTGAAGGTCGCGGTGAAGGACCATGTCTCCCGGTACGCGGCCGTCTGCCGCACCCCCGCGCGCACGGCCGCCGACATCCGCGCCGCCGCGAGGGAGGCGGCCGCGCTCGCCGTCCGTCACGCGCCCGCGCAGGACGGCCCGTTCACCGTCGCGGTGGAGTTCGACGCCGAGCACCTGGCCGCCGCCGCCACCGTCGTCCCGGGAGTCGCCCGTGCCGGCGAGCGCAAGGTCGCGTACACCAGCGCCACGATGTACGAGGGAATCCGCACCTTCAAGGCGGTCACCACGATCGCCTCGTCCGCCGTGGAGGAGCAGTATGGCTGAGAACGGCAGCACCACCGGGCACCGTGTCGGGGACCGGGCGCTGGAGGAGGTCGTCCGATTCACCTCCGACCTCATCCGCATCGACACCACCAACCGCGGCGGCGGCGACTGCCGCGAACGTCCCGCCGCCGAGTACGCGGCGGAGCGGCTCGCCGAGGCCGGGCTGGAACCGGTGTTGCTGGAGCGCACCCCCGGCCGCGCCAACGTCGTCGCCCGCCTCGCGGGCACCGACCCCGCCGCCGAGGCGTTGCTGGTCCACGGCCACCTCGACGTCGTCCCCGCGCGGGCGGACGAGTGGAGCGTGCACCCCTTCTCCGGCGAGGTGCGCGACGGCGTCGTCTGGGGGCGCGGGGCCGTCGACATGAAGAACACGGACGCGATGATCCTCGCCGTCGTCCGGGACTGGATGCGCGCGGGCGTACGCCCCCGGCGCGATGTGGTGATCGCGTTCACCGCCGACGAGGAGGCGAGCGCGGCGGACGGCTCCGGCTTCCTCGCCGAGCGCCACGCCGGGCTCTTCGAGGGCTGCACGGAGGCCATCGGCGAGTCCGGCGCGTACACCTTTCACGACGGCGCCGGGCGCCGGATCTACCCCGTCGGGGCGGGGGAACGCGGCACCGGCTGGCTGAGGCTCACCGCGCGCGGCCGCGCCGGACACGGCTCCAAGGTCAACCACGACAACGCGGTCACCCGGCTCGCCGCGGCCGTCACCCGCATCGGCGAACACCGCTGGCCCCCGCGGCTCACCCCGACCGTCCGCGCCGCCCTCACCGAACTCGCCGCGCTGTACGGCATCGAGGCGGATCTGGACGGCAGGCACGCCGCCGAGGGGGTGGACGCCCTCCTGGACAAGCTCGGCCCGGCCGCCGCCCTCGTCGAGGCCACCGTCCGCAACAGCGCCAACCCGACGATGCTGGACGCCGGTTACAAGGTCAACGTCATCCCCGGCGAGGCCGTCGCCCATGTCGACGGGCGCTTCCTGCCCGGCAGCGAGGAGGAGTTCCGCGAGACCCTGGACCGGCTCACCGGACCCGACGTGGACTGGGAGTTCGACCACCGCGAGGTGGCCCTCCAGGCGCCGGTGGACTCACCGACCTTCGCGAGGATGCGCGCGGCCCTGAAGACCTTCGCCCCCGAGGGCGACGTGGTGCCGTACTGCATGTCGGGCGGCACCGACGCCAAGCAGTTCGCCCGGCTCGGCATCACCGGCTACGGCTTCGCCCCGCTCCGGCTGCCCGAGGGCTTCGACTACCAGGCGATGTTCCACGGCGTCGACGAGCGCGTCCCCGTCGAGGCGCTCCACTTCGGCGTCCACGTCCTCGACCACTTCCTGCGCACGGCCTGAGGAGGGCCGCGGACACATGGTGCACATCCTCCCTCACGGGACCTGGCCCTCCCCGCTGGACGCGGCCACCGCCGCCGCGCACGACGGAACGCCGGACCACGTCGGCTTCGTCGGCGACGAGCCCTGGTGGACCGAGCCGCGCCCCACCGAGGGCGGCCGCCGCACCCTCGTGCGGCGCACCGCCGACGGCACGGTGCGCTCCGTCCTGCCCGCGCCGTGGAACGTGCGCAGCCGCGTCCACGAGTACGGCGGCCGGCCCTGGGCCGGGACGACGGGCCCCGAGGGCCCGCTGGTGGTGTTCAGCGAGGGCGCCGACCAGCGGCTGTACGCCCACGCACCGGACGCGCCCGGTGCCGTGCCGCGCCCGCTCACCCCGCTCTCGCCGGTCGGCGGCGGACTGCGCTGGGTGGACCCGGTGATCCACGCCGGGCGGGGCGAGGTCTGGTGCGTCCTGGAGGAGTTCACCGGCGAGGGCCCCTGGGACGTGCGCCGGGTGCCCGTCGCCGTGCCGCTGGACGGCTCCGCCGCCGAGGACCGCGCCGCCGTCCGCGAACTCACCGCCGCCGCGCACCGGTTCGTCACCGGCCCCCGCCTCTCGCCCGACGGCCGCCGCGCGGCCTGGCTCGCCTGGGACCACCCCCGGATGCCGTGGGACGGCACCGAACTCCTCCTCGCGGACGTCGGCGAGGACGGCCTCCTGCACGGGGTGCACACGGTCGCCGGCGGCCCCGAGGAGTCGATCCCCCAGGCGGACTGGGACGCCGACGGCACTCTCCTCTACCTCTCCGACCGCAGCGGATGGTGGAACCCCTACCGGCTCGACGAGGCCGGGCGGCACCACCGGCTGTGCGCGCGCGAGGAGGAGTTCGGCGGCCCGCTGTGGACGGTGGGGCAGCGCTGGTTCGCCCCGCTCGCCGAAGGGCTCCTCGCCGTCGTGCACGGCCGGGGCACCACCACGCTCGGCATCCTCGACCCCGAGACCGGCGAGGTCGTCGACGCGGCCGGATCCTGGAGCGAGTTCGCCCCCACGCTCGCCGTGCACGGCAGCCGGATCGTGGGCGTCGGAGCGGGACCGCGCAGCGCGCCCGCGGTCGTGGAACTCGACGCGCGCACCGGCCGCATCCGGGTGATAGGCGCCCCGGCCGAGGACCCGGTGGACCCCGGTTACTGTCCCGAGCCGCAACCGCGCACCTTCACCGGGCCGGACGGCAGGGACGTCCACGCCCGCCTCTACCCGCCGCACCACCCCGAGTGCGCGGCGCCCGAGGGCGAGCTGCCGCCCTACGTGGTGTGGGCGCACGGCGGGCCCACCAGCAGGGCGCCCGTCGTCCTCGACCTGGAGATCGCCTACTTCACCTCGCGCGGCATCGGCGTCGCCGAGGTCGACTACGGCGGGTCCACGGGATACGGGCGGGAGTACCGCAACCGGCTGCGGGAGCAGTGGGGCGTCGTCGACGTGGAGGACTGCGCGGCCGTCGCCCTCGCCCTCGCCGAGGAGGGCACCGCCGACCGGCGGCGGCTCGCCGTGCGCGGCGGCAGCGCGGGAGGCTGGACGGCGGCCGCGTCCCTGGCCACGACCGACGTGTACGCCTGCGGCACCATCCGCTACCCCGTGCTGGACCTCGCCGGCTGGGCGGAGGGCGGCACCCACGACTTCGAATCGCGGTACCTGGACAGCCTGATCGGCCCGCTGACGGGGCCGGACGCCGTGCCGGGACGGTACGCGGAGCGGTCCCCGGTGGAGCACGCGGAGGCGATCACGGCGCCGTTCCTGCTGCTCCAGGGCCTGGACGACGTGATCTGCCCGCCGGCGCAGTGCGAGCGGCTGCTGGAGCGGATGGCGGGCCGGGGAGTGCCGCACGCCTACCTGACCTTCGAGGGGGAGGGGCACGGCTTCCGCCGCGCCGAGACGACGGTACGAGCACTGGAGGCGGAACTCGGCCTGTACGCGGAGGTGTTCGGGCTGCCGGGGCTGCCGCGCCTGGAGCTGCGGGGCACGTGAGGCGGGGGCGGGGGTGCGGGCGGTGTGCGGCCGCCCGGGCCCCCCTCCGGGACGGCGCCGGCCGCGTCGTAGAGTGGGCGGGTGTCCGCCCGTCACCTCGCCGAAGGCCCCCGCGTAGCGCTACGGCCCTTCACCTACGAGGACGCCGCCGAGTTCACCGCGCGCGTCCGGGAGAGCAGGGCGCTGCACCACCCCTGGCTCTTCCCGCCCGAGACCACACCCTCCTACCGGGCCTACGCCGGCCGCCTCATCGAGGACCCCACGAAGGCCGGCTTCCTCGTCTGCGACCGCGAGGACGGCGGCCTCGCCGGCTACGTCAACATCAACAACATCGTCCACGGCGGCTTCCTCAGCGGCGCCCTCGGCTACGGCGCCTTCGCGCACGCCGCGGGGCGCGGCCTGATGACCGAGGCGCTCGGCCTCGTGGTCGCGCACGCCTTCGGCACCCTCGGCCTGCACCGCCTGGAGATCAACGTCCAGCCCGGCAACGCCGCCTCCGTCGCGCTGGCCCGCCGCTGCGGCTTCCGCCTGGAGGGCTACTCGCCCGAGTTCCTGTTCATCGACGGTGCCTGGCGCGACCACCAACGCTGGGCGCTCACCACCGGGATGACGCGGACCGGCACCGCCTTTGCCCAATCCTGACCGGAACGCCCCCTGGTGAGGGCGCCGAAGGGCGGGTTCCATGACCGGGTGACGACGATCCGACGTGCCGCAGTGACCCTGCCCGCCGCCGACCTCGGCCCCGCCAACCCCCTGCCGCCCCTCCTCCCGCTCGACGAGGCCCACCACGTGGAGGAGAGGGACCTCGCCGGGGTGCCGGGCGACATGGCCCGGCAGATCCGCTACGCCCCCCTCGGCAGCGTGCTGCCCGCCCCCCTGTACGACGGCTACGACAGGCGGCGCGCACCGCGCACGTTCGACGCCCTGGTCCTGGAGAACGACCGGCTGCGCGCGACCGTCCTGCCCGGCCTCGGCGGACGCGTCGTCTCCCTCGTCCACCTCCCCACCGGACGCGAACTGCTCTACCGCAACCCGGTGTTCCAGCCCGCCAACTTCGCGCTCAACGGCGCCTGGTTCTCCGGCGGCATCGAGTGGAACATCGGCGCCACCGGCCACACCACCCTGTCCTGCGCGCCCCTGCACGCCGCCCGCGTCACCGCCCCCGACGGCGGTGAGATGCTGCGGCTGTGGGAGTGGGAACGGCTGCGTGACCTGCCCTTCCAGGTCGACCTGTGGCTGCCGGAGGGCTCCGACTTCCTCTACGTCGGCGTCCGCGTCCGCAACCCCCACGACCGGCCCGCGCCCGTGTACTGGTGGTCCAACATCGCGGTCCCCGAGGAACGCCGGGTCCTCGCCCCTGCCGAAGAGGCCTGGCACTTTGGTTACGAACGCCGGCTGCGCCGCATCCCGGTGCCCGAGTGGGAGGGCGCCGACCGCTCGCACCCGCTCAACAGCCCGCACGCGGCGGACTACTTCTACGAACTGCCCGAGGACGCCCGCCGCTGGATCGCCGCGCTCGACGACACCGGGCACGGCCTGGTGCAGACCTCCACCGCCGCCCTGCGCGGCCGCAAGCTGTTCGTGTGGGGATCGCGCCCGGGCGGCCGCCGCTGGCAGGAATGGCTCACCGAGCCCGGCACCGGCGGCTACTGCGAGATCCAGGCCGGTCTGGCCCGCACCCAGCTCGAACACGTCCGCCTCGCCGAGCGGGGCGAGTTCAGCTGGCTGGAGGCGTACGGTCCGCTGCACGCCGACGCGGGCGCCGTGCACGGCGACTGGGCGGGGGCGCGCACGGAGGTGGAGCGCAGGCTGGAGGAGGCGCTCCCGCACGCCCGGGTGGCGGAGGCCTACGAGGCCTGGCTGCCCTGCGCGGACGGCGAGCCCGGCGAGGTGCTCGCCCGCGGCTCCGGCTGGGGCGCGCTCGAAGTGCTGTGCGCGGGGGAGAAGCTGCCGGGCACCCCCTTCGAGGAGAGCACCCTCACCGAGGCGCAGGAGCCGTGGCTGAGGCTGCTGCGCTCGGGGGAGCTGCCCGAGCCGGAGCAGCCGGGGCCGCCCGGCGAGAGCCTCGTCGCCCCGCACTGGCGCGATCTGCTGGAGAGCGCCGCCGCGCGGCCCCTGACCGAGTACCACCTCGGTGTCGCCCAGTGGCACGCGGGCGACCGGGCGCAGGCCGTACGGAGCTGGGAACGGGCGCTGCGGCGGACGTCCCTCCGCTGGCCGCTGCTGCGCTGCCTCGCCGTCGCCGACCGGGCGGCGGGGGACGGCGAACGGGCCGCCGTCCGGTACGCGGAGGCCTTCGACGAGCTGTCCCGGGGGCCCGGCGAAGGCGGTGCCGCCGGCCTCGTCGCCCTGGCCGCCCTGGGACGGGAGACGCTGGAGGCCCTGCTCTCCGCCGGGCGCGTTTCGGAGGCGCGCTCCGTGTGGGCGAGGCTTCCGGGGGAGGTGCGGGAGCGGGGGCGGTTCCGGCTGCTCGGAGCGCGGCTGCTGCTCGCGGAGGGGGACCGGGCGGGGGCCCGGGCCGTGTTCGACGAGGGGGTCGAGGTGGCCGACCTGCGGGAGGGCGAGGAGGCGCTCGGTGAGCTGTGGGCGCGGCTCACGGACGAACCGCTGCCCGCGCGCCACGACTTCCGGATGCGGCCGGAGGGCGGCTGAGAAGAGGTGGCGGGCGGTGCCGGGGCCCCGGCACCGCCCGGTGGTCGGTCAGGAGGCGGCGAGCCGGTCCACGTACTCGAAGACCGAGCCGTCGGGATGACGGACGATCATGTTGCGGCCGCCCGGGGTGTAGATCGGCCCGGCGACGATCTGCGCGCCCAGCGCACCGAGTTCGCGGTGCGCCTCCTCCACGTCCTTCACCGCGATGGTCGCGGTGACCTTGCGGAGGATCTCCAGCTCCGCCTCGGGACCGCTCATCAGGAGGAAGAATCCGATCGCGGCGACCTCGACGCCACCCCGCGCGTTGCGCTGCGCGGGGGCGCCGGCGATCCTCTCGTAGAACGGGATCGAAGCTTCCAGGTCGTCGACGCAGATGCGCAGCGTGGCTCCCATAATCTCCATGGCCGACAGGGTAGTTGGCCGCCCTCGCGGGCGCCGCCCCCCGCCCGGACCCGGGGCGGGGTCCCTCAGGCGAGCTGCGGGAGCACCTTCGTACGGTAGAAGTCGAAGAAGCCCTTCTGGTCGGGGCCGATCTGGTTGACGTAGACCCGGTCGAAGCCCGCGTCGGCGAACTCCTTCAGGGCCCGCGCGTGCTCCTCGGGGTTGTCGCCGCACACCCGGTTCTCGCGGACCATGTCCTCGGTCACCAGCGGCTTCAACTGCTCGTAGTGCTTGGGGGAGGGGAGCACCCGGCCCATCTCGCCGGGGAGCTGCTCGTTGAACCACAGCTCCCGGACCGTGCGCACCGCCTCGTCCTTGTCGCTGCCGTAGCAGACCTTCGTGCCGCCGCTCACCGGCTTCGCCCCGCCGCCTCCCTTGCGGTACTGCTCCACCATCGACTCGTCCGGCATCATCGTGATGTAGCCGTCCCCGACCCGCGCGGCGAGCGAGGTGGCCGCCGGGCCGAAGCCGGAGATGTCGATGGGCACCGGCTCGTCGGGGATCGTGTACAGGCGGGCGTTCTCCACCGTGTAGTGCGTGCCGTGGTGGTTGACCTCCTCGCCGGTGAACAGCCGGCGCATCACCTGGATGGCCTCCTCCAGCATCTCCATCCGCACGTGCGCCGCCGGCCAGGCGTCGCCCAGGATGTGCTCGTTGAGCGCCTCGCCGGTGCCCACGCCCAGCCGGAAGCGGCCCTCGGTCATCACCGCGCTGGTCGCCGCGGCCTGCGCGATCACCGCCGGGTGCGTGCGCACCGTCGGACACGTCACCGCCGTCTCGATGGGCAGTGACACCGCCTCCGAGAGCGCCCCGATGACCGACCACACGAACGGGCTCTGCCCCTGCGCGTCGTGCCACGGGTGGTAGTGGTCGGAAATCCACAGCGCCTGGAAACCGGCCTGCTCGGCCATCCGCGCCTGGTCGACCAGTGCGGCGGGGCCGTGCTCCTCGCAGGAGAGGAAATAGCCGTACTCGGGCATGGGGTACCTCCGCGACAGGGTTGTTCGGTCATCCGTTCGGGTAACCCCGGCGACCACCACGAAACGCGGCCCCGCCCGGCCCCGGCCACGTTTGGCCGCCCTGACCAGGGGGACGCGGACTGTTCGAGCACCGGAGCACTTGACCCATGCCGACCACCGCCGGAGGCGAATCGTGAGTCGACCCCGCATCCTGATCGTCGGAGCCGGTTTCGCCGGCTACCAGACCGCCCGAACCCTGTCCAAGCTGGCCCGGGGCAAGGCCGACATCACCCTTCTCAACCCGACGGACTACTTCCTCTACCTGCCGCTGCTGCCCCAGGTGTCCGCCGGCATCCTGGAGGCCCGCCGCGTCACCGTCTCCCTCTCCGGCACCCTGCCGAAGGTGAAACTGGTGCTCGGCGAGGCCGACGGCATCGACCTCGACGGCCGCACGGTGCACTACACCAACCCCGAGGGCGACGAGGGCACACTCGCCTACGACCGGCTGGTGCTCGCCGCCGGCAGCGTCAACAAGCTGCTGCCCATCCCCGGCATCGCCGAGCACGCGCACGGCTTCCGCGGCCTGCCCGAGGCCCTCTACCTGCGCGACCACATCACCCGCCAGGTGGAACTCGCCGCGAGCTCCGAGGACCCCGAGGAGTGCGCCGCCCGCTGCACCTTCGTCGTCGTGGGCGCCGGCTACACCGGCACCGAGGTTGCCGCCCAGGGGAAGATGTTCACCGACCACCTCGTCAAGGAGCACCCGCTGCGCTCCGGGATGCGCCCGCGCTGGCTGCTGCTCGACCTCGCCAAGAAGGTCCTGCCCGAACTGGACGAACGGCTCTCGCGCACCGCCGACCAGGTGCTGCGCGACCGCGGTGTCGAGGTGCGGATGGGCACCTCCGTGAAGGAGGCCACCGCCCGGGGCGTCCTGCTCACCGACGGCGAGTCCGTGGACACCCGCACCCTGGTGTGGTGCGTCGGCGTCCGTCCCGACCCGCTCGCCGAGTCCACCGGACTGGCCCTGGAGCGCGGCCGGCTGCTGGTCGAGCCCACCCTCCAGGTGCCCGGCAGGCCCGAGGTGTTCGCCTGCGGCGACGCGGCCGCCGTGCCCAACCTGGAGGACCCCGGGAAGTACTACCCGATGACCGCCCAGCACGCCTGGCGGCAGGGCAAGACCTGCGCCCACAACATCGCCGCGTCCTTCGGGCAGGGCGACCCGCGCCCCTACCGCCACCGCGACCTCGGTTTCGTCGTCGACCTCGGCGGGGTCAAGGCCGCCGCCAACCCGCTCGGCATCCCGCTCTCGGGGCCGCTCGCGGGCGCGGTCACCCGTGGCTACCACCTCGCCGCGATGCCCGGCAACCGCATCCGGGTCGCCGCCGACTGGCTGTTGGACGCCGTACTGCCCCGCCAGGGCGTCCAGTTGGGTCTCGTGCGGTCCTGGTCGGTGCCCCTGGACACGGACACGCCGGAGCTGGCCCGGATGCCCGGGGCGCCGGACAGGTCCGGGAAGCAGGACGGCGAGAGCAAGCCGAGCGCGGAGAACAAGCAGAGCAAGCAGAACAAGCAGGACAAGCAGGACAAGCCGAGCGCGCAGAACAAGCAGGACAAGCCGAGCGCGCAGAACAAGCAGGACAAGCCGAGCGCACAGGGCAAGCCGAGCGCGCCGAGCGGGTCCGGCAAGCAGGGCAAGCCGAACGGCCAGAGCGGGCCGAACGAGCGGACCAAGCAGAACGACAAGACCGGCGGCGGGGCCGGGACCACGGAAGGGAACTCATGAACAACGAGCAACTCACCGAGCTCGCGCAGCAGTTGCGCGTCGACAGTGTGCGTGCCGCGGCCGCCGCCGGCTCCGGGCACCCCACGTCCTCGATGTCGGCCGCCGATCTGATGGCCGTCCTGCTCGCCCACCACCTGCGCTACGACTTCGCGCGCCCCCAGCACCCCGCCAACGACCGGTTCGTCCTCTCCAAGGGCCACGCCTCCCCGCTGCTCTACGCGGCGTACAAGGCCGCCGGCGTCGTGGACGACGAGGAGCTGCTGACCTTCCGCTCGCAGGGGAGCCGGCTCGAGGGGCACCCGACACCCCGGCAGCTCCCCTGGGTGGAGACCGCCACCGGTTCGCTCGGCCAGGGCCTCCCGGTCGGCGTCGGCATCGCGCTCGCCGGAAAGCGGCTCGACCACGCCGACCACCGGGTGTGGGTGCTGTGCGGCGACAGCGAACTCGCCGAGGGCTCCGTCTGGGAGGCCGCCGAGCACGCCGCGTACGAGAACCTCGACAACCTCACCGCGATCGTCGACGTCAACCGGCTCGGCCAGCGCGGCGCCACCCGCCACGGGCACGACCTGGACGCCTACGCCCGCCGTTTCAAGGCCTTCGGCTGGCACACCGTGGAGGTCGAGGGCCACGACGTGGAGGCCGTCGACCGTGCCTTCGGCGAGGCCCGCTCCACCACCGGACAGCCCACGGTGATCCTCGCCCGCACCCTCAAGGGCAAGGGCGTCAAGGCCACCGAGGACCGCGAGGGCCTGCACGGCAAGCCGGTCAAGGACGCCGACGAGGCCATCGAGGAGCTGGGTGGCGTCCGGGACCTGCGGGTGACGGTGCAGTCCCCGCCCGAGGCCCGCGCGCTGCACTCCGTGCCCACCGGCACCCTGGAGCTGCCCCGCTACGAGAAGGGGGACGAGGTCGCCACCCGCAACGCCTTCGGCGAGGCACTGGCCGCGCTCGGCCACGCCCGTGGGGACGTCGTCGTCGTGGACGGCGAGGTCGGCGACTCCACCCGCGCGGAGTTCTTCGCCAAGGAGCACCCCGAGCGGTACATCGAGTGCTACATCGCCGAGCAGCAGATGATCGCGGCCGCCGTCGGCGTCGCCACCCGCGGCTGGGTGCCGTACGCCTCCACGTTCGCCGCGTTCCTCTCCCGCGCGCACGACTTCGTCCGCATGGCGGCCGTCAGCGGCGCCGGGATCTGCGTCAACGGCTCGCACGCCGGTGTCTCCATCGGGCAGGACGGCCCCTCGCAGATGGGCCTGGAGGACCTGGCGATGTTCCGCTCCGTGTACGGCTCGACCGTGCTGTACCCGTGCGACGCCAACCAGACCGCCAAGCTCACCGCCGCCATGGCGGGCCTCGACGGCATCCGCTACCTGCGCACCTCGCGCGGCGAGGCCCCGGTGCTCTACGGGCCCGAGGAGGAGTTCCCCGTCGGCGGCAGCAAGGTGCTGCGCTCCTCCGAGGAGGACCGGCTCACCCTGGTCGCCGCCGGTGTCACCGTCCACGAGGCGCTGGCCGCCGCCGACAGCCTCGCCGAGTCCGGCATCCGGGTCCGCGTCGTCGACCTGTACTCGGTCAAGCCCGTCGATCGGCGCACCCTGCGCGAGGCCGCCGAGCAGACCGGCTGCCTGATCACCGTCGAGGACCACCACGAGGAGGGCGGCCTCGGCGACGCCGTGCTCGACGCCTTCGGCGACGGCCGCCCGGTGCCGCGCCTGGTGCGCCTCGCCGTGCGGAACATGCCCGGATCGGCCTCCCCGGAGGAGCAGCTGCACGCCGCGGGCATCGACGCCGAGTCCATCGCGGCCGCGGCCCGGCTGCTCGTGGAACAGGCCGTGGTGCGCTGAGATGAGCGGCGGGCGGAGCGTACGGGCGGGCCGGCACACCCTCCGGATCCACCGGCCGGACAAGGTGCTCTTCCCGCCGCCCGGCGGTGGGGACGGGGACGGGAGCGGCGGCGGGGACGGGAGCGGCGGCCCGGAGTACACCAAGGCCGATCTGGTCGAGTACTACCGGTCCGTCGCCCCGTACCTCCTGCCGCAGCTCCGCGACCGGCCGCTCATGCTGGAACGGCATCCGGACGGCGCCGGGGGGCCGCGCTTCATGCAGAAGAACGTCTCCCCGCACTACCCCGACTGGATCGCCCGGGTCGAGGTGGCGAAGGAGGGCGGCACGGTCTGCCACCCGGTGTGCCAGAACACGGCCACCTTGGTCTACCTCGCCGACCAGGCGTGCCTCACCCTGCACCGCTGGCTCTCCCGGAGCGGGAACCTCGACCGCCCCGACCGGCTGGTCTTCGACCTGGATCCAGCCGGGGAGGACGACTTCCCCCTGGTCCGGGAGACCGCCCGGCATCTGGGGGAGCTGCTCGGGGAACTGCGGTTGCCCTCCGCCCTGATGACCACCGGCTCCCGGGGCCTGCACGTGATCGTCCCGCTCGACGGGCGGCACGGCTACGAGGAGGTGCGCGCCTTCGCGCGGGACGTCGCCGACACCCTCGCCGCCGCCCACCCCGACCGGCTCACCACCGCCGCCCGCAAGAAGGACCGCGGCGACCGCCTCTACCTGGACGTGCAGCGCAACGCCTACGCGCAGACCGCCGTCGCCCCCTGGAGCGTGCGCGCCCTGCCCGGCGCCCCCGTGGCCGCGCCGCTGGCCTGGGAGCAGCTCGACGACCCCGGCCTGCACGCCCGCCGCTGGACCCTCGCCGACGCCGTCGACCAGGCCCGCACCGGCCCCTGGCGCGAGCTGCCACGCACCGGGCGCGCCCTCGGCCCGGCCCGCCGCCGGCTCGACGCCCTGCGCTGACCGGGCCGTGACGCCGGGAAACAGCGCGGAGCGGCATCCCGCTGTCTCAAAACCGCCCCCACAGGTTTGCGAGGGAGACGCGGGGCACCCGCTTTACGAGGTGGCCATGTCGAACACATCCCATGCATCGAATTCACGAGATTCATCCGAACGGACCAGCAGGTCCGAGAAGTCCGACGAGGCCGAGGAGGCCCGGGGAAGCACGAGAAGAAAAGCCATGACGCCGATGGAAGTCGTGCGCAAGGGAAGCGCGCAGTTCGTCGAACTCACCGGTCTGGAGGCCGAATCCGTGTCGTCCTTCGCGCGCACGGACGACGGCTGGAGCCTGGAGATCGAGGTCCTGGAACTGTCCCGCGTCCCCGACACGATGAGCCTGCTCGCCAGCTACGAGGTGGAACTGACCGCCGAGGGCGACCTGGCCGGTTACCGACGGGTCCGCCGCTACGAGCGCGGCCGGTCCGACCGCCGGTCGGGCGGCTGACAGGACACCCTTCCCGGCGGCAGAGACACCCCGCACACGTCATAGAAGGAGGCATCACCGGTATGTCCGTAGTTCCGGCCCAGCAGTCCGGAGGTGGAGGCGGCTCCAGCGGCCTCTACGACGTTCTCGAACTCGTCCTCGACCGGGGATTGGTGATCGACGCGTTCGTCCGTGTGTCCCTCGTAGGCATCGAGATTCTGAAGATCGACGTCCGGGTCGTCGTGGCCAGCGTCGACACCTACCTGCGCTTCGCCGAGGCCTGCAACCGGCTCGACCTGGAGTCGGGCCCCAACAAGAGCACCGGCCTGCCCGAACTGGTCGGTGAGATGACCGAGTCCGGCGCGCGCGGCAAGTCCAAGGGCGCCCTGTCGGGTGCCGCGCAGACGATATCCGACGCCTTCAGCCAGGCCCGTGACGAGGGCCGTGGCGAGGAGAGCCGGAGCGAGTCGCGGCCGCGGGCCCGCCGGGCCCCCGCACGCAAGAAGGAGGAGTCGGAGTGAGCACGTACGTCTACGGCATCACCGCGGGCTCGCACTCCTCGCTCCCGGAGGAACTGGCCGGTGTCGGTGACCCGGCCCGCCCGCTCAGGACCGTCGAGGGAGGCGGCCTGACGGCCATCGTCAGTGACGCCCCCGAGGGGCTGCGCCCCAAGCGCAGGGACCTGCTCGCCCACCAGACCGTGCTGAGCGAGGCGGGTGCGGGCGGCTCCGTGCTGCCGATGCGTTTCGGCAGCCTCGCCCCGGACGACGACGCCGTCGCCCAGGTGCTGCAGGAGCGGGCCGAGCACTACCGGGAGCGGCTCGCCGCCCTGGACGGCCGCGTCGAGTACAACATCAAGGCCACCCACAACGAGGAGGCCGTGCTCTACCGCGTCATGTCCGAGAACCCGGAGCTGCGCGCCCTCGCGGAGTCCAACCGGCGCTCCGGCGGCGGGAGCCACGAGGACAAGCTGCGGCTCGGCGAGATGGTCGCGCAGGCCGTGCAGCGCCTGGAGTCGACGGACGCCGACGAGGTGCGGCGGCAGCTCGAGCCGGCCGCCGAGGCGGTCAGCCCCGGCCCCGACTCCACCGGCTGGCTCGCCAACGTCTCGTTCCTGGTGCCCCGTGACGGCTCCGCGCGCTTCGTGGAGGCCGTCGACGAGGTCCGCAAGAACAACCCGCACCTCGAACTGCGGGTCAACGGGCCGCTGCCGCCCTACAGCTTCGTCGAGCCGGGCCCCGCCGAGCCCGCCAGGACGCCGAGCGGCACGGTGGCGGCCGAGGAGTAGGCCATGGGACTGCTCAGCGAGGTCCTGATGCTGCCGCTCGCACCGGCGCGCGGCAGCTACTGGGCGATCAGACAGGTGGTCGCCGAGGCGGAGCGCCAGTACTACGACCCGGCGAACATCCGGGCCGAGCTCGCCCAGCTCGAGCGCCGTCTCGAGGCGGGCGAGATCACCGAGGAAGAGTTCGACGTACAGGAGGACGCGCTTCTGGACCGCATGGAGATCGGCATGGGCCGCACAGGGTCGACGGACAACGGGACGGCATGATGAACCGAACGGCATTGGGCCTCGCCATAGGGGCCGGGTACGTCCTGGGACGTACCAAGAAGATGAAGATGGCCTTCGCCGTCGGCACGCTCGTCGCGGGCAAGAAGATGCAGCTCAGCCCGCGCGCCGTGGCCGACCTGGTGAGCCAGCAGCTCAAGAGCAATCCGCAGTTCAAGGAGATCGGCGACCAGCTCCGCCAGGATCTGCGCGGGGTCGGCAAGGCCGCCTCCGGCGCACTCGTGGAGCGGCAGATCTCCACGCTCGCCGACCGGCTGCACAGCCGCACCGGTCAGCTCCGCGACCAGGCCTCCGGTGTCCTCCCCGGGACCGCCGACGACGCCGACGACGCCGGTGACGGCGACGAAGGCGTCGAGGAGGACGAGGACCGCGGCCGCGAGGAGCAGGAGTCCGCCGAGGACCGCTCGAAGGACCGCTCCGGCGACGAGGACCGCTCGGCGGACCGCTCGAAGGACCGGGACGAGGCCCCGCGCCGCCGTCCCGCGAAGAAGGCGCCCGCCCGCAAGGCGGCCAAGAAGGCCCCCGCCAAGCGGACGGGCGAGGGCGACGGGGCCGCCGGTGGAGCCGGGGGCGCCGCCAAGAAGACCGCACGCACCGCGAAGAAGGCACCGGCCAGGAAGACCGCCGCGGCCAGGGGCACCGCCCGCCGCGCCACCGGCGGCCAGTCCGGTGAAGGGAGGCGGTGACCATGGCCGACACCGTGGGATCCGCGGCCGGCAAGGCGACGGGAGGCCTCTCCGGGGTCGCCCGCAGCGAGGCGGTCGACCGCCTCAAGAGCGAACTGCAGAGCTACCTGGGCGCCCAGGCCGAACGCGCGCTGGCCGGTCTCGGCCGCAAGCTCGGCGAGACGACCGGCAAGCTCAACGACATCGCCGAGGGCAACAGCCCCGGCTTCGCCAAGCTCGCCCTGGACGGCGGCCGCAAGATCGCCGAAGGGAAGGGGCCGCTGCGCTCCGCCCTCGAGCTGGGCGCCGGACGGGCCAAGGACAGCGTCACCGGCGCCGTCAAGAACCTCACCGGCGGTGGCAAGGGCAAGCGCAAGGGCGGCGGATCGGGTCAGAAGCCCACCGTCATCCTGGAGTCCGTCGACGTGGGCGTGCCGCTGCGCACCGCCTACGACCAGTGGACGCAGTACCAGGACTTCAGCACCTTCGCCAAGGGCGTCAAGAGCGCGAGCCGCTCCGACGACACCAGCTCCGACTGGCAGATGAAGGTGTTCTGGTCCAACCGGAGCTGGAAGGCCAAGACCACCGAGCAGATCCCCGACGACCGGATCTCCTGGAGTTCGGAGGGCGCCAAGGGCACCACCAAGGGCGTCGTCTCCTTCCACTCCCTCGGGGAGAACCTCACCCGGGTGCTGCTGGTCATCGAGTACTACCCCTCCGGGCTGTTCGAGAAGACGGGCAACATCTGGCGCGCCCAGGGCCGCCGGGCCCGCCTGGACCTCAAGAACTACGTCCGCTTCCTCACCCTCAAGGGCGAGGCCTCGGACGGCTGGCGCGGCGAGATCCGCGACGGCGAGGTCGTCCGCAGCCACGAGGACGCGGTCGCCGAGGAGGAGCAGGAGGAGGACCAGCGCCAGGAGGACGGCGAGGACGGCGAGAACGGCGAGAACGGCGAGGACACAGAGGGCGCCGAGCAGCCCGAGGACGCCGAGGCCGCCGACGAGTCCGAGGAGCCCGAGGAGGGCTACGAGGACGAGGAGGAGGGCGCCTACGAGGACGAGCCCGAGGGCGAGTACGAGGAGGGCGAAGCCGAGTACGAGGACGCCGAGGACGCCGAGGACTCCGGGGAGCCCGAGGCCGCCGAGGACGCCGAGGACGGGGACGAGCCCGCCGAGGACACGGAGCCCGAGGAGGGTTACGAGGAGGAGACCGAGTACGAGGACGAGCCCGAGGCCGAGCCCGAGGACGAGCGGCTCGCCTCCGGGAGCCGGCGATGACGACACCCGCCAGACTCCCCGACCCCTACGGCGCCCCCGCCGGCGGCGCCAACCTGGCCGACATCCTCGAACGGGTGCTCGACAAGGGCATCGTGATCGCCGGTGACATCAAGATCAACCTGCTCGACATCGAACTGCTCACCATCAAGCTGCGCCTCGTCGTCGCCTCCGTCGACAAGGCCAAGGAGATGGGTATCGACTGGTGGGAGGACGACCCGGCGCTCTCCTCCCGTGCCAGGCGCCAGGAACTGCGGCGTGAGAACGCCGAGCTGCGCGCCCGACTGGAGCGGCTGGAGGGTGGTACTCACGGCGAGGAGCAGGAGCTCGTCGAGGGTGCCGCCCCCCGCACCCCCCGCAGGGAGGAGTCCCCATGACCGCGTTGCGGTACGTCTACGCAGTCTGCCGCCCCCTCACCGCCCCCCTCCAGGCAGAGCTGAGGGGGGTGGCGGGTGCTCCGGCCCGCCAGCTCGAGCACCACGGGTTGATCGCCGTCGTCAGCCAGGTCCCGGATTCCGACTTCTCCGAGGAGGCGCTGCGGACCCGGCTGGAGGACATGGACTGGCTCACCGCCACGGCCCGCGCCCACCAGAACGTCATCGACGCGCTCACCGGAGTCACCACGCCGCTGCCGTTGCGGATGGCCACGGTGTTCCGCGACGACAGCGCCGTCCGCGTGATGATGGAAAAGCGCGAGGACGCGTTCCGGCACGCGCTGGACCGGCTGGACGGACGCGTCGAATGGGGCGTCAAGATCTTCATGGAGAACGCCGACGGAGAAGGCGGTGGTGACGGGGGCGAGGGCACCGGAGCGCGTACCGGGAGCGCCGCCCCGAAGGCCATGTCCGGGCGGGACTACCTCCGGCAGCGCCGTATGCGCACCACGGCCCGCGAGGAGCAGTGGCGACAAGTCGAGGAATTCGCCCGCCGGCTGCACAAGTCGCTTTCCGCGCAGGCGGAGGATTCCCGGCTGCACGCCCCGCAGAACCCCCAGCTCTCGGGTGCCGCGGGCCGCAATGTGCTGAACGCGGCCTATCTGGTGCCGCGGGCGCGTTCCGAGGAATTCGTGACGCTGGTGGACCGCACGAAGGACGACACCCCCGGAATCCGGGTCGAGCTGACCGGGCCGTGGGCGGCGTACTCGTTCACCGGACTCGCCGAGGAGAGCGCGGGGGAGCCGACGTGACGGTCGTCGAACGCCGGGAGATCGCGCTGGTCGACCTGCTCGACCGGCTGCTCGCGGGCGGCGTGGTGATCACCGGGGACGTCACCCTGCGCATCGCGGACGTCGATCTCGTCCGCATCGATCTCAACGCCTTGATCAGCTCCGTCAACGAGAACGTCCCCTCGCCCTGGCCGGAGGCCGAATGATCATGACCGACAGTGGCACGACCGACAGTGGCACGACCGGCAACGGCACGACCGGCAACGAGGCGAACGAGGGCGGGCACGAAGGACGGCCGCGCCGGCGGATGGAGCTGGAGCCCGACACGGTCGAGCGCGACCTCATCAAGCTCGTGCTGACCGTCGTCGAGCTGCTGCGCCAGCTCATGGAACGCCAGGCGGTACGCCGCTTCGACACCGGCGACCTCACCGAGGAGCAGGAGGAACGCATCGGGTTGACCCTGATGCTGCTCGAGGACCGGATGACCGAGCTGCGCGAGCGTTACGGCCTGCGGCCCGAGGACCTCAACCTGGACCTCGGGCCGCTCGGCCCGCTCCTCCCGCGCGACTGAGGCGAACCCGACCGCCTTTTTTCTGCCCCTTCGCACGGCATACGAGAAGAGCCCCCGCGGAATTTCGCGGGGGCTCTTCTCGCACTCTCGTACTGCGATTACCACCTGTACCATCGGCCCCTGGAGCCGGAGGAACTCGTACCGCGCACCAGGAATCCGAGAAGCCATACCACCAGCACCACGAGCGCGATCCACCACAGGATTTTCACCGCGAAGCCGGCACCGAAGAGAATGAGGGCGAGCAGCAGAACCAGCAGAATGGGAACCATGATTGTGTACCTCCTGCGATTCTTATTGCCCGGAATTACGTTTTCAGGCTCGCTTGCGGCCCAGAATCTCCGCGTGCAGGACCGCGAACCAGCCGTCGGACCGGCGCCCCCAGGCGCGCCACGCCTCGGACACCGACCGGAGCTGCTCCTCGTCCGCGTGCCCGCCCGAGGTGGCCCGCCCGGCGTACGCGGAGGCGAGGGTGCGGTCCGCCCACAGGCCGCTCCACCAGGCCCGCTCCTCCTCGGTGGCGAAGGTCCAGGTGCTCGACGTGGCGGTCACGTCGGTGAGCCCCGCCTCCAGTGCCCAGGAGTACAGCCGCCGTCCCGCGTCCGGCTCGCCCCCGTTGGCGCGCGCCACCCGGCGGTACAGGTCCAGCCAGTCGTCCAGGCCGGGCACCAGGGGGTACCAGGTCATCGCCGCGTAGTCGGAGTCCCGTACCGCGACGAAGCCGCCCGGCCTGGTGACCCGCACCATCTCGCGCAGGGCCTGTACGGGGTCGCCCACGTGCTGGAGCACCTGGTGCGCGTGGACCACGCAGAAGGTGTCGTCGGGGTATTCCAGGGCGTGGACGTCGGCGACCGCGAAGTCGATGTTCGTCAGCCCGCGTCCCGTCGCCGTGGCCCGGGCCTGCTCCAGGATCTCCGGGGCGCGGTCGACGCCCGTGACATGGCCGTCGGGGACCAGTTCCGCCAGGTCGGCGGTGATGGTGCCGGGCCCGCAGCCGATGTCCAGGACCTTCATGTGCGGCTTCAGCGAGCCCAGGAGGTAGCCCGCCGAGTTGGCGGCGGTCCGCCAGGTGTGCGAGCGCAGCACGGACTCGTGGTGGCCGTGCGTGTAGACGGCGGTCTCCCGCGGTTTCGACATGGCGTCTCTCCCCTTCACGACGTACGGGCGTACGGGTACACGACGTGCGGCCCCGCGATGCGCGGGGCGCGGCACCGCCGCACCCGCCGCACCGTGGGACCGTGCGGAACACCGTATGCCGTTCACCGCATGGTGAGACGAGTTGTCTCGCTGGATGGACAAGGTCGCTGCGGGGTGCCGTCACGCCAGGGGCCGGTACACCGTCAGGGCCTCCGGCTGCTTGAACAGGGTGATCGTGCCCTCCACCTCGGTGACCTCGCCGTCGTAGGCCAGCAGCGTGCCCGGCGCGACCCCGTCGAGCCGCAGCCGGCGCACCCGCACCGCGGCATGCGCGGGGGAGCGGGTGAGCGGACCCGCGGCGGCCGCGGACAGCAGACGCAGCGCGGGGCGCCGCCCGCCGTGCACGACCCGCACGTCGAGCTTCCCGTCCGCCAGGTCGTAGCGGCGGCCGGGGGCGAGACCCAGCCGGTGGTACGTGCCGTTGCCCGCGAACAGCAGCCACAGCGGGTGCGCCCGGCCCTTGATCTCGGCCTCCAGCGGATGCCGGTCGGCGCGCAGCACCTTCAGCGCGGCCAGCAGCCCGGCCGGCCACGCGCCGATCCGGTGCGACCAGCGCTCCCGCTCACGCACCAACTCCGGGTAGACGCCCAGGCTGAACGTGTTGATGAAGACGCCGTCCCGCTCCGGGGTCGACCAGCGGCCCATGTCCACCCGGACGGCGTCCCCGCGCTCCAGCGCACGGGCCAGATCGCGGACGTCCTCGATGCACAGGTCCTGGGCGAAGTGGTTGAGGGTGCCGCCGGGCACGACCGCGAGCGGCAGCGCGTGGCGCACGGCGCTCTCCGCGGCGGCGTTCACCGTGCCGTCGCCGCCGCACACGCCGAGCACTCGCGCGTGGGCGGCGGCCTTCTCCAGTTCGTCCCGCACGTCCTCCGGCTCGCACTCCACGATCTCGGCGCGCGGCAGCAGCTCGTGCAGGGCCCGCACCCGGTCCGAGGTGCCCGAGGCCCGGTTGGCGACGACGACCAGTCCCTCACCGGCGGGAAGCGCGGGAGCGTCGGCGTGCGGCCGGCCGGGGGAGGGGAGCTGGTCGCGGGTGGGCACCAGACCCCGCACGGCGAGGGCGGCGCCGACGCCGAGGGCGGCGCCCGCGAGGACGTCACTGGGGTAGTGCACGCCGGTGTACACGCGGGAGACCGCGACCGCCGTCGCCACTGGTGCCACGGCCGCCCCCAGCCCGCGCGACTCCAGCGCGACCCCGGCGGCGAAGGCCGCGGCCGAGGCGGCGTGCCCGGAGGGGAAGGAGGTCGTGAACGGCTGCCGCTTGAGCCGCCGGGCGAGCGGCACCGGGTCCAGTACGGGGCGGGTGCGGCGGATCGTGCGCTTGCCGAGGGTGTTGATGGCGGCGGAGGCGAGCGCGAGGGAGGCGAGACCGCGGGCGGCCGCGCGCCGGCCGCGGGGGGTGCGGGCGGCGGTGAGCGCGGCGGCTCCGGCCATCCACAGCACCCCGTGGTTCGCCGCACGGCTCAGCCGGGGCAGCACGGCGTCGGCGCCGGGCCAGTGGCGCGCGGCGACGGCCTCGAACACCCGCCGGTCGGCGGTGAGCAGACGGCCCCGGAGGGAGTGCCGGCCCGACGGCCGGAAGGGAAGGTCGACATTCGGCGTCATGCGGAGCGTCTACCCTGCGGGACGCCTTGTGTGTATGGCCGTGATGCCGTGTGCGTACGGCCGTGTGGGTGCCCCTCCGGCCGCGTGGGCTACTTCCAGCGCAGCAGCGCCCCGAGGCCGCCGACGGGGGCCTCCGCGCGGGTCGACGGCTGGGCCGGCGCGACCGAGATCGCCGGCGCACCCGTCGCGACGGCCGCCCGCACCAGCGCGTCGTCCGCCCGGGCGGCCCAGGAGCGCTGCTCGCCCAGCGTCTTCAGCTCGGTCCGCCGCACCGCCACCTGGTCCGCGTCCTCGCCGACCCACACCTCCCGGTGCGCGTCCGCCCCGTCCGGCAGGACCAGCAGCTCGTCGATGCGGTGCTCCCGCGCCGCCTCGATCACCGCCGGCACGCCCTCGACGGCCAGCGGCCGCCCCTGAGCGTCCGGCGACCGCGCCGCCAGGAACCGCTCCAGGTCCTCCTCGGCCCGGTGGCGCACATGATCGGCGCGGATGCGCTCGACATCCTCGTCCAGCAGCCGGCTGCCCGCCCCGTGCGGGGCCTCCACGGTCCGGTCCCGCACCTGCTGCGGCAGCCGCCCGTGCACGCTGTGCCGCTCCCGCTCCTCGCCGACGAGGATCACCAGATCCGCGCCGGTCTCCTCCTGGCAGGCCGCCAGCGCCTCGGCGACCTCCGCCGCGTTGTGCTCCCAGGTGTTCTCCACCTTGAGCTGGAAGTGCCGCTCCGACCAGTCCGCCGAAGCCGTGCGGTGCAGCGGCCACTGCCGGCCGGTCACCGTCCCGGCGTCCGAGCTGCCCAGTGCCCCGCGCAGTTCGAAGTCGGCACCCTCACGGTCCAGGTAGGCCACCACGCACACCGGGTCCTCTCCCGCGAGCTCGAGCAGCGGAGTGGTCCGCGGCAACGGCGCCCAGCAGGCGGAGGAACCGCCCGCCGGCCGCTCGGCCAGCGGGGGATCGAGCACCACCTCACCGCCGCGGGCGAACAGTGCCCTGCCGTGGGGTTCGGAGGAGTGCCGCAACTCCTCGAGGGCCGAGCGCACCGCCTGGCAGGTCGCCTCGTCCGCACCCTGGCGGGCCAGTTCCCCGGCGAGCGACTGGGCGGTCAGGTGGCGTTCGTGCGCCGTCGACTCCGTGTGCCGCGAGGTGTCCATGTACACGGAGGCCCAAGGCCCGGGCCGTTCGTACAGAGGCTGCAGAAAGGCGAGATCCATGGCTCACTCCCGGGTGGTGCTCGGAGGTATCGCGTCGGGAGCGGGTACCCGCACCCCATGAACGAACACGACGAGCGGGCCACCGCGACGACCGGGATCGACCCGGGCCGATTCAGTGAGGACCAGCTGATGCAAGAGCTGGAGACCATCCACCGCACACGCCACGACACCCTGCTCCACGGCTCGGACGACGCGCTGCGCGCGCACAACGAGCGGATGGCGCAACTGGAGGGGGAGTACCTGCGCCGTCATCCGCGCCGGCTGGTGTCGGCGGGCCGCACCCGGGAGGGCGCCCGGGAACGCGGTCGCGCGGACGAGGCGGCACCGCAGTGAGACGAGGCGGTGGCCGGCCCCCGGGTGTCACCCGG
>BNBP01000003.1 GCA_014656015.1 Streptomyces griseoaurantiacus | reverse complement strand
CCGGTGCGTGCGGCTGCAAGGCGGAGGAGGGCGCCAGGGCGGAGCCCTGGCAACCGACGACAACGCCGCAGAGGCGCGTGCCGGACCCCGCGACGCCGGGATGATCCAAACGAGAGGCCCTAGACCTCGCCCTGGGCCCGTGCGGCATCCCGCATGTTTGTCCACAGGCTGTGGACAAGTTCGGCGCAGCGGCTGGCGGCGCGCCACCGCCCGCCCCGGGCACGGGACCGCGCGCCGCCATCCGGCTCCGGCGTGCCCGCCCGCTCCTCGCCGGATCCCTCGCCCGCGAGGACTCCCGCGCCCCGTCGGAGCCCGACCGCCGAACGCGACCCGCACTCGCCGAGGCCCTCCGTCACCGGCACCCTCGCCGTCCCCTCACCGCGAATCGCTCACCACAAGCGTGATCAAACGGACACCGTACGTCAACACCCGTTCGGCGATTGGTCCGTTATGCCCTTTTTCCTCTTTCGCGCACGGGGGCACACCCCGGCGCACGCCCCGCACGCCCGCATCCGGGAAGGGCGCCCGTGCGACCGCACGCCCGGGCGCGCGTCCCCGCCGGGCCCCGGGGCACCCGCCGTACGACGGTCCCGGACCCGTGAGGCCCGGGCCCGACGGTCCTAGACCGCCTCGAAGGCGAAGTCCCCGTGGGCCGCGGCCGTCCTCGTACCGACGCGGGGTTCGGGGCTCCCCGCCGCGCCGCGGTCCATCTCGCACCAGATGCGCTTGCCGGAGCCCTCGCGGGTCCAGCCCCAGCGGTCGGCGAGGCCGTCGACGAGGGCGAGGCCGCGGCCGCCGGTGGCGTCGCCGTCGGCGCATCTCGGCGCCGGCGCCCGGTCGCAGGAGTCGGCCACCTCCAGCCGTACCGTCCCGGCGGGGCCGCCGGCGGCGTCCTCGCACACGCCCGTCAGCAGCAGCCGCAGCACGGCCGGACACCCGGTGTGCACCACGGCGTTGGTGACGAGTTCGGAGACGAGCAGCACCAGCGTCTCGGCCACGGGCTCGTCGGCGCTTATGCCCGACCCCGCGAGCCGCGAGCGGGCCCACTTCCGGGCCCGCCCCACCTCAGCGGGGTCGGGCCGGATCTCCAGCTGCACTTGAAGCACCTGCACCGCTCACACCATCCGAACCGGCGGACACATCGCCTCGCGCCCCACGGGCGCCACGGTCGTGGTCATCCTCTGCACGCACTGAACCGGGATCACGGAACGTGATTCCCTTGCAGGGCAGCATGGTTGACGTACAGTCACCTCAACAAGCGCTTCGGGCATATTCCAGCGCGAAGGA
Organism: Streptomyces griseoaurantiacus; assembly: GCA_014656015.1. GTDB lineage: Bacteria > Actinomycetota > Actinomycetes > Streptomycetales > Streptomycetaceae > Streptomyces > Streptomyces griseoaurantiacus. Next base: position 234,309 of record BNBP01000003.1, on the reverse strand, counting down.
GTACGCGTACGGCATACTGTGCGACGCCTGCTCCGGTGAGTCGAACAAGCAGTGGCGACGGTCCGCCCTGCCCTGCGAGCGGCGCACATCGCGGCGCACGGCGCCCTTCGCGGCGCCGCACCACCCGGGCCCGGCCTCTGCACCACTCGCATCCACCACAAGGTACCGGAGACATCCGGCGGCGACGGTCCGTGACGAGTCGGCGGCGGGACGCGGCCCCGCCCTGACTCTCCGTCACCGACCGTCGATCACTCGGGGCGCTCGCTCCGGGACGCCGCCCGCGGGGCACTCACTCCGGGACGGTGAAGTAGCGGGCGAAGGCCGCCACGACCTCCTGTTCGGCGATCCGGCCGTCCGCGTCGGCGTCCAGGGCCCCCGCGGACGCCGCGGCGACGTCCTCCGGGACGCCGAGCACCCGCAGCGCCCGTGCGGTCTCCTCGACCGTGACCGCTCCGTCCCCGTCGCCGTCCACCACGGCGAAGGCCGCGTGGAGGAAGGGGCGGGCGATCTCCGCGAACCGGTCGGGGTTGTCCCGCAGCCGCTTGACCGCGCCGCCGACGAACTCCTCCCGGGTGATGCGCTGGTCGCCGTCCCGGTCGGCCATCGCGGCCATGCCCTGCCAGAAGGCCTCGGCCCCCACGTAGAGGGCCTGGCCCTTGTCGCAGCGGGCCGTGGTACCGAACTCGGCGAGCAGCGCCTTGGCCGCCGCGCTGAAGTCCTCGCGGTCGATCCGGCCGTTGCCGTCCTGGTCGAAGCCGGCGAACCGGGCCGCGATCCTGCGTTCGTACTCGGTGCTGACCATGTGTCCTCGCGCCGCCTCACATGACGTCGGGTTCTCCCGCCCGGAGCGTACGACGCCGGAGCGCCGCGCGGAGGGGGAGAACCGCTCTTGTGCCAGGACCGGGGGGTTTCCGCGACAGGTCTGGGGAAAACCCGCACACACGTGTGACATACACCCCGGGGCGCGTCGCGCGGGTGTCACGCCGGCCCTCGGCCCGCCTCCGGCCCGTCTCCGGCCCGTCTGCGGGCCCGTCTGCGGGCCCGTCTGCGGGCTCGCCTCCGGCCCGTCTTCGGCCGCCTCAGGCCGAGAGCGGGTCGGCGTCGTCCATGAGCGCGACCGTGACGTCCGGGTAGACGTCGAACAGACGGCGCACGCCGAGCGCGGCGAGCACCCGGTTGACGTGCGAGCCCTCCTCGGTGCCGTGCGCGGGCAGGATCAGCCGCAGCCGCCCCCGGCAGGAGCGGATCAGACGGCGCGCGGCGATGAGGACGCCGACGCCGCTGGAATCGCAGAAGAACACCCCGGAGAGGTCGAGGACGAGCCGGTGTCGGCCCTCCGCCACCACGTCGTGCACGCGCCCGCGGAGCGTCGGCGCGGTCACCAGATCCAGTTCCCCCGACACACGGAGCACGGCCCAATCACCGTGCCCGGTCTCCGTCACCGTGAGCGCCACCGCCAACGCCTCTCACTCGCCCGCCCGTCCACTGACCGCCGAAACCACCGCCCCGGCCCGAACCCCCAACCGGAACTCGTCCCTACGCTTTTCGTCGGCGCGCCTTCCCCACCGCACCACCATGAAACACCTGTTCTCTTCCCATTGCCTGTGGTATATGAGCCATTCCAAACAAGTTCGGTCGACTCCAGTCGCTTTCGCGCAATGTTGATCTCGCCTTGTCACGCCTTGTACCGGAGGCCCGGATGATCTCCTCTACCATCCGCGGCCGGGCGGGGCGCGCATTGTCACAAAGGGGCGTACGCCCCCGAGCATGCCGACTACATTCGAGAAGGCCCTGGGCACAGGCTGGGACGGGGAACGCGGGCAGCGCCGGGAGGGGAGGCACCGGATGGTGAGGAAGGACGCACCGCCCCGCCGGGACCGGCGGATGCAGCAGCGGCTGGCCCACGGCGAGGCCGCGGCGCTCGGCGAGCTCTACGACCGGTACGCCACCCTCGTGCACGGGCTGGCCCACCGCGTCCTCGGCGAGGACAGCGCCGCCGACGCCCTCACCCGCGAGGTGTTCGTCCACCTCTGGGAACACCCGGACACCTACGACCCCGAACAGGGCCCCCTGCGCTCCTGGGTCGCGGAGGTCACCCACCGGCTCGCGGTACGGCGGCTGCGGGCGGCCGGCGGCCACGGACGGGCGGCGACCGGCACCGGCACCGGGGAGCCGGACGCGGAACCCGACCCGGAGCGGGAACTGGAGCGCACCGTGCGGCGCGCGTCCGTCGCCGCCCGCGCCGACTACATCGCCACCTCCCTGCCGGCCCCGCTGAAGGCGGCCCTGGAGCGGGCCTACTTCCAGCGCCGGGACTACCGCCAGACCGCCGCAGACCTTGGCATCACCGAGGACGAGGCACGCCGCCGGCTGCGGCTCGGCCTGCAACTGCTCGCCACGGCCCACGACACCGTCCCGGAACCGGGGGGTCCGGTGTGAACGACGGCCCCGGGAACCCCGAGGAGTCGCGGAAGCACGGCGGGCAGGACCGCGCGCCGCGCGTCCCGCCGCCGCGCGCCTCCGTGGAGGACGGCGGCCGGACGCCGCCGCCCGCCCCGCGCCCGCCCGCCGGGCCCGCGCTGGAGCACCGGGTGCTGATGTCGCTGCTCGGCGCCTGGGCGCTGGCCGCCTGCTCCGCCGAGGAGACGGCGGCCGTGGAGGAGCACCTCGGCGAGTGCGGCCCCTGCGCCGAGGAGGCGCTGCGGCTGCGCGACGCCGTCGGACTGCTGCACCCGCCCGAGAGCCTCGACCTCGACCCCGGGCTGCGCACCCGCGTCCTGGACACCTGCCTCGAACGCCGCAGGCCGCGCATCCCGGTGCCCCCCTGGGTGGCGCCGTACGACGCGGAGACGGCCCGTCTGGACGCCCTGCTGCAGGACTTCGGCGACGCGGAGTGGCACGCGCCGGTGCGGCTGCGCTGGTTCGACGGACGGGAACCGGCCGCCCGCCGTACGACGGTCGCCGGCGTCCTGACCCACCTGTGGTGCGTGGACGGGCTGGTGGCCTCCGCGCTCGGCCTGGACGACCCGCTCGCTGAGGCGGGCGCCGACAAGGAGGCGCAGGACTCCCCCGGTGTCGTCGAGGGCTCCCCCACCGCGCGCACCGAGGCGTACTGGCGTGCCGCGCGGGTGCCGCCCACCCGGGCGGTCCGCGGGCCCTGGCGGGAGCAGAGCCATGCCCTCGTCCGGACGGCCGCGTTCGCGGGCGGCAGCGGCGGGGAGCCGGCCGTGTCGTACGGCGAGCACACGCTGCCCCTCCGCGACGCACTCCTGGACCGGGCCTTCGAGTGCTGGGTGCACGCGGACGACATCGCGGAGGCGGTCGACTACCCCTACGAGCCGCCCGCGCCGCGCCATCTGCACGGGATGATCGACCTCGCGGCGCGGACGCTGCCGCAGTCGCTCGCCGCCCGGCGCCGGGCGGGCCTGGCCGAACCCGCGCCCCGGGGACGGCACCTGGTGGCGGCGGGCGCGCCGGGCCGGAGCCTGCGGCTGGAGATCGAGGGGACGGGCGGCGGCGAGTGGCTGATCCCCCTCGACTCGCCCGGGGCCGCGGCCTCGCCGGAGCACGAGGTGGCCCACCTCGCCCTGGACGGCGTCGAGTTCTGCCGGCTGGCCGCGGGCCACGTCCCCCCGGCCGAGGCGGCCGCGGGGCACTCGGGCGACCGGACGGCGGTCCGGGAGGTCCTGCTGGCCACGGCGTCCCTGAGCCGTCTGTGACCGCGCGCCACGCGGAGGCCGAACCGCGCGGGAAGCCGAACCGCGCGGGAAGGGTCCCGGCGGACCGGCCGCCGGGGCCACCGTCGAAAGCCGTACCGCGCGGGAAGCGGCCTACGCGAAGACGACCGTGCGGTGGCCGTTGAGCAGGATGCGGCGTTCCGCGTGCCACTTGACCGCGCGGGCCAGCGCCTGGCACTCCACGTCCCGGCCCACCGCGACCAGCTGGTCCGGCGTGACGTCGTGGCCCACCCGCTCGACCTCCTGCTCGATGATCGGCCCCTCGTCGAGGTCCGCGGTGACGTAGTGCGCCGTCGCCCCGATCAGCTTCACGCCCCGGGCGTGCGCCTGGTGGTACGGCTTCGCGCCCTTGAAGCTCGGCAGGAACGAGTGGTGGATGTTGATGATCCGCCCGTTCAGCTTCTTGCACAGGTCGTCGGAGAGCACCTGCATGTAGCGGGCGAGCACGACCAGCTCGACCTCCGCCTCCCGCACGATCTCGAGCAGCCGCGCCTCCGCGTCCGCCTTCGTCTCCCGTGTCACCGGCACGTGGTGGAAGGGGATCCCGTACGAGGCCACGAGCTCGGCGAAGTCGGTGTGGTTGGAGACGACGGCCGCGATCTCGACCGGGAGCGCCCCGGTCCGCGCCCGGAACAGCAGATCGTTCAGGCAGTGCCCGAACCTGCTGACCATCAGGACGACGCGCATCTTCTCGTCGGCCCGGTGGATCTGCCAGTCCATGTGGAAGGAGTCCCCGATGGCCGCGAAGCTCGCCCGCAGCTTCTCCGACGTCACCGACGGCTCCGCCGAGAAGTGGACCCGCATGAAGAACAGTCCCGTGTCCTGGTCCCCGAACTGCTGGCTGTCCACGATGTTGCAGCCGGTCATGAACAGGTAGCTGGACACCGCGTGCACGATGCCCTGCTTGTCCGGGCAGGAGAGGGTGAGGACGTACTGCTCACCGGTCTCGGCGGCGCCGTCCCGTGGGGGCTGCTCAGTCATGCAGCACAGGGTCGCACACCGCCCACGAGGGCGGACGGGCCGTCCCACAGTCCGGAACCGGCTGAAGGATCCGGCCGGGGGATCGGCCGGAAGAATCAGGCGGGGGGATCGGCCCGAGGAGTCAGCCGGGGATATCGGCCTGAGCGGTACCGCTCAGGCCGAGCGCGTGAGGATGCGCAGCACCTCCAGGGAGCGCGGCGGCGCGTCCGGGTCCTCCTCGTCGGCCGTCACCAGCCGGACGTGGGCCTCCCGGGCGGCCCGGACCGCGTCCGGCCAGGACGGGTGTTCGAGGTACGTGGCGACCGGCGCGTCGGGGCCGACCTGGTGCATGATCCGCAGCACCCGGAGCACCGCGGTGTCCACCAGCGCCGCCTCCTGGGCGTCGCGGAAGATCGTGCCGACGTACTTCTCGGCCGACCAGTTGTCCAGCCAGGTGTCCTCCACCAGCCGGTACACGGCGTCGGTCACGTCTCCGTACCCTTCGGTACCCGCGAGCCAGACGTCCCGCTGGAACACCGGGTCGGAAAGCATGTGCAGCGCGGAACGCACGTTGCTGCGCCAGCGCCACCACGGCATGTCGTTGAGGGGCATGGCGCCCATGGTGGACGAGCGACGCCCGCGACGGGAAGGGTTCTCCGGAGCTTGCACGGTCATCGATCGTACGTTCCACCCGCCGGGGTGATCGTCGTACCCCCCACGTCCCGCCCTCCCGCACCCGCCCGGAGCGGGACGGACCGCCTGCTCGGAGCCGACGGAGCCGACGGAGCCGTCAGAGCTGGGTGGGCTGGCGCTGGGTGAGCCCGTACTTGCCCGCGATGGCGTTCCACAGCGCCGCCGCCTTCTTCTTCTGCTCGGTGGCCGTACCGCTGGCGGCATTGCCCGCGGCGGTCTGGCCGGTGTTCCGGGCGTGGCCCTTCTTGCAGACCTTGCGGCTCTTGGCCTGGTCGGCCCAGGCCGCGTAGTGGTTGTCGGCGGAGGCGGAGGCCTGCCAGGCGGCGGTGAGCGAGGACGTCAGCGAGGCGTGGTCGGGCAACTTGTCCACGGAGAGCCCGGACAGCTTCGTCACCAGGCCGTTGCGCTGCTTCGCCGCGTCCCGCAGGTCGGTGGCCGCCTGGTCGAGGTTCTTGCACGACCGCACGTTCGCCACGGCGCCGATCACGCTCTGCCGGCTGCTGCCGCTCTGGGCGAGCAGCTTGTCCAGGGCCTCGGCCTGCGCCTTCGCCGGGTCGACGGTGGGCTCGGAGGAGCCGGAGGTGGCGGGACCGGTCGCCGACACGGTCTTGCTGTCGTCCTTCTCGGCACCGCCGCCCCCGCCGCCGAGCAGCGCGCCGGCGCCGATCCCGAGGACGACGATGCCGACGCCGACGGCGGCGATCAGCGGCACCCGGGACCCGGAACGGCCGCCGCGGCCGCGGCCACCGCCCTCGTCGCCGCCACGCCGGGCGCCCGCGCGGCCGCCGCCCGGGGGCGGCACGGAGACGGCCTCACCGATCTGCGGGAGGTGCTGGGTGGCGGGCGCGGGGGCGCCCTCGGTGCGGAACAGGTTGTCGAACTCGGCCGGCGGGGCGGGCTGCGCGGGAGCCCCGCCCGGGACCGGCGGAAGGTACTGGGTGGCATGGGCGTCCGGGCCCGCGGCGGGCGGCATCGGCCCCGCGCCGGAACCCACCGGCGGGATGTACTGGGTGGCGCCCTCGTCCGCGACCGGCGGAATGTACTGGGTGGCCCCCTCGTCCATGACGGGGGGTATGTACTGCGTCGCCCCCTCGTCCGCGGGCGGGAGCGGCGCGGAGGGGAACGCTCCCGGGGAACCCGGGGCGCCCGAGCCGTAGGAGCCCTGCGGGGCGGCCGGGGGCAGCGGGGCGGAGTAGCCGCCCGCGGTGCCCTGGTGGGCGTGGCCGCCGTGCCCGCCCTGCGCGGGTGCGCCCCCCGGGGCCTCCTGTGCGCTCTCCGGGGGGAGTTGTGCGCCGCCCCACCGCGGGCCGGGGTCCTCGCCCCAGCCGGGGGCCGGGGGCGGTGCGGGGGCGGCCTGCTGCTCGGGGCCCCAGGGCCCGCCCCAGGACTGGCCGGCCGCGGGGGCCGGCGGCTCGCCCTGACTGCCCGGCAGCAGGGGGGCACCACCGTCGGAGGGCAGCACGATGCCTTCCCGCGCGGGTCGTGCCGAGGGCTCCCCGCCCTGTCCACTCTGCGTCACCGGGACTCCTCCGACTGGGCAACCACGTAAACCAGCGGCTCACGCTACCGGTTCTCAGCGAGGCCATGCCATGCGGAGTCCCCCCGCCGGTCCCACGGGCCCCGTGCGCACCGTGCCGAGGGCTTTCGCCCCGGGACCCCGGCGGCCTCCGCGCGGCCCCCGGCCGGTGCGGGCCGCCCACCCGGTCGCCGTCCCGCCCCGGCGGCGGGCCGGGACGGCGGAACCCGCGTGACCAGCCACGACGAACCCCCGCCCGCCGGTGGGTCCACTCCCCGCGCCCTCCCGGCCGTCCCCTCCCCGCGCCTCGCCAACTCCCCTCCCCCCACAGGCCCGAGGCCGGTGGCGGGCGGGGAGCGGGAAGCGACCAACCTCACGCCGCGCGCAGCTCCAGCCGGGCTCCGAACTCCCGCACCACCGCCTCCTCCCCGAACGGCTCGAGCCGCTGCTGGAAGTCCTCCAGGTACTCCGCACCCCGGTTCGACCGCAGTCCCCCGAGCAGCTCCACCGCCTTCATCCCGGTGTGCACGGCCTGTTCGACCTCCCGTTTCTGCACCTGCGCGGTCGCCAGCAGCACGAAGCCGATCGCCCGCCGCCGCACCCGCCCCTCCGGATGCCCCGCCAGCGCCTCGCGCGCGCACCGCTCCGCCGCCTCGGCCTGCCCCAGGTCCCGGTGGCAGTGCGCCAACTCGTCGGCGAGATACGCCTCGTCGAAGTGCGCGATCCACACCGGGTCGTCCCCGGAGCCTCCGTCGGAGCCGGAAGCGGAACCGGCCGCCTCCATCGCGGCCACGGCCCGCCCCGCCGCGGTCTGCGCCGCCCGCGCGTCCCCCATCAGCGCGTGCCCCCGCGCCTCGGCCGCGCAGAACATGGACTGCGCCCGCGGCGTCACCTGCCCCCGCGCACCCTCCTGCGCCGCCCGCGCCAACTGGGCGATCTCCCGCGGGTTCCCGAGCTGCGCCGCGAGGTGGCTCATGGACGCGGCCAGCACGTACCCCCCGTAGCCGCGGTCCCCGGCGGCCTGCGCGAGCCGCAGCGCCTGGATGTAGTACCGCTGCGCCAGCCCCGGTTGCCCGGTGTCCACCGCCATGTACCCGGCGAGTTCGGTCAGTCGGGCCACCGCCGCGAACAACTCCCGTCCCACGGGCTCCCGGTAGGAGCCGGCGAGCAGGCCGGAGACGACGCTGTTGAGGTAGTGCACGACGACCGGACGCACATGCCCGCTGCCGTAGGTGTGGTCGAGGTCGACCAGCGCCTGCGTCATCGCCCGCACCGCCGCCACGTCCGAGGCACCGACCCGCGGCCCGCCGGTACGCCCCACCTGGGCGTCCGGTGCCGAGATCAGCCAGTCCCGGCTGGGCTCGACCAGCGCGGAGGCGGCGACGGAGGACCCGGACAGGAAGTCCCGCCGGCCCACGTCGCTGCGCCACAGCTCGCAGACCTGCTCGATGGCGCCGAGCACCGTCGGCGAGAACCGCAGCCCCACGCCGGAGGCCAGGTTCTTGCCGTTGGCCATGCCGATCTCGTCGATCGTGACCGTACGGCCCAGCTTGCGTCCGAGGGCCTCGGCGATGATCGCCGGGGCACGTCCGCGCGGCTGCTGTCCCCGCAGCCAACGGGCCACCGACGTCTTGTCGTAGCGCAGGTCGAGCCCGTGTTCCGCCCCGCACATGTTGACCCGGCGGGCCAGACCGGCGTTGGAGCAGCCCGCTTCCTGGATGAGCGCCTGGAGCCGTTCGTTCGGCTGCCTGGCGACGAGAGGCCTTGCGGCCATGGCGAAACCCCCTGTGTCTGGCGGTTTGCGGTGCCTGCCCACGCACCGGTTGACGAGCCTTCGGCAGCCGGCGCCTTCCGTCGGGCACCGCAAGGATCCGGCCTCGAAGATCAATGCCCCGTCCGTCGGCACTACATGCCGACAATGCGGGACATGCCAGGATTGCCGGGTTCTGGCGACGGTCCGGGCCGCCGCCCCTCCCCACCCGGCCTGTGTCTGCCTGTGAGGGCTACCCGTTCGACGGTGTCCTTCCTCGTACGCGCCCCCGTACATGCATCCGTGCGCCCCGCCGCCGGAGGGGGTGCCCCTCCCCCGCGCACGGGTGGGCGTAACCCCCGGTGACGGCGGGAGTTGTGCTCACCGTGGAAGAGACCATCGCGGGCGCCGACACCGCGCCCATCAAAGCTGCCCAGATCCCGCAGCAGCGCGGCGAATCGCTGCGGGAGGCCGCCGTGCGCTACGCCGAGGAACGCCACTGGGACGTGGTCCCGGGCACCTGGCTCGACGTCGTCGACGGGGTGCAGCGCTGCTCCTGCGAGGACCCCGCGTGCCCGGAACCGGGCGCGCATCCGGCGCGCGAGGACTGGACGGCGCAGGCCACGGGCAGCGCGACCGTCGCGCGCCGGCTGTGGTCCCGGCAGCCGACGGCCTCGATCCTGCTGCCCACCGGCCGCACCTTCGACGCGGTCGAAGTCCCCGAGTCCGCCGGGTTCCTGGCGCTCGCGCGCATGGAGCGCATGGAACTGACGCTCGGGCCGGTCACCTTGTCCCCCGACCGCCGGATGCGGTTCTTCGTGCTGCCGGGCGGCGCGGCCAAACTCCCCGAGCTGGTACGGAAGCTGGGCTGGTCACCGGCGGCGCTGGACCTGACCGGGCTCGGCGAGGGCGCCTACGTGGCCGCGCCGCCCTCGCGGCTGGGCTCCCGCGGGGCGGTGCAGTGGGCCTGCCGGCCGACCGCGGTGAACCGGTGGCTGCCGGACGCGGAGGAGATGGTCCCCTCCCTGGCGTACGCGTGCGGAAGGGACCGGTAGCGGCGGGGACGGAAGGCGCCGGGGGCCGGTGGGCGGGGACCGACAGCGGCCCGGAGCTGGGCGGGGACCGACAGCGGTCCCGAGCTGGGCGGGGACCGACAGCGGTAGGGGGCAACGATCCGGACACGGGACGAACGCCGCCCCATGTCCCCGGCCCAGCCCGGCCCCTAGGGTGTCGGTATGAGCGAGGGAGAGCGAGAAGGCGAGGCAGGACGCCCGGCGGTGCGCGTCCACGGGCTGTGGAAGCGGTTCGGGGAGCAGATCGCGGTGAGCGGGATCGACCTCGTCCTGCCCGCGGGCAGGTTCGTCGGGCTCGTCGGCCCCAACGGCGCCGGCAAGACCACCACGCTCTCCATGATCACCGGGCTGCTCCGCCCGGATCAGGGCACCGTCGAGATCGCCGGACACGACGTCTGGCGGGACCCGGCGGCCGTCAAGGCCCGCATCGGCGTGCTCCCCGAGGGGCTGCGGCTCTTCGAGCGGCTGTCCGGGCGCGAACTCCTCTCCTACACCGGCCGGTTGCGCGGGGTGCCGGGCGCCGAGGTCGACAAGCGGGCCACCCAGCTCCTCGACGTCCTCGACCTCGCGGGCGCCCAGCACAAGCTCGTCGTCGACTACTCGACCGGCATGCGCAAGAAGATCGGCCTCGCCGCCGCCCTCCTCCACAACCCCGAGGTCCTCTTCCTCGACGAACCCTTCGAGGGCGTCGACCCGGTCTCCGCGCAGACAATCCGCGGCGTCCTGGAGCGCTACACCGCCTCCGGCGCCACCGTCGTCTTCTCCTCCCACGTCATGGAACTCGTCGAGTCCCTGTGCGACTGGGTCGCGGTGATGGCGGCCGGACGGATCCGTGCCGACGGCCCGCTCGCCGAGGTGCGCGGCGAGGCGCCCTCGCTGCAGGAGGCCTTCCTCCAGCTCGTCGGCGCCGGCGGCCGGTCCGCCGGGACCGACCTGGACTGGCTCGGCGGTGGCGGCCGATGACCACCGTCCCCACCACCGACGTCCCCGCCGCGCCCGCCGGACCCGGGGGCCCCGGCACGGTACGGCTCACCCCCCTCGTCGTCCGGCTCAAGCTGTCCCTGCTGCGCAACGGGCTGCGGCAGTCCGCGGGCCGACGGGCCGTGTACCTCACCTCCCTCGTCCTCGTCTCGCTCTTCGCGGTGCTCCAGCTCCTCGGGCTGATCGCGCTGCGCGGCAACGCGCACGCCGACTCCGTCACCGTGCTGCTGCTCGCCCTCATGGGCCTCGGGTGGGCGGTGATGCCGCTGTTCTTCCCCGGCGGCGACGAGACCCTCGACCCGACCCGGCTGGTGATGCTGCCGCTGCGGCCCCGCCCGCTGGTCCGCGCCCTGCTGGCGGCCTCCCTCGTGGGCATCGGCCCGCTGTTCACGCTGTGCCTGCTGGTGGGCTCGGTGATCTCCGTGGCGCACGGGGCGGCGGCGTTCGCCGTCGGCGTCCTCGCGGTCGTCCTCGGGCTGCTGGTGTGCGTGGCCCTCGCCCGCGCGGTGGCCGCCGCCAACACCCGGCTGCTGACCAGCCGCAAGGGCCGCGACCTCGCGGTGCTCAGCGGCCTCGTGATCGCGGTGGGCGCGCAGTTCGTCAACTTCGGGGCGCAGCGGCTCGGCGCGGCGGGCGGCCTCGACCCGCTCGACCCGGTAGCCGCCGTCCTGCGCTGGGTGCCGCCCGCCGCCGCGATCGGCGCGGTGGACGCGGTGAGCGAGGGCTCCTACGGCCGCGCGGCGGCCCAGCTCCTGTTGTCGGCGGCGGCGCTCGCGGGGCTGCTGGCGCTGTGGACGCGGACGCTGACCCGGCTGATGACCGCCCCCGACGCCTCCACACTGAACGCCGCCGAACCGGCCGCCCGCGAGAAGGCCGGGCGCGCGGGCGGCCCCGCCCGGCTGCTGCCCGCCGGGCGCATCGGCACGGTCGTGGAGCGCAGCCTGCGCTATGTGTGGCGGGACCCCAAGACGAAGTCGGCCTGGGCCACCTCCCTGGCCATCGGCGTGATCGTGCCCGTCTTCAACGCGCTCCAGGGCACCGGCTCGGTCTACTTCGCCTGCTTCGCCTCCGGGATGCTCGGCATCCAGATGTACAACCAGTTCGGGCAGGACACCTCCGCGTTCTGGACGGTGGCCATGACGATCTCCTCGCCCCGCGACGCCCTCGCCGAACTGCGCGGCCGGGCCCTGGCCCTGCTGCTGATCACCCTCCCGTACGCCACCCTCGTCACCGTCCTGACCACGGCCCTGCTGGGCGCCTGGGCGAAGCTGCCCGAGGTGCTGGGGCTGTCGTTCGCGCTGCTCGGGGCGATGCTGGCGACGGGGGCGTGGTCCTCCGCGCGGTTCCCGTACTCGATCCCGCAGGAGGGCTACAAGAACGTGGTGCCCGCGCAGGTCGGCGTCGCCTGGATCTCGATCTTCGGCGGCATGATCGCCGCGGCACTGCTGTCCGCGCCGGCCATCGCGGCCGCGATCTGGCTGAACGTGTCGGCCGGCGGCGAGGACCGGGCCTGGCTCCTGCTCCCCGCGGGCGCCGCCTACGGCGCCGCCCTGACCGTCCTCGGCCTGCGCCTGGCGGCCCCGCGCACGGCCGCCCGGCTCCCGGAGATCCTCCTGGCCGTCAGCAAGGGCTGACCGGCCGCCGCCCTTCGCGCACCCTCGGGCCGCCCCGCAGGGCGCACACCGGTGGCACGGCCGCTTCGCATGAGACCCCTCGTGCAACGATTGCCTCCCACATTGCGGGAACCCGCTGTGTGCTGAGTCACGTTCACGTTGAATGATTGCGAGCAACGAACCAACGCGCCCGCGAACGCGGGCGCGGCCGGCAGGGGGTCCAGGTGAGTGCTTCCCGGCATAGTGGGACCACCGACGAGCTGGGGCCCGACGAGCCCGAGCCCACCGGTCACGGCGGTGGCCCCCGCCCTCCCGATCACGACGGCCCGGACGACGCGTCCGAACCCGCGGGCCCGGACGGCTCCGACCTGCTCGCCGCCCTCCTGGACGGCATGGACGCCGCTCTGTGCGCCTTCGACGCGGACGGCGTCGTCACCCACTGGAACCGCGAGGCCGAACGCATCCTCGGCTGGACGGCGGCCGAGGCCGTCGGCCGGCAGGGCTTCGCCGGCTGGGCCGCCCGCAGCGCCGACGCCGAGGAGGTCGAACGGCGCCTGATGTCCGCGATGCGCGCGCCCGGCCGCCAGGTGCACGAGTTCGCGCTGGTCACCAAGGACGGCGGCCGGGTCCTCGTCCGCACCCAGTCCGCCGCCGTGCGCGGCCCGGACGGCACCCCCGCCGGGGTGTACTGCGCCTTCAGCGAGGTGCACACGCAGATCGACCTGGAGCGGTCCATCGCGCTGAGCGAGGCCCTGCTGGAGGACGCCGGCTGGGGCGTGGTCCTCGTCGACGCCGACCTGCGGCCCGCCGTCGTCAACACGCACGCCGCCCGGCTGCTGGGCGTGGGCCGTACCTCGGTGCTCGGCCGGCCGCTCGGCGAACTGCTCGCGCAGGGCGTGGAGGAACTGGAGAGCGCGCTCGCGCACGTGCTCGGCGAGGGCGCGCCGCCCGCGCCCGCCGAGATGTGGGTGAGCGTACGGACCCCCGAGGGCGAGCAGCGGCGCTGCTGGCGCAACGGCTTCCTGCGGCTGGCCTCGCCGCTCGCCGAGGAGCCGGTGCCGCTCGGCGTGGGCTGGCTCTTCCAGGACGTCACCGAGGCGCGGCAGCGCGAGCAGGAGGCCTCCCAGACCCGGTTCCGGGCCAATCAGTCGCACCGCGCGGCACGGACCGCCGCGGAGTGCGAGGACCCGTGGGAGGCGGCCACCGTCCACCTGGACTTCGCCCTCGCCGGCTTCGCCGACCACGCGCTGATCGACCGCGTCTCCGGCCCCCCGGCGGCCGACGACCCCGAGGTGCCCGTACGGCTGGTCCGGGCCGCCTCGACCCCCTCGGGCACCCCGGGGCCCAGCGTCCTCGCGGGCGCGGCCGGGCTGCCGATGCACTACGGGGAGACGCACCCGGCGGTGCAGTGCGCCGAGCGCAACGGCTCGGTGCGGGCGAGCGCCGGGCGGGCCGACACGGAACGGGCCCGCGAATGGGCCCGCTCCCGGCAGTGGCCCCCGGACACCGTGCACGCGCTGTGCGCGGTGCTGCGCAACCGGGGGCGCACGCTCGGCGTGGTGACGTTCCTGCGCTCCGGCGCCCGCGCCCCCTTCGAGCGCCCCGACGCCCTCTACGCGGAGGACGTGGCGGCCCGCATCGCGCTCTGCGTCGACCTGGCCACGGCGACCACCCGCACACCGGACTGACCGGCCGGCCGGAGGGCGGACGGGGGAACGGGCCGGAGGACGGGCCGCCCTGGCGGGGCTACCGCGCCTCCGCCCGGACGACCGAGATGTCCTCGTATCCCGGCACCTCGTGCGGGCTCCGCGAGGCCGGTCCCACATAGCGGGCCGAGGGCCGGACCAGACGTCCGGTGCGCTTCTGCTCCAGGATGTGCGCCGACCAGCCCGCCGTGCGGGCACAGGTGAACATCGACGTGAACATGTGCGCCGGGACCTCCGCGAAGTCCAGCATGATCGCGGCCCAGAACTCCACGTTCGTGGCGAGCACCCGGTCCGGGCGGCGGTTGTGCAACTCCTCCAGGGCCGCCTTCTCCAGCGCCTCGGCGACCTCGAACCGGGGCGCCCCCAGCTCCCGCGCCGTCCGCCGGAGCACCCGGGCACGCGGGTCCTCCGCCCGGTACACCCGGTGCCCGAAGCCCATCAGCCGCTCGCCGCGGTCGAGGGCGCGCTTGACGTACCCGACCGCGTCGCCCGTCCGCTCGATCTCCTCGATCATGCCGAGCACCCGCGAGGGCGCCCCGCCGTGCAGCGGACCCGACATGGCCCCGACCGCGCCGGACAGCGCGGCGGCCACGTCCGCGCCGGTGGAGGCGATGACGCGGGCGGTGAACGTGGAGGCGTTCATGCCGTGCTCGGCGGCCGAGCTCCAGTAGGCGTCGACGGCGGCCACGTGCTTGGGGTCCGGCTCACCGCGCCAGCGGATCATGAACCGCTCGGTGACCGAGTGCGCCTTGTCGATCTCCCGCTGCGGCACCATCGGCAGGCCCTGACCGCGCGCGGACTGGGCCACGTACGACAGCGCCATCACGGCGGCGCGGGCCAGGTCGGCGCGCGCCTGCTCGGCGTCGATGTCGAGCAGCGGCCGCAGCCCCCACACCGGCGCCAGCATGGCCAGCGCGGACTGCACGTCCACCCGGATGTCACCGGAGTGCACGGGGATCGGGAACGGCTCGGCGGGCGGCAGACCGGGGTTGAAGGCGCCGTCGACGAGCAGTCCCCAGACGTTGCCGAAGGACACCTGGCCGACCAGTTCCTCGATGTCGACACCGCGGTACCGGAGCGCCCCGCCCTCCTTGTCCGGCTCGGCGATCTCCGTCTCGAACGCGACGACTCCTTCGAGCCCGGGTACGAAGTCGGACATGAGGCGGCTCCTCGGTCTGTGCGGACAGGAAGGCAGCACGATAGTCCCAGAGTGCCACCTTTGGGGAGTGGTCGCGGCACTGCGTGCCAAGGAGTGGAGGGAACCCGCCACACCCCGCCGCCGACGGCCGCCATGCGGCAGGATGACCGCGTGAGCGAGCACATCCCGGACGAACCCGCCGGCGAACCCCTGGTCGAACGCGCCGCCGCCCGGGCGGAACGGGCGGCCGGGAGCGGCGAGCCGGCCGTCGTCCCCACCGATCCCGCCGCGATGCGGGCCCACTACCGCGCCGAGGGCCTCGACGAGGAGGAACTCGCCGCCCATCCCATGGACCAGTTCGACCGCTGGTTCGGGGAGGCGGCCCGTGCCGCCGTGCGGGGCCTGCTCTACGAGCCCAACGCCATGGTCGTCTCCACCGCCGACACCGAGGGCCGCCCCAGCTCCCGCACGGTCCTGATGAAGGGCTACGACACCCGCGGCTTCGTCTTCTACACCAACTACGACTCCCGCAAGGGCCGGGAGCTGGCCGCGAACCCGCACGTCTCGCTGCTCTTCCCCTGGCACCCGGTGGCCCGCCAGGTGCTCGTCACCGGCACCGCCCGGCGCACCGGCCGCGAGGAGACCGCCGCCTACTTCCGCACCCGCCCGCACGGCTCCCGCCTGGGTGCCTGGGCGAGCGCCCAGTCCACGGTGATCCCCTCCCGCGAGGTCCTGGAGACGGCGTACGAGGACCTCGGCGCCCGCTACCCGGAGGGCGAGCAGGTCCCCGTGCCGCCCCACTGGGGCGGCTTCCGCGTCACCCCGCACACGGTCGAGTTCTGGCAGGGGCGCGCCAACCGCCTCCACGACCGCCTGCGGTACACGGCCGCACCGGACGGCACCTGGCGGGTCGATCGCCTGAGCCCCTGAGGGCACGCAGACGGCCCGCGGGCTCAGGTCCTCGTCCGAAGACGAGGAGCCGGCCGGACGTACCGGCGAGCCCACGGGCCGGGTGACTGCGTTGGATTGGCCGGTCGCGCGTGACGCACACGCGCTGGTCCGGCGCCGAACCGAGTACGACGGCGGGCTACTGGCCCGCAGCCACCTCACGCGTCCGGTATGCATACATCTGCCGAACCACCTCCCTTCAGTGTGCTCATCACACTAGGAACTGTCCGACACGCCTTCAACCCTTTTTTTCCGGCGCCCTCAGTCCCGGTAGAAGATCCGGTCCGCGTACTCCTCGAAGACGCGGTCGTTCCATTCGAGGCCGCCGTCGATGTTGCCGGAGCGGAGCATGGGTGGGGTGTGGCCGCGGGTGGCGAGGGTGACGGCGGCGGTGGCGATCACGGCCTGCATCAGGGCGCTGGTGACGACCGTGGAGGCGGGGGCGAAGGGGGCGTCGATCCCGTCCTGGGTCAGCACGGTGTCGCCGAGCGGGATGCGGGAGTCGAGGACGACGTCGCAGTGGTCCTTGAGGAAGGTGCCGGAGGAGTGGCGGGGAGTCGTCTTCTCCGCGTAGGCCACCGAGGTCACGCCGATGACCTTGACGCCGCGCGCGCGGGCGTGGGTCGCCATCTCGACCGGAAGGGCGTTGCGGCCGGAGAGGGAGATGATCACCAGCAGGTCGCCGGCGCGCAGGGGGCCGACGTCGAGGACGGCCGCGGCGAGGCCGTCGACGCGTTCCAGTGCGGAGCCCAGTGTCGCGGGCCGCACGTCGACACCCGTGAGCCCCGGGACGGTGAGCAGGTTCATCAGGGCGAGTCCGCCGGCGCGGTAGACGACGTCCTGGGCGGCCAGCGCGGAGTGTCCGGCGCCGAAGGCGAAGAGGCGGCCGCCGGCGGCGACGGTGTCGGCGATCAGTTCGCCGGCGGCGGTGATCCACTCGGACTCCTCGTCCCGCACCTGTCGCAGCAGCGCGATCGCGGCGTCGAGGAACCGCTCGCCCGGCGCCTTCGCGCCCCCCGTCCCCTGGCTCATCGGCGACGCCCCTCACCTTCGTGACGCTTCGTTGCGCGGCCGGTGCCCGCGGGAGTCCGGCCATGTCGCGGATCACGGTGCGGTCCGGACCAGGGCCGTGTCAATACGGGGTGCGCGAGGGGTCCGCGATGACCGTTCTTCCGGCGCGGCACGGTTGTCGGTGCGATGCGTCAGAATTGAGTCCAGGGCCAGCGCACACGCCGTGAGGCCGCCAGCCTCCGGCAGATCTCAATCGAGGGGCACGTATGTCCGGACTGATCGACACCACGGAGATGTATCTCCGCACCATCCTCGAGCTCGAGGAAGAAGGCGTCGTGCCGATGCGCGCCCGTATCGCCGAACGGCTCGACCAGAGCGGGCCGACGGTCAGCCAGACGGTGGCGCGGATGGAGCGCGACGGACTGGTGTCCGTGGCGCCCGACCGGCACCTGGAGTTCACCGACGAGGGCCGGCGCCTGGCCACGCGGGTCATGCGCAAGCACCGGCTCGCGGAGTGCCTGCTCGTCGACGTGATCGGGCTGGAGTGGGAGCAGGTGCACGCGGAGGCCTGCCGCTGGGAGCACGTGATGAGCGAGGCGGTGGAGCGGCGCGTGCTGGAGCTGCTGCGGCACCCGACCGAGTCGCCCTACGGCAATCCGATCCCGGGTCTTGAGGAGCTGGGCGAGAAGGACGGCACGGTTCCGTTCCTGGACGAGGGCATGGTCTCGCTGGCCGACCTGGACCCTGGTCTGGAGGGCAAGACCGTGGTCGTGCGGCGCATCGGGGAGCCGATCCAGACGGACGCGCAGCTCATGTACACGCTGCGCCGGGCGGGTGTGCAGCCGGGCTCGGTGGTCAGCGTGACGGAGTCCGCCGGGGGCGTCCTGGTGGGCAGCAGCGGGGAGGCGGCCGAGCTGGAGTCGGAGGTCGCCTCGCACGTCTTCGTGGCCAAGCGCTGACGCGGGTCGTCCCCGGGGCGGTGTCCGGGCGCGTGGGCGGCCCGGGCGGGTCGCGCTCACGCGCCGGGTGACCGATTGCCCGCCCCGCGCACTTTCTGTGTGCCGAATGGCAGCGCGAACCCCGTTCCCGTGCCACGCTGTCGGGTGAGGCATATGACCTGAGGAGCTCTGGGGCCGGCGCGGACGACGGAGCCGTGCGGCCGGGGAAGGGAGCGGGACGATGTGCCGGGTATCCCGCGGACACGGAGAGGGCCCCGGCGCTCTGTGGCGCCGGGGCCTGTCCTCCCCTGTGCTGACCCGGAGCCCCGAGCTCCCAGGGTCATCCCCCTCGGACCGTTTTTCCCCGAGCGGTCCGCCCGCTGAAGATCTCCCCCCGGTGGCGGCGGCCAATCCCCGACCGGTGTCACTCGAAGGAGGGGTGTTGACGAGCGAAAGCCCATTTTCGAATGCGCTTTCGATAGCGTGAGCACCTGCGGAGAACGAACCAGCAGGACCGAGCAGCAGGACGAACCAGCACGGCGGCAACAGCACGAGGAGCGTCCGGACCGGCCACGCGGAGCGTGGGTCGGCCCGGGGGGAGCCAGGGGGTGCCAGAACGATGGTGCGGCGCATCGACGTGACGGGGAGCGGCGGCGTACGCCTCGCGGCCTGGGAGTTCGGCGACCCGCCCAAGGACGAGGATCCGGCCGGTGCGCACCGGCCCGGTGTGCTCTTACTGCACGGCCTCATGGGGCGCGCCTCGCACTGGACGGCCACCGCGCGCTGGCTCGCCGAGCGGTACCGCCCCGTGGCCCTGGACCAGCGCGGTCACGGGCAGAGCGAGAAGCCGCCGGCGGCCGCCCACACCCGTGAGGCCTACGTCGAGGACGCGGCGGCCGCGCTGGAGCAGCTCGGGCTCGCCCCGGTCGTGGTGATCGGTCACGCGATGGGTGCCCTCACCGCCTGGCAGCTCGCCGCCGCCCGCCCCGACCTGGTGCGCGGTCTGGTGATCTGCGACATGCGGGCCTCGGCGCTGGGCGCCGCCTCGCAGCGGGAGTGGGAGGACTGGTTCCGCACCTGGCCGCTGCCGTTCGCCACGCTCGCCGACGTCCGCAAGTGGTTCGGCGAGGACGACCCGTGGGTGGAGCGTCCCAGTCCGGCGCGCGGCGAGTTCTACGCCGAGGTGATGCACGAGTCGCCGGACGGCTGGCGTCCCGTCTTCACGCCCGCGCAGATGCTGAGGTCGCGCGAGACGTGGGTGTACGACGCGCACTGGGAGGAGCTGGCGCAGGTGCGCTGCCCGGCACTCGTGGTCCGGGGCCTGGACGGCCAGCTGGGGCGGGCGGAGTCGCAGGAGATGGTCCGGGTCCTGCCGCGCGGCCGGTACGCGGAGGTCGCCGACGCCGGTCATCTCGTGCACTACGACCAGCCGGAGGCCTGGCGCGCGGCGGTCGAGCCGTTCCTGGAGGAGGTCCTGACGGGGGCCGACGCCTGAGGGGCGCGCCGGGGCGGCGCCCGTCAGCCCAGCACGCCCTCGATCACCCCCGCCCACTGCTCGACGACCCGTTCCCGCCGGGCGGTGTCGTCCGTCAGGAGGTGGGCGAGGCCGAGGCCGCGGGCCATGTCGAGGAGGCCCTGGACGGTTTCGCGGACGCCGGGGCGGGACTCGTCGACGCCGAGGAGTTCGACGGCGACACGGTGGGTCTCGCGGCCCACCCGGGCCTCCAGTTCGGTGACGCGGCCGCGCAGCTGCTCCTCGGCGGAGGCGGCCACCCACAGGTGCAGGGCGGCCCGGAAGAGGGGGCCGGTGCAGCCCTCGACGAGGGCGGCGACGACCGCGCGCCGGTCGCCGGCGGCGCCTTCGGGGAAGAGGGCGCGCAGGGCCTGGCAGCGTTCCTCGGCGACGTACTCGACGGCGGCGGTGAACAGGTCCTCGCGGGTCGGGAAGTGGTGCTGGGCGGCGCCCCGGGAGACGCCGGCGCGTTCGGCGACGGCGCTGACGGTGGAGCCGGCCCAGCCGCGTTCGGCGAGGCAGGCGACGGCGGCGGCCAGCAGCCGCTGCCGGGTGGCCCGGCTGCGGTCCTGCTTGGGGGCGCGGTCCGGCGCGGTCACCATGCCGCGCGCGTCCCGGCGGTGCCCGTCGCCCCTGCCTCGGGGCGTCCCGTCCCGTTCATGCGAGTTCCGTCCACACGGGGTCCCGTCGTTCGAGGAAGGCGGTCATCCCCTCGCGTGCCTGCGGGGAGGAGAACAGCCGTGCGGTGAGTGCGGTCAGGGCCTCGGCGTCCCGGTCGAAGGCCTTCCGCACGCGGGCGGTGAGGAGCCGCTTGGTCTCCGCGAGCCCTTGCGGGGAGGCGCGGCGCAGTCCGTCGAGGACGGGGGCGAGGACGGTGTCGACGTCCTCGCCGGCGAGGGTGAGCAGTCCGGTGCGGACGGCCTCGGCGGCGTCGAAGCGGTCCCCGGTGAGGCAGTGCAGGGCGAGGGCGCGGGGGTCGGCGCGGGGCAGCAGGGGCAGGGAGATGACGGCGGGGGCGACGCCGACGCGGACCTCGGTGAAGGCGAAGTCGGCGGTGGTGGCGGCGGCCGCGATGTCGCAGGCGCCGAGGAGTCCGAGGCCGCCGGCGCGGACGTGTCCGGTGACCCGGGCGATCACGGGCCGGGGCAGTTCGACGATGCGGCGCAGCAGGGCGGTGAGCGCCTCGGGCGGCGGTGGCTCGCGCAGGTCGGCGCCCGCGCTGAAGGTGGTGCCGGTGTGGGTGAGGACGACGGCCCGTACGCCGGGGTCGGCGCCGCACTCCGCGAGCGCGGTGTCGAGGGCGGCGACGAGGCCGGCGGACAGGGCGTTGCGGTTGGCCGGGGAGTCGAGGGTGAGGGTGGTGATGCCCCGGTCCCGGGAGCGGGTCACGGGCACGGCGGTGGTCACGGGTGCTCCCTGAGTTCGCGGCGGAGGATCTTCCCGGAGGCGGCGCGCGGCACCCGGTCGACGAAGGTGACACGGCGGACGCGTTTGTAGGGGGCGACGCGTTCGGCGACGTGCAGCATGACCTCCGTCTCGGTGAGTTGCTCCGCGCCGGGCTGCCGGACGACGTGGGCGTGCGGGATCTCGTTGCCCTCGGCGTCGGGGGTGCCGGTGACGGCGGCGTCGGCGATGCCGGGGTGGGTGAGCAGCAGGGCCTCCAGTTCGGCGGGGGCGACCTGGAAGCCCTTGTACTTGATGAGTTCCTTGACCCGGTCGACGACGTACAGCCAGCCCTCGGGGTCCACGTGGCCGACGTCGCCGGTGTGCAGCCAACCCTGGGCGTCGACGAGGGCGGCGGTGTCCTCGGGGCGGCCGAGGTAGCCCTTCATCACCTGGGGTCCGCGGATGAGGATCTCGCCGCGCTCGCCGGGGCCGAGGTCCTTGCCGGGGTCGTCGAGGGAGACGATCCGCATCTCGGTGCTGGGGATGAGCTTGCCGACGGTGCCGGGGGGCGGGTCGGTGGCGTCGAGGGGGACGAGGTGGGTGCCCGGGGAGAGTTCCGTCATGCCGTAGGCCTGGCCGACCGGGGGCAGGCCGAGCCGCCGGGAGCAGGCGGCGGCGGTGACGGCGTCCAGCGGGGCGGCGGCGCTGATGACGTGCCGGAGGGAGGAGAGGTCGTACTGGGCGACCGCCGGGTGCTTGGCGAGCGCGAGGACGATCGGCGGGGCCACGTAGAGGCTGGTGATGCGGTGCTTCTCGATCGCGGCGAGGAAGGTGTCGAGCGTGAAGCGGGGCAGGACGACGACGGTGGCGCCCCGCCGCAGCGGGGCGTTCATCAGCGCGGTCAGACCGTAGATGTGAAAAAAGGGCAGAACGGCCAGGATGCGTTCGCCGGGGCCGGTCGGCACCAGGGGTTCGAGCTGCACGAGGTTGGTGGCGATCGACCGGTGGGTGAGCATCACGCCCTTGGGGGTGCCGGTGGTGCCGGAGGAGTACGGCAGCGCGGCGAGGTCCTCGGCGGGGTCGAGGTCGACCACGGGTTCGGGCGCGGTGCCGGCCAGCATGTCGATGAGCGAACGGTGGCCGGGCGCGCTGTCGCAGACGAAGATCTCCCGTACGCCGCCCGCGCGTTCGGCGGCGGCGCGGGCGGTGTCGAGCAGGGGGGAGACGGTGACGATCCAGCGGGCGCCGGAGTCGCGCAGTTGTGTGGCGAACTCCTCGGCGGTGGCGAGCGGGTGCACGGTGGTGACGGCGGCGCCGGCCCGGGTGGCGGCGTAGAACGCGGTGGGGAAGGCGATGGTGTTGGGGCTGTGCAGGGCGAGGACGTCGCCCTTGCGGACCCCGGCCTCGGCGAGGGCGGCGGCGAGCCGCCGGTGGAAGCGGTCGACCTGCTCGTAGCTGAGGGTGGTGCCGTCGAGGCCGTCGATCAGTGCGGGCGCCTCGCCGAACTCCGCGGCCCGGCCCAGGACGGCCTCGTGGATGGGGAGTTCGAGGGCGGGTACGTCTGCGTACTGGCTGCGGTACACGGTTCCTCCTCGTGCCGTCGCCGGTCCTCAGTAGGACTTCGGCAGGCCCAGTGTCCGGTGGGAGACGTAGTTGAGGATCATTTCCCGGCTGACCGGCGCGATCCGGGCGACACGGGCCGCGTTGACGAGGGAGGCGAGCCCGAACTCGCTGGTGAGGCCGTTGCCGCCGAGGGTGTGCACGGCCTGGTCGACGGCCTTCACGCAGGCCTCGGCGGCGGCGTACTTGGCCATGTTGGCGGCCTCCCCGGCGCCGGCGTCGTCCCCGGCGTCGTACAGGTGGGCGGCCTTGCGCGTCATCAGCCCGGCGAGTTCGAGTTCGATGTGGGCCACGGCGAGGGGGTGCGCGATGGCCTGGTGGGCGCCGATCGGCTGCTGCCACACGGAGCGTTCGCGGGCGTAGGCGACGGCGCGGTCGAGGGCGTAGCGGCCCATGCCGATCGCGAAGGCGGCGGTCATGATGCGCTCGGGGTTGAGTCCGGCGAAGAGCTGAAGCAGGCCCGCGTCCTCGTCGCCGACGAGGGCGTCGGCGGGCAGCCGGACCTCGTCGAGGGTCAGCTCGAACTGCTTCTCGGGGGCGCTGAGTTCCATGTCGATGCGGCGGCGGGTGAAGCCCTCCGCCTCGCGCGGGACGAGGAACAGGCAGGGCTTGAGGCGGCCGGTGCGGGCGTCGGCGGTGCGGCCGACGATGAGGGTGGCGTCGGCGAGGTCGACGCCGGAGACGAAGACCTTGCGGCCGGTGAGTATCCAGTCGGTGCCCTCGCGGCGGGCGGTGGTGGTGAGGCGGTGGGAGTTGGAGCCGGCGTCGGGCTCGGTGATGCCGAAGGCCATGACGCGGCTGCCGTCGGCGAGGCCGGGCAGCCAGTCCCGCTTCTGCTCCTCGGTGCCGAAGCGGGCGATCACGGTGCCGCAGATCGCCGGGGAGACGATCAGCATGAGCAGGGGGCAGCCGGCGGTGCCGAGTTCCTCCAGGACGAGGGAGAGTTCGGTGATCCCGGCCCCTCCGCCGCCGTACGCCTCCGGCAGGTTGACCCCGAGGTAGCCGAGGCCGGCGGCCTCCTTCCACAGTGCGGTGGGGTGGGCGCCCTCGGCGACGGTGCGGGTGAAGTACTCCCGCCCGTAGCGCCGGCCGAGCGCGCCGACGGCGGCACGCAGGGCCTTGTGGTCGTCGGTTTCGATGACGGGAGGCATGTGGCTCCTCGGGGGATGCGGGTGCGGGTGTGCGTCGGGTGCGGGACCTCGGGGTGCGTGCGGGCGGCGCGAGAGGGGGTGGGGGACCTTGTCGCTCGGCGGCCGCGGGTCGTTCGTGGTTGCTCGCGCAGTGCCCCGCGCCCCTGGTAGCCCGGGGCCGGCGCCCGGTTCAGGGGCGCGGGGAACTGCGCGAACGGCCCCCACGGACCCGGGGCCGCCAAGGGGCCGTGCGCTACTCCTCCTTGACCACCGCCAGCAGGGAGCCCGGCGCGACCTGGTCGCCGGGGGCGGCGGGCAGGGCGGTCAGCGTGCCCGCGGCCGGGGCGGTGATCCTGTGTTCCATCTTCATCGCCTCCAGCCACAGCAGCGGCTGCCCCGCCACCACCCGCGCCCCCTCGCGCACGCCCTCCGCGAGCCGGGCCACCGTGCCGGGCATCGGGGCGAGCAGGGAGCCGGGGACGCGCTCGACGGCGGCCTCGGGGAACCGGGACACGGGGTGCAGGAGCGTGTTGCCGACGTAGACGCCGTCCTCCCCGTACCGGGCGACGGGGTAGGTGCGCCGGACCCCGTCCACCTCCAGAACCACCTCGTGCGCGGCGATCCGGAGGACCCGCACCTCGCCGGCCCCGCCGGTCGCGCCGCTCTCCACGGCCACCCCGTCGCGGCGGTACCAGTAGCGGACCTCGTGCTCCTCGCCCGCCGTGCGGTACCGCTTGACCTGGGGGTGCGAGGGCACGTTGCGCCAGGCGCCGCCGAACCGGGAGCGGCCGGCGCCCTCGGCGAGGGCGGCGGCCAGCGGTGCCCACGGGTCCGGGGCGGGGACGGTGAGGGCGGCGGCGTGCCGCTCGTAGAACCCGGTGTCCATGCGGGCCTCGGCGAACTCCTCGTGCCGCAGCGAGCGGACGAGGAGCTCGCGGTTGGTCACCGGCCCGTGGACCTCCGCCCGTTCCAGCGCGCCCGCGAGCCGGCGCACCGCCTCCGCGCGGGTCTCGCCGTGGGCGACGACCTTGGCGAGCAGGGCGTCGTAGTGCACGCCGATCTCGTCCCCGTCGGCGTATCCGGTGTCCAGCCGGACGCCGTCCGGGACGGCGAGCCGGTGCAGGGTGCCGGTGGCGGGCGCCCAGTCCCGTGCGGGGTCCTCGGCGTAGAGGCGGGCCTCGACGGCGTGGCCGCGGGGGCGGGGCGGGAACCTGTCGAGCGCCCGGCCCTCGGCGATCCGCAGTTGCAGGGCGACGAGGTCGAGGCCGAACACCGCCTCGGTGACGGGGTGTTCGACCTGGAGTCGGGTGTTCATCTCCAGGAAGTGCGCGCGTCCGTCGGCGACGAGGAACTCGACGGTCCCGGCGCCGGTGTAGCCGACGGCGCGGGCGGCCCGTTCGGCCAGCGCGTACAGCTCCTCGGTGAGGTCCTCGGTCAGTCCGGGTGCCGGGGCCTCCTCGACGACCTTCTGGTGGCGGCGCTGCAGCGAGCAGTCGCGGGTGCCCAGCGTCCAGACGGTGCCGTGGGTGTCGGCGAGGATCTGCACCTCGACGTGCCGGCCGCTCGCCAGATAGGGCTCGACGAAGACCTCGTCCTCGCCGAAGGCGGCGCGCGCCTCCGCGCGTGCGGCGGCCTTCTCGGCCTCGAGGTCGGCGAGCCGGCGGACGATCCGCATGCCGCGCCCGCCGCCGCCCGCGGCGGCCTTGACCAGCACCGGCAGGTCCGCCTCGGTGACCTCGGTGAGCGGTTCGATCCCCATGAGCCGCTTGGCGCGCGTCTTGGAGGCCATCGCCTCGATCGCCTCCGGGGGCGGCCCGACCCAGGTCAGCCCCGCCTCGCCCACGGCCCGCGCGAAGTCCGCGTTCTCGGAGAGGAAGCCGTAGCCGGGGTGGACGGCCCCGGCCCCGGCGGCGCGGGCGGCCGCGAGGAGCAGGTCGCCGCGCAGATAGGTGTCGGCGGGTGCCGCGCCCGGGAGCCGTACCGCGGTGTCGGCCGTGCGGACGTGGAGGGCGTCCTCGTCGGCGTCGGAGTACACGGCGACGGTGCGGATGCCGAGCGCCTGGCAGGTGCGGAGGATCCGGCAGGCGATCTCGCCCCGGTTGGCCACGAGCAGCGAAGTGATCACTGGTCCCTCCCCTTCACATCCGGAAGACGCCGAAGCCGCCCCGCGCGCCCTCGAAGGGGGCGGTGCGGATCGCGGACAGGCACAGGCCGAGGACGGTGCGGGTGTCCCGCGGGTCGATGACGCCGTCGTCGTAGAGGCGCCCCGAGAGGAACAGGGGCAGCGACTCGGACTCGATCTGCTGCTCCACCATCGCGCGCAGCCCGGCGTCGGCCTCGTCGTCGTAGGGGCGGCCCTTGGCGGCGGCGGACTGGCGGGCGACGAGGGAGAGGACGCCGGCGAGCTGCTGGGGTCCCATGACGGCGGACTTGGCGCTGGGCCAGGCGAACAGGAAGCGGGGGTCGAAGGCGCGCCCGCACATGCCGTAGTGGCCGGCGCCGTAGGAGGCGCCCATGAGGACGGAGAGGTGCGGCACCTTCGAGTTGGCGACGGCGTTGATCATCATGGCGCCGTGCTTGATGATGCCGCCCTGCTCGTACTCGGCGCCGACCATGTAGCCGGTGGTGTTGTGCAGGAACAGCAGCGGGATGTCGCGCTGGTTGGCGAGCTGGATGAACTGGGCGGCCTTCTGCGACTCGGCACTGAACAGCACACCCCGGGCGTTGGCGAGGATGCCGACGGGGCAGCCGTGCAAAGCGGCCCAGCCGGTGACCAGGCTGGGCCCGTACAGCGGTTTGAACTCGTCGAAGTCGGAGCCGTCGACGAGGCGGGCGATGACCTCGCGCGGGTCGAAGGGCGTCCTGAGGTCCTCGGGGACGATCCCGAGGAGCTCCTCCTCGTCGTGTCTCGGCGGTTCGGCGGGGCCCGGATCGCCGTACGCCTTGCGGTGGTCGAGGCGGGCGATCACCCGCCGGGCCTGGCGCAGGGCGTCCGGCTCGTCGAGGGCGAAGTGGTCCGCGAGGCCCGAGACCCGCGCGTGCATGTCGGCGCCGCCGAGGGACTCGTCGTCGCTCTCCTCGCCGGTGGCCATCTTGACCAGGGGCGGGCCGCCGAGGAAGACCTTGGCGCGGTCCTTGACCATGATCACGTGGTCGGACATGCCGGGGATGTACGCGCCCCCGGCGGTCGAGTTGCCGAAGACGACGGCGATCGTGGGGATTCCGGCGGCGGAGAGCCGGGTCAGGTCGCGGAAGACGGCCCCGCCCGGGATGAAGATCTCCTTCTGCGAGGGGAGGTCGGCGCCGCCGGACTCCACGAGGCTGACGCAGGGCAGCCGGTTGGCGAGCGCGATGTCGTTGGCGCGCAGGGCCTTCCTCAGCGACCAGGGGTTGCTGGCGCCGCCGCGCACGGTGGGGTCGTTGGCGGTGATCAGGCACTCCACCCCCTCCACCACCCCGATCCCGGTGACGAGGGAGGCGCCGACGGTGTACTCGCTGCCCCACGCGGCGAGCGGGGACAGTTCGAGGAACGGGGTGTCGGGGTCCAGGAGCAGTTCGATGCGCTCCCGGGCGAGCAGCTTGCCGCGCGCGCGATGCCGCTCGACGTACTTCTCGCCGCCGCCCGCGAGCGCCTTGGCGTGCTCGGCCTCCAGCGCGGCGAGCTTCTCCCGCATGGCGGCGCGGTTCTCGGCGTACTCGGGGGCGCCGGTGTCCAGGGACGAGGCGAGGACGGTCATGGGGCGGCCTCCGGGTTCTCGGTGGTCGGCGGCGCTGAGGTGGTCGTCGGTGCTTCGGTGGTCGGCGGTGCTTCGGTGGTCGTCGGTGCTTGGGCGCGCGGCGGCGGCGCGGGCGGGGCGTCGGCCGGGAGGGCTTCCGCGGTGTGGGCCGGCGTGGCGTCCGGGCTGCCGGTGAGCAGGGCTTCCGGGATGTCCAGGTGGCGGGAGCGCAGCCATTCGCCGAGTGCCTTGGCCTGGGGGTCGAAGCGGGCCCGGGCGGCGACGCCCTCGCCGAGGATTCCGGCGACGACGAAGTTCAGCGCGCGCAGGTTGGGCAGGACGTGCCGGGTGACGGCGAGGTCCGCGGTCTCGGGGAGCAGTCGCCGCAGCCGGTCGACGGTCAGCGTGTGCGCGAGCCAGCGCCAGGCCTCCTCGGTGGGCGCCCAGACGCCGATGTTGGCATCGCCGCCCTTGTCTCCGCTGCGGGCCCCGGCGACCAGGCCGAGCGGCGCCCGCCGCACCGGGCCGGGCGGCAGGGGCTCGGGCAGCCCGGGCGTGGGCACCACCTCCAGCGGGCGGCTGCCGGGCGGCGGGGGCACGGTCAGGCGGCGGCCGTCGGGCAGGACGGCGAGGTGGGGCACGGTGTCCCGGTCGGCGTAGGCGGCCTCGAAGACGCCGTAGGGGGTGGCCCTGCCGGGGGGCGCGAGGACGTGGAAGCCGGGGTAGCTGGCGAGGGCGAGTTCGACGGCGGCGCCGCTGAACGCCCGGCCGACGGTGTCGGCGTCCGGGTCGCGGACGACGAGCCGGAGCAGCGCGCTCGCGGTCTCCTCCGTGCCGGCGTCGGGCCGGTCGGTGCGGACGAGGTCCCAGCGCACCTCGCGGGGCCGGGTGCCGGCGGCGAAGGCGTCCTCCATCTGCTCCCTGACCAGGGCGGCCTTCTCGGCCACGTCGAGCCCGGTGAGGACGAGGACGACCTCGTTGCGGAAGCCGCCGAGGCGGTTGAGGCCGACCTTGAGGGTGGGCGGTGGCGGCTCCCCGCGCACTCCCTCGACACGGACCCGGTCGGGCCCCTCCTGGCTGAGGCGCGCGGTGTCGAGGCGGGCGGTGACGTCGGGGCCGGGGTAGCGGGCGCCCGCCGTCTCGTAGAGGAGCTGCGCGGTGACGGTGCCGAGGTCGACGACGCCGCCGGTGCCCTCGTGCTTGGTGAGGACGGCGCTGCCGTCGGCGTGGAGTTCGGCGAGCGGGAAGCCGGGGTGGCGCAGCCGGGCGCGCGGGTGGGCGGTGAAGAAGGCGTAGTTGCCGCCGGTGGCCTGGGCGCCGCACTCCAGGACGTGGCCCGCGACGACCGCGCCCGCGAGGGCGTCGTAGTCGTCCGGCGCCCAGCCGAAGTGGGCGAGGGCGGGCCCGGTGACGAGGGCGGCGTCGGTGACCCGCCCGGTGACGACGACGTCGGCGCCCTCGCGCAGGCAGGCCGCGATGCCGTGCCCGCCGAGGTAGGCGTGGGCGGCGAGGGTGCCGGGGTGGGCGGCGGTGAGGTCCTCGCCCTCGACGTGGGCGACGCGGACGGGGATGCCGAGCCGTCCGGCGAGCGCGCGGACGGCCTCGGCGAGCCCGGCGGGGTTGAGTCCCCCGGCGTTGCTGACGATCCTCACGCCCCGCTCGTGCGCGAGGCCGAGGCATTCCTCCAGTTGGCGCAGGAAGGTGCGGGCGTACCCGGCGGTGGGGTCCTTCAGCCGGTCGCGGCCCAGGATCAGCATGGTCAGTTCGGCGAGGTAGTCGCCGGTGAGGACGTCGAGGGGACCGTCGATGAGCATCTCGCGCAGGGCGGAGAAGCGGTCGCCGTAGAAGCCGGAGGCGTTGCCTATGCGCAGCGGGGCGGGCGGCGGGGTGCCGGGCGCCGGGGCCCTCGCCGGGCCGGTGGCACGGGCGGTGCTCGGGTCCGTTCCCCGGGCGCCGGTCACGGGCGGGCTCCCCCGGGGCGGCCGCTCCCGGGGGCGCGTCCGGCGCCCGGTGGGCCCGCGAAGGCCTGGGCGATGTCCAGCCACCGGTCGGCCTCCGGCCCCTCGGCCCGGACCGCGAGGTCGGCGCGGTGGGCGCGCTGGGTGACCAGGAGGCAGAAGTCGAGCGCCGGGCCGGTGACCCGCTGGGCGGCGTCCTCGGGCCCGTACGCCCAGAGCGTGCCGTCCGGCGCGGTCACCTCGACGCGGAACTCCTCGGCCGGCGGGGCGAGCTGGTGCGTCAGGAAGGCGAAGTCGCGGGCCCGCACGCCGATCCGCACGATGTGCCGCAGCCGGAGGGCGGGGGTGCGGGTGACACCCAGCGCGTCGGCGACGTCCTGGCCGTGGGCCCAGGTCTCCATGAGCCGTCCGGTGGCCATGGAGGCGGTCGACATGGGCGGCCCGTACCAGGGGAAGCGGGCGCCGGGGGGCGCGGCGCACAGCGCCTTCCGCAGGGCCGCGCGCCCCTCGCGCCAGTCGGCGAGCAGCACGTCCGGCGGGTGTGCGGCGCCCTCCTCCGCGCCCCGGTCCACGAAGGTGCCGGGCGCGGCGACCGCCTGCTCGACGAGGGCGCCGAAGCCGTCCGGATCGGTGACGGCGACGAGCGCGGAGCGGTCGGTCCAGGCCAGGTGCGCGATCTGGTGGGCGATGCTCCAGCCGGGCGCGGGGGTGGGCCGGCGCCACCGCTCCGCCGGGAGGTCGGCGACGAGCCGGTCCAGCTCCTCGCTCTCCTCGTACAGGTCGTCCAGCACGGGCGTCGGATCGGACACGGGGCGCTCCCCTTCCGGCACGGACACGGCACGAGCTCGGCGGTGCGCCGCCGGCCCGGGGGCGCGGCGGTGTGCGAGGGAGCATGGCAGCGGCCCGGAAAACAAGCAAGCGTGCTTGCATGCTTTCCGGCCGGTTGTTTCCCGGGCCCCGCGCCGGCACGCGGGCACCCCGGCCGTTCCGCCGCACGGACCGGTGCGGGCGCCGCGCGGGCGGTGCCGACCCCGTGCGGCCGGTACGGGGGCCGTGCGGAGGGCTCAGGCGTTGACGCCGGACTCCGGGGTCACCCGCCGGTCCCGGCGGCCCCGCCGCTCGCCCCGGCCGACCTGGGTGCGGACCGCGCCCATGCTCGCCGCGATGACGAGGGCGATGGCCAGCACCTCGGGGAGCCTGAGGGACTGGTGCAGGATCAGGAAGCCCGCGAGGGCGGCGAGGGCGGGTTCCAGGCTCATCAGGATCGCGAACGTCGAGGCGGGCAGCCGGCGCAGCGCGAGCAGTTCCAGGGTGTACGGCAGCACGGAGGACAGGCACGCCACCGCCGCCCCCAGCCCCAGCGTCGTCGGCACCAGCAGCTTGGAACCGGACTCGGCGATCCCCAGCGGCGTGATCAGCACCGCCGCGACGACCAGCGCCAGCGCCAGCCCGTCGGCCTGCGGGAAACGGCGCCCGGTGCGCGCGCTGAAGACGATGTACGCCGCCCACATCGCGCCGGCGCCGAGCGCGAAGGCGACCCCGGCGGGGTCGAGACCCTCGAAGCCCCCGCCGCCGAGGAGGAAGACGCCCGCGAGGGCGAGCGCGGCCCAGACGAGGTTGACCGCCCGGCGCGAGGCGAGGACGGACAGGGCGAGCGGGCCGAGCACCTCCAGGGTGACGGCGGGGCCGAGCGGGATACGGGAGACGGCCTGGTAGAACATGCCGTTCATCGCGCCCATGGCGAGGCCGAACGCCAGGACCGTGCCCCAGTCGGCGCGCGAGTGGCCCCGCAGCCGGGGGCGGCAGACGACGATCATCAGCACCGCGGCCATCGCCAGCCGCAGCGTGACCACGCCGAGCGCGCCGGCACGTGGCATCAGGTTGACCGCGAGGGCGGCCCCGAACTGCACGGAGATCCCGCCGGCGAGCACCAGTCCGACGGGGCCCAGGGAGCCCCGTCGGCCCGGGGCCGCCGCGGGGCCGGCATCGGCCGCCGTCCCGGAGGCGGTGGGCGGGGTGGCGGCGCTGGGGGTGGTCACGGGGCCTTCCAGGGACGTCGGAACGGAACCGGGGCGGGGCTGCGGGCGCAGCGACGGCTCGGAAGCGCATGCGTCGCCATAGTGCACCCTGATGGACTTCGCAGTCCAGGAGAATGCACTACGTCAGCACCGTACGCCTCCGCACCCCTGACCATGCGACCGCGGCCCCGCTCCGGTCAACTCGTTACTCGCCTCTTCACGCGTCTCCCGCCGTGCTCGCCCGGCGGGTCCGGGGCGGGCTCGGGGCGGGGCGGCGGGCCGGGAAGTCCAGGTCCGGGTGGGCGATGCCCAGCACCGACAGCCGCGCGGCCACCTCCGCCGGGCTCCTGCCCGTCCGGCTCGCGACGCCGAGCACCTCCCCGGTGTCCCGGACGTGCCCGTCGTAGCGGCTCGGCAGGGCCCGCAGCACCTCGATGTCGTCCACCTCGATCCCGGCCGGGACCTTGACCCGGTGGCCCAGCCGCCGCAGCCGGTCCCCGACCTCCTCGGGGGTGCGGCCGGTGACCCGCGCGGCCCGCAGCACGTGCTCCAGCGACGGGGACGCCCCCCACGGCAGCCAGGGCCCGCGGCCGTCCAGGTTCTCGCCGAGCAGGACGACGTCCTCGTCCTCGAAGCCCTCGGCGTCGGGCAGCGGCTGCCGTTCCCGGCCCAGTTCCGTGCTGCGCTCGTTGATCTCCTCCGGGCTGCGGCCGAGTGCCCTCGCCGCGAGGAGGACGTGCCCGAGGCCCGCTCCCCAGCCCTGCCAGGGCGCGCGTCCGTCGGCGTCCCGGCTGACGATCACCTCGTCGCCGGGCTCCGGCCGGACGTCCGGCTCCCAGCCGAGGGCGAGCAGCCGGTCCGCGACCTCGTGGACGCCGATGCCCAGGACGTCGGCGGCGTGCCGGACGTGTCCCGCCGCGACCCCTGTGGGCGGCAGGGGCTCGCCGCCCGGCCGGGCGTCCTCGCTGATCATCGCGAGGTCGCCGCGGTGCACCGTCTCCGGCAGCCCCCCGGGCACCTCGCGGAAGCCCAGCTCGCCCAGTCGGCGCGCGACCGCGGCGGGGGCGATCCCGAGGGCGTCGGCCCGACGCACCACGTACGGGACGCGGAAGGCGTGGTCCGAGGACGGCCACGCCTCGTCGCTCTCGATCAGACGGGCGTCCCGCTCGTCGACGCGCTCGGGGAGGGGGCCCGGCGGGAGGTCGACATCGGTGTAGCCGAGGGCCCGGTAGCGCTCGGCCGCCTCACGCAGGCCGATGCCCTCGTCGGCCGCGGCCCGCACGAGCCGGCCGAGGCGGACGGTGTCGGCCGGCACCCGCAGGCCGTACTCCACGTCGTCACGGATCAGCCGCACGTCCTCCTCGGTGAGGCAGCGGTCGGGGACCGCGGGGACGTGGGTGTAGCCCAGTTCCCGCAGCCGGGCGGCGACCGAGGCGGCGGACACGCCCCGGTCGTGCGCCCTGGACAGCACGTGGCCCACCGGCACGGGCCGCGTGCGCGCCAGGTCGAAGGGCTTCCCGGCGACCCGCCCACGCCACAGGAGACGGGTGTCGCCCTCGCGGGCCTCGGCGGGGAGGTACTCGTGGGGGACGGCGAAGCCGAGCGCGCGCAGGTGGTCCGCGAGTTCGGCGGGTGCCCGCCCGGTGCGGGCCGCGACCTCGACGAGGTGGGGGAACCACTCGGGGTCCTCGTCGGCGAGCCGCTCGCCGTCGCCGCGGACGAGGGCCTCCGCCGTCTCGCGGGTCACGGCGGCGGGCAGCGGGCCCGCGGGCAGCCGGTGGTGTCCGAAGAGGCGCAGCCGGTCCGCGAGGTCCTGGGGGGAGCGGTCCAGGGCGTGGGCGGCGCACAGGAGGTGGGCGAGCGGCACGGGCCGGGCGGGGTCGAGCGCGGGGCGGCGCCCGTCCTGGTCCTCGGTGAGCAGGACCAGGTCCTCGGCCGTGAGTTCCATGACGGCGGGGTCGACCTGGTAGCCGAAGGCCAGGAGGCGGTCGCGCACCGCGACCACCTCCGACAGTCGCTGTCCCAGGTCCTCCCCCTTCGAGCCGAAGGGCGCGATCGCCAGCAGGTGGGACAGGGGCACGGGCACGTCGTCGGGGATGAGCCGGTCCTTGGAGCGGGTCACGTCCAGGTCGCCGTACTCCACCGTCTCCGGGAGGCTCTCGGGCGCGGGTGCGGGCTGCCCGAGTTCGGCGAGCCGGACCGCGATCTCGGCGGGTGACTTCTTCAGGGTTTCGGCGACCCACAGGACATGGCCCCGCACGTACGGGGCGTCCTCGGGACCGAGCCAGTGCCGGACGGTGTCACTGCGCCGGAGCAGGCTGACGTCGTCCCTGGTCAGCGTGGCGGTTCGGGCGGCGGAGGGGACCTGGTACCCGAGTTCCGCGAGGCGGGAGCGGACCTCTGCGGGTTCCGTGCGGCACACCTCCGCCGCGCGCACGAGGTGCCCCAGGGGCACGGGGGCGGCCGGGTCGAGCCAGGGGGCCTCGGCGTCCACCCCGACGCTGGTGAGGCGCCGGTCGTGGTCGGTGGCGGGGGGCTGGGCGTCGTGCGGCATGTCGGCCTCTCGGGGAAGGGCGCGGGTACGGCTCGTGGGCGCGGGTACGGCTCGTGGGCGCGGGGCGGGTGCCGGGGGGACGGGTGCGGGGGCGGGGCGGGTCACTCCGCCACGGTGATGTAGCGCTCCTCGGGGTCGCGGCGGCCCGGCTTCTTCTGCGGGGAGAGGTCCACCCGCACACCCGCCGGTTCCAGCGACTCCCAGAGGCGCAGCAGCATGGCGTCCGGGAGGAAGTTGTCCCGCAGGTCCAGGTAGCGCAGATGGGTCAACGGCTGTCCGCCGAGCAGGGCCTCGGCGCCCGTCTCGTCCAGGACGCCCATCGACAGCCGCAGGGACTCCAACTGGGCCACCACGGGCGCGTGGGCCACGGCGGCGGCGATCTCGTTCTGCAGTTCGCTGTTCTGCAGCCCCAGATGCCGCAGTGCGGGCAGCCGCCCGCCGGACAGCAGCGGCTGGAGGTCCGCCACGCTCACGTCGCCCTCGTACCACTGGCTCCCGAGCCACAACTCCAGGCACTCCAGCGAGGGCAGGTCACCGGCCAGTACGTCGCGCAGCACCGAGGAAGGCAGCCCGCCGGTCTCGAAGCGCAGGGTCCGCAGCCCCTCGTGACCGGCCGCCGGGAACACCAGTCCCTGGGCGCCCCGCACGCCGAGTTCGCGCAGCCGGGGGTGGGCCGCGAGGAACGGGGTGAGGTCGACGTGCTCGATCCAGGAGATCTCGCTCTCCTCGGCGACGACGTCACCGAGGAACACCGCCTCCAGGGAGGTCAGCCGGGGGGCGGCCTCGACCAGCGGGGTGATCGCGCCGTCCTCCGTGTCGTCGATCCCGTACCAGGGGTATCCGAAGACGAGCGCGCGCACCGACTCCGGCGGCACGGTGGCGAGGAAGCGGTCCCAGTACTCCTCGTCGGTCTCCCCGTCGTCGAAGCTGAGGCGCCACGCGACGGAGCCCGGGTCCTCCGGCAGCGGCCGGGCGTCGTCGAGTCCGGGGAAGGTGTGGACGGGCAGTCCGTGGAACGTGCTGAGGTGGTCCACCGAGATCGGGTGGCACGGCACATCGGCGAGGAACTCCATTGCGGTCCTTGCGTGTTGGGGTGTCGGTATCGGATGCGCATGTCTAGCAGTGCCCACCGACATCGGTCTCGCCGCGCCGGACGACGCACGCCCCGGCGCACGACTCGGCGCGCCGCCCGGCGCACCGCCGGCCCGGTCGGCCGCGCGGCCCGGGGCTCGGGCGGAGGCGTACCGTTCCTCCTGGTGGCTCGCCGTGCGCCGCCACCGGTGACCGCGCCCGCCCCTACCCCCTTCGAGGTCCCGTGCGACGACTCCTTGCCCGGCTCTGGCGACTGCTGCGTCCCGTGCAGAGCCGCGTCATGTGGCTCCTGAACGCCAAGTTCGTGGTCGGCGTGACCGGTGTCGTGCGCGACGAGGAGGGGCGGGTGCTGATGCTGCGGCACCGCATGTGGTCGCCGTCCCGCCCCTGGGGCATGCCGAGCGGATTCGCCCGCAGGGGCGAGGACTTCCGTGCGACCGTGGTGCGCGAGGTGAAGGAGGAGACCGGCCTCGACGTGGCGGCGGGCCGCCTGGTGATGCTGAACAGCGGCCTGCGCCACCGTCTCGAAGTGGCCTACGAGGCCCGGCTCCTGGGCGGCGAGCTGCGGCTCGACCCCACGGAGATCCTGGAGGCCCGCTGGTGCCCGCCGGACGAACTGCCCGAGCGGGTCCAGCCGGTGTGCCACGCGCTGGCGCGGGGCGCGACGACCCCCTGAGCGGCGGAGGGCTTCTGAGCGGCGGTGGGTGCGAGAACGGCGGCGGGCGCGGGCGCACCCGGGGCCTCGCTCACTCGCCGTCCGGAGCGTCCTCCACGGTGTCCTCCACGGCCTTCTCCACGGCGTCCTTCCCGGCAGCCTTCCCGGCGTCCTGCCCGGCGCCCCTCCCGGCATCGTCCAGCGCGGCCGCCAGCACCTCCGCCAGATGCCGTCCCCGCACTCCCGCGAGCTGTTCGAGCTGCGTCCGGCACGAGAAGCCGTCCGCCAGGATCACCGTCCCCGGGGCCGCCTCCCGGACCGCCGGGAGCAGTTGCTCCTCGGCGCAGGCGGCGGAGACCTCGTAGTGGCCCTCCTCGAAGCCGAAGTTGCCCGCGAGGCCGCAGCAGCCGCCGCTCAGTTCGCCGGTGAGCCCGGCGGCTTCGCGCAGCCGGCGCTCGGCCGCGTCGCCGAGGACCGCGTGCTGGTGGCAGTGGGTCTGGCCGGTGACCGGGCGGTCCACGACGGGTGGCGTCCAGTGCGGGGCGTACTCCTCCAGGGTCTCGGCGAAGGTGCGCACCCGGGCGGCCAGGAGCGCCGCCCGGGGGTCCTCGTGCAGCAGTTCCGGCAGGTCGGTGCGGAGCGCGGCCGCGCAGCTCGGCTCCAGCACGAGGACCGGCGCGGACGTCTCCAGCACCGGCGCCATCAGGTCCAGGGTGCGGCGCAGTACCGTCCGGGCCCGGTCGAGCTGCCCGGTGGACACGTAGGTCAGGCCGCAGCAGACCCGGGCGCGGCGGGCGGTGAGGAGTGCGGCGGCCGACCGTGACCTGCCGTCCCCGACGCGCCGCGCGGGCAGCCGCAGCGTGGGCGGCGGCAGCACCCGCAGACCCGCCGCCTCCAGCACCCGTACGGCCGCCCGTCCCACCGAGGGCGACAGGTGCTCGGTGAAGGTGTCCGGCCACAGCACCACCGTCGGCCCGCCACCGGCACCGCCTCCCGGTCCGGCCGTTCCCCGCGCGCGTATGCGGCGCTTCCACCAGCGGGTGAACGGCTCCCGGGCCACCCGGGGCAGCTCCCGTTCCCCCGCGATCCCGCCGAGCCGCTTCGCCACCCGTGCCAGGGGGCCGACCGCAGCGAGGGCGTTGAGCGGCCCCGCCGTCCGGGTGCGCGCCACCCAGCGCAGCCACACCGGCAGCCACCCCATCGCGTAGTGCGCGGCGGGGCGTCGGCGCCCCTCGTAGTGGTGGTGCAGGAACTCCGCCTTGTACGTGGCCATGTCGACGCCGACGGGGCAGTCGCTGCGGCAGCCCTTGCAGGACAGGCACAGGTCGAGCGCGTCGCGGACCTCGGTGGAGCGCCAGCCGTCGGTGACCACCTCGCCCGCCAGCATCTCGTGCAGCAGCCGGGCCCGGCCGCGTGTGGAGTGCTCCTCCTCCCCCGTGGCCCGGAAGGAGGGGCACATGACGCCCGTACCGGCCTCGGTGGTGCGGCACTTGGCGACGCCGACGCACCGGCGCACCGCCGCCGAGAAGTCCCCGCCGTCCGCCGGGTAGCCGAAGGCGACGTCCACCGGGCGGCGCGGCAGCACCGCGAACCGCAGGTTCTCGTCGAGCCGGTGGGGGCGGACCAGCATGCCGGGGTTGAGCAGGTCGTCCGGGTCCCAGACGGCCTTGGCGCGGGCGAACAGCTCCACCAGTTCCGGTCCGTACATGGCGGGCAGCAGCTCGGCGCGGGCCTGTCCGTCGCCGTGCTCCCCCGACAGCGAGCCGCCGTGCGCCACGACAGTTGCGGCCAGTTCCTCGGAGAAGCGCCGGAAGCGCGCGATGCCGTCCGGTGTGAGCAGGTCGAAGTCGATGCGGACGTGGATGCAGCCGTCGCCGAAGTGCCCGTAGGGCGTGCCGCGCAGGCCGTGGGCGGTGAGCAGCCGCCGGAAGTCCTTCAGGTACTCCCCCAGCCGCGCGGGCGGCACCGCGCAGTCCTCCCAGCCGGGCCAGGCCTCTCCCCCGCCGTCGGGCATCCGGGTGGCCGTGCCGGAGGCGTCCTCGCGGATCCGCCACAGCGTGCGCTGCCCCGCCGGGTCGGTGACGACGACGGCGTCGGTGACGTCGGCGGCGCGCACGAGGGCCCGCGCCCGCGTGTCCGCCTCCGCCGTGCTGTCGCCCCCGGTCTCCACGAACAGCCAGGCGCCGCCCCGGGGGAGCCCCGCCGTGCCGGGCACGAGGTCGGCGGCCATGCCCTCCACGGTGAGCGGCCCGTACGGCAGCAGCCCGGCCGCCGCGTGGGCGGCCGCGCTCTCGTCGGCGTACCCGAGCACGGCCAGCGCCCGCGCCCGGGGCGCCTCGACCAGCCGTACCACCGCCTCGGTGAGCACCCCGAGGGTGCCTTCCGAGCCGCACAGCGAGCGGGCCACGTCGGCGCCCTTCTCGGGCAGCAGCGCGTCGAGCGCGTATCCGGAGATGCGGCGCGGCAGCTCGGGGAAGCCGGTGCGCAGCCGCGCCAACTCGCCCTCCACCAGGGCCCGCAGGCCCTCCGGCGCGCCCCGCCAGTCCCGGCCCGCCGTCAGCCGCGCGCCGCGCGCGGTGAGGACGGACAGCTCTCTCACGTTGTCGGCGGTGGTGCCCCAGGCGACCGAGTGGGAGCCGCAGGAGTTGTTCCCGATCATGCCGCCGAGGGTGCAGCGGCCGTGCGTGGAGGGGTCGGGGCCGAAGCGCAGGCCGTGCGGGGCGGCGGCCTCCTGGAGCCGGTCGAGGACCAGTCCGGGCTGGACGACGGCCGTGCGGGCGGCCGGGTCCAGGTCGAGGAGGCGGTTCATGTGGCGGGTGAAGTCCAGGACGACGCCGGTGCCGGTGGCCTGCCCGGCGATGGACGTGCCCCCGCCGCGCGGCACGACCGGCACCCCCAGTTCCCGGCACACCGCCAGCGCCGCCGCCACGTCCTCGGCGTCGCGCGGGGCGACGACGCCGAGGGGGACGCGCCGGTAGTTGGACGCGTCCATGGTGTGCAGCGCGCGTGCGGTCGTGCCGAAGGCGACCTCGCCGCGCACCGCCCCGCGCAGCGCCTCCCGCACGGCCTCGGAGGGCGGCCCCGCCGCCCCGGACTCCCCGTGATCCCTCATGCCCCCACCATGCCATCAACCACTGACAGTGACGTATCCGTCACTTTTCGGGGTCACCGCCGGGCGGGCTCACCGGTAGTGGGCGGTGTGGTCCCGGACGAACTCGGCGAAGGTGCGGGGCGGGCGGCCGGTCAGGTCCAGCACGGCGGTGCTGACCCGGTCGTCGCGGCCGATGCGGATGTTGGCGTCCACGGCGGCGAGGGAGACCGCGAACGTGTCGGGCAGACCGGCCGCCCGGTAGACGTCCGCCACGTCCTCCGGCTCCACGGGCACGACCCGGACCGTGCGGCCGGTGTGCCGGGTGAGGGTTGCGGCCGCGTCCCGGTAGCTCAGGGCCGCCGGCCCGGTGAGCAGGTGGTCGCTGCGCTCCTCGCCGTGCCCGTGGGCGTCCTCCTCGGGCGCGGTCAGGACCGCGGCGGCGGCCGCCGCGATGTCCCGCGCGTCGATCCAGCCGACCCGGCCGTCCCCCGAGGCGGTGCGGATGTCGCCGTGCCGCAGGATGCGCTCCCCCATCGGGTGCGGGGCGAGGAAGTTCTGCATGAACCCGGAGGCGCGCAGCACCACCCCGCCGGGCCTGGCCCGTATCCGCTCGGCCAGTTCCAGGGCGCCCTCGGAGCCGGGGAAGACGAGGGCCGAGGCGAGCAGCACCACCCGGCGCACGCCGGTCCGGTCGGCCTCGGCCAGGAACGGTTCGACCAGCGGCAGCGGGTCCAGGGCGTTCACGGGCGGCACCAGGTAGACCCGGTCGGCGCCGTGCAGCGCGGCCGCGTGGGTGGCCGGGTCGGCCCAGTCGAAGCGGACGGCCTCCGGGTCCCCGGCGGCCGGGGTGCGGCTCGCCACCCGGACCGGCTCGCCGCGCTCCCGCAGGAGGGCGGTGAGCGCGCCGCCGGTCTTGCCGGTGCCTCCGGTGATCAGTACGGCGTTCATCGGGCGTCCTCCGTGCGCAGCGCGCCGAGCAGTGCGGGCAGGGTGCCGGCCGCCGAGGCGGCGGCCAGCGGGCTCCAGTAGTCCCGGTAGTGCGTGATCAGGCCCTCGTGGGTGGTGACCACGGTGATGTAGTCGAGCCGGTAGGGCTCGCCGGTGGCGACCGTGCGGCCGGTGGCGGTGAACTCGACGACGACGGTGTCCGGGTCGTCCGTGCGGAGCACGGTGACGGCCGGGATCTCCCGCACGTCCACGAGGTCCGGGTAGCCGGCCAGGTACTCCCGGACGGCCTCGCGTCCCTGAAGCCGGCGCGGCGAGTCGCCCGCGGCGAAGGGGAAGTCGGCGGTGCCGTCCTCGGCCCACAGGTCGGCGAGGGCGTCCATGTCCTTCGCCCGCAGCAGGTCGAGCAGCCGGCGGAAGGTCTCTTCGGGTGTGCGTGAGGGCACGTGGGTCTCCAGCGTTCGGTGGTCCCGGTGGTCCCGGTGTTCCACGGGGTCGTTCCGTGTTCGGCGGAACGGGGTCGACCACCTCAGCGTGGGCGACCGGCGCCGCCCGGGGAACGTCGCGCTCTGCCCCGGACCAGCGGTCCGTGGCAGAGCGGGAGGCCGCTGTGCGAGGGTGACGGCATGAGCGGTCCGAACAGCCCGAACGGCCCGAACGGCCCGAGCGGCCCCAGTGGCCCCAGTGGCCCCGGCGGCCTGAGCGGCCCGGGCACAGGCACCCGGGTGAGCAGGAGAGAACTCGCCGACTTCCTGCGCCGACGGCGCGAGGCCCTGCACCCGGACCGGATGCCGGCCGGCGCCGTCCACCCGCACGGCCGGCACGCCCGGCGCACTCCCGGGCTGCGCCGGGAGGAGGTGGCCGCCCTCGCGGGGATGTCCACCAGCTACTACGAGCGGCTGGAGCAGGCCCGCGCCCCGCGCCCCTCGCCGCAGGTGCTGACCGCGCTGGGCACGGCGCTGCGGCTCACCGCCGCCGAGCGCGAGCACCTGGCACGGCTGGCCGGGCAGATCCCGCCCCGCACGGACGAGGAGGCGGTGCGCCCGCCCGTGCCCGAGGCCGCCCTCCGGCTGCTGCACCGGCTCGGTCCGCTGCCCGCCTACCTGGTCGACGAACGCGAGAACATCCTCGCCTGGAACACCGCCGCGACCGCGCTGATCACCGACTTCGGACGGCTCCCCGTCCCCGAGCGCAACGTCGTGCGCCTCGCCGTACGGCTGGGCGGCACCCTCTGCTCGGCCGCCGAGGGCGCCGAGGGCGACTTCGCCCGGCAGTCCGCCGCCCATCTGCGGGCTGCCAGTGCCAGGCTGCCGGGCGACCGCGCGCTGGGGGAACTCGTC
Organism: Streptomyces griseoaurantiacus; assembly: GCA_014656015.1. GTDB lineage: Bacteria > Actinomycetota > Actinomycetes > Streptomycetales > Streptomycetaceae > Streptomyces > Streptomyces griseoaurantiacus. Next base: position 193,227 of record BNBP01000003.1, on the reverse strand, counting down.
AACGAGTACGCCGCGCACGACGCGGACTTCCTCACCGGCTGGCGCAGCCACGCGGTGGACCCCGTGCCGGCCCTGCGCAAGCGCCTGCGCCACCCGGAGCTGGGCGAGCTGGACCTGGAGGTCCAGACCCTGCTGGTGCCGGGCACCGAGCTGCGCCTCGTGCTGTACAGCGCCGAGCCGGGCAGCGCGAGCGCGGCCGCGCTGAACCGGCTGTGCGCGGCCGCCGCCCCGGCGCCGTGAGCGCGCCCCGTACCGCTGCCCACCACCCCTGCGCCGTGAGCGCACCCCCTACCGCCGCCCGCGCCCTCGTACGTCACGAGCGCACCCCCCACCGCCGCCCGCCACCCCGACACCACGAGCGCACCCCCGCCGCCGCCCGCGCCCCCGTACGCCACGACGCCACGAGAGCGCGCCTCGCGCACCACGTGACCGCGCCCCCCGGAGCCCGCCTGCGCCCCCCGCATGCGGGCCCGGACCCCGCGCGGAACCCCCGCCTCCGCACACCCGTACGAAGCCCTCGGCGCACGCCCGGGTGAATCCCCGGGGCGCCCGTCTCACCCGACGGAACACGTTTCGCCCCCGTTTCCCCGACGGGCTAATCTCCCCCCGTGGCCGATATCGAGATTCCCGCAGACATCAAGCCCACCGACGGACGCTTCGGCGCCGGTCCCTCCAAGGTGCGGGTCGAGGCGCTCGACGCCCTCGCCGCCACCGGCACCTCCCTGCTCGGCACCTCCCACCGCCAGGCCCCGGTCAAGAACCTGGTCGGCCAGGTCCGTGAGGGCGTCCGCGAGCTGTTCTCCCTGCCCGAGGGCTACGAGGTGATCCTGGGCAACGGCGGCTCCACGGCCTTCTGGGACATCGCGACCCACGGCCTGATCGAGAACAAGTCGCAGCACCTCAACTTCGGCGAGTTCAGCTCCAAGTTCGCCAAGGCGGCCAAGCTCGCCCCCTGGCTCGCCGAGCCCACCGTGATCGCCTCCGACCCGGGCACCCACCCGGAGCCGAAGGCGGAGGAGGGCGTGGACGTGTACGCGTTCACGCACAACGAGACCTCCACCGGTGTCGCGATGCCGATCAAGCGGGTCGCGGGCGCGGACGAGGGCGCGCTGGTCCTGGTGGACGCCACGAGCGGCGCCGGCGGCCTCCCGGTGGACGTGTCCGAGACGGACGTCTACTACTTCGCCCCGCAGAAGTCCTTCGCCTCCGACGGCGGCCTGTGGATCGGTGTGTTCTCCCCCGCCGCGCTGGAGCGCGCCGCGCGCGTCCACGCCTCGGGCCGCCACATTCCGGAGTTCTTCTCGCTGCCCACGGCGATCGACAACTCGCTGAAGAACCAGACGTACAACACCCCCGCGCTGGCCACGCTGTTCCTGCTGAACCAGCAGCTCGAGTGGATCAACGGCCAGGGCGGCCTGGACTGGGCCACGGCCCGCACGAAGGACTCCTCGAGCCGCCTCTACGGCTGGGCCGAGGACGCCAAGTACGCGACCCCGTTCGTCACCGACCCGGCCAAGCGCTCGCAGGTCATCGGCACGATCGACTTCGACGAGGACATCGACGCGGCGGCCGTCGCCAAGGCCCTGCGCGCCAACGGCATCGTCGACACCGAGCCCTACCGCAAGCTGGGCCGCAACCAGCTCCGCGTCGCGATGTTCCCGGCGATCGACCCGGCGGACGTCGAGGCGCTCACGAAGTGCGTCGACTACGTGATCGAGAAGCTCTAGTCACCTCCGGGGCCCGCACGGGCCCGCGCGAGGACGACGGCGAAGGGCGCCCGGTACCCACCGGGCGCCCTTCGCCGTTCCGGAGCGCGCCCTTCGCCGTCCCCTTCCGCACCGCCCGCACGGCTCCGTCCCGGCTCCGCACGGCTCCGTCCCGCCGTGCCCCGCGCGGCCCGGTCTTGCCCCGCGCGCCGGTGGTCGCGGCATAGCGGCGCACCATTTCCAACCGATCAGGGGGCTGTGTCGTCTCAGGAGGGCGGCGGAACACCCGAGTCCGCCACGGTGCGCCGGGGTCCCCGGCGGACGTCCGCGACATCGGGGCAGGAGAGCCGAGATGGAACGAGGCACGCACAACCGGAGGACGTACGGGGCATGGCGGAGCCGTCGGACACGCGGGGCGGCGGGGGCGCTCACCGCCGCCCTGCTGTTGACCGCCGGCCTCACCGGCACGGGCGGCGCGGCCGCCGCGACCGGGAACCCCGGACCGGCCGCGAGCGGCTCCCCGGCGCGGACGGCGACCGTCACCGAGACGTACGACCTCGGGGACACGGCGTTCACCGATCCCGAGTCCGGCACGGTCAGCGAAGTGCGTGCGGTGGTGCACCGCCCGCGCCGGCTCGACGGCCGGCTGCCGTTGATCGTGATGTCCCACGGCGCCTGGTGGGCCTGTACCCACGAGGAGGCCGCGGCCTGGCCCTGCGACCTGGGCACCCCGTTCCCCAGTCACCGGGGCTACGACTACCTCGGCGAGGCCCTGGCCGCACGCGGGTTCGTCGTCGCCTCGATCAGCGCGGACGGCATCAACATGAACTCCTTCGACTACGGGGACCGCGCGCGGCTCGTCAACGAACACCTGCGGCTGTGGAAGGAGCTCGCCTCGGGCGACGGCCCGCTCGCCGGTCGTCTGCCCGCGCTGCGCGGGCATGTGGACGTGCGCCGCGTCGGCACCCTCGGACACTCCCGGGGCGGCAAGGGCGTGATGTGGCAGGCCTCGGACAAGCATCGGAACGAGGTGCCCGACGGCGTCCGCATGGGCGCCGTACTCGCCCTGGCCCCCGTGAAGTTCGACGACCCGGCGGGCGACAACAGCGACACGCTCGTCACCCGGACACCCGTCGCCGTCATGACCTCAAGCTGCGACGGCGCCGTGGGCGAGTACGGCCAGGAGTACCTGGACGACGTCGTCGGGCGCACCCGGCAGCCCGCCTACTCGGTCTCCCTGTTGCACGGCAACCACGACTACTTCAACACCCGGTGGACGCCGCCCGCCCCGCTGGCCGAGGACGACAGCACCTGCCCCGAGCAGGAACTGGCCCCCGCGCCCCAGCAGAACGCGCTGACCGCCTACGCCACCGCCTTCTTCGGCAAGCACCTCAAGGGCGACGACTCGGGCACGGCCGTACTCACGGGCGCGGACCCGCTGCCGGGCGTCACCTCGACCACCCGGGTGGTGCCCCCGGTCCGGTGAGCGCGGCCGGGACGGGGCGGCCGCGGGGTCAGCCGGCGAACAGCCGGTCCATCGCGGCGCGGGTGCGGCGGGCACCACCACCGCGCCCCTGGGACGGCGCCGGCGGGGGCGGTGCTGCCACCACCCCCGGCGGGTTCCGGCGTCGACGGGTCAGGCGTCCCGCCCGGTGGAGGAGGGGCTCCGCCTCGCGGGCCGGGGCAGGACCGCCAGCGCGGTGTCGGCGACGGTCCGCACCGTCTCCGGGGCAAGTCCCGCCTTGCCCACCGCCTCGATGCCGCGCACCACCGTCAGCAGCAGCGCGGCCAGCCGCTCCGGGTCCGCTCCGGGGTCGATGTCGCCGTGGCGCTGGGCGGCGGCGATCTCGGTGCGCAGCAGGGCCAGCAGGGCGGACATGGTCGTGGCGGCCCGTGCGGCGACCGCCGGGTCCTGCTCGGCCAGCTCCGCCGTGCCCTTGGCCATCAGGCACCCGCGGCGCTCGGTGTCGGCGGCGGTGTTCTCCGCCATCAGCCGGACGTACGCCGCGATCCGGTCCAGGGCCTCCGCGTCCGGGCCGCCCGCCAGGAACCGTTCGGCCACCTCGACGACGGTGGCGCACCAGTCGCCGAAGACCCGCTGGAAGAGCGCGCCCTTGTCGCCGAAGGCTCCGTAGAGGCTGCCCTTGCCCAGGCCGGTGGCCCGCGCGATGTCGTCCATCCGCGTGCCCGCGTAGCCGGAGGCCCAGAACTGCTCCCGGGCCCGCTCCAGGACTTCGCGTTCGTCGAACGAGCGTGGTCTCGCCATGTCGCCAGGATACCCATTCTTGACTCGACCGTCCAGAACGGCCTAGGTTGTGGACGATCCATTCCACAACCGAAGGGGTTCGCCATGCCTGGCGTACTGCAGGACAAGGTCGCCGTGATCACCGGAGGGACCAGCGGGATCGGGCTCGCCGTCGCCCACCGCTTCGCCCAGGAGGGCGCCCGCGTCTTCGTGACCGGCCGGGACACCGACCGCCTCGAGGTCGCGGTCAAGGAGATCGGCCCCGCCGCCTCCGGCGTACGGGCCGACGTCGCGGACCTCACCGACCTGGACGCGCTCTACGCGCGGGTCCGCGAGGAGGCCGGCCGGGTCGACGTCCTGGTGGCCAACGCGGGAGTCGGCGTGCCCGCCTCGCTCGGCGACCACACCGAGGCGGACGTCGACCTGATGCTCGCCGTCAACGTCAAGGGCACCCTGTTCACGGTCCAGAAGGCGCTCCCGTTGCTGACCGAGAACGCCTCCGTCCTCGTCGTCGGCTCCAGCAACAGCGCGCGGCCCAACGGGGACCTGGAGATCTACAGCGCGTCCAAGGCGGCGCTGACCAACCTCGTGCACAGCTGGGCCCGGCAGTCACGCGAGCGCCGCTTCCGCGTCAACCTCCTCAGCCCCGGCCCCACCCGCACCCCCGCCCTCCTGGGCGCCGTCGGCCCCGAGGCCGCCGACGGCTTCGCCGAGGCCACGGTCCCCCTCGGCCGCCTCGCCGACCCCGCCGAGATCGCCGACGCCGCCCTCTTCCTCGCCTCCGACGCTTCCTCCTTCGTCACCGGCGCCGAACTCTTCGCGGACGGCGGCTACACGCGGGCCTGACTCGGAAAGATGCCTCGATCGGCGGGGTATCGCTCACATTGCGGATGGTGGCTTGCGGCCACGTCGCGGCTTTTTCTTCTCCTGGCGGCGGCAGCGATCTCGTTCTGCCTGGGGTGCTTCGACGTATTCGCATGACCTTCGGGTCGCCGGCCGGGGCAGCCCCTCGGCCGGACCCCGCTCAGTGAGCTTCTTCAGCGGTGCGGCTCCAGGGTGAGGACGGCCTTGGCGATTGACGTCATGCGGGTGGGGCTGCAGCGGGACCTGCGGAAGATCCGCCAGGACTTCAGGCGGGCCACTCCGCGCTCGACCGGCGCTCGTGCGGTGCTTTGTCGTCAACGCTCAGCAATACACTTGCACTTCCGTGACCACATTGCCGCCGTCCAGGGTCCGCTCACTCCATGCCGTGACCACGTCCCACGTCCAGTCCTGATACCACACCCTGAAGCTGTTGCCATGGGCCTTGGCATAGTTGTAGACGCCGTTGACAGGGTTCACTCCACATTGGTCCGCATTCCAGACCTGTCCGGAGATCGAGTATATGCAGGCCCGTCCGTAATCACATTTGTAGTTCCAGTACTGGGGATGGACGTCGGCAGCTGAAGCAGTGCCGGAGCCGCCGATGAGCGTGCCGGTACCGAGGGCGAGGGCCACAGCAATACGGGTCACGTGCTTCTTGAGCAACTGCATCCAGAAGCCTCCTTGTTCGGGGCCCACTGTGACGTCAGTCCGAGCAGACGCCCGTGAGAACCTGCTACGTGGTCGACCGATGCCACGCGCTGTGGTCGACCTCTTCGCGTCGTACCGTAGCGCCGCCCGTGAACACCAGCCATCCTTTCGAACACCATCGAAACGAGCAGTCGGACCCTCACCCGTCGTGGCTGCGAGGGCGTTGAGCCGGCATCGCCCTACTGGAGCAAAAAGGCCTTGATGGCCAGGACGCAGCAAAGCCCGTCTTCGCGGGCCGGTGGGGCCAGGCACGCCCACCCGGCGGCCGCCACGACGCACTTACCCGAACGCCGAGCACGACGCACTTTCCCGGGAACGCCGAGGGGGACTCGACCGTCAAGCAGCCGGCCCCCTGCCCAGGATTGGAGGGGGCCTCTTCTGTCGCCAGTGCTCAGCAATACACGTCTACTTGCGTGACCATGTTTCCGCCGTCCAGGCTGCGCTCAGTCCAAGCCGAGACGAAATCCCAAGTGTTGTTCTGGTACCACACCCTGAAGGTGTTGCCGTGGGCCTTGGCATAGTTGAAGCGACCGTAGATCGGGTTGTTTCCACAGTGTTCCATGTTCCAGACCTGCCCCAAAGTGTCGTACACACAGGCCCGCCCGTCATCGCACTTGTAGCTCAAGTACGCGGCTGAAGCACTGCTGGAGCTGCCGATGAGAATTCCAGTGCCAAGGGCGAGAACCAGAGCTGTCCGAGTCACATGCTTTTTGAGCAACTGCATTCAGAAGTCCCCCTGTCCGGGGCCCCACTGCGACGCCAGTTCGAGCAGACACCCGTGGGAACCTGCCACTCGGTCGACCGATGCCGCCTGCTGTGGTCGACCCCTTTGCGTCGTACCGTAGGTGCCGGCCGCAGATACCAGCCATCCTTTCGAACACCGTCGAAACGTGTTCTTTGTCGTGTCACGAGGCATGCCTGCGCGACTGCCGACATGATGTCTGCTTTCCCAGGTCACGCACTGCTCTCCGGTGGTGCCGAGATTCGACGCGGACCGTGTACGTGCGAGCGGGATTCCCTGAGCTTCTTCGAGCGGGCTACCGATCGGGGACGGTCGGTGAAGCATCAGACGCAGTCCTCTGCGGGAACTCACCCCTACCGAGAAGATCGTCAACCGGGCTCTGGCCGCGGCACGGGCACCGGTTGAGCGCGGAGCGGCCCGCCTGAAGTCCTGGCGGATCTTCCGCAGGTCCCGCTGCAGCACCACCCGCATGAGGTCAATCGCCAAAGCCGTCCTCACCCTGAAGCGCCAACGCTGAAGAGGCTCAGTGCTCCCGCAGGTGGGCGGTCAGGCGGGTGAGCAGGGGGACGGCCTCGCGCAGGAGTTGCCGCTCCTCGGGGGTGAGTGCTTCGCCGAGGGCGGCGCCCATGCGGTCGGAGCGCTGGGCGCGCGCGGCGTGCAGCCGGGTGCGGCCGGCCTCGGTGAGGTGGACCAGGAGCTTGCGCCGGTCGGTGGGGTGGGGCTCGGTACGGACGAGGCCCTCGGCGCGCAGGTCCTTGACGGTCTTGGCGGACGACTGGTGGGTGACCCCCCGGCGCTGCGCCAGCTCGGCCGTGGTCTGCGGACCGGTGCGTGCGAGGTGGCCCAGGACGGCGGCCTCGCCGAAGGGCATGGTGTCCGCGACCCGTACGGTGCGGACCAGCTCTCCGATGGCCTGCCGCAGGTCCTCCGCCAGGGTGTCCTCGTCCATGGGCCGCATCCTAGGCATGTCGTGCGGGGGTGTGGTGTGCGAGGGGTCGCGGGTGATGCGGTGCCGGCCCCGGCCCCCCCCCCCCCGCGACCCGGGGTTCACGGCGCATTGCCCCGGGGTTCACGGGGTCTCGTCCGCCGGGGTGCCGGGCCCGGACGCGAGGCGTTCCCGCCACAGGTCGCGGGTGTCGGGCAGGGGATCGGCCGTGGTGGGGTTGATCGCCGCTCCGATGCCTTCCACCGCCGTGACCAGTGTTCGGCCGGGGGTGAGGGGGGTGTCGGCCGCGGACGTCCGGCCGGGGGCGCCGGTGAGGAGGACGTCCCCGGGTTCCAGGGTGAGGAAGGTGCTGCAGTAGGCGAGCAGTTCGGCCGGGCCGAACAGCAGCTCGCTGGTGCGGCCGCGCTGCCGTTCCTCGCCGTCCACGGTGCAGGTGACGGCGAGGTCCCGAGCGTCGTCGAGTTCCTCGGGGGTGACGAGGACGGGACCCAGCGGGGTCGAGCGGTCGAAGACCTTGCCCTGGAGCGCCTCGGTGGTGCGGTGCTGCCAGTCCCGCAAGGACATGTCGTTGGCCACCGTGTACCCGGCGATGCCCTCCCGCGCCTCGCGCACGTCGGCCCGGCGCAGGCGCCGCCCGACGACGACCGCCAGTTCCGCCTCCCCGTCGATGTGGTCGCTGACCCGCGGCAGGGCGATCACGTCGCGGGGACCGGTGAGCGTGGAGGCGAACTTGGCGAAGAGGGTCGGGAAGGTGGGCGCGGGGCGCTTCAGCTCCTCCAGGTGGCCGCGGTGGTTGAGCCCGGCGCACAGGATGTGCGCCGGGGACGGGGAGACGCGGGCGTAGTGGGCGCTGCCCGCGTCGACCTCCCCGGTCTCCTTCAGCCGCCCGCGCCGCAGGTAGGCCTCGACGGCGTGCTCGGCGTCGAGGAGGACGGCGCGGTCCCCCTCGATGCGTGCGGCGGTGAGGGTTCCGTCTATGCGGAGGGTCGCGAAGCGCATGACCGTTCCTCCAGGTGTCCGGGTCTCACAGCTCGATGGTGGTGCCGGGGGCCGGCCGCTCGAGGGCGAGGCCGGTCAGGCCCTGCTCGCCGAGGAGGTTGGCGGCGGACTGCTGCCCGAGGTCGCTGAGCATGAGTTCGTGGATCTGGACGATCCGCTCGGGCTTGACGGCCCGGACGAAGTCGGCGGCCTCGCCGAGCTTGGTCCAGGGGCCGCTCGTCGGCAGCAGGAGCGTGCGCACGGGCGCGTCGGGGACGAAGTAGGCGTCGCCCGGGTGGTAGAGGACGCCCTCGTCGACGAGGTAGCCGACGTTGTCGGGACGCGGGATGTCCTCGTGGATCGGCGCGTGGCGGTGGCCGTGGACGGACACGGTGAAGGAGCCGACGGTGAAGGTGTCGCCCGCGGCGACGGCCCGCACGCGGCCGCCGTGGCTGCCGAAGGCACCCACGACGTCGGCGGGCGCGTGGACGAGGAGTTCGGGCCGTGCCGCGAGGGCGGCGGCCACCAGCTTCTCGTCGAAGTGGTCGAAGTGCCCGTGGGTGATCAGCACGGCATCGGCCCGGTCCACGGCCTCGGCCGCTTCGGGCGTGAACGTGCCGGGGTCGACGACCAGGCGGGTGCCGTCCTTCTCCAGGGCGACGCAGGCGTGGGCGTACTTGGTGAAGTGCACAGGAGGTCCTTCCTCGCGCTCGTCAGTGCGTGACTGAATTGTACAACAAAACTGTACAACCAGACTGTGCATTGCTTCCGGCCGCGGGGAGGGACGACCCGAAGCCCCTCGTCAGCGGGGGCGCGAGGCCGTGACGCCGGCGAGGATCAGGTCGACGCCGGCGAGGAACTGCGCGCGGTCCTCGTGCGCGCGCATCTGGTCGGCGATGTCGTGGAGGAACGGGTACTCCTCCGGGTCGAGGTCCCGCCACGCCCGGGAGGCGGTGTCGAGGAACGCGGCACGCACCTCCTCCGTGTCCGGCGGCGCGTCGCCGGGGACGTCGTCCGCGGCCTGGGCGTTCTGGCTGGTGGCGCCGAGGACGTAGTGGACCAGCGTCGACGTCGTGGTGAACCAGTCACCTCGCGGCACACCCAGGTCGCGCAGCGGCCGGCCCATGCTCTCGAAGATCCGCGGCGTCACCGCCCCCCAGGGCTCGCGGGTGAGCTGCGCGGCGAGCCGGCTCGCGAGCCAGGAGTGCTCGGTGGCCGCGTCGTACAGGCCGAGCGCCACCGCCCGGATCCGGTCCTCCGGGCACTCCCGGGGCCCCCTGGATCCGCCGACCTCCCCGGCCCTCCCGGGCTCTCCGGCCTTCCCGGCCCTCCCGGACTCTCCGGCCTTCCCGGACTCTCCGGCCTTCCCGGCCTTCCCGGTCTCCCCGGCCCCTCCGGTCTCCCCCGCCTCCTCAGCCCCTCCCGACCCCCCCGCGCCTCCGCCCGACGCCACCGGCCAAGGCAGGGCGTCGGCGATCACCGTCTCGGTGGCCGCCTGCCCCAGCTCGTTCATGTTGCCCACGTGGTGGTAGATCGCCCCGGCCCCGGTGGACAGGCGTTCGGTCAGCGCCCGCACGGTCAGGGCACCCTCCCCGCCCGCGTCGAGCACCTCGATCGCCGTCTCGACGATGCGCTCGCGGGAGAGCACCTGCCTGCGCCTCTGTGACTGGCGTGTCCGCATGACCATGTCCGCCATTCTGCCACGCTTGGAACAACGCTCCATCTTGGAGTACCGTTCCAATATTGGAGCGTCGCTCCAAGCTATGGCCCCGGCCTGCCCGGGCACGAGGGGCCGGCCGAACAGAGCCCCGGAACGACAAGGGGTTCGGACTCGAAGAGGTGCGACATGTACGACGTGGTGATCGTGGGGGCCGGCCCGGTGGGCCTGTTCCTCGCCGCCGAGCTCGCGCTGGCCGACTGCTCCGTCCTTGTGCTGGAACGGGACCCGGAGCCGTCCTCGCCGTGGAAGACGCTTCCGCTGGGGCTGCGGGGCCTCAACTCCGGGTCGGTGGAGACGTTCCACCGCCGGGGCCTGCTACCCGCGCTGCTGAACGCCTCGGGCGTGGACCCGGCGCGGGTCGGGCCGGACCCCGAGGCGCCCGGCTCCCCCGCCCCCCGCGCCCTGAGCCACTTCGCGGGCATACCCCTCGACGCGGCCGACGTCGACCCCTCCGCCCTCGCGTTCCGGCTGGCCGGCCCGGCCATGGAACCCTTCATGACCAGCCTCGACGCGGTGTGTTCGGTCCTGGAGGAGCGGGCGGCCGGGCTCGGCGTGCGGATCGAGCGCGGCGCCGGCCTCGAGGCCCTCACCCAGGACGGCGAGGGCGTCGTGGCACGAGCGGGAGGCGCCGACCACCGGGGGCGCTGGCTGGTCGGCTGCGACGGCGGACGCAGCACGGTGCGCACGCTGGCGGGCTTCGACTTCACCGGCACCCCGCCGCTGTTCACCGGCTATGTCGCCCAGGTCGCCCTCGAGGACCCCGGCACACTGGGCTTCGGCTTCCGCCAGACGCCGACCGGCATGTATCTGCGCACCCCCTTCGAGGGCCACGTCGGCATGATGGACTTCGACGGCGGCGCCTTCGACCGCTCGCTGCCGCTGACCCGCGAGCACCTCCAGACGGTCCTGCGCCGTGTCTCGGGCACCGAGGTGACACTGACCGAGGTGCACCGCGCCTCCAGCTTCACCGACCGGGCCATGCAGGCCACGACCTACCGCCGGGGCCGCGTCCTGCTCGCCGGCGACGCCGCCCACATCCACTCCCCGCTCGGCGGCCAGGGACTCAACCTCGGCATCGGCGACGCCGTGAACCTGGGCTGGAAGCTGGCCGCCACCGTCCGCGGCACGGCACCGGAGGGACTGCTCGACACCTACGCCGCCGAACGCCACCCCGTCGGCGCCGCGGTCCTCGACTGGTCGCGCGCCCAGGTGGCCGTGATGAACCCCGGGCCCAACGCCCCCGCCCTGCGGGGCCTGTTGACGGACCTGCTCGGCACCCGCGAGGGGGCCACGCACGTGTTCCGCCACACCTCGGGGCTGTCCCACCGCTACGACCTGGGCGGCGAGCACCCCCTCGTCGGCCGCACCGCCCCGGACTTCCGCCTCACCGACGGCACCCGCCTCGGCGATCTGCTGCACGGCGGGCAGGGGATCGCCCTCGACTTCACCCCCGGCCGGCCTCTGCACGACGCGGCCGCGCCCTTCAAGGGCCCGGTCCACTACATGCCCGGCGCGGTGGAGGACACCCTCGGGCTCGGCGCGCTGCTCGTGCGGCCCGACGGTGTCGTCGCCTGGGCGGACGGCGACAGCCCGGACCCCGCGGCCTTCCGGCGTTCCGCCACCCGCTGGTTCGGCCGACCCGCCGCCTCCGCCTGAATCCGGGCCCGACTCCCCCCGACAGCCCCGACGCTCCCCCGACACCACCCAGGAGACCGGCGATGCCCGGCACGCACCCCACCCAGGCCGAACGGAACACGCACCCCGCTCAGGCCCAACGGAACACGCACCCCACCCGGGCCGACCGGAACAAGGACGTGGTCCGCCGCTTCTACGAGGCCGTCCTCCGCGAACCCGGCGGCCCGGACTTCGCGACCATCCGCGAGCTGACCGACGAACAGGAGGTGGAACTCAACTGGGGGCACCCCGACAGCGGCGTCCACCGGGGCGCCGCCATCGGCCCGGCACGACACCGGATGCACCTGCTCACCGGCATGGACCCGAGCGCCCTGGTCGTGGAGGAACTCCTCGCGGAGGGCCCGACCCGTGTGGTGGTCGTGGCCACGAACAGCGGCACCGACGTCCACGGCGTCCCGTGGACCATGACCGTCCTGGAACTGGTCGACGTCGTGGACGGCAGGATCACCAGGAAGCGCTCGTTCTACCAGGACACCGCGCTGCTGCGGGACATCGCCCTGGAACGCGAGGCGGCGCTCGGACGCGAGGCGGCGCTCGCGGACGGCAGCGGGCCCGCCGCCCCCGCTCCCCCGGCGCCGTGAAGGGGCGCCCGGCTCCCGGGCGCCCCTCATCGGCCCTTCCTACGAACCCGTGCAGCTCACGGTCGGCGCCGTCGCGCCGCCCGGGGCCCCGCCGAAGCCGAAGCTCGCCGAACCGCCCGCCGCCACCGTGCCGTTGTGCGCGGCGTTCGCCGCGGTGACCTTGGCGCCGGACTGTGTGAACGACGCGTTCCACATGTTGGAGATCTTCTGTGAGCCCGGCCAGGTCCACGTGACCTGCCAGGACTTCCACGCCGTGGTGCCGGTGTTCTTCACCGTCACCTCGGCGTTGAAGCCACCGCCCCAGTCGTTGGTCACGGTGTACGTGGCGGCGCAGGACGTGGCGGGGTCGCCGCCCCCGTCGTCACCGCCGTCGTCGCCGTCTCCCGTGGACGGGAAGCCCGGCGCCTTCACGCTCGCCAGGTAGCCGTCCTTCACGGTGTCGACGGTGCTCCAGTCGTCCTTGAGGATGCCGCCGGTGTCACCGGAGTTGGGGTTCCACGACCAGAACGTCCACTGGAAGCTGTCGCCGCCGTAGGCCGCCGTCGGGCGCAGGTAGTCCACGAGGGCGGCGAGCCACTTCTGGTCCGTCGTCGACTGGAGCGTGGTGCCGAACTCGCCCACCCAGACGGGGGCGATGTTCTGCTTGAAGAGGTAGCCCCAGTACTTGTCCCAGATGCCCGGCATGTTGTCCGGGAAGGACGCGTCCTCGAACCAGCTCTGCTGGGCGACGCTCGTGGCGTAGTCGTGGGCCGAGTACACGAGCCGGTTGGGCACGTCGAGCCGTACGGGGTACTGGCCGGCGCCCATCAGGTTGCCGCCCCACCAGCCGGAGACGCCGTTCACGGTCTGCACGCCCTCGACGAAGACGAGCAGGTCCGGGTTGACGGACAGCACCGCGTTGCCGGCGCGTTCGGCGGCCAGCCGCCAGTCGGTGGCCTGGTCGCCGCAGCCCCAGCAGGCGGGATCGTGCGGCTCGTTGTGCAGGTCGATGCCGATGACGGTGTCCTGGCCCGCGTACCGCGAGGCGATCGACTTCAGGTCGGCGATCCACGTCGACTCGGGGACGGAGGAGGTGTACCAGAGCGCCGACTGGCCCGCCGAGTCCGGGCGGTGCCGGTCGAGGATGACCTTCAGACCGTCCTGCCCCGCGTACGCCACGATCTTGTCCAGCACCTGGAGGGAGTTCAGGCCCCGCAGGTCGGTGTTCTTGCCCTCGAAGTCGATGCTGAGGGGCGTGGCGCCGCTCTTGAAGATGTCGTCGCTGTAGGGGATGCGGAGGGTGTTGTACCCCAGCGACTTCATCTGGTCGATCATGCTCTTGTAGTCGCGGGACCACAGGCCGTGGACGACGAGGTTGGTGGTCTCGAAGCCGAACCAGTTGATCCCGGCGATCCGGACGGGGCTGCCCGAGGCGTCCAGGATCTGCCGCCCGCTGGTGTGCCAGTAGCCCGCTCCGGCGGCGGCCGCCGTGGGGGCGGCGGCCGTGTCCTCGGCCGCGTGCGCCGCGGTCGTCGCCGTCAGACCGAGGGCCATCGGCAACAGGAGCACCGTCGCGGCGGTGCGGAGCGCTCTTCGCAAGCTGCGGAACATCTCGCTGCTTCCTCTCGGGGAGGCACGGGGCCCGGAACGTGTGGGAGCGCTCCCACACCCCTGCGTCCCTCATGGAAACCAGGAACGCCTCCCCCGTCAAGACACCCGGCACACCCGCCTCGCGGGCGGCGGCCCGTCACCGCCGTCCGCGCAGCCTCCGCAGCCCGAGGAAGCCGGCCGCCAGGACGATCAGGGCACCGGCGCCGACCTTCAGATTCTGTCCGCTCACCGGTCCGTCCTCGTCCCCCGAAGCCCGCCCGCCGCCCCCGCCGGAGGACGAGGAGGACGAGGAGGAGCCCTTCCCCGGCGCGTCCTGCGCCGTGACCGGGCTGTCGGAGCCCTCCGAGCCGAACATCAGTTTCGTGCCGTCGGCGCTGTACGTGACGGACTCGCCCTGACCCTGGAGCGGCACGTTCAGCCTGCCGACCCGCTTGATCCTTCCGCCCTTCCAGTCGTAGAGGACGCCGCCGAAGTACCCGCGCACGGCGAGCTGCCTGCCGTCCGGGGAGAGGGCGGCGTCGGTGGCCCACAGGTCCACGTCCGCGACCGGCTCGAAGACGTTGCTGCCCCCGGTGGACAACCGGGCCGGGCCCTCGTACAGATGGCCGCCGTCCTCCTTCTTGTCGATGATGTAGACGCGCCCGCTCTTCGGGTCCACCACCATCGACTCGGCGTTCCGCGCCCCGTCGGAGTACTTCACGACGTACTGCGTGGCCCGCACGGTCCGGTCGACGAGCTTCTTCGGCTCGGGCAGCGCGTAGATCCACACGTACGGCCAGGAGCCGTCGAGGTTGTCCCCGATGTCACCGACGTAGATCCGGCCGTCCGGCCCGATCGAGATCGCCTCGACGTCGCGCGGGGTGCCGATGCCGCTGAGCGTGATCCGGGCGAGGGTCTTCCCCGTCGCGCTGTCGACGGCGTAGAGGTACGGCCCGTCGTCGCTGTCGTTGTGCGTCCAGTAGACGCCCTTGTGCAGGCGTGAGGCGGCCAGCCCGCTGGACTCGGTGATGCGCGGGTCCTTGATGCGGAAGCTCGCGTCGCCGTCCGCGGCGGGCGAGGCGGAGGCGGCGGGCGCGGCGAGGGCACCCGCGAGCAGGGCCCCGGCGAGGAGGGCGAACGGTCGGCGCATACCGCCAAGCCTGCCATCCCGCCCGGCACTTCACGCCGGGTGGTCGCCCCGGCCCTCACCGGCCGCACCGGCGGCACGTCCCCGGCCCCCGCCGAGGAGAGCCGCGGGTGGCCGGTCTCACATGCTCCGCCGGACCACCCGGCGTTCCGCGCGACGGCCCCCGTCGGCCAAAATGAGCGCATGCTCAGGTTCATGCCCGTCGGCGACTCCATGACCATCGGCAGCGCGGGCGAGCACACCTGGCGCTATCGGCTGTGGCAGCACCTGCGGGACACCTTCGACGGCCCCTGCGCGCTGGTCGGACCGCGCGAGGCGCTGTACGACAAGACGCGGGACGCGCCCGTCTCCCACGCGTACGCCGAGCCCGCCTTCCCCCGCGCCCACCTGGCCGGCTGGGGCGAGGGCTGGCAGCACCTGGCCCCGCTGATAGGCGAGGCGGTCCGCGAGACCGAAGCCGACGTGCTCCTCGTCTCCCTCGGCCTGATCGACCTCGGCTTCTACACCGACGCCGAGCAGACGGCCGAGAACACGGTCCGCTTCGTGACCCGGGCGCGGGAGGCCCGGCCGGGGGTGCGGATGGTGCTGCTCCCGGTGATACCCAACGTCCGCGCCGAGAACGACGCGGCCTTCGCCGCGGAGGTCGTCCGTTTCAACGAGCTGCTCGCCAAGACCGTCGCCGACCTCGACGAGCCCGCCTCACCGCTGCTCCTCGCCTCCGTCCCCGAGTCCTACGACCTCGCCCTCGACACCTACGACGGCACCCACCCCAACGCCTCCGGCGAACACAAACTGGCGGCGGCCTTCGCGGAGGCGATGCACCAGGCCTGGGGCTGGGGCGGCGAGTACACCGCCGGGGCCTGAGCGCGGGCGGTACTCGCACATTCGCGGGGCATATGCGATCCCCCCGTGCCCCCGGTGCCGTGCGTATCGTTGAACCGCGCGGCCGTGTCCGTCCGGGGGCGGCCGGGGAGGAGCGCCACGATGACCGTCCTGAAAGACAGGATCATGATGGCCGAGAGCGACAACACCACGCGCCTGGACGAACTGTTCGGGCGCCTGGAGCGTATGCCCGTCCCCGAGGAGTTCAGGGTCGAGATCGTCGGGGGCAACGTCCACATGACACCGCAGCGGGACACGCACTGGCACATCATCCGGCGGATCGTCCGGGCCGTTGAGGACAGGTTCGGCATGGACGTCAAGGTCTTCTCCGACGTCCGTATCGACTTTCCCGGCCACGGGAACGGCTTCTGTCCCGACGTGGCCAAACTGAGTGAGGACGCGCGGAAGGACGAGACCGGACACTGGCGGCACGAGGACGTCGAGTTCGTCGCCGAAGTCATCTCCCAGGGCACGGCGGCGAACGACTACGGGCCGAAGAAGACCGCGTACGCGGTCGCCGGGGTCCCCGTCTATCTCATCGCCGACCCCTATCAGGGCAAGTGCCACCTCTACACCGACCCGAAGGACGGCGAGTACCTCACGGAGACCACGGTCCGCTTCGGTCGCGTCCTCGATCTCACCGGCACACCCCTCGGTCTCACTCTCGAGACAGACGGCTTCCCCCGCGACTGACCCCTCCGCCCTCCGTCCCTCCGTGGACGCCTCCCCCTTGCTTGGAGCGCACTCCAGCACGTTGGCTTGTCCCATGGAGTACACGCAGCTCGGACGCACGGGACTCAAGGTCGCTCGGCTGGTCCTCGGGACCATGAACTTCGGTCCGCAGACCGGTGAGGCCGAGAGCCACGCGATCATGGACGCGGCGCTGGACGCCGGTATCAACCTCTTCGACACCGCCAACGTCTACGGCTGGGGCGCCAACAAGGGCCAGACGGAGACGATCATCGGCAACTGGTTCGCCAAGGGCGGCGGCCGGCGCGAGAAGACCGTCCTCGCCACCAAGGTCTACGGCGACATGACGCTCGACGACCGCCCGGTCTGGCCCAATCACGACAAGCTCTCCGCGGTGAGCATCCGGCGGGCCGTGGAGGCCTCGCTGAAGCGGCTGCAGACGGACCACATCGACCTCTACCAGTTCCACCACCTCGACCGGGACACCCCGTTCGACGAGATCTGGCAGGCGCTGGACGTCCTGGTGCAGCAGGGCAAGGTCCTCTACGTCGGGTCGAGCAACTTCGCCGGTTACAAGATCGCCCAGGCCAACGAGACCGCCGCCCGCCGCGGGTCCTACGGTCTGGTCAGCGAGCAGTGCCTGTACAACCTCGCCGAGCGGCGGGCCGAGATGGAGGTCATCCCGGCCGCGCGGGACTACGGGCTCGGTGTCATCCCCTGGTCGCCGCTGCACGGCGGACTGCTGGGCGGGGTGCTGAAGAAGCAGGCGGAGGGCGGGCGCCGGGCGAGCGGCCGGGCCGCCGAGACCCTCGCCGACCCCGCCGGGCGGGCGCAGATCCAGGCCTACGAGGACCTGCTCGACAAGCACGGTCTCGCCCCGGGCGAGGTCGCGCTGGCCTGGCTGCTGACCCGGCCCGGGGTGACGGGCCCGATCGTCGGACCGCGCACGGCCGAGCAGCTCGAGTCCGCGCTGCGGGCGGTGGAGCTGGAGCTGAGCGAGGAGCTGCTGGCCTCGCTGGACGAGATCTTCCCGGGCCCGGGGCCCTCGCCGGAGGCCTTCGCCTGGTGAGGCGTCCCCCGCGGGGGACGTGCCCCGGGGGGCCCGCGCCCTACTGGTTCAGGGCGGCCGCCAGGGCCACGACGAGGAACATCACCACGAGTACGACGGCCATGATGCGGTTGCGGGTCTTCGGGTCCACGTGGTCGAGGGTATCGGGGGGCGGACGGCGGAGCTGTTCCGCCCCCGCTCCCGCCTCGTTCCCGACTCCTTGCTCCCCGCTCCCCGCTCCCGCCCGTGTCCCCGCTCCCGGGGTCAGCGCGAGAGCTCCCAGTGGGCCACCGTCTCGTAGCGGGGGCGTTCACCGGCGACACCCGAGGCGGGAAGCCGGCTGCGCACCAGGCTGAGGGCGCGCACCTCCCAGGCGCGCCCCTCGAAGCTGCCCAGCGCCTCCGCGTACGGGCGCAGATCGGTGGCCCGCCGACCGCTCCGCGCCAGCGTGAGATGCGGCCGGTAGCTCCGCCCCGCGTCCCCGGGGGCACCGGGCACCCCCGCCCTGCGGCCCGCCGCCTCCGCCCGCCCGGCCAGCAGCCGCAGCGCGGCCACGTCGCCGGAGGCGCCCGCCCACAGGGCCCGGTCGCCGAAGCGGCCGCCGCCGTGCAGGGCGAGCGGGAAGGGCGCGGCGCGGCCGGCCGCGCGGGCCAGCCGGGCCGAGAGGCCGGGCAGCGTCTCCTCCTCGACCTCCCCGTAGAACGCGAGCGTGAAGTGCCACCCGGACCGCTCGGTCCAGCGCAGTGCCTCCGCGCCCGGCAGGCTCCGCAGGTCCGTCGCCCGCGCCGCCAGTTCCTCGACCGCCTCCTGTGGCGGCAGCACCGCCGCGAACAGTCTCATGCCGACGCCGCCTCTCCTCGGGACCGCCTTCCGGGGCGGACCGCTCAGACCGCCGCGCCCCTCGGGCACAGCCGTACCCGGGGCCCGCCCTGCCAGGTCAGGCGTACCCGCTGGTTGCCGACCCGGAGCAGCAGCAGGGCGACCGTGGCCGCCGCGGCCAGCGAGACGGCCCCGCCGGCCGCGAAGCCGACGCGTGCGCCGTAGGCGTCGGTGACCCAGCCGACCAGGGGCGCGCCCACCGGCGTGCCGCCCATGAAGACCATCATGAACAGGGCCATGACCCGGCCGCGCATCTCGGGGTCGGTGGCCATCTGCACGGAGGTGTTGGCGGTGACGTTGACCGTCATGCCGAAGATGCCGATCGGCACCATGAACAGGGCGAAGAGCCACAGTTGCGGGGCGACGGAGGCGAGGACCTCCAGGACGCCGAAGCCGAGGGCGGCCGCGATCAGCACCCGCAGGCGGGCCGTGCCGCGCCGGGCCGCGAGCAGCGCGCCGACCAGCGAGCCGACCGCCATCAGCGTGTTGAAGAGGCTGTACTCGCCGGCGCCCGCGTGGAAGACGTCGTCGGCGTAGGCGGAGAGCCACACCGGGAAGTTGAAGCCGAAGGTGCCGATGAAGCCGACCAGCACGATGGGCCAGACCAGCTCGGGCCGTACGGCGACGTAGCGCAGCCCCTCGCGGAGCTGGCCCTTGCCGCGCGGCGCGCGCCGGATCTCGTGCAGCTCGCGGGAGCGCATGAGGAGCAGGCCGGCGATCGGCGCGAGGAAGGAGACGCCGTTGAGCAGGAACGCCCAGCCGGTGCCGACCCCGGTGATCAGCACGCCGGCGACGGCCGGGCCGACCAGCCGGGCGGACTGGAAGTTGGCGGAGTTGAGGCTGATGGCGTTCTGGAGCTGGTGCGGGCCGACCATCTCGGGCACGAAGGTCTGCCGGGCCGGGTTGTCCATCACCGTGGCGAGTCCGACGGCGAAGGCGGCCAGGTACACGTGCCACACCTGGACGTGCCCGGAGAGGGTGAGCACGGCGAGGGCCAGTCCGGCGAGGCCCATCGCGGACTGGGTGAGCAGCAGGGTGGGCCGCTTGGGCAGCCGGTCGACGAGGACGCCGCCGTACAGGCCGAAGAGCAGCATCGGCAGGAACTGCAGGGCGGAGGTCACGCCGACGGCGGTGGAGGAGCCGGTGAGGCTGAGCACCAGCCAGTCCTGGGCGATGCGCTGCATCCAGGTGCCGGTGTTGGAGACGACCTGGCCCAGGAAGAACAGGCGGTAGTTGCGGATGCGCAGCGAGCTGAACATGGACGCCTTGCGGGGCGCGGCGGCGTTGTGCGAGGGGGGCGGGGTGGTGTCGTGGGCGGCTGGTGCGGGGGCGGAGTCTGCTCCGGGTCCCGAACTCAAATGGGCTCGCCTCCTCGGGCGCGGCGACGGTTACTGGGGGCAC
Source organism: Streptomyces griseoaurantiacus (assembly GCA_014656015.1). Lineage (GTDB taxonomy): Bacteria > Actinomycetota > Actinomycetes > Streptomycetales > Streptomycetaceae > Streptomyces > Streptomyces griseoaurantiacus. The sequence goes on along the minus strand of BNBP01000003.1, from coordinate 173,426 downwards.
GGGGGGTGGGGCGCGGATCGGGGACGGTGCGGGGAGCGGGGGCCGGTCGCCGCTCGGGGAGGCTCACAGGTGGGCGAGCTTCTCCAGGACGGGGGCGGCCGCGCGGAGTCTCGCCCATTCCTCCTCGTCGAGGCCCTCGATCAGGTGGGCGAGGAAGGCGTTCCGCTTGCGCCGGCTCTCCTCGAGCATGACGGTGGCCCGTTCGGTCTGCCTGACGACCTTCTGGCGGCGGTCCTCGGGGTGCGGCTCCAGGCTGACCAGCCCCTTCGTCTCCAGCAGGGCGACGATGCGGGTCATCGACGGCGGCTGGACGTGCTCCTTGCGGGCCAGTTCGCCGGGGGTGGCCGAACCGCACAGTGCGAGGGTGCCGAGCACCGACATCTCGGTGGGGCTCAGCGACTCGTCGACCCGCTGGTGCTTGAGTCGGCGCGAGAGGCGCATCACGGAAGAGCGCAGGGCGCTCACGGCGGCGGCGTCGTCGCCCTGGGTGAGGTCAGGCATGCTCGTTAGCGTAACTCATTACTTTCGCTAAAGACCACCCTCGCGCACCCCCGGCGGGGTGACTCCGGCCACTGTCGGCCCGAGGGCGCGCACGCACACCCTCCCCGCGCCAAAACAACAGAACGAGACGAATCACCCGTACGAGTGACATGGGAGCAAAAAACCTTCCACCACCCCCACGGATCCGGCCACCCTCGTGGCCATGGGGACCAGCGTGCTCAGCCTGCGCATCGACGGGGAACTGCTCGATCGGCTCCGGCGCCGGGCGGCCAAAAGAGGAATGAGCGTCCAGGACTACGTGGTCCGGACGCTCGTTCGCGACGACTTCGACGAGCGGTTCCAGGCCGCTGTCGAGAGGACGGAGGAGTTCTACGGGGAGGCGGGGGACCCCGGCGTGGCCGGGCCCCGCGAGACGGCGGGCGAGCCGCCGGGCGATCAGGTCAGACCCAGCGCCGGCATCAGGTAGTAGAAGCCGAAGACCGCCGCGACCACGTACAGCGCCACCGGCACCTCACGGCCCCGGCCCGCGGCCAGGCGCAGCACCACGAAGGTGAGGAAGCCCATGCCGATGCCGTTGGTGATGGAGTACGTGAACGGCATCATCAGCATCGTCACGAAGGCCGGGATGGCGATCGTGTAGTCCGCCCAGTCGATGTCCCGGATCGAGTGGGACAGGATCAGGAAGCCCACCGCGACCAGCGCGGGGGTGGCCGCCTGGGACGGCACCATCGTGGCGACCGGGGTGAGGAAGAGCGCGGCCGCGAAGAGCAGGCCGGTGACGACGTTGGCGAAGCCGGTGCGCGCGCCCTCGCCGACGCCCGCCGTGGACTCCACGAAGCAGGTGGTGGCCGAGGAGGAGCTGGCGCCGCCCGCGGCGACCGCGATGCCGTCCACGAAGAGGACCTTGTTGATGCCGGGCATCTGGCCCTCGGCGTCGGTCAGTTTGGCCTCGTCGCCGATGCCCATGATCGTGCCCATCGCGTCGAAGAAGCACGACAGCAGCACGGTGAAGACGAACAGGACGCCGGTCAGCACGCCGACCTTGTCGAAGCCGCCGAACAGGCTGACCTTGCCGAGCAGCCCGAAGTCGGGGGTGGCCACCGGGTTACCGGGCCACTTCGGGGTGGTCAGGCCCCAGGAGGGGATCGTGGCGGTGGCGTTGACGATCAGCGCGAGCACGGTCATCGCGACGATCGAGATCAGGATCGCGCCGGGCACCTTGCGCACGATCAGCGCGAGGGTGAGCAGCGCCCCGAGGACGAAGATCAGCACCGGCCAGCCGTTGAGGTGACCGTCCGCCCCGAGCTGGAGCGGCACGGTGGTGTGGGCCGCGTCCGGGATGCGGCTGACGAAGCCGGAGTCGACCAGGCCGATGATCATGATGAACAGGCCGATGCCGATCGAGATGCCCTTGCGCAGCCCGAGCGGCACGGCGTTCATCACGCGTTCCCGCAGCCCCGTGGCGACCAGCAGCATCACCACGAAACCGGCCAGCACCACCATGCCCATCGCGTCCGGCCAGGACATGCGGGGGGCGAGCTGGAGGGCGACGACGGTGTTGACGCCGAGGCCGGCCGCCAGCGCGATCGGGACGTTGCCGATGACGCCCATGAGCAGCGTGGTGAACGCGGCGGTGACGGCGGTGGCGGTGACGAGCTGCCCGTAGTCGAGCTGGTGCCCGTACATGTCCTTCGCGCCGCTCAGGATGATCGGGTTCAGCACGATGATGTAGGCCATCGCGAAGAAGGTGGCGACGCCGCCGCGGATCTCGCGGGGCAGGGTGCTGCCGCGCTCGGAGATCCGGAAGTAGCGGTCGAGGGCGCCGCCGGCGGGGGGCTGCCCGGGGGCGGGGACCTTGGCGGGAGCCGAGGTGGACATGCGGACCTCAGGGGATGCGGGTTCGGGGAGGGGGAGCGTGCGGTTCGCGCCGGACTGCGCCGCCCCGGGTTCCCCGGGAACGGTGTACGTCACCCCGGGCGGAGCCGCCCCGGGGGGAAACCCCGGGAGTCTCTTTGGAGGTTCGTACGAGCAGATACAGCCAAGCGTCAACAGTTTCAGTATGAACATATGAAGGGTAAAAGGCTATCTCCGCGCGTAGACCGCGCCCCGGCTCCCGCCTCCGCTCCGGGCCGATCCCCGCCCTCCCGGCCTCGTAAGCTGTGCGCATGGCGAAGTGGACTCCCCAGCACGAGGCGCCCGAGCCCCTGGAGGGGCCCGTGGTCGCCACCATCACCGGCGGCACGATCCTCTGGTTCGTCCTCTTCCTGGTGCAGCTCCCGTTCTACGGCTGGTTCGACGACCACGGGCACACCTGGTGGGTGTGGACGTGCCTGGCCGGGGGCGGTCTCGGGCTGATCGGCGTCTGGTACGTGCGCCGGCGGGACGCAGCGATCAAGCGCGACGCGGCCCGCAGGGCGGAAGCCGCCCCCACGGAGGCCGGCGCCGACACGGACTGAGCCCGCGGTACCGGGCGGGGCGGCCCCGTCTGCAACCACCGCACGAGAGCGCCCGCCCCCGCACTCCTTCCCAGGTCGGATTTGTCACCCGGTGCGGAGGTGAACACACCGGCCCGCACGTACCGTCGAAGACATGACCGACATCGAGGCGGGCGCCGAACTCGACCCCGGGCACCCCGTACCGCCGCCCGGAGACGCCCGGGGGCTGACGGCCGCCGAGGTCGCGGAACGCCTCGCGCGCGGTGCGGTCAACGACGTCCCGGTGCGCAGCAGCCGGACCCTCGGCGAGATCGTCCGCGCCAACGTCCTCACCCGGTTCAACGCGATCATCGGTCTGCTCTGGCTGATCATGCTGTTCGTCGCGCCCGTGCAGGACAGCCTGTTCGGCTATGTGATCCTCGCCAACACCGGCATCGGGATCGTCCAGGAGTGGCGGGCCAAGAAGACCCTGGACTCGCTCGCGGTGATCGGCGAGGCCCGCCCGGTGGTGCGCCGCGAGGGACGGACCACCGAGGTCGCCACCTCGGAGATCGTGCTGGACGACGTGCTGGAGATCGGCCCCGGCGACAAGGTCGTGGTCGACGGCGTCTGCGTGGAGACCGACGGTCTGGAGATCGACGAGTCGCTGCTGACCGGCGAGGCCGACCCCGTCGTCAAACGGCCCGGCGACCCGGTGATGTCGGGCAGCTTCGTCGTCGCGGGCGGCGGCGCGTTCCGCGCCACCCGGGTCGGCCGGGAGGCGTACGCCGCCCAGCTCGCCGAGGAGGCCTCCCGGTTCACGCTGGTCCACTCCGAGCTGCGCAGCGGCATCTCGACGATCCTCAAGTACGTGACCTGGATGATGGTGCCGACCGCGCTCGGCCTGGTCGTCAGCCAGCTCGTGGTCAAGGAGCACGGCTTCAAGGACTCCGTCGCCCGCACGGTCGGCGGGATCGTGCCGATGGTCCCCGAGGGCCTGGTGCTGCTCACCTCCGTCGCCTTCGCGATCGGCGTGATCCGGCTCGGCCGCAAGCAGGTCCTCGTGCAGGAGCTGCCCGCGATCGAGGGGCTGGCCCGCGTGGACACCGTCTGCCTGGACAAGACCGGCACCCTCACCGAGGGCGGCATGGACGTCACCGAGCTGCGGCCGCTGCAGGGCGCCGACGAGACGTACCTGCGCACGGTGCTGGGCGCGCTCGGCGCCTCCGACCCGCGCCCCAACGCCTCGCTCCAGGCGATCATCGACGCCTACCCGGACAGCGCCGGATGGCGCGGCACCGCCGCCCTGCCCTTCTCCTCCGCCCGCAAGTACAGCGGCGCCGGCTTCGAGGAGCCGGACGGTGCCACCGGCACCTGGCTCCTCGGCGCCCCCGACGTGCTGCTCGGTCCCGACGACCCGGCCCTCGCCGAGACCGTCCGGCTCAACGAGCAGGGGCTGCGGGTACTGCTGCTGGCCCGCACCGACCGCGCGCTCGACGACCCGGAGGTGGCGGTGGGCGTGCGGCCGGCCGCGCTGGTCGTGCTGGAGCAGCGGCTGCGCCCGGACGCCGCCGACACCCTGCGCTACTTCGCCCGGCAGGACGTGCACGCCAAGGTGATCTCCGGCGACAACGCGGTCTCGGTGGGCGCGGTGGCCGGAAAGCTCGGCATCACCGGGGAGGCGCTGGACGCCCGCGAGCTGCCCGAGGACCGGGCGGAGATGGCGAAGGCGCTCGACGGCGCCACCGTCTTCGGGCGGGTCACCCCCCGGCAGAAGCGGGACATGGTCGGCGCCCTGCAGTCCGAGGGTCACACCGTCGCCATGACGGGCGACGGCGTCAACGACGTGCTGGCGCTCAAGGACGCCGACATCGGCGTCTCGATGGGCTCGGGCTCGGAGGCCACCCGGGCGGTCGCGCAGATCGTGCTGCTCGACAACAGCTTCGCGACCCTGCCCTCGGTGGTCGCCGAGGGCCGCCGGGTCATCGGCAACATCACCCGCGTCGCCACGCTGTTCCTGGTCAAGACCGTCTACTCGGTGCTGCTCGCGGTGCTCGTGGTGTGCGCGCGGGTGGAGTACCCCTTCCTGCCCCGGCACCTGACGCTGCTGTCCACCCTCACGATCGGCGTGCCGGCGTTCTTCCTGGCGCTGGCCCCCAACACGGAACGGGCCCGGCCGCACTTCGTGCGGCGCGTGATGCGGTACGCGGTCCCGGGCGGGGTGGTGGCAGCGCTCGCCACCTTCGCCACGTATCTGCTCGCCCGGGAGCACTACAGCGGGGCCGGCGCCCTGGAGGCGGAGACCAGCGCGGCCACGCTCACGCTGTTCCTGATCTCGCTCTGGGTGCTCGCGATCATCGCCCGCCCCTACACCTGGTGGCGCGTGCTGCTGGTGGCCACGATGGGGGCGGCGTTCCTGGTGGTGCTGGCGGTGCCGTGGCTGCAGGACTTCTTCGCGCTGCGACTGGTCGGCCTGGAGATGCCGTGGACGGCGGTCGGCATCGCGGTCCTCGCCTCGGCCGTGCTGGAGCTGGGCTGGCGGCGGGTGGACCGCGCGGGGCTCCCGCGCGGTCCCGGGGAGGGAACGCACGGGGGCCCCGTGTCACGACTGCCCGCCGGCGTGCGTCAGTCGCTCATGGCACGTGCGGCTGCCGCACGCGCCGTCACTTCACGTCGACGAAGTCGCCCGAGGAGCTGACCGCGGGGGTCGTCGAGGTGCCGGCGAAGCTGTAGCGGAAGGTGCCGTCGGCGGAGGCCTTGACGGTGGTCTTCAGGGCGCCCTTGCTGCCGGACTTGATGGTCTTCAGGGTGCTGTAGGAGCTGCTGCCCTTCTTCTTGAACTGGAGCTTCACGGACTGGACCGTGTAGCCCGCGTACGTCCCGGTGTCCCAGTTGGCACGGCTCAGGGTGCCGGTGACCGTGATGGTCTTGCCCTTCTTCACCGGCTCCGGCGAGGCGTTGACGGTGAGCTTGGAGTAGCGCTGGAGGTTCGGGGCGGCGAAGCCGTCCTTCACCGCGACGCCGATCTTGCTCTCGTCCAGGTTCTCGTCGAAGGGGTCCTGGCCGTTGTACGCGACGGCGAAGGCGGCCGCCTTCCACTTGCCGGCGTCCTCGTTGAGCAGGTCCTCGGCCGGGGCGATGACGATCGTCTGGCTGCACTTGGCGACCGTGGCCGAGGAGACCTTGCAGACCGCCGGCTCGTCGCCGGAGAGGTCGTAGTCGGAGTCGGCGTAGCTGGTGCCGCGGTACAGGTCGACACCGGCGAAGAAGTCCTCGGCGGTGACGTCGACGTTCGTGCCGTGGGTGAGGGTGAACGTGACCGGCACGCTGACCTTCTTGGAGGTGCCGGCGACGATCGCCTTGCCCTTGTTGACGACCACGCTGGAGAAGGTGGCGTTCAGGGCGTACGGGTTGCCGGAGGTACCGGTACGCACGGAGACCTTGCCCTGCCCGGCCTTGAGGACCTTCGCGGCGGCCGCGTGGTCGGGCGTGGCCGGGTGGCCGTCGGCGTGCGCGGCCGGAACGGCGAAGGCGGAGAGAGCCAGGGCGCCGGAGACGGCGGCCACGGTGGCACGTATGCGCATGCTGTTTCCCCAAGTGGAGAAAGGGGGCCCCACGGTGGCGTCACATGGGGGCCCGGAGTTGACGTGAGCCTGTTGACTCGCTGATCAGATTCACCAGCGGGTCGAACGGTTGCACGCCGGGTGAAGATTTTGCGCACGCATTGCAAAGATCGTCGTGAGACGCCCGCTGCCAGGGGCGTTCCCGCCCGGCCCGCTCAGTCGAACCAGCGGTCGCGGGCCAGCTCCTCCGTGCGGGAGGGGTCCTCGAGGAGCGCGGCCACCTCGAAGCGCCGGGGCCACTGCCCCGCCGCCCAGGCCAGCCCCGCCGCGACGCCCTCCAGCGTCGCCGCGTGCACCACCCCGTCCCGCGTCCGGCGCCAGTCGAGGGCGAGGCCGTCCACGACGAGTTCCTCGTGCTCGACGTACGTCCCGGGCGTCCCCACACCCAGCAGCACCCGCACGGAGGCGGGCACCTCGTGCTCCGTGCCCTCGGACCCGACCTCGCCCGTCACGGACTCGCTCAGGCGCCGCACCTGGAACAGCTCCGCCAGCTCGGCGGCCAGGGCCGGCCGCACCGGCAGCAGCGGCACCCCGGCGGTGAAGGGCAGCAGGTCGGGCGAGTCGACGACCACGGCCTCGGCCGCGTCGACCACGACCACCTCGCCGTCCACCACCGCCCGCAGCTCGTCCGGCAGCGTCACCCGCTCGGGGTCCAGCTCGGCCAGCGCCCCGTACAGCCCGTGGAGCTGCCCGGCGGTGACCGGGCGGTCCGGGTCGGCGAGGCGGTCCAGCAGCTCGGCGGCGCCGCCCGGCTCGTCCAGCAGCGCGGCCACGGAGGTGCGCACGCCCAGTGCCCGCAGCACCTGCTCGTCCTCGAAGCCGCTCGCGTCGGCCTCGTCGTACAGGCCGTGCAGCAGCGGGTCGCCGCCGGCCGCGCGCAGCCCGGCGGGGCGGCGGCCGGCGAGCACCGGGTGCCCGCGCAGCCACCACGCGGTGTACGGCCGGACGAGTTCGTGGGTGCCGTCGGGCAGCAGGACCCGCACGGGCTGGGTGAGCGCGTCCCGCAGCGGCGGCCGGGCGAGCAGGGCGAGCGCCTCGGGCCAGTGGTCGTCCTCGACGAGGTCGAGGTCGCGCACGGCGACGATCTCGGTGGCGACCGGCGGCACGGGTCCCTCGGGCAGCCGGTCGAGGACGTCCTCGCACCACACGTCGACGGCGTCGAGCAGCCCCGCGTCGTCGGGTTCGGTGAAGTCGCCCTCGCGCGGTTCGAGTTCGTCGGGGTCGAGGACGACGTCGGTGGCGCGCACGAGCTGGAAGCCGGCCAGCACCCCGCAGGCGGCGAGCGGCCGTTCGCCCCAGCGCTCCGCCAGCTCGGCGTCCACCAGCGCGAGTTCGTCCTCGCGCATGACGGCGGCGAAGTCGCTGCCGGGCAGCACGAGTTCACCGGCGGGCGCGAGTTCGCCCTCCTCGTCGGGCAGGGCGAGCGCGCCGAGCCAGGGCTCCTCGCCCGGCTCCAGACCCGCGTCGCGGACGAGGGCGAGGACGGTGTCGGCCAGTTCCTCGGCGTCGAGCGCGTCCTCGTCCCAGCCGGGGGCCTCCTCGTCCAGGGAGGCGGCGACGGCGGCCCGCACCTGGGGGGTGGTGAGCACGGCGCGCGGGGTGGCGGGGAGCGCCCCGAGCTTCTCCAGGAGCGGGTGGGCGGCCTCGGGGTGCGCGACCTTGAGGCCGAGCCGGGCCAGGGACTCCGGGTCGACCGCCGGGCCGTCCGCGGTGGGCAGCAGCACCTGGCGGGGGCCGATCACCGTGCGGCCGTCGGCGAGCGGGACGGGCAGCCCGGTCAGCCGGTCGGGGTCGACGCCGGCCAGGCTGTCGTAGAGCCGCCGCCACCAGCCGGGATCCTTCTCCAGACCGGCGAGCCGGTCCACGGCCTCGGTCAGCGGCACCCGCGCCACGCCGAGCGTGCGCAGTTCCACCCGTCGCTCCAGACCGGCGGGCAGCAGCCCGGTCAGCACCTCGGCGAGCACGCGCACGGTGTCCGCGCCGGCGCCCTCGACGACCTCGGCCTCGCGCGGCCGCAGCGCCTCGGGCAGCGTGTCGCTCTCCTCCTCGGACGCGCCGGACGCGCCGGACGCGTCGGCCGCGTCGGTGCGGGGCGGATGGGCGGGCGGCAGGAAGGCGGTGCGGGGCAGCCGGTCGAGGATCGCCCGGCGCAGCGCTCCGTCCAGTTCGCCCTTGCCGAGCGGGCCGGGGACCAGGCCGAGGACGCCCTCGCCCACCGGCCGCCAGCCGGCGAGGAGTTCGGTGTAGGCCTCGGCGGCGCGCTCCACGAGGAAGTCGGTGAGCGGTCCCGGCGCGGCGTGCCGGCGGGTGCTGTCCAGCGGGAGGGAGGCGATGAGCAGCGCGGGCACGCCGAGCGGCTCCTCGCTGGGGGTGGGGGCGTGCACGACGGGGCTGGTGCGGGGCCGGGCGGGGCCGCCCCCGGCGTCGACGGGCACGGCCCAGGTGACCGACCAGTGCGGCCGCAGCCGTTCCTCGACGGGCCGGTCGGCGAGCAGGGCGGGGTCCAGGGGGCCGTGGGCGGTGGCGGTGCGCCACCGGGTGACGCCGGGCCCGCTGCCCTCCGCGCCGGGCCGGGAGTCCTCGATGAGGGTGTGGGCGCCCTCGCCCCCTTCGGTGGTCCGCCGCAGGGTCCGGGGCGCGGTTTCGCCGACCTCGACCACGACCTCCTCCAGGCCGGGCAGGGCGAGCAGCAGCGCGTCGTCCACGGCGTCGAGCAGCCGCTCGGCGAGGCCCTCGGCGGCGGGGTCGCGCAGCGGGAGGACGACGACGGTGTCGTACGGCTCGGGGGCGCGGCCCTCCGCGGCGAACGGCAGCCGCAGCAGCGGGACGTGGCCGTCCCGGCGGCGGATCTCGTCGCCGAGCCCCGGGCTGTGCCGGGCGGTGTCGCCGGCGAGGTCACGGGCCTCGGCGAGGGACCAGCGCACCCCGCCGTGCCGCCCGAGGACGGCCGGTTCGTCGCTGACGGCGAGTACGGCGGCGAAGCCGACGCCGAAGCGGCCGACGGCGCCGGGGGCGCCGTCCCGCTTGGCGGAGGCGCGCAGGGTGGCGAGGGACTCGACGCCGGCGGCGTCCAGGGGGGCACCGGTGTTGGCGGCGGCGAGGACGCCGTCGCGCAGGGTGAGGCGGAGCCGGCCGGGGACGCCGGCGCGGGCGGCGGCGTCGGCGGCGTTCTGCGCGAGTTCGACGACGAGGCGGTCGCGGTAGCCGCCGAGGACGAGGTCCTCCTCGGCGTTGGCGTCCTCGCGGAACCGGGCGGGGCTGGTAACCCACGCGTCCAGCACGCCGCGCCGCAGGCGGGCGGTGCCGAACGGGTCCGCGCCCTCCGGCGCCGGCCGCACGAAGTTGCTCACGCTTCATCTCCCTCTCGAGCGGTGCGGCCCGACGCTACCGGACCGGGGGGCGGGGTGCCCGGCCCCCCGGGGGGCGTCGCGGCCCGGGGAGGGGCGAACCCGGGCGAGGCCCGCTGGGGCCTGTGTTCGGATCGTTCCGGCGCCGCGGGGCGGCCGAGGACGCACCCGCCTCCCGGTCGGCCCGGTCCGAGCGACAGGCCGTAGTTCTTCTAGGAGTGGCCGAGTTCCGCGTCCGGGGGGGCCGTGTCCGGCACCGAGCCCGCGTGGGCGCCCGCGCGCAGCGGGAACGGGTCGAGCAGCGTCTCGTCGACGACGGGGGCGGCCGGCACCGGGGCCTTCGGCATGACCGCCGCCTCGGAGTGCCCGCCGCAGCCGTAGGCGAGGGAGACGACCCGCCCGTCCGCCGGGGAGAACTCGTTGGCGCACACGCCGAACGCCTGCCCGAGCGAGCCGCCGATCGGGGCGAGGAAGCCGCAGCTCGCGCACGAGGCCGGCGCGGCCTGCGCCATCGGGGTCTTGGCCCCGTAGGCCTCCTCCCAGCGGTCGGCCGCGATGTGCAGCCCGTACCGGGAGAGCACCCGGGCCCGCCGCAGCCCGAGTTCCTCGGCGATCGCGGCGACGGAGCCCCGCAGCGGCGCGGAGGGCAGGTGCGCCGGGGTGCCCGCGGTGACCTCGGCGTCCTCCGCCTCGACGAGTTCGGCCATGCCCGCGGAGACGGCGGAGTTCGGGGCCGGCTCGTCCTCGCCGGTGTACCCGGGCTCGAGGCGGAGGTCGTCGGCGTCGGTGGGGAGCAGGTCGCCGGGGCCCATGTCGCCGGGACGCAGCCGTTCGCTCCACGGCACCCACTCGGGGGCGAGCACCGCGTCGGGGCCGGGCAGCAGGACCGCCTCGTCGACGGTGACGACCTTGGCGCGGGAGGCGCGGGCGACGGTCACCGCCCAGCGCCAGCCCCGGTAGCCGAGCTCCTGGCACTCGAAGTGGTGGGTGACCACGCGGTCGCCCTCGGAGACGGTTCCGGTGTGCGCGCCGACGATGCCGGGGGCGGCGACCTCCTCGGCTGCGGCGCGGGCGAGGTCGACGGCCTCGGCGCACAGACGGTCGGGGGTGCGGCTTCGCGTGCTCGCTGCGCTCACAGGTATCGCTTCTCTCCTACGCCGTCTCACGGGTGCGCCGGCCATGGCGGGGGTGCGGACGGAGCGGACCGAAGGGCCGCGTCGACGTCCGCGCCCGATCGCGCTCGGGCGCACCTTCAGTCATCCATTCTGCGGGATGGCGAGGAGGCGCGCGGCCGAGAACAACCGCCGGGGCGCGCAAGGCACGCTACCTGTTCTCGGCCGCTGGGCCCACACCGGCGCCTCCGGCGAGGGCCGAAGGCCCCTTGCGTTCCGGGCCGGGGCGGTGACCGGACGCCGCGCCGCGGCGGGTGCGTCGCGCGTGCCCGCGCCCCCTCGCGGGCACGGGGAACCGTACGAAAGCGGGGCGAAGCGCCGCGCCGGGGCCTCGCGCGTGAGAGGGAGGGACCAGGGCGGCCGGGGCCGGGAAGGGCGACGGCGGGCCCGCCGCACGCCACTCTCACCGATACGGCCGGTAACCGCACTACCTCCGCCCATCCCGGGGCACTATGACGGGGTGGCAGCCGCGAGGCCGTCCCGGGGCACTCCCGCACAGGGCCCGTCCCCGGCCGGCGAGGACCGATGCGGCGGGCCGGGTCGCGTGCGCGGCTCCGCCCGCAGGATCGGCCGCGCCCTCCACTTCCCCGTGACCGGCACCTACCGCGGCATCCGCCGCGTCACCCACGCCCAGGGCGCCGGCGAGTCCGGTCTCGCCAAGCTGATCGAACTGCACGCGGTGAACGGCGCCGGCGACGTCATGGTCACCGTCGCCCTCGCCTCCACCGTGTTCTTCTCCGTCCCCACCGACGAGGCCCGCGGCCGCGTCGCCCTCTACCTCGCGATCACGATGGCCCCCTTCACGGTCCTCGCCCCCGTGATCGGCCCCCTCCTGGACCGCCTTCCGCACGGCCGCCGGGCCGCGATGGCGGCGGCCATGCTCGCCCGGGCGCTGCTCGCCCTGCTGCTGTCCGGCGCGGTCGCCACCGGCAGCCTGGAGCTGTACCCGGCGGCCCTCGGCGTGCTCGTCGCCTCCAAGGCCTACGGCGTGGTCCGCAGCGCGGTCGTGCCCCGGCTGCTGCCGCCCGCGTTCTCGCTGGTCAAGGCCAATTCGCGGGTGACCCTCGGCGGGCTCCTGGCCACCGGTGCGGCCGCGCCCCTCGGCGCCGGGCTGCAGGCGCTGGGGCCCCGCTATCCCCTCTACGGGGCCTTCCTGATCTTCGTCGGCGGCACGTTCCTGTCCTTCTCGCTGCCCCGCAAGGTCGACTCGGCGAAGGGGGAGCGTCCCGCCCTGCTCGCCTCGGGCAACCACCGGCACCACGGACACCACGGACACCAGGAGGCGCTCGGGACGGAGCCGACGCTCGCCGACGCGCCCGGCAGTTGCGCCGGCCCGTGCCCCGGGGCGGACACCGGGTCCACGGCCGCCCCGGCCGGGAAGGCCGCCCGGCGGCGTCCCGGGCTGCGCTCGGTCGGCAGCACCGTGATCCACGCGCTCACCGCCAACGCGTCCCTGCGCTGCCTGTCCGGCTTCCTGATCTTCTTCCTGGCGTTCCTGCTCCGCGAGCACCCGCTGGCCGGATCGAGCGCGGCCGTCTCCCTCGGCATCGTCGGTGTCGCGGCCGGCACCGGGAACGCGCTGGGCACCATGGTCGGGGCCTGGCTGAAGTCACGGGCGCCCGAGGTCATCATCGTCACCGTGGTGGCCGCCGTGCTCGCCGTCGCCATCACGGCCGCCGTCTTCTTCGGCGCGGTCCTCGTCGCCTGCCTGGCCGCGTCCGCCGGCTGCGCGCAGGCGCTGGGCAAGCTGTCGCTGGACGCGCTGATCCAGCGGGACGTGCCGGAGGAGGTGCGGACCTCCGCGTTCGCGCGCTCCGAGACCTCCCTGCAGATGGGGTGGGTGCTGGGCGGCGCCATCGGCATCGTGCTGCCGCTCAGCGGCGTGCTCGGCATGTCGGTGGGCGCGGCGATCGTCGCGACCGGCCTGCTGGCGACCATCCACCCGCTGTGGACGGCGGCACGCCGTGGACCCCACGTGGGACCCGCTTCGCGCGTGCCAGATAGCCTTCGGCCATGACCTCGATGCAATCCGCTGTGCGACGCCGCCGCGCCGTCGCCGCCGCCGGCGCCGTTTCCGCCGGACTGCTCCTGCTGTCCGCCTGCGACAAGCCCACGCCGAGGGCGACCATCACCGTCGGCGACGACTCGGTCAGCTCGGAGGCCTCCTGCTTCAACGAGGACGACAAGACCCTGTCGACGTCCGAGCGCGAGTCCTGCATCAAGGACACGGACATCGAGTCGATCAAGGTGGACCCGGACGAGACGGTCCGCTTCGGTGTCGACCCGGAGATCGCCGACAAGGGCTGGACCATCCTGATGAACGGCCGGCCCCTGACCGAGTCCAGCACCAAGACCTACCGGACGATCCCCGGCAGCGTGTTCTTCAACGCCCAGTACGGCGCCAGCGGCAACTCGACGAAGGTGTCGGTCCAGGAGGGCGAGGACGCCAAGGTCACCGGCCTGTGGAACTTCACGCTCAAGAAGGACTCCTGACCACGTCCCCCTCCGGCACCGCGCCGCCGCGCGTCCTGGTCGCCACCGCCGTCCCCGTCGAGCGGGACGCGGTGGCGCGGGCCTTCGACGGCACCCCGAGCCGGGTGCCGCTCCCCGCGGCGACCCTCGCCCGGCTCCTGCCCCACCCGGGCGGAGCGGAGTACGACCTGCTCGCCGCCGGCGTGGGCCCCGGCCTCGCCGCCGCCTCCACCGCCGGCGCGCTGACCGCCGCCGCCCTGCGCGGCACCCCGTACGACCTGGTCGTCTCGGCCGGCATCGGCGGCGGCTTCCTGCCCGACGCGCCCCCGGCCTCCCTCGTCCTCGCCGAGGAGATCACCGCCGCCGACCTCGGCGCCGAGACCGACGGGGCGGGCGGCCCCGGGGCGGACGGCACGCCCGGCTTCCTGCCCGTCACCGACCTCGGCTTCGGCACCGTCACCCATCTGCCGCCCGCCGCCCTGGTACGCCGGGCCGCCGAGGCGACCGGCGCCCGCACCGGCACCGTCCTGACCGTCTCCACCGTCACCGGCACCGCCCGCCGGGCCGCCGAGCTGCGCGCCCGGCACCCGAGGGCGCTCGCCGAGGCGATGGAGGGGTTCGGGGTCGCCGAGGCGGCCGCCGCGCACCGTACGCCCGTCCTGGAGATCCGCGCCGTCTCCAACCCGGTGGGCCCCCGCGACCGCGCCGCCTGGCGGATCGGCGACGCCCTCGCCGCGCTCACCGTGGCCTTCGGGAAGCTGGCGCCCGTCCTGGAGAGTTGGAACCCGCATGACGACCGCACCGACCGCGACTGAGCCCCTGTCCACCCCGGGCACCCTGCAGATCGCGTACTCCCCCTGCCCGAACGACACCTTCGTCTTCGACGCCCTCGCCCACGGCCGCGTCCCCGGCGCCCCCGCGCTCGACGTCACCTTCGCCGACATCGACCTCACCAACGGCATGGCCGAGCGCGGCGAGTTCGACGTGCTGAAGGTGTCCTACGCCGTGCTGCCCTACGTCCTCGACGAGTACGCCCTGCTGCCCTGCGGCGGCGCGCTCGGCCGGGGCTGCGGCCCGCTGGTCCTCACCCGGGAGCCGGAGGCGGACCTCGCCGGGCGCACGGTCGCCGTGCCGAGCGAGCGGTCCACCGCCTACCTGCTGTTCCGGCTGTGGGCGGCGGACACCGTGCCCGGGGGCGTCGGCGAGATCGTCGTGATGCCCTTCCACGAGATCATGCCCGCCGTGCGCGACGGGCGGGTCGACGCGGGGCTCGTCATCCACGAGGCCCGGTTCACCTACCAGAACTACGGGCTGCACAAGCTCGCCGACATGGGCGAGCACTGGGAGCGCACCACCGGGCTGCCGATCCCGCTCGGCGCGATCATCGCCAAGCGTTCGCTGGGCGCGGAGACCCTGCACCGGCTGGCCGATTCCGTGCGCACGTCCGTGCGGGCCGCGTGGGAGGACCCCGAGGTCTCCCGGCCCTACGTGCTGGAGCACGCCCAGGAGATGGACCCGGCCGTCGCCGACCAGCACATCGGGCTGTACGTGAACGAGTTCACCGCGGACCTCGGCGAGGACGGCTACGCGGCGATCCGTGGCCTGTTGGACCGCGCGGCGGCCGAGGGACTGCTCCCGCCCCTCGGCCCGGACGCGCTCGCCTTCCCCTGAGCCGTCCTCTCCGTCTCCCCCGTCTCCCGGACGTCCTAGACGTCCAACTGGTCGGCGACGGCGCGCAGCAGGCCGGCGATCTTCTTGCCGGAGACCTTGTCGGGGTAGCGGCCCTTCTCGAGCATCGGGGTGAGGTTCTCGAGGAGGGTCGTCAGGTCCTGCACGATGGAGGCCAGTTCGTCCGGCTTCTTGCGCTGGGCCGCCGCGACGGACGGTGCGGGCTCCAGCAGGACGACGGAGAGTGCCTGGTCGCCGCGCTGTCCGGCGACCACGCCGAACTCCACCCGCTGGCCGGGCTTGAGGGCGTCGACTCCGGCGGGGAGGACCGAGGAGTGCACGAAGACGTCACCGCCGTCGTCGCGGGAGAGAAAACCGAAGCCCTTCTCCCCGTTGAACCACTTGACCTTGCCGGTAGGCATGCCTGTCCTCGTCCTCGTACTCGTCGGAAACCGCTTCGAAAGTGCCCGCGAGAGCACTGGGGCGGGTCCTGTGACCCGCCGGTACCCAGGCTAGTGGTCCGTGAGCCGGTGACAAGACGTCACCGGACGTGTTCCCCTCGCGCTGGAACTACCCTGGTCGGGTGCGTGACAAAACCCAAACGAATTCCGACGGAGCCGGTGAGCGGCTGATCCGGGCCGGGGCGATCGTGTTCTTCCTCGGGGCGGTGGCCACGATGGTCACGGTGGCTCCGCTGCTGCTCGGCACGGAGGTGCTGCCCTCGTACATGTACGGCCTGAGCATGCTGATGGGTGTCGGTTTCCTGCTGGCCGCGGCGGGGGTGCTGCGGTCGGTGACGGAGGGGCGGCGTCGGGCGCGGGCGGCGGTCGAGGCGCTGCAGGAGCGGTAGCCCTCCGGGCGGGGCGGGTTCTCCGGGTGCGGGGGCCCGTTCTCCGGGTGCGGGTACGTCGTGGCCGGTCGCGCAGTTCCCCGCGCCCCTGAACAGGCCGAGGCCGACCGAGGGCCGCGGACGCGAGCCCGACGTTCAGCGCGCGTTCTCCAGGCGCGGGGCCCGTCCTCCGGGTGCGGGTACGTCGTGGCCGGTCGCGCGGTTCCCCGCGCCCCTGAACAGGCCGAGGCCGACCGAGGGCTACGGACGCGAGCCCGACGTTCAGGGCGGGTTCTCCGGGTGCGGGGGCCCGTTCTCCGGGTGCGGGTGCGTCGTGGCCGGTCGCGCGGTTCCCCGCGCCCCTGAGCAGGCCGAGGCCGACCGAGGGCTACGGACGCGAGCCCGGCGTTCAGCGCGCGTTCTCCAGGTGCGGGGGCGCGTTCTCCGGGTGCGGGTACGTCGTGGCCGGTCGCGCAGTTCCCCGCGCCTGAGTAGGCCGAGGCCGACCAGGAGCTACGGACACGAGCCCGACGTTCAGCGCGCGTTTTTCGGTCGACCGCAGCTGTCGGGCGCCGCGGCCGCCGGCCTGTCGCTCAGCGGGACCTGAGCCCGTCGACGACGATGTCCAGCATCCGGTGCAGCTGGGGGCGCTGCTCGGGTGCGCCGGCCACGGAGAGCAGACCGGCGAGGATGCCGCCCACCTCGACCGGGTCGAGGTCGTCGCGCAGTTCTCCTGCCGCGGCACCGGCCTCGAGCACCATCGCCAGGACCTGCTGGACCTCGTCGCACACCGGCCCGGTGCCGAAGCGGCCGGAAGCGCTCATGGCGACCAGGGCCTCGCAGATGCCGCGCCGTTCACCGGCCCAGTCGGCGAATCGGAGCATCCACGCGTGAAGTGCCCGCGCGGGCGGCTCGGTGGCCAGCAGGGTGCGCGCGTCTTCACGCAGGGGACGTATCTGGTCCCGGTAGACCTCTTCGACCAGATCCTCCCGGGTGGGGAAGTGCCGGTACAGGGTGGCGTTCCCCACTCCCGCGCGTCTGGCGATCGCGTCCAGCGAGACGGCGCGTCCGGACCTGAAGGCTTCGGCGGCCGTGGCGATCAACTGCTCGCGGTTGCGTTGCGCGTCGGCGCGCAGAGTGCTGCGTGGAGGTGTCATGACCCTCGCGATCGTAGGAGGCGGATGCGGCTCGGACCGAATCGGGGAACTCCCCGTTTCAGTGTACGGTGGAGACAACCGGGGAGGTCCCCGGTTACACACACCTCGTAGGAGAACACCGATGGCACTCACTCTCGACACCTACCGGCTGCTGGGCCGTTCCGGGCTCCGGGTCTCACCGCTGGCGCTGGGCGCGGCGACCTTCGGAACCGAGTGGGGCTGGGGCGCCGAGCGCGACGAGGCGCGCAAGCTCTTCGACCGCTACACCGAGCTCGGCGGCAACTTCTTCGACACCGCCAGCACCTACACCAACGGCAGCTCGGAGCGGCTGCTCGGCGAGTTCGCCCGCGGCGACCGCGACAAGCTGGTGCTGGCGACGAAGTACTCGACGCTGCGCCGGCCCGGTGACCCGAACTCCGGGGGCACCCACCGCAAGAGCATGCTGGCGTCGGTGGAAGGCAGTCTGCGGCAGCTGAACACCGACCACATAGATCTGCTCTACCTGAACATCTGGGACTTCAGGACGCCGGTGGAGGAGATCCTGCGGGGCCTGGACGACCTGGTGAGGCTGGGCAAGGTGCTGTACGTGGCGATCTCCAGCGCCCCGGCCTGGCAGGTGTCGCGCATGCAGGCGATCGCCGACCTGCGCGGCTGGTCGCCGCTGATCGCGGTGGAGACCGAGTACAGCCTGATCGAGCGCACCGCGGAGCGCGACCTGATCCCGATGGCAGGCGAGATGGGACTCGGCGTGGTCCCCTTCTCCCCGTTGGGCGGCGGGGTGCTCACCGGCAAGTACCGCCGGGAGGACCGGGACCGGGCGGGCTCCGTGGCCGGCGAGACCGCCAACGACCGGAAGAGCCTGAACGTCGCCCTGGGGTGGGTCACCGACCGCAACCTCGCGATCGCCGACGTGGTGAAGGAGGTGGCCTCGGAGCTGCGCCGCACGCCCGCCCAGGTCGCACTGGCCTGGGCCCTGAACGCCCCCGGCGTGACGGCGCCCATCATCGGCGCCCGCACCCCCGCGCAGCTGGAGGACAACCTGGGTGCCCTGGAGGTCGACCTCACTCCCTCCCAACTGGCCCGTCTCGACGAGGTCAGCGCCATCGAGCTCGGCAACCCGCACGCCACGCTCGCCAGCGATCACATCCGCACGGTCACCTCGGGCGACATGAGGATCGAGATCCGCGGATGACCCGGTTCCTGAACAGCGGCATCCGGATCGATCGATGCGTCTTCGAGGGAATGGAGCCACCTCGGTATGGCTGAGTACCGTGACAAACACGTGGTGATCACGGGCGGCAGCAGCGGCATGGGACTCGGGCTGGCGGAGCTGCTGGTGCGAGGCGGAGCCCGCGTGCTGGTCACCGGCCGTTCCCGGGCCAAGCTCGACGCGGCACGCGAGCGGCTCGGCGAGAATGCCGTGGCCGTCCGGGCGGATGTGTCCTCGCTGTCCGACCTGGATGTGCTCGTCGACCGTGTGAGAGGCGAGTTCGGCTCGATCGAGGCCCTGTTCGTCAACGCCGGTATCTCACCGCTCACACCCCTCGAGTCGACGACCGAGGACGTGTACGACGAGCTGTTCGCGATCAACGTCAAGGGCGCCTTCTTCACTGTGCAGAAGCTCGCTCCGCTGCTGAGCGCGAACGCCGGTGTCGTCCTCACCACCTCGATCGCGAACGTCATCGGCATGGTGGACACCAGCGTCTACGCGGCCGGCAAGGCCGCGCTGCGCTCGATGGCCCGCACCTTCTCCGGGGAGCTGCTTCCGCGGGGGATCCGTGTCAATGCGATCAGCCCGGGTCCCATCGACTCGGGGATCCTGGAAACGATGAACCTGTCCGAAGAGGCCGCTGACCGGTTCAGGGCGGAGCGGACGGCGAGCAACCCCATGAAGCGGTACGGCACCGTCGAGGAGTTCGCCGCGGCGGCCGCGTTCCTCGCCTTCGATGCGACGTACACCACCGGCATCGAGCTGTCCGTGGACGGGGGTGAGACCCAGCTGTGAGGCAGGGCCCGCCTCGCCGTGGAGCGAGGTCAGGCCGCCGGGTCCGACGCCTCGGTGTGGTCGCGCAGCCAGGCCGGGAACGCGGTCAGGTCGGGGAGGACGACGTCGGCGCCGGCCGTGCGGAGTTCCTCGGCCGTGCAGGGGCCGGTGGCGACCGCGACGGAGAGGGCGCGGGCGGCGCGGGCGCCGCGTATGTCGCCGAGGTGGTCGCCCACGTACACGCCGGCGCCGTGCGCGAGCAGCGCCTCGGCCTTCCGCTCGGCCCACAGTCCGCCGATCAGCTCGTCGGGCTCGATGCCGAGGTGCTCCAGGTGCAGCCGGGCGCTGGGCTCGTACTTGGCGGTGACGACGAGCGTGCGCCCGCCGGCGGCGCGCACGGCCGCGATCGCCTCCCGGGCGCCGGGCAGCGCGCGCGTCGGCGTGATGGCGTACGCCGGGTACATGTCCCGGTAGAGCGCGGCGGCGTCGTCGATCCGCTCCGCCGGGAACCAGTTCGCCAGCTCCTCCTCCAGCGGCGGCCCGAGCCGCGAGACCACGAGGTCGGCGTCGATGGGCGTCCCCGTGCGGGCGGACAGCTCCAGGTAGCAGGCGTGGATGCCCGGCCGGGAGTCGATCAGCGTCATGTCCAGGTCGAAACCGACGGTCGGTGCGGAGGAGGTCATGCCGCCATCCTCGCAGACGCTTTTCGGCCACCCTTTTCTGAGTACCGCACCCGCCCCGGATGAGTACCCGCACCCGTGCCCCGCGCCCGCCCCGGGCGGTTTCCTGAGGCCATGACGCCCACCGGCTTCGGCCCCGCCCCCGTTCCGTACCTCCCCGCGCAGCACCCGGGCACCGACCGCGGCGGGCACGACGCGTACGCGTGGATCGTCCCGGTCGTCGTGTCCGCGCTGCTGGCGCTGCTCGTGCCGCCCGCGCTGCTGTTCGGCGCGCTGTCCCCGATGGCCACCGACGCGTGCGGCCCGGACCACTGTTCGGCAGGGCTCACCCGGTCGCTGGCGACCGTCGAGGCGTTGCTCCGTTACGGCGGGCTCGTCACCGTCCCCGCCTATGTCGTCTCCTGGGTGCTGCCCTGGCGGCGGAGCTGGACGCCGGTTCGGGTCGTCCTGGGGGCGGCGGCCCTGCTGCCGCCGGTGGCCGTGCTGGGGCTCGTCCTCACCCTCCCGGCGGGCTGAACGAGCTGAAGGACCGCTCCCGGCCCGCCCCGCCCCCCGTTCAGTCCTCCGCGAGTTCCGCGACACCCGTCACCCGGTGCAGGGCGTAGGTGCGGACCTCCTCGGCCGTGTGGTCGTAGGCCGTGACGAAGCCGCCCTCCACCTTGACCGGGGCGATGACGCGCTGGCTGGCGGTGCCCTCGGCGTTGACGTAGCCGATCCACAGGGACGCGCCGGTGAGGACGGCCGCCTGCATCGTGGCGAGGGTCTCCGCGGCGGAGGTGCGGGGCAGCGCGCCGGGAGGCCCTTCGGCGGAGCCGGAGGGGTCCGCCGCGTCGGTGCGGCGGGCTGCCGTGGAGGCGCGGTCGCCGGCGCGGATCGCGCGGACCGCCGCCGCGAGCAGGGTGGCGTCGGGCACGGGCGGGCCCTCCGGCACCGGCGCGGGCGGGGTGCGCGGGGGTGTGCGGTGGGCGTCGGCGCGGGTGATGAGCACATCGCCCTCGGCGGACTCGGCGGCGGGCGCGTAGCCCATCGCGCGCAGCCCCTCCAGGAGGGCCGCCGGGTCGGCCCCGGAGGCGAGCACGGTCGGG
Organism: Streptomyces griseoaurantiacus; assembly: GCA_014656015.1. GTDB lineage: Bacteria > Actinomycetota > Actinomycetes > Streptomycetales > Streptomycetaceae > Streptomyces > Streptomyces griseoaurantiacus. Next base: position 152,494 of record BNBP01000003.1, on the reverse strand, counting down.
GCGAGCGCGCGCAGCCGCAGTCCCGCCGAGCGCTTGTCGGCGAGGATCTCGCGCAGCAGCGCGTCGTCGTCGCAGCGCACGTACGCCGAGGCCGCGCCCACCCGCAGGTGGCCGTGGCGGCGGGCCACGTCGTCGATGAGGTAGGCGAGCGGCTGCGGGACGGGGGTGCGGGAGTGCTGGGCGAGGAAGGCGTGCAGGTCGGAGGCGGTGCGGCCGGCGTCGAGCGCGCGGCGCACGGAGGCGGGGGTGAAGCGGTAGACGGTGGCGCCGCCCTTGGACTCGACGTCGGCGAGGACGCCGAGCACCTCGGCGAGCGGGCGATGCAGCGGCCCGGGGGCGACGGCGGTCAGGTCGGCCTGGAGCAGCACGTGGTCGAGGGGTTCGGGCAGCAGCGGGGCGAGCAGCCGGGCGGGGTCGGCGGGCGGCTCCCCGGGGGCGGGCGGCAGCAGGGCGCGGCCGTGGGCGGAGAGCGCGCCCCGGCCGGTGACGCCGAGCTGTTCGGCCTCGGTGAGCGTCCACCGGGCGAGGCGGGCGCGGAGGTCCTCGGCGCCGGCGCGGTCGCCGCGCGAGGGGCGTTCCCAGGCGAGGCGGGCGAGCAGCGAGTCGGGCTCGGGGGCGGCGCCCTCCGGGAGCCCGGCCAGCAGGGCCAGCACGCGCAGGCGCACCTCGGGGGCGGTGGAGCGGTCCAGGCCGGGGCCGAGCGCGGCGAGCGTCCGGTCCTTGGTGTCGCGCCCGCCGACCAGTCCGGCGGTGCGGGTCGCCGACAGCCAGGCCGTGGCCAGGAGGGTCCAGCGTTCGGCGGCGGGCAGCCGCAGCCAGTCGTCGGAGGCGGGGGTGGGCGCGTACCGTTCCTCGGCCTCGCCGTCGGAGGCGAGCAGCCCGGCCGCGTAGGCGAGTTCGAGCCAGAAGGCGGCGACGGGTTCGGACACGTCGAGGGTGACGGCGGTCCGCTTGAGGTCGCGCACGCTGAGGCCGCCCGCGCGCAGCACGGCGGGGCCGCCGCCGTCCCAGGCCTTGAGGAGTTCCTCGACGGTGGCCAGGGCGGTGTACGCCTGCCCGGCGGCCGTGGCGTCCACCACCTGGGGGCGGTGGGTGGCGGCCGCGACGGGTGCGGGCGGCAGCGGCCGGGGCTCCCGGTGGGCGCGGCCGGCCCGCAGGTGGAGGGCGACCTCGCGGGGCAGGACGACGGTGCCGGGCGCGGTGGGCAGCAGCAGGCCCCGGTCGAGCAGGGCGCGCAGCCGGGGCGCGGGGTCGGCGGTGACCTGGCCGTAGGGGGGTCCCCACAGGAGCCGGGAGAGGACGTCGAGGGAGTCGGCGGGGACCTCGTCGAGCAGGGCGGACATGCGGGCGCGGTCGGTGAACAGGGCGGTGAGCGCGGCGATCGCGGAGACCGTGTCGGCGGTCGTGGGCAGTCCGGCGCCGGTGAGGATCTCCTGCATCCGGGCCGAGGACATCCCGGCGGCGGCCTCGGCGACGGTGGGCCCGAGGCCGGTGGGCGAGGGGTGCTGCGGGGAGGGGGCGAGGAGTTCGCGGGCGGTGCGGACGAGGCGGAGGCGGTCCTCGGGGCCCCAGAGGAGGGCCTGTTCGCGGAGGGTGGTGACGGCGGCGGGCAGGGCGCGCGCGACGGCGGGGTCGCGGTCGCCGCCCTCGCCCTCGCCCGCCATCAGCGTGAGGAGGGCCTCGTACGGCGCCGGGTCGGGGGCGACGGCCAGGGCCTGCGCGGTCTGGAGGGCGAACCGGTCCAGTCGTTCCAGGGCGCGTACGACGCTGGCCCGGGTGGCCGCGCGGGTGGCGAGCTGGGTGAGGTCGGCGGGGACGGGGGTGACCAGGTCGGGGCGGGTGCGCAGGAGGGCGGAGAGGGTGTCGTCGGGGCGGCTCCGGAGATCCTCGGCGAGGGAGCGGGGCGGTGCGGGGGCGGTCCCCGGCTCCGCCGGGTGGTCCTCGGTGCTCATCCGGCCAACGGTAGCGGGTGGGGGCGGAAGCGAGGGAGTGCTCGCCCCGCCGCCCCCGTCCCGGCCGGGACCGGTGTGCGGCTCACCACGGCCCCGAGGGGGCCCGATGCTGCACACTGGAGGATTGGCCGGTGCGGGAGTGGCGTGGGATGGAGATGTACAGGTGAACGGACCCCTGATCGTGCAGTCGGACAAGACACTGCTGCTGGAGGTCGATCACGAGCGGGCGGACGACTGCCGCCGGGTGATCGCCCCCTTCGCCGAGCTGGAGCGCGCGCCGGAGCACATCCACACCTACCGGGTCACCCCGCTCGGCCTGTGGAACGCGCGGGCCGCCGGGCACGACGCCGAGCAGGTCGTCGACGCGCTGGTCGAGTTCAGCCGCTACCCCGTGCCGCACGCCCTGCTCGTGGACATCGCCGAGACGATGGACCGCTACGGCCGGCTGACCCTCAGCAAGCACCCCGCGCACGGCCTGGTCCTGACCAGCACCGACCGGCCGGTCCTCGAGGAGGTGCTGAAGTCGAAGCGGATCGCGCCCCTGGTGGGCGCGCGCATCGACGCGGACACCGTGGCCGTGCACCCCTCCGAGCGCGGCCAGATCAAGCAGACGCTGCTCAAGCTGGGCTGGCCCGCCGAGGACCTCGCCGGGTACGTGGACGGCGAGGCGCACCCCATCGACCTGGTGGAGGACGGCTGGGCGCTGCGCCCGTACCAGAAGCAGGCGGTGGAGAACTTCTGGCACGGCGGCAGCGGGGTCGTCGTGCTGCCCTGCGGCGCCGGGAAGACACTGGTGGGCGCCGGGTCGATGGCGCAGGCGAAGTCGACGACGCTGATCCTGGTCACCAACACCGTCTCCGCGCGGCAGTGGAAGCACGAGCTGGTGAAGCGGACCTCGCTGACCGAGGACGAGATCGGCGAGTACAGCGGGACGCGCAAGGAGATCCGGCCCGTCACCATCGCCACCTACCAGGTGCTGACGACGAAGCGGAAGGGCGTCTACCCGCACCTCGAACTGTTCGACTCCCGGGACTGGGGCCTGATCCTCTACGACGAGGTCCACCTCCTCCCGGCCCCGGTCTTCAAGTTCACCGCCGACCTCCAGGCCCGGCGCCGGCTCGGCCTGACCGCGACGCTGGTCCGGGAGGACGGCCGCGAGTCGGACGTGTTCTCGCTCATCGGCCCCAAGCGGTTCGACGCGCCCTGGAAGGAGATCGAGGCGCAGGGCTACATCGCCCCCGCCGACTGCGTGGAGGTGCGGGTCAACCTGACCGACGCCGAGCGGCTCGCCTACGCCACCGCCGAGGCGGAGGAGAAGTACCGCTTCTGCGCCACCACCGCGACCAAGCGGAAGGTGACCGAGGCGATCGTGCGCCGCTTCGCCGGCCAGCAGATCCTCGTCATCGGCCAGTACATCGACCAGCTCGACGAGTTGGGCGAGCACCTGGACGCGCCCGTCATCAAGGGCGAGACGACCAACGCCCAGCGCGAGAAGCTCTTCGACGCCTTCCGCACGGGCGAGATCAGCGTGCTCGTGGTCTCCAAGGTGGCGAACTTCTCCATCGACCTGCCGGAGGCCACCGTCGCCGTCCAGGTCTCGGGCACCTTCGGCTCCCGCCAGGAGGAGGCCCAGCGACTCGGCCGGGTGCTGCGCCCGAAGGCCGACGGCCACCAGGCGCACTTCTACTCCGTCGTCGCCCGCGACACCCTCGACCAGGACTTCGCCGCCCACCGCCAGCGGTTCCTGGCCGAGCAGGGCTACGCCTACCGCATCGTCGACGCCGACGAGTTGCTCACGGAGGAGGGGCGCTGAGGGGGGCGTGAACAGGGGCGCCGGGGAGCGTCGGCCGACCGTGGCCGTCGCCTCCGGAGCTCTCTCAGCCTCCGGCCTCCTGTGCCTGATCCATGAGGCGGTCGACCAACACGTCGACATCGGTCCACGGGTTGTGCCGGAACCCCGGTCCGACGGCGGAGGACCGAAGCGCCCGCGCACGTTCACCGGCCACCAGCCGGCGTTCACGGAGTGGAGCGTATTGCAGATGCTTGCGGTCTGTTCGATAACCGCACGCCCCGTGTTTTTCCAGTAGTTTCTGGGCAGCCGCAGACGTGTTGTATCCACCGATCTCCTGGAAGTGGAGCAACAGCCACAGTTCGAAACAGGGATTGCTCAGAGCCACCCTGATCTGCTTCCTGCGCGCTTCCTCGATCGCCCGTTCCAGATCCGGATGGGGCACGGGTGCCTCCACGTCCATCACACACCACACCTCGTCGTACGCGGCAAACCGGTCCTGGCGGCTGTGGGGCGCCCTGTCCCGGTGGCGAACGGCTGCACGCACCAGCGCGGTCGGCACCCCGTGCTCCGGGCCGATCTCGATCTGCACGGGGAGGCCGCTCAGGTCGGACCGCAATCCGCGCAGATAATGCTTCTCCGTCCGCTCCCCCTCGCAGTAGATGAGAAATCTACGCAGCTCCGGCCGCTTGGCGCGGCCCCTCTTCAGTGGCTTCCCCCGCCCCACTCAATCCTCCGTCGGAGATTTCGTCCGCCAACCGGTGCAGCAGTTCATCGTCCAGGAACGGCAGCGCTCCGTACCGTCCGGAGAGGTACCGTTTCTCGAGGTTGTCCTTGGCGCTTCCCGAGTTCCTCACGTAGAAGTCGGTCACTGGGAAAACGCGTGTCGCCAGCGTTTCCCGGTCTTTCTCGGTGAACCAGATCTGGTCGCGGAGAAGCTCCGTGCGCGCGTTGTTGCCCAACAATGACGCCTCGTGCGTGGTGAACAGCAACTGGGCTCCGGACCGGTTGATCGCCGGGGACTGGAACATGCCTACGAGCGCGTCCGCGAGGTAGGGATGGAGGCGGGCGTCCAGTTCGTCCACCGCGAGGAGGCCGCCACCGAAGAGAACCGTGAGTACCGGTCCGAGCAGGCCGATCCAGGTGCGGGTTCCGCTCGATTCCTCCGGGAGCATGAGGGCGTAGACACCGCTGGACGTCTTGTGCCGCACACGTACCTGGTACTCGGGTCCGCCGTCCACCCGGATCCGGTCGCCCACGACTTCGGTCAGGGCAGCCACGATCCTCTTGTGTTCTTCGATGACCTCTCGATCCGGTTCCTCGAACCGGAGGCCGTCGACTCCCAGGTCCGCGAAGCGCAGCAGATCCGTCAGCGGGTCGCCGGAAGACTCCGGGTTCCTCTCGTCGATCTGCCGACGCAGCATCTTCATCGTGTAGTCCAAGCGCTGCGAGAAGTCGTGGTCACTGGCTGTGCGCAGCCCTTCCTTGAACCAGCGATGCAAGGTGCGCAGCAGTTCGTGGTTCTGAGCCGCGGCCACGGAAAGATAGAGGCTGTTGGGCCGCAACAACTCAGAGATCGTCTTGCGGCGGCCGGTCAGCCATCGACCGAAACTGATGTCCTCGGGCCGGCTTCCGTCGCGCACGTACAGCTTGCGGCGCTTTCCCTCGGGGAAGTAGAACAACCACTCCTCGCGTACGCGCTCCTCGTCGACGGTGAACCCGAACTCGTAGCGCGTGCCCTCGACGACGAAGTCGATCTCGTACGAACTCGGGTGGCTTTCGGCATCCGCGCGGAGCCGGAACGGCCGTCGCGGTACTCCCCCGGCGGGGTCCCAACGGCCGAACGAGTGCAGGACCGCGTGCTTCATCCAGGTGAGGGCGTCGATGATGTTCGATTTGCCCGAGGCGTTCGGTCCGTATACGGCCGCTACGGGGACGGTGTGGAGGGCGGTTCCTGGTACCGCGGTCTGCGCACGGTCCGGACGATCGTCGCCCGCGATCATCGACAGCTCTTGCTCGTCGCGGATCGACGCGTGGTTGGTCACCCGGAATCGCAGCAGCACGGCGACCTCCTGTGCGCAATCAGTGATGCGTCTTTCACGCCTGTCTCGTCGAAGTTCGACGATATGGCACGCATGCTGCCATTCGCTAGATGCTTCACCCGTCTGTGAACCTGAGCCGGTGCCACCTGTGGACAGAACAAGCGGGCAGGGTCGGCCGACCGACCGGCCGACGACCGCGCGGTACTGTCGTGAGGGGGATGTCGGCACCTGCCCCCGGAGGGGTTCGTGGGGATTGAGAGCGACCAGGTCGTCTACGAGTATCTGAGCCGGGTCGCGGACCTGGCGCAGCGGCAGTTGCCCTCGGCGGACCGGATGCGGCTGGTGGCCGGGCTGCGGGACGAGATCGACCGGCGGCGCGGCCGGACCGCCGTGGACAGTCCGGCCGCCGTCCGCCGCATCATCGACCGGCTGGGCAGCCCGGACGAGGTCGTGGCGGCGGCGGGCGGCACACCGGGGTCGGCGGCCGAGCCGCCCGCCTCGGTGCCCCTGCAGCGGGCGGAGGAGACGGCACCTCAGCCGCCCCCGGCCGGGAAGCGGCCGCGGCGGGTGCTGCCGCGGCCCCGGCCCGGCAAGGACGCGGGCGGCTCCGCGCAGTCGCCGTCCCCGGCGCCCGCCGTCGACCCGAACGCGCCCTCGCCGCCGCACCTGGCGGGCACGCACGAGCTGGGCGACACGCGGGGGACGCCGCCGGACTGGTGGCGCAAGGAGGTCAGCGCCTTCGACCTGGGCGACAGCGTGCCGGGCTTCGTGGGCGGGGTGGAGATCCCGGAGCTGCTGAGCGCCCCCGGGGCCGCCGGGGGGCCCTCGAAACCGGCGGCGCCCCCGGCGACGGAGGCGGCTCCCGCCGCGCCCGAGGCCGTCGCGGCGCCCGCCGGAAAGGGCGCGCGGCGCCGGATGCCGCTGCCGCGGGTCTCCGCCCGGCAGAACCCGCTGCTGCTGTTCGCCGCCGTGGCGCTCGTCGTCGGCGCGGTGCTGGGGAGCTGGATCGCGCTGGGACTCGGCTGGGTCATCGCCTACGCCTCACGGCGGCTGACGCCGGCGGAGGTGAAGTGGGCGGTCATGGTGCTGCCGGGCGCGGCCCTCGCGGGCGGCACGGTGTGGTTGTGGGGGCGGTCGGAGGGCCGCTGGGGCGAGCCGATCGCCACGGGCCACATGGGCGACGCCGTCGCGGAGACCTGGCCGTGGGTCGTCCGGGGCGCGGCGGTCGCCTCGGCGCTGTACCTGGCTTGGCGGTCGCAGCGGCGACGGTGAGAAGCGGCGCGGGGCGCCGGGGCCGTGAGGGAGGAGCCGGTGCCGGGCGGCGCGGGGCGCCGGGGCCGTGAGGAACGAGTCGGTGCCGGGGGCCCGTGAGGGCGAATTCGGTGCCGGGCCCGTGAGGGCGGAAGCGGTGCCGGGCGCGCGGGACGCCGGGGCGGTGAAAGACGAGCCGGTGCCGCGCGGCGCGGGGCGCCGGGGCCGTGAGGGACGAGTCGATGCCGGGGGCCCGTGAGGGCGGAGGCGGTGCCCAGGGCGCGGTGGGGGGCCGTGCCGGTCAGCGCCGGCGCACGCCCGCCTCCTCCGCGTACTCGCCGAGGATCACCACGTCGAGGGCCGCCCCGGCGAAGGCCGTGACCGCCCGCACCGCGTCACCGAACCGGTGCCGCGAGGCCGTACCGTTCCGCAGGGTCGTCGTTCCCGCCGGGGGCGTCCGCCGCCCGGGGGCCGGAGAGAAGGATGCTGCGCTCATGTATCCAGGGTGCGGCGCCACGCCCCCAGAAGCGTCGGTCTGCGGTCGTATCCCGCCCCTCCCCCTCGCACCAGCGGAACGCCTTCCGCGTACGCCTGTGGGTGTACGGGCCCCCTAGGGCCCCTGAGGGACCGACCCCGACCCCGCGACCACCCGCCGCATTAATCATTCGCCCCTCCTCACCCCCGTCACCTACAATCCCCTCTCTTGCCCGCCTCCCTCCGCGGAGCGCCGTCGTCCGGACGGAAACCGGACGGCAGACCGCGATGCCCGGGCGCCGTGCGCGCCGGGGGCACCGCCTCACCCGTACGCGACAGCCGGCCGAGCGCACCCCGGGCCGGCCCACCGTCATGCCCCGGAGGCAAACCGCCCGTGTCCAGCCCTTCCGGCCCTTCCGGCCCTTCCGTACCGCCGGCCGCGCCCGGCACCCCCGGCACCCCCGGCTCCGACCCGCTCACCCGCGAGCGCGCCCACCTCGCCGCCTCCCGCTCCGCCCTGCGCGCGATGCGCGAGGACGTCCAGGCACTGGACATCAAGGACGTCACCGCGAACTGGGTCAACGCCGCCGCCCTCACCCACCAGATCGAGGAGCGCATCAAGGCGCTCGCCGACCTCAGCGACACCCCCCTGTTCTTCGGCCGCCTCGACTACCTGCACTCCCCCGGCGCCGAGCAGGCCGAGGGGGCGGAGGGGGAGCGCTTCTACATCGGCCGGCGGCACGTCCACGACACGGACGGCGACCCGATGGTGATCGACTGGCGGGCCCCCGTGTCCCAGCCGTTCTACCGCGCCTCGAAGCAGGACCCGCAGGACATCGCCCTGCGCCGCCGCTTCGGTTACACCGGCGGCGACCTCACCGCCTACGAGGACGAGCACCTGTCCGACCCGGCCGAGGCGGCCGGCACCAGCAGGCTGCTCCAGCAGGAGATCGAGCGCCCGCGCGTCGGCCCGATGCGCGACATCGTCGCGACGATCCAGCCCGAGCAGGACGAGATCGTCCGCTCCGGCCTGGCCGCCAGTCTGTGCGTGCAGGGCGGTCCCGGCACCGGAAAGACCGCCGTCGGCCTGCACCGCGTCGCCTTCCTCCTCTACGCCCACCGCGACCGCCTGGCCCGCACCGGCACCCTCGTCATCGGCCCGAACCGCTCCTTCCTGCGGTACATCGAGCAGGTGCTCCCCGCGCTGGGCGAGCTGGAGGTGCGGCAGGCGACGGTCGACGACCTGGTCGCCCACGTCGAGGTGCGCGGCACCGACGGCGCCGCCGCGGCCGTGGTCAAGGGCGACGCCCGGATGGCGGAGGTGCTGCGCCGGGCCGTGTACTCCCACGTGACGATGCCCACCGAGCCGGTGGTCGTGGTGCGCGGCTCCCGCCGCTGGCGCGTCCCGGCGTACGAACTGGAGGAGCTGGTCCGGGAGTTGCTGGACCGGGACATCCGCTACGGCGCGGCCGCCGAGGCGCTTCCGCAGCGCATCGCGCACGCCGTGCTGGTGCAGATGGAGCGTTCCGGGGAGGCCCCGGACGACCGGGTGCAGGACTCGGTGGCCCGCAACGCGGCGGTGAAGGCGGCGGTGAAGACGCTGTGGCCGCCGGTCGACCCGGCCAAGCTCGTCCTGCGGCTGCTCTCCGACCCGGACTTCCTCGCCGCGCACGCCGAGGGCCTCCTCGACGAGGCGGAGCAGAAGGAGATCCTCTGGTCCCGTCCGGCGCGGTCGGTGAAGTCGGCCAAGTGGTCGGCGGCGGACGCGGTGCTGATCGACGAGGCGACGGACCTGGTCAGGCGCACGCACTCGCTCGGCCATGTCGTCCTCGACGAGGCGCAGGACCTCTCCCCGATGCAGTACCGGGCGGTGGGCCGCCGCTGCACGACCGGTTCGGCCACGGTCCTCGGCGACCTGGCCCAGGGCACCACCCCCTGGGCGACGAGGAGCTGGCAGGAGGCCCTGACCCACCTCGGCAAGCCGGAGGCGCTGGTCGAGGAGCTGACGGCGGGCTTCCGCGTCCCCACCGACGTCATCGGCTACGCCTCCCGTCTCCTCCCGCACATCGCGCCGGGCCTGACGCCGGTCGCCTCGGTGCGGGAGAACCCGGGCACCTTCGAGATCCGGCGGGCGACGGGCGACGCGGACGTGCTCGCGGCCTGCCGGGACGCGCTGGCCCACGAGGGCTCGACGGGCCTGATCGCCGCCGACACCCGCGTCCCGGCCCTCACCGAGGCCCTGGACGCGGCGGGATTGCCGTACCTCTCCCCCGGCGAGGAGACCACCCCCGACGTCCGCCTCACCCTGGTCCCGGCCTCACTGGCCAAGGGCCTGGAGTACGACTACGTGGTCCTGGACGAGCCCACGGCGATCGTCGACGCCGAGCCCGACGACCGCACGGGCCTGCGCCGCCTCTACGTCTGCCTGACCCGTGCGGTCTCGGGCCTGACGATCACCCACGCGACGGAGCTGCCGCCGCAGCTGGGGTGAACGCGCGGAGGGGCCGGGCGGGCCGGGCGGGCCGGGCGGGAGCGGGGCTCAGGGGCTCAGTCCTCCTCCCGCTCCCCGGCGCCGGGCCCCCGCGCCGCCCGGCTGCGCAGCCGTTCCAGCACGGCCCCGCCGAGGAGCACGAGTCCGACGCAGACGGCCTTGCCCGCCCCGTAACCGGCCCCGGCGTCGTCCTCCGCGCCGGAGGACCAGACGTACAGCCACAGCAGCCAGCCGACACCGACGAGGACGAGCACGCCGGCTCCCAGCGGCCCGATCCCCCACCACCACGGCTCCTGCGGATGCCAGTCGTCCCCACCGTGCTTGCCGTCCCGGCCGTGCTCGTGCCGCTCGTGTGTGTCCTGCTCGGCCTCGGCCATCGCCGCCCTCCCGGAGCGTCCGCCGGGTGTCCGGAGGGGCACCCGCTGGATCAACAGGACGTGCGGCCCGCGCCCTACGGTTCCTGGGGGCGGGGTGTCTCCCGCTCGTCCACGGCGGTCCGCCAGCGTCGTACCGCCTCCGCCGAGACCGGGCCGGTCCAGCCCCCGGGGCGGGCGGCGCCGCCGATGTGGAAGGCGTCGATTCCGGCGGCACGCAGGGCGGGGACGTGGGCGAGGGTGAGGCCGCCGCCGGCCATGAGTCGCTGGGTGTAGCCGGGCTCGCCGTGCCGGGCGGCCTCGGCGCACAGGGTCGGCAGGCCGTGGGCGACGCCGGAGGCCGAGCCGGCGCTGAGGTAGGTGTCGAGGCCGGGCAGGTCGGCGAGGAGCTTGCGCAGCCCGGCGCGGTCGGCGGCGCGGTCGATCGCGCGGTGGAAGGTCCAGCGGCAGCCGGCCAGTTCGGCCGTGAGCAGGTCGAGGACGGCGAGGTCGGGGCCGCCGTCGCGGTCGAGGAAGCCGAGGACGAACTCGTCGGCGCCCGCCTCCCGCAGGGACCGCGTGGCGGCCACGAGCGGTGCCGGGTCGCCGGCGGTGAAGCCGTCCGCGAGGCGCAGCATCACGCGCAGCGGGAGGTCGACGGCGGCGCGGACGGCGGCGAAGGTCGCGACCGGCGGGGTGAGTCCGTCCGCGGCCATGTCGGCGACGAGTTCGAGGCGGTCGGCGCCTCCGGCCCGGGCGGCGACCGCGTCCTCGGCGTCGAGTGCGATCACCTCCAGGACTGCACGCTTGCTCATGAACCCTCGATTCCCGAAGACGGTGGCCACAGGCCCGCAGACCGCAAGATCTACCGGCTTCACCCCTGACAGGTCTAGTCCAATTACAGCCTATAGTCCTCCCGGTGTCCCCCGGCGCCCCCGCCGCACCGCCGTTGTGGCACAGCTCACGGGAACCCCGCGGGAGGTGCGGAGAGGCCACGGGTGTGAGGTGCCACGAGATGCGAGACGACCCGAGTGACCCCGGTGATCCGGGCGGCCCGCCCTGCCCGGCCGACCCGGACGGACGACGATGCGGGCCCGCGGCGGCGACGGCCCGGCGCACGACGACATGAGTGAGGACCTGCGGGCACGCCTGCGCGCGGGCGACCGGGACGCCTTCGCCGAGCTCTACGAGCAGCACGCCCGCGCCGTCCACCTGCACGCCCACCGGCTGACCGGGGACTGGTCGGCGGCGGAGGAGGTGATGGCGGACACCTTCCTCGACGCCTGGCGCCACCGCGCCCGGCTGGAACCCGAGGGGGGCGCGGTCCTGCCCTGGCTGCTGGGCATGGCCACCAACAAGGCCCGCAACGCCCGCCGCGGCACCGGCCGCCGGCTCGCCTTCCTCTCCCGCCGCCCCGCCCCCGAACCCGTGCCGGACTTCGCCGAGGAGACCGCCGGACGGCTCGACGACGCCCGCACCCTCGACGCCGTGCGCGAGGTGTACGGACGGCTGCGGCGCGCGGAGCGGGAGGTGCTGGCCCTGTGCGTGTGGTCCGGCCTGGACTACGCGGAGGCCGCGCAGGCGCTGGGGGTGCCGGTCGGCACCGTGCGCTCCCGGCTGTCCCGCGCCCGCGCCCGGCTGCGCCGCCTCGTGGAGGAGCGGCTCGTGGAGGAGCGGCTCGCGGACGAGTCGGAGGGCCGGGCGGAAGGCCGTGGGGAACCCTCCCCGGGCCGCGGAGAGGTACGGCGTGGGGACGCGTTCGCGGCCCTGACACTCACCGACTTTCAGGAGGGCACATCCCGATGAACGCCTCAGGCCACGGGCCCGGGCGGGCCGGCGGTGACGACACGGCACGCGCGTCACGCGAACTGCGTGAGACCCGCGCCGAACTGGCCCGGCTGCTGCCGGCCCCACCGGAGCGGGAGTTGTCTCCTGACCGTCACCTCCACCACAAGGAACGGTTGATGCGACTCATCGACGACGACCGGGCCGCCCGGTCCGCCGGCGGCACCGCCGCCGGCGCCGGAAAGGCCCCCGCGGCCCGCCGCCCGCTTCTCGCGCGCCCCGCGCTGTGGCTGCCCGCCACCGCCCTGGCGCTGGCCGGGGCACTGACCTTCACCCTGGTCACGGACGACGCCACCGGCACCCGCGCGGACACCACCGCCTCCTCCGCCACCGGCTCCAAGGGGTCCACCGGTTCCGCCACGGTGCTGCTGGACCGGATCGCCACCGTGGCCGCCCGCACCGACGCCGCCCCGGTCCGCGCCGACCAGTTCACCTACGTCAAGAGCCTGACCGCCGGGGCCGCGGGGCAGGAGGACGGCTCCTTCGTCCCGGGCGCACTGCACGAGCGCGAGATGTGGCTCTCGCAGCGGCCGGGCCCGGTCGAGCAGACCGGGCTGATCCACGAGGACGGCGGGTACGCCCCGCTGCGCGAGCTGCTGCCCTCCGGCTCCCCCGGCATGTACCCGGGCATCGACCGGCCCACCTACTCCTGGCTGGCCTCCCTGCCCACCGACCCGGCGGCCCTGCTGAAGAAGCTGTACGAGCTGACCCCGCCGCTGGAGGGCCAGGAGGCGGACCAGGCCGTCTTCGACCGGATCGGCCAGCTCCTGCGCGAGACGGTCATGCCGGCCGGGAACACGGCCGCCTTCTACAGGGCCGCCGCCCGCATCCCCGGCGTCACGCGGCTCGAGGACGTCAAGGACCCTGCGGGCCGGCACGGTGTCGCCGTCGCCCGCGTGGACAAGCGCGCCTCCACGGCCACCCAGTGGATCTTCGACCGGAAGACGCTCGCCTTCCTCGGTGACCGCAGCTACCTCACGAAGGACGTGACGGAGGGGAGGAAGGGCACGGTCATGTCGGAGACGGCGGTGCTGCGCCGGGCCGTCGTGGACGGATACCGGGAGCGGCCCTCGGGTTCCTGACCTGCCGAGGTGGTGATGGAGACGTGATCTTGCCACCTACCTGATCGGGGCCCCAACTGACGCTCAAGTGCGCGCAGTTGGGGCCTCTTCCGTGTAACGGATCCCCCCCCTGTCCCCCGTGCGAGCTACAGGCGAGTGTCCACTGCACGGTGACGATTCCCCGACATCGAATCCCTAGTGTTCAGTTCACCGCGGAACGCCGGGCCGCGGGCCGGAGAAGGAACCGGAGTCGGAACCGGCAGAGGGAGCCCACGTCATGAAAGCCCTGAAGATCATCCTGCAGATAGTCGTCGTGTTCGCGGTCTACGCGGTCTGCGGCGGCGTCATCAACGGGGTGAAGGACAATCCCTGGCTGTCGCTCCTGGCCGGCGCCTTCACCGTCGCGGCGATGGTGTTCGTCTACCGGTGGATCGTGGGACGCACCGAGAACCGCGAGGTCACCGAACTCCAGTCGAAGGGCGCGACGAACGCCACGTTCTGGGGCCTGGTCTTCGGCTCGCTGATGTTCCTCTGCGTCATCAGCAACATCTACTTCCTCGGTGACTACAAGGTCGACGGCATCGACTCGGTGTCCGGAGCCATCGGCCTGATCGGCTTCATGGCCGGCGCCGCCTGCACGGAGGAGATCGTCTTCCGCGGCCTGCTGTTCCGCCTCGTGGAACGGGGCCTGGGCACCTACGTCGCCCTGGTACTGTCCGGTCTCGTGTTCGGCGGCATGCACCTCCTCAACGACGACGCCACCCTCGCCGGTGCCGCGGCCATCTCCATCGAGGCCGGCGCCATGCTCGCCGCCGGGTACGCCGCCACCCGCAACCTGTGGCTGCCGATGGGCGTGCACTTCGCCTGGAACTTCATGGAGTCCGGCATCTTCAGCACCCAGGTCTCCGGCAACGGCGACACCCACGGCCTGCTGAAGTCCAGCCTCTCGGGCAAGGAGATCATCACCGGCGGCGAGTTCGGCCCCGAGGCGAGCATCTACGCGGTGGTCTTCGGCACGCTGCTGACGGTCATCTTCCTGATCGTGGCCCACCGCCGCGGCCACATCGTCCCGCTGCGCCGCGCCGAGCGCGTCGACACCCTCGCCGCCCTGGCCCGGTGATGGGACAGCAGCGATCCGCCGGTTCGCCGGAGTACGGGAGGGACGGAGCCGGACACCGCGAGAGCGGTGCCGGGCACCGGCCGACCGGGCTCCGGCTCCGGCCGTTGGTGAAGCGGGACCGCCTGGACGGCATCCGACACCGTCTGGGCAGGATCCGGAAGAAGCTGGGCGCCGTCTGGTACCGGCTGGACGTCGTCGTCCGGGACCTCCCCTTCGGACTGGCCCTCCTGATCGGTTCCTTCCTCCCGGCGCTCCGCAGCAACGGAACGGTCATCGGGGGTGTCCCCGACCGCCCGCACGACGCGCTGGCCGTCGTGGTGATCCTCCTCGAGACCCTGCCCCTGGCGGTGCGCCGGCGGTGGCCGGCCCTCTCCCTGGCCCTGGTGTCCGCCGGGTTCGCCACCGACCAGCTCCTCGGCTACCACACCTTCGCGGCCTCCGCGATGGGCGTCGTGCTGCTGAGTACCGGCTCGCACCTGGAACGGTTCCGCCGGAGCGTCGTGGTCGGCCTCACCGTGGCGTACGTGGCGCTGGCGGTGGCCCTCAGCCACCTCGGCACGGGCGAGACCCCCACGGAGTTCGTGACCTTCTTCATGGCGCTGGGCCTGGCCTGGGGCGCCGGTGGCTGGCTGCGCACCACCCGCCGCGCGGAGGCCGAGCGCCGCATGCGGGTCGCGGTGGAGACGCGCACCGCCGAACGCACCCGGATAGCGCGTGAGCTGCACGACGTCGTGACCCACCACGTGACGGCGATGGTGGTGCAGGCGGAGGCCGCCCGCTATCTGACCGCCGCCCCGGAACGGCTGGAGCAGTCCCTGAGCGCGGTCTCCGACACGGGGCGCCGGGCGATCACCGATCTGCGGCACCTCCTGGACCTGCTCAACCCCGATCACGGCACGGGCAGCGGCGGCGATGCCCCGGCCGAGCCGAGGACACCCGCCGTCGGCCGCGTCCTGACCCTCGTGGAGCAGACCCGCCGGGCGGGCCAGCCGGTGGAGTTCACCGAGGAGGGCACCCCGCCGGAGACCACCGGCAGCCCCGATCTCGTGGCCTACCGGGTGGTGCAGGAAGCGCTGACCAACGCCCTCAAGTACGCTCACGGCAGCCGCACTTGGGTCACCGTGCGGCACGGCGAGAGGGAGATCAGCGTGGAGGTCAGTACGGACGGCACCGGCTCGCGGGCTGCCGCCGTCGGCGGCAGCGGGCGAGGGCTGGTCGGCCTGCGCGAGCGGGTCGACATGCTGGGCGGGGACTTCAGCGCGGGCGCCGCCGAGGGCGGCGGCTTCGTCGTCCGGGCGCGCATCCCGGCCGGGAGCCGCTCGTGAACACACCTCCGCCGTCGGGGACCGCGCCGACCCGGGTGCTCGTCTGCGACGACCAGGCACTGATCCGCATGGGCCTGGTCACCATCATCGACGCCCAGCCCGACATGGAGGTGGTGGGCGAGTGCGGCGACGGGCGGACCGGCGTCGACCTCGCCCGCAAACTCGACCCTGACGTCGTGGTCATGGACATCCGCATGCCCGTCCTCGACGGCCTGGAGGCCACCCGCCTGCTGGCGGGGGCCGGGGTCGCCCACCCCGTCAAGGTCCTCGTGGTCACCACGTTCAACCTGGACGAGTACGTCTACGAGGCGCTGCGCGCCGGGGCGAGCGGCTTCCTCCTCAAGGACGCCCCGCCCGACCGCCTGCTGCACGGCATCCGCACGGTCGCGATGGGCGCGGCGCTCCTCGACCCCGACGTCACCCGCCAGCTCGTCGGCCGGTACGCGACCCGGATCCGGCCCACCGACGGCGCCCCCGAGGACATTCCGCTCACCCCCCGCGAGCTGGAGGTGCTGCGGCTGATCGCGGACGGCCTGTCCAACAGCGAGATCGCCGCCACCCTCGTCATCAGTCAGGAGACGGTGAAGACGTTCGTCTCCCGCATCCTCACCAAGCTGAACCTGCGCGACCGCGTCCAGGCGGTCGTCTACGCCTTCCGCCACGGCCTGGCGAGCTGAGCGCCCACCGGCCGGGGGGAGGTCAGGCGGTGCCCGCCGCCTTGAGCGCGGCCCGCAGGTGCCCGCCGTTCTCGTCGAGCAGGCGCGCGGCCCGCGCGGCGCCGACACCGGCGAGGAGCATCAGGATCGCGTTCTTGACCTCGCCGTCGCTCGCCCTCAGGGCGGCCTCGATCTCCTCGTCCGGCGCGTCCGTGGCGAGGGAGACGATGCGGTGGGAGCGGGCGCGCAGCTTCTCGTTGGAGGCGCGCACGTCGACCATCAGGTTCCCGTAGGTCTTGCCGAGCCGGATCATCGTGATCGTCGACAGCATGTTGAGGACCAGCTTCTGCGCCGTGCCCGCCTTCAGGCGCGTGGAGCCGGTGAGGAGTTCGGGGCCGACGACGACCTCGATGCCGTGCTCCGCCGCGGCGGCGAGCGCGCTGCCCGCGTTGCAGGCCAGCCCGATCGTCAACGCCCCCCGCGCGCGGGCGTGTTCGACGGCGCCGATGGCGTACGGGGTGCGTCCGGAGGCGGAGATGCCGACCACCGTGTCCTCGGGGGTGAGGTCCAGCGCCCGCAGGTCGTCCTCGGCGAGCGCCCGGGAGTCCTCGGCGCCCTCCACGGAGGTGACGACGGCGCCGGGGCCGCCCGCGATCAGGCCCACCACCCGCGAGGGCTCGGTGTTGAAGGTGGGCGGGCACTCGGAGGCGTCGAGCACGCCGAGCCGCCCGGCGGTGCCGGCGCCCGCGTAGAGGAGCCGGCCGCCCCGGGCCATGCGGGCGGCGACGGCGTCGATCGCGGCGGCGATCTCGGGCAGCCGGGCGGCGACGGCGGCCGGGACGGTGGCGTCCTCGCCGTTCATCAGGGTGGCGATCTCCAGCGTGGAGAGCTGGTCGATGCCGGCCAGCTCCGGGCGGAACGCCTCTGTCGTCAGGGTCTCCAACTGGGCGCGCAGCGCGCGGGGGGCGTCTTCGGACGCGGGAGAGGTCATGGTGGTGCGGCTCTTTCCGGGGAGGGTGCGGGACCGGGCCGGGCGTGCGAACCCGGCGTGCGGGACCGGCATGCGGGGCCTGCGGGCGGGGCCGGGTCAGCGGGAGGTGCCGCCGCGGGGCGCGTGGCGGTGTGCGAGCGCCTCGTAGGAGGCGGCGAGGGCGGGCGCCGCCGTCTCGTACGTGCGCTGGGCGACCCCTATGAACAGGCAGTCCACGACGAGGAGCTGGCTCGTGCGCGAGGACATCGCGGCCGGCCGCAGCTCGCTCTCCCGGGCGGTGGACGTGGTCAGTATGTGATCGGCGTACTGCGCGACCGGGCCGCCCGGCCGGCCGGTGATCGCGATCGTGGTGGCACCGCGCTCGAAGGCGACCCGCAGCGGCTCGATCACGTCCCCGGTGGAACCCGAATGGGTGATCGCGACCGCCACGTCCTTCGCCCGCAGCAGCACCGCGTTGGTGACGGCGAGGTGGGGGTCGCTGTGGGCCTGCGCCATGAGCCCTATGCGCAGCAGCTTCTGGGTGAGGTCCTGGGCGACGAGCCCGGAGGCGCCCACCCCGTACACGTCGATCCGGCGGGCCGCCGCGAGCGCGGCGACGGCCGCGCCGAGCTGGGCGGTGTCCAGTCCTGCGGCGGTGTCGGCGAGGGTCTGCCGCTCGTCGTGGGCGAGTTTGGCGACGACGTCGGCGAGCGGGTCGTCCACCGCGATGTCGGCGGTGACGGCGGGGGCCCGGCCGGACTCCTGGTGGGCGGCGAGCCCGGCGAGCGCGAGCCGCAGGTCACGGTAGCCGGGGTAGCCGAGCAGCCGGGCGGTGCGCACGACGGTGGCCTCGCTGGTGCCGGTGCGGGCGGCGAGGCCGGTGACGGTGAGCGCGGCGCAGCCGGCCGGGTCGGCGGCGACGGTCTCGGCGACGCGCTGCATCGAACGGGTCATCGACGGCGCGAGCGTGCGCACCTTGGCCGCGAGCGCGGCGGGGGCGGGCGGCGCGGGCGCGGCGGCCGGAGGGGCGGGCGCGGTCGGTGCGGCGGGCCTCGCGAAAGTTTCCTTCACCTCATACCTCACACGCTGAAAGATATTTTCGATGCGGTGGCGCGGTCAAGAGTGCGCACAATGGGTGCATGAATCCCACAGGCCCGTCCCCCTCCATCGGCCCGTTGGAGCAGGTGCTCCACACGGCCCGCGCGCGCGTGCTCGCCGACCTGGTCGCGGGGGACGTCGCCCAGGCCGACGTCGTCTCGCTCGTCGAGGACTCCGTCACCCAGCGCCGCTGGTGGGTGGAGCAGTGGCCCGACGGGTCCAGTTTCGTGGCGGGCCTGGTCGCGCAGGACGTGCAGGACGCGCTGCTGGAGAAGTACGGCCGCTGGCCGCTGTGCCCGGTCTGCCCCACCGGCGACCCGCACGCGCTGGAGGTGGAGCCGGAGTTGGGCCCCGACCCGCACTGGGTGTGCCACAAGGCGGGCGTGAAGGTCGCGTCGGTGGGCTCGCTCGCGGCGGTGACGGGCGGGAAGCGCCGCTCGTGACGATCTACGTCGACCCGCCCACCTGGCCCGGCCACGGCCGTCTGTGGTCGCACCTGGTCAGCGACGTCTCCTACGAGGAACTGCACGCGTTCGCCGAGGCGATGGGCGTCCCCCGGCGCGCCTTCGAGCGCGACCACTACGACCTCCCCTCCCACCGGTACGCGGACGCGGTGGGCGCGGGCGCGGTGCAGGTGAGCAGCCGGGAGGTGGTGCGGCTGCTGACGCTCGCGGGGCTGCGGCGGCGCAAGGGCGCCGTCCCGCACGCCCGGCCGCACCCGACGCACCCGACGCCTCACCCGAGCAGTTCGTAGAGGCGCAGCACGCCCTCGGCCGGGACGCGGGTGAAGCCCGCGCGGGTCAGTACCGCCTGGGAGGCGGTGTTGGCGGGGGCCGTCTTCGCGAAGACCGTCCGCACGTCCTCGCGGGCGGCCGCCCAGGAGGCCAGCGCGCGCAGCGCCTCCGTGGCGTAGCCGTGGCCGCGGGCGGAGGGGGCCAGGTCGTAGCCGACTTCGACGCGTCCCTCCTCGTCCGGCGGCCCGTGGAAGCCCATCGCCCCCACCGCGCGGCCGTCCTCCCTGCGGACCAGCGCGAACATCCCCCATTCCGGCCGGTGCGTCCCCGCCTCGTACGTCTGCCGCAGCATCCCGGCGGCGGTCCGGGTGCCGGCCTCCTCCGCGCCCTCCCCCTCGTACGGTCCGTCCCCGACCCAGGCGAAGCCGCCGGGGCCGCCCACGGCCAGGTCGGCGGCGGCCGCCGGAGTGATGCCCTGGAGGGTGAGGCGGGCGGCGGGGATCACCAGGTTGTTGCGCCATTCCCACTCGGTGACCGGGGCGCGTCCGGGCAGGTCGCCCCGGCCGGTCGCCCAGCGCAGGGTGGGCCAGGGGGCGTGACCGGGGCGCACGTGCGGGAAGATCCGCTCCAGTACGCCCCGGCAGAGCGCTTCCGGCGGCTCGTAGGGCAGGCCGAGGCCGGTGGCGATGTCGTGGGTGTGCAGCAGGACTTCGGTGACGCCCATCGCGGCGAAGCCCTCGCGGTTCGCGCTGCCGTACGGGAACCCGTGGTAGGCGCGCGCCTCGCGGGGCGCGGTGGCGATCGCGGCGGAGAGCAGGGCGCCGGTGGTGCGCAGCACGTCCAGTACGGCGGCGTTGTCGGCCTCGTCGAGGAGGACGGTGTCGAAGGGGACCCGCCGGCGCGCCCCGGTCGCGAGCCGCCCCGCGTAGGCGATCAGCGTGTCGGCGACGTGCTGCGCAGTGTACCGGCAACTCCAGTCCAGCGCGCCGGCCTTGGTCCCCGCCCAGTCCCGTCCGGTGCCCGCCTCCAGCACGGACACCGCGTGCGCGAGTGCCTCGGTCACCTGTTCCCCACCCATGGTCTGCATAGGGCCGAGGGTAGGACGCGGGCAGGAGCGGTACGACCGGTTTGTTCGACCGGGTCGACGAGGCCGACCGCTTCGCCCGTTCCGCGAGTCTCGCCTATTTCACCTGCCTCGACCAGGAGTTGCGGGATGGGCCGGCACGACCAGCTCGATCCGGTGGTTTTTCCCCATTTTTCAGGTCCATGCGGTGGCGTTCGGGGATCCTGCCGAGGTACCTCCCGACACCACCGCAAGGAGACCACCAGTGCGCCGATCGCCCCGGAAAGCCCTCACCGCCCTCATCGCCGCAGCCGGCCTCGCCCTCCCCCTTCTCACCTCCACACCCGCCTCGGCCTCCACCACCGCCACCACCACGAGCCGCTTCGCGAACTACCGCTACGGTGCCTGCCTGCGCGAGAGCGACGAGACCCACCTCAAGGCCGACCGCTGCACCACCGGACGCGGCAGCCTCCGGTGGCAGTGGAACGGCCGCCTCAACACCGGCACCACTCTCAAGAACAGCTTCTGGGGGCGCTGTCTCGACAGCAACGACCGGGGCGACGTCTACCCCCTGCGCTGCAACGGCGGCTCGTACCAGAAGTGGCGCACCGTCCAGCCCGCCGCCCGCAGCGCCGTCATGCTCCAGAGCGTCGGCACGGGCCGCTGCCTCTACCAGCAGGACGACGGCTACTACCGCACCGCCCGGTGCGACCGAGGCGCCCAGAACCAGCGCTTCACCATCGGCTGACATCCGGGAACGGGCCGACCCGGCGAGGACGACTCCTAGGACGTCAACAGGTCGAGTTCCGCGCGGAGGTTGCGGCGGGCCGGGTCCTCCCATGCCTCGCTGCCGTGCGGTGTGCTGAACAGGCGTGGCAGCGCGAGGAGTTGCCGCAGGATGCCGGCGCGCCCGGTACGGAAGGCCTCGTCAGGCACGAAGGCGTACTCCTCGCGCACCCGGGCCGCGTACTCCGCGTACGCCTCGGGCGGGGCGGCGAGGATCGCGAGGTCCGCGTCGCACAGGACGGCGCCGTCGCGGTCGTCCGGCCCGGGCGCGTGCGTCACGGTGAGCCGGACAAGGCGGGCCACCTCGGCGGTACGGGCCTCGGGAACACCGGCCTCCGTGAGCGCCCGGACCGCCAGCCGCGCCGACCGCTCCTCGTTCTCCGAGCGCTCGGGCAGATAGACGGCGTCGTGGAACCATGCGGCGAGACGGACGGCGGCCAGGTCCCCGGCGTGCGCGCGGAGGGCGTCCACGTGGTCGAGCACGGCGGTGAGGTGGGCGGTGGTGTGATACCGCCGCCGGGGCTCCGACCAGCGGCGCAGCAGATCCTCGGCGTACGGGTCCGGGTCCGGGCCCGGGGCCCCCTCCCGGGCGGCGAGCAGGGCCTCGCGCCAGCGGGCGCGGAGGGCGGCGGGTTCGGGGGCGGGAGCGGGGTGAGCCATACGGCCCATTGTTCCGCCCGCCCGGCACGCGCAATAGGACGGGATCAGACCTCTATGCCTCCTAGCGTGGTCCCAGACGCCGCACCGGACACCCGGAAGTCCCCGGGAACCGGCGCACCCGAACGCCCGGAAGGACCCGACCGTCATGAGCGACACCATGAACCCCACCGAGCAGAGCCTCACCGGCGAGCGCGCCGACCTCCTGGAGTCCCTGCGCAGGGCCCGGCACTTCCTCACCTTCACCGTCCGCGACCTCGACGACGAGCAGGCGGGCCGCCGCACCACCGAGAGCGAGCTGTGCCCGGGCGGTCTGATCAAGCACGTCACGTCCGTCGAGCGGAGCTGGGCGGAGTTCATCGTCAAGGGCACCTCGGCGATGCCGGACTTCACCACGTTCACCGAGGAGGACTTCGCCCGCCGGGCCGACGACTTCCGCATGCTGCCCGGCGACACCCTCGACGGCGTCCTCGCCGAGTACACGAAGGTCGCCGAGCGCACCGACGAGCTGGTCGCCTCCCTGCCCGACCTGGACGTCTCGCACCCGCTCCCCAAGGCCCCCTGGTTCGAGGCGAACGCGAGCTGGTCCGCCCGCCGCACCCTGCTCCACATCATCGCCGAGACCGCCCAGCACGCCGGCCACGCCGACATCCTCCGCGAACACATCGACGGCGCGAAGTCCATGGGCTGACCCCCCGACCCCCGGAGCACACCCGCCGCCGGTCACGGCAGGCGGGCCTCCGCCTTGTGGTCCTATCTCTCCGCGTCACCCCGTGGCACGACCCACCGAACCGACTGCCCGGTCACGGCGGCGATGGTGTCGAAGTCGGCGTCGTAGTGAAGAACGGTCGCGCCGTACCGCTCGGCGGTGGCAGCGATCAACAGGTCCGGCACCGAGGCCGAGCGGTGATGACCCTTCTTCGCGAGAAGCGCCTGTACCTCGATGGCGCGCGAGCCGATCTCGTCCGTCATAGGCAGCCACTCGAAGCCCTGCCGGACCGAGCGGCCCAGCGCGTGGCTCTCCCCGTTCCGCGTGCTGTACAGGATTTCCAGGTCGATCACGGCACAGGTGGCGACCAAGCCCCTCTCGACAAGAGGGGAGAGGACCTCCCGGACGACAGGATGCCGGGCCCTGGCCCAGGCGCTCTTGTCCACCAGACACCGCTCTACCGGCCCCATGCGCGCGCCATCACATCCGGGTCGGCCAGGTCGTCGAATGCGCCACTGTCGAGCAGCTCCATGAAACGCCGCCGCTTCGCCGCCGCCACGAACTCCCCCAGGGCCCCATTGATGGTGGCCCGCTTGGTCTTCGTGCCCAGTATTTCGGCCGCCTCGGCAACGAGTGCATCATCCAGGTCGATCATGGTACGCGTCATCGTTGCCTCCATGCATATCAATCGTCCCTTCAAGTATGCCTCACTGCCCGCATCGGATGCACAACAATGGGAATGACGGTGACACCGGTCACGGCAGGCGGGCCTCCTGGTTGATGCAGCGGACCCGTTCGCGCAGCACGGCGTCGGGCGGCGCCTGCCGCAGCCCGTCCGACGGGCACTCCCACTCCCGCCCGCCGCCCAGCGGACGCAGGCGCACCCGGGCGCCCACGTGCCCGCACACCTCGCCCATCCGACCGTCCCGCACGTCCACCGCGTAACTCCCCACCGGCGGCCGCTCCCCGCGCAGCACCGCCGTCAGCCGCTCGGCCGTCCGCACGTTGCAGCGCCCCAGCGCGACCAGGGCGAAGGGCTCGCCACTCGCCCCCGTCACCGGGTCCACCCCCAGCGAGGGCAGCACGACCCCCGCCTCCGCCAGCGCCTCCCGCAACGACTCCACGACCTCTTCCGTCGACCGCACCGTGCGTGCCACCTTCCTTACACAGAGTTTGCAATACGCCACCCAGCGTGTATGCCCGCGGTTTAACCTGGCCAGACGTTCCGCCCCAACAAGAGGGAACGTGGGACGAAAAGGGCAGGGGGAGATTCGTGCCGGGACCGAAGGACTTGGACCCGTCCTCGTCACCCCGCGCGCTGCTCGGCGCGGAGTTGCGCCACGCGCGGGAGAAGGCGGGCCTGAGCCAGGAGGAGTTGGGCGGCCGTCTCTTCGTCAGCGGCTCGTACATCGGCCAGTTGGAGGCCGGCACTCGCCGCATGCAACCGGAGTACGCCCGGATGCTGGACGAGGTCCTGGGCGTCGACTTCTTCCTCCGCAACTGCCGCGCGGCGGCGAAGTCGGAGTACCCGGAACACTTCGCGGAGGCGGCGGAGGCGGAGGCACGGGCGACGGCGATCAGGGAGTACGCGCCGCTGCTCATCCCGGGGTTGCTGCAAACCCCCGGGTACGCCCGGGCGGTATTCCGCGCGTACCGGCCGACGGCACCGGAGGAGGAGATCGACAAGTTGGTGGCGGCGCGGATCGAGCGCGCTCAGCTTCTCCACGGTCCAACAGAACTGCTGTTGTGGGCGGTCATCGACGAAGCGGCGCTGCGCCGGGTGACGGGCGGACCGGTGATCATGGCGGAGGCCCTACGCCACATCGTCGGGATCACCGAGGCCCACCAGGCGATCGTGCAGGTGCTGCCTTTCTCCGCAGGAGCGCACGCGGCCATGGAGGGCGCCATGAAGTTGATGGACTTCGAGGCCGCTCCCCCACTGGTCTTCTTCGAGGGCGTCGGTACGGGGCGCCTGGAGGACGCCCCGAGCGTCGTACGCCTTCAACGCCTCACCTACGAGCACCTCGTGGCCTCCGCGTTGTCGCCTCAGAACTCCTTGGCCTTGCTGACGGAGATGGCACAGGATTACGCACATGAGGAGCATCCATGAGTACGAGATGACCGGCGCCGTCTGGCAGAAGTCGAGCTACAGCGGCGGCAGTGGGGGCAACTGCCTGGAGGTCGCCCGCTGGCGGAAGTCCACGCACAGCGGCGGCAGCGGCGGCGACTGCCTGGAGGTCGCCGACGGGCACCCCGCCGTCGTCCCCGTACGCGACTCCAAGAACCCCCACGGCCCGAAGCTCGTGTTCCGGGCCTCGGCCTGGACCCCGTTCGTCGAAGACCTCAAGCGGCGCTGAGCCTCCACCCCGCCGCACCCCGCCCGGGGCTCAAGTACCGAGCCGCGAGCCCTCTTTGCAGTGAAGGGGAGGTGGGTTCCACCCACCCACCCTCCCCGCCGTCAACGCCAAGTGACCGGTTTGCCACGCACCGTCATGAGCCTCTAGGTTGCCCGCAGACGTAACGACCCCCGTCAGGTGCTGCGAACACCTGCGGGGGTCTCACCTACGAGATCGCCCAATCCGAAAGGAACTCGATCCCATGGCTACCGCCAACTGTAGTGACGACCACCGCTTCCCGCACAGCACCCCGCACCCGATGGCGAACCGGGGTTACGGCAAACGCTCCGCGCCGGGACAACTCCCGCGCTCGCGGGACGACTTCACACACCTGCCACGCCGCGAGGCCTCCGTCGCCGCCTACCTCGACCGGCTCGGCGAGAACGCCGACATGTCCGTGAAGACGCTGGCCAAGGTGCTGCCGTACGGCCAGTGCGCGCTCCGTACCGCGCTCAACACCCTGCAACGCGCCGGGCACCTGCGCCGCGGCCGGGAGCAGATCACGGCCACGGACGGCGGCCGACGCTGGATCACCCGATCGTGGTTCTCGCGCACCGCGCGGGACGACGACTGGTGGGCCCGCTTCGTACGCGGCGACGTGCCGGACGCGTACCCGCGACCGCAACCGGACACGGAACCCGAGCAGGCACAGGTACCCGCGCCCGAACAGGGACCGGCACCGGCACGGACGGGAGCTGGGCCCCGCCCGCATCCCACCCACTACCGCGCCCTTCTCCTCCTCGCCTCCCTCGGCCGCACCGCCCCCGCGCTCACGCTCTCGCAGGCGGAGTGCGCGAACCTGGCGCCGCTGCTGGACGACTGGTTCGCGAGGGGGGCCACCGAGGAGGGCGTCACGCATGCCCTGACGGGGGGACTGCCCAGCCCGGTGCACCACCCGGCGGCCCTGGTCCGCTCCCGCCTGCTCGCCAAGCTGCCGCCGGACCCGGTGCGCGAGGAGCCGCGTACACCGCGCCGCCTGTTGGAATGCGCGGAGTGCGGCGTCCCCGGCCGCCCCGAGGCGCTGCCCGGGGGAGTGTGCCGCGCGTGTCGGGACACTCCTCCTCCCCCGCGCCCGCGCGCGCCCCTTCCCGCCCCCTCGGTTCATGCCCGCGCCGCCGCCATCCGGGCCAAAATGCCTCAACGACGACAGGAACGGACACCCGCATGACGGCACCCGCGATCCGACGGCACCATCCCGGGGCACGATGGAGGGAAGGAGGCGAGACCATGACCCGCAGCACCGCCGCGCACCCGCAGATGTCCGTCGAGGACTTCGAGGAACTCGCCAAGGCCGCTCCGGAGGGGGTACGGCTCGAATTCATCAACGGCCGGGTCCACGCCAAGGACGGCCTCAGCGTCGAGGACTTCGAAGAACTGGAACGCCGGGCGCCGGAGACCGTCCGACTCGAATACGCACACGGGAAACTAGAGGTCAAGCCGATGCCGGACGGCAACCACCGCTCCATCCTCATGTGGTTGCTGCGCCAGTGCATGCAGCACCGGCCCGACCTGGACCTCGTTCCCGAGTCCGGCATCAAGGCGGAGGCCTACCGCAAGGGGCGGGCACGGGCGGACGCCACTCTGACGCCGGTGGATCATTTCGTCGGGCACGGAGAGTGGTCGGCGACGGACGGTGTCCTGATGGCCGTCGAGATCACCTCCCACGACCGCGACACCGACCGGCGCGACCGCGTCGACAAGCCTGTCGGCTACGCGGAGGCCGAGATCCCCGTCTACCTCCTCATCGACCGCGACCACCACACCGTCGTCGTGCACAGCGAACCGAAGGACGGCCGCTACCGGCAGACGCCCTCCTACCCCTGGGGAGCAACCGTCGAGCTTCCGCCCCCGGTGGGCATCACGCTGGAAACGGAGCAGCTCAAGAAATACGCCGACTGACTTCTGTCGGCAGCGACGACAATGCCCCCATGACGAACCCCGCAGCCTGGCCCCTCGCCGTCCCCCTGGAAGGGCCGCGGCTGGTGCTGGAGCCCTTGCGGGTGGCGCACGCGGAGGAGGCGGTGGTCTTCCTCGGGGACGCGCGGCTGCACACGTACATCGGCGGGGAGCCGCCGAGCCGGGGTGAGGTGGAGGAGCGGTACCGGCGGCAGAGTGCCGGGCACTCGCCCGACGGCTCGCAGGGCTGGCTGAACTGGATGCTGCGGACCCGCGCCGGCGGACGGCTGGTCGGCACGGTGCAGGCGACCCTGACGAGGCCGCGCCCCGGCCTTCTCCGGGCGGAGCTCGCCTGGGTCGTCGGCCACGACTTCCAGGGCCGGGGTTACGCGAAAGAGGGCGCCGCGGTCATGGCCCACTGGCTGCGGGACCAGGGCGTCTCCGCCTTCGCCGCCCACGTCCACCCGCACCACCACGCCTCCGCCGCCGTCGCGAAGGCCCTCGCCCTCCACCCCACCGGCACCCTCCACGAGGGCGAGCAGCTGTGGACCGACGCCGTCCCGCCCGCCCCCGTCACCGGGGAAACTCCTCCGTCGGGAGCGTCGTGAGGAACGGCGCGGGCAGGGTGAGGGAGCCGCCGAACGGTACGCGGTCGGTGCGCTTGTAGGCGCCGCTTCCCGGCTCGGTGAACAGCGTGACCGACGGGCCCTGTGCGTCGTAGCGGTCGATCAGCAGGTATGCGGGGACGGGCGCGTGCG
The DNA here is from genome assembly GCA_014656015.1 of Streptomyces griseoaurantiacus. Lineage (GTDB taxonomy): Bacteria > Actinomycetota > Actinomycetes > Streptomycetales > Streptomycetaceae > Streptomyces > Streptomyces griseoaurantiacus. The sequence goes on along the minus strand of BNBP01000003.1, from coordinate 125,068 downwards.
CGTAGGCCCACAGCTTCTTCGTGCGGTCGTCACGGGCGTTGCCCTTGGAGGCGATCTCGACGACCAGCAGGGCGTCGGCGGCGTCCACGGGCAGCGCGTCCTCCCCCACGTCGGCGGCCCGCTGGGCGAGTTCGGCCCGCTGGAAGACGACGAGGTCGGGAACGTACACCTTGTCGAACGGCGCGATGTGCACACCGAGCGTCTGGAACAGGCCGTACCCCGTGGGCAGGCAGCCGTACAGCCGTTGCGAGACGATGTCGGCGATGAGGTTGTGCCCACTGGCCGGGGGTGGAACCACGATGATCCGTCCCTCGTCGATCTCGGCCCGCCATCCGTCGGGCACGTCCAAGTGCTGCCAGGCCCGCAGCAGACGGCCCCACTGGGAGCCGCTCCCCCACATCTCGGCGGTCATCGGGGACCTCCCGTCTCCGACCTCACAGAACTGAACGTACGGGCACATCCTCGTCGCCGTGCCCGTGTCCCTCAGCGTCCCACGATCGAGTGAGCGCCGCAGCGACCCTCGCCCCCGCCGTGCTGTCAGCGGTGTGTGCGACCCTGGCGGACATGAACCACGCACAGCTCACCGCGCTCGGCCGCGCCCTGCGCGTGCTCGGGGAGCACGGGGAGGCGCTGAGCGCCGACACCCCGGACGCCAAGCTGCACGAGGCGAAGGACGACCTGAAGCGGGCGCTGGACCTGCTGGAGGACAGCCTCGGCGGGGACCGGCCCACCACGCGGTGCGCCGAGCACCCGACCGGCCCCGTCGACAAGGACGCGCCCGATCTGTGCCTGCTGTGCGAGACGCGGCGCCGGGCCGCTCGGCGTACGGAGTACGACGGCGGCGGGCCGCGCCGGGCGGCCACCGACGCCGGGGAGCGCGTCCCCTCCCGGTACGGCACGCGGGAGGAGCGTCCGCAGCCGCAGCAGCGCTGGCTGCCCGAGGCGTGGAACGGCCAGGAGTGGCAGCTCTGCGGCACCCCGCGCCGGGACCGGCGGGAGGCGGAGCTGTACCTGACGGCGCAGCGCCGCGGGCCCCGCCCGGCGATGGCGTACCGGCTGGTGCACGAGTTCACCGACTACGAGGTGCTGCGGGTGTGGGGCCACCCGGTGCGGGTGGACATCGAGCCGATGGGCGGGGGCCTGTGACCGGTCCCGGACCGGCCGCCCGCCCCCGTCGTCCCGGACCGGTCGCCGTCGCCCGCCCCCGTCGTCCCGGCCCCCGCAGCATCGCTCGCCGCATCGCTCGCCGAGTCGCCCGCCGTCAGAGCAGCTTCTTCGCCGAGGCCGCGTCGTAGGGGGCCAGTTCCCCGAAGCGGCCCTCCAGCACCTTCCGCGCCCACTCGGGGTCCTGGAGCAGCGCGCGGCCGACGGCGACGAGGTCGAACTCCTCGCGCTCCATGCGGTCGAGGAGTTCGTCGATGTTCCGCACGGGCGCGCCCTCGCCGCTGAAGGAGCGGTTGAAGTCTCCGTCGAGGCCGACCGAGCCGACGGTGAGGGCCGGGCGGCCGGTGAGCTTCTTCGACCAGCCCGCGAGGTTGAGGTCCGAGCCCTCGAACTCGGGCAGCCAGTAGCGCCGGGTGGAGGCGTGGAAGGCGTCCACCCCGGCCTCGGCGAGCGGCGTGAGGATCGCCTCCAGCTCCTGGGGGGTCTCGGCGAGCCGCGCGTCGTACCTGTCGCCCTTCCACTGCGAGAAGCGGAAGATCACCGGGAACTCGGGCGAGACCCGTGCCCGCACCGCCTCGACGATCTCCACCGCGAACCTCGCGCGGGCCACCGCGTCGCCGCCGTAGGCGTCGGTGCGGCGGTTGGTGCCCGCCCACAGGAACTGGTCGATGAGGTAGCCGTGCGCGCCGTGCAGCTCGACACCGTCGAAGCCGATGCGCTCCGCGGCGGCGGCCGCCTCGGCGAAGGCGCCGATGACGTCGTCCAGGTCCTGCCGGGTCATCGCCCGGCCGGTGGCCTCCTCCTCGCCGACGCGCAGACCGGAGGGGCCGACGGCGGGGGCCTCGGGGAAGGGCGGCCGGCCCTGCTCGCGGACCATGCCGACGTGCCAGAGCTGCGGCACGATCGTGCCGCCCGCCGCGTGCACCGCCTCGGCGACCTTCGCCCAGCCCGCGAGCTGCTCCTCGCCGTGGAACCGGGGGACGCGGTCGCTGAGTCCGGCCGAGGCGTGGCCGACGTAGGTGCCCTCGGTCACGATCAGCCCGACGCCCGCGGCGGCCCGGCGCGCGTAGTACGAGAGCACGTCCTCGCCGGGGACGCCGCCCGGGGAGAACATGCGGGTCATCGGCGCCATCGCGATGCGGTTGGGGACGGTCAGGCCGTTCAGCGCGACGGGCCGGGAGAGGATGCTCGCGGCACGGGAGGCGGGGGCGTCCGCACCGGTGGGGAGGTCGGCGGGGGCGGTCATACGGGCTCCAGGGGGGCGTGGGAACAACCGGTCAGTATGTGCACGCGCATGCAACGCGTCCCCCAGATCAATGCCCTGTACAGCGATCGCATTCCCGTCCGCCCCGGGAATGTGACCCCCGCCTCCCGAAGGCTGTGAGCGCTGACTCCCCGCGCGCCGGGCACGCCGAAAGGCGGCACCCCCCGTACGGGGAGTGCCGCCCTCTGTCGCACTCGTGCGTCGGCGTGCGCCGGCGCGTCACGGACTCGCGTCCGATCCTCGGTGGGCCCGGCGGGAGGCCGGGCCCGGGGAGGATCAGAAGTCCATGTCACCGCCCGGCATGCCGCCCGGAGCGCCCGCCGGGGCGGCCTTCTCCGGCTTGTCGGCGATGACGGCCTCGGTGGTCAGGAACAGCGCGGCGATGGAGGCGGCGTTCTGCAGCGCGGAACGGGTCACCTTCGCCGGGTCGATGATGCCTTCCTTGACCAGGTCGACGTACTCGCCGGTCGCGGCGTTCAGGCCGTGGCCCGGGGTCAGGTTGCGCACCTTCTCCACCACGACGCCGCCCTCGAGGCCGGCGTTGACCGCGATCTGCTTCAGCGGGGCCTCGAGCGCCAGCTTGACGGCGGCGGCACCGGTGGCCTCGTCGCCCTCGAGCTCCAGCTTCTCGAAGACCTGGGTCGCCTGGAGCAGGGCCACGCCACCACCGGCGACGATGCCCTCCTCGACGGCGGCCTTCGCGTTGCGGACGGCGTCCTCGATGCGGTGCTTGCGCTCCTTGAGCTCCACCTCGGTGGCGGCACCGGCCTTGATGACCGCGACACCGCCGGCGAGCTTCGCCAGGCGCTCCTGCAGCTTCTCGCGGTCGTAGTCCGAGTCGCTGTTCTCGATCTCGGCACGGATCTGGTTGACCCGGCCGGCGACCTGGTCGGCGGAGCCGGCGCCGTCGACGATGGTGGTCTCGTCCTTGGTGATGACGACCTTGCGGGCGCGGCCCAGGAGCTCCAGACCGGCGTTCTCCAGCTTGAGGCCGACCTCCTCGGAGATGACCTCGCCGCCCGTGAGGATGGCGATGTCGCCGAGCATGGCCTTGCGGCGGTCACCGAAGCCCGGGGCCTTGACGGCGACGGACTTGAAGGTGCCGCGGATCTTGTTGACGACCAGGGTCGACAGGGCCTCGCCCTCGACGTCCTCGGCGATGATCAGCAGCGGCTTGCCCGACTGCATGACCTTCTCCAGGAGCGGGAGCAGGTCCTTGACCGCGGAGATCTTGGAGTTGGCGATGAGGATGTAGGGGTCCTCGAGCGAGGCCTCCATACGCTCCATGTCGGTCGCGAAGTACGCCGAGATGTAGCCCTTGTCGAAGCGCATGCCCTCGGTGAGCTCGAGCTCGAGCCCGAAGGTCTGCGACTCCTCGACGGTGATGACGCCTTCCTTGCCGACCTTGTCCATCGCCTCGGCGATGAGCTCGCCGATCTGGGTGTCGGCGGCGGAGATGGAGGCCGTGGAGGCGATCTGCTCCTTGGTCTCGACCTCCTTGGCCTGGTCGAGCAGGGCGGCGGAGACGGCCTCGACGGCCTTCTCGATACCGCGCTTCAGCGCCATCGGGTTCGCGCCGGCCGCCACGTTGCGCAGGCCCTCGCGGACCAGCGCCTGGGCGAGGACGGTCGCGGTGGTCGTACCGTCACCGGCGACGTCGTCCGTCTTCTTGGCGACTTCCTTGACCAGCTCGGCGCCGATCTTCTCGTACGGGTCCTCGAGCTCGATCTCCTTGGCGATGGAGACACCGTCGTTGGTGATCGTGGGGGCGCCCCACTTCTTCTCGAGGACGACGTTGCGGCCCTTGGGGCCGAGCGTCACCTTCACGGCGTCCGCGAGCTGGTTCATGCCGCGCTCGAGGCCGCGCCGCGCCTCCTCGTCGAACGCGATGATCTTGGCCATGTGAAGTGGTCCTCCCGGACTGGGGTGGATTGCTCCGGACCGCGCCCGCGCCCGCGACGGACGGCACCGGCTGGTGGTTCCTTGCCCCACCTCGCCAGGGCCTCACCGACCCGGTCCTTCGTTGTCACTCTCACCTTGTGAGTGCTAACGCCAATGATTAGCACTCACCCCCCGAGAGTGCAAGCGCCATCCCGCCGAACCCGGACAGACCGAAGGGCCCGCGGGCACCCGACGGTGCCCACGAGCCCTTCGTTCACGTCGAACTTTCAGTCGGCGCGCGCGTCAGCCGGCAACGCGGACCATGTCCGCCTGCGGCCCCTTCTGACCCTGCGAGATCTCGAACTCGACCCGCTGGCCCTCTTCCAGAGTGCGGTAACCGTCCATCTGGATCGCGCTGTAGTGGACGAACACATCCGCACCACCGTCGACCGCGATGAAGCCGTACCCCTTCTCCGCGTTGAACCACTTGACGGTGCCCTGAGCCATGCCTAACTCCCCTATTACTGGCCCTTGCACGGATCCGCACTTCGCGAATCCGGGTCAGACCTCACCCCCCAACGGTTGGGGGCGTGCGCCGGAACGCGTCGACCGCGGCTGAATGTATCTGTCCAACTGCCGTCTGCAACAGGTCAATCGGACGAGAAATCTGGGCACGACCGGTCGGGAATGTACGGAGAATTCGCTCGAATTCAGGGCAAGTCGGGCCGCACAAAAGGCGCATTAGTCACAAAAGCCCTGCGCACTTTGGCTACTTCTTGTCGGAAGCGCGGCATGATCGCCTTCGCCCGGTCTCAGAAATCCGGGGCGCGTTCCCCAACTGTACCGCGTTCAACCCTGCAGAATTGCCCCCTCCGCTTCTCTCACGGAGGGGGCAATTCGATATACGCGCGGTGATCGGCATTACCGAAGGTAAGCGGAAGCCGTCCGGTGCCGGACTCAGCCGCCGGCGACCGCGGGAATGATCGAGACGCCGGCACCCTCGGGCGTCGCCGTGTCGAGCCCCTGCTCGAAGCGGACGTCGTCGTCGTTGACGTACACGTTGACGAAGCGGCGCAGCTTGCCCTGGTCGTCCAGGACCCGGGCGGCGATCCCGGTGTGGTTCTTCTCCAGGTCCGCGATGACCTCGCCGAGGGTCGTGCCCTCGGCGCTGACCTCGGCCTTGCCGCCGGTGTAGGTGCGCAGGATGGTGGGGATGCGAACGGTGACGCTCATGGGGGTGATGACCTCCGGTCGGGTGCGAGGTGCTCAGGTGCTCGGTAGGGGCGCGTGCGCGGGAGAAGCGGGGGCGGGAGGTGCCGGGGCCGGGCGGGGCCGCCCGGGACCGGCTGCCCGAGCCGCCTCCCGGAAGGAGGCCGGGCTGCCCCAGCCGCCTCCCGGAAGGAGGCCGGGCTACGCGAGCCCCGCCTCCCGGAAGGAGTCCAGGGACGGCCGGATCGTCGCGGTCAGCCCGGTGCCCGCCACCGCGTCCAGCGTCTTGAGGCCGTCACCGGTGTTCAGGACGACGGTCGTCAGCGAGGGGTCGAGCACCCCGGCCTCGATGAGCTTGCGGGTGACGCCCACCGTCACCCCGCCCGCGGTCTCCGCGAAGATGCCCTCGGTCCGGGCGAGCAGCTTGATCGCGTCGACGATCTGCTCGTCGTTCACGTCCTCCACGACGCCGCCCGTGCGGCGCGCGATGTCCAGGACGTAGGGGCCGTCGGCCGGGTTGCCGATCGCGAGGGACTTGGCGATCGTGTCCGGCTTCTGCGGCCGCACGACGTCGTGGCCCGCCTTGAACGCGGTCGACACCGGCGAGCAGCCCTCGGCCTGGGCACCGAAGATCTTGTACGGCTTGTCCTCCACCAGACCCAGCTCGATCAGCTCCCGCAGCCCCTTGTCGATCTTCGTGAGCTGGGAGCCGGAGGCGATCGGCACCACGAGCTGGTCGGGCAGTCGCCAGCCGAGCTGCTCGCAGATCTCGTACGCCAGCGTCTTGGAGCCCTCGGCGTAGTACGGCCGCAGGTTGACGTTGACGAAGCCCCAGCCCTCGCCCGCCGGGTCGCCGATCAGCTCGGAGCAGAAACGGTTCACGTCGTCGTAGTTGCCCTCGATGCCGACGAGTTCGCCGCCGTAGACGGCCGCCATGACGACCTTGCCCTGCTCCAGGTCGTGCGGGATGAACACGCAGGAACGGAAGCCGGCCCGGGCGGCGGCGGCACCCACCGCGCCGGCCAGGTTGCCGGTGGAGGAGCAGGACAGGGTGGTGAAGCCGAAGGCGCGGGCGGCCTCGATGGCCTGGGCGACGACGCGGTCCTTGAAGGAGTGCGTCGGGTTGCCTGAGTCGTCCTTCACGTACAGCCCGCCGGTGACGCCGAGTTCACGGGCGAGGTTGTCGGCCTTGACGAGCTTGGTCCAGCCGGGATTGATGTTCGGCTTCGTCGCCACGTCCGCCGGGACGGGCAGCAGCGGGGCGTACCGCCAGATGTTCGCGGGGCCGGACTCGATGCTCCGGCGCAGTTCCTCGGTGTCGTGGCCCGAGAAGTCGTAGGCGATCTCGAGCGGCCCGAAACACTCCTCGCAGGCGAATACCGGACCGAGCGGCACCCGGTGGCCGCATTCGCGACAGCTCAGCGCGGTGGCGGGGCCGAGATCGACGGAACCCGCGGCAGAGGGGGTGGAGTCGGTGGTGTCTGCGACAGTCTGCACAACCATGTGAGGCGAGGCCCTTTCTCCTCATCTTCCTCACGACGCATCTCGCCGTGAGACGGATTTGGCACCTTCCCTAGCCGGGAGCCTCGCGGAGTGATCGACGATGACCAGCGATCTACGAGTGCCGGCTGGAGGGTTGCCGGGGCTTCATCGGGCCGTTTCCCTCTGCCCCTCTGGATGAGCGGTATTCGGTTGTGACGCCCGTGACCCCCGGCATGCGACGGTCACCTGCGTTGTTCAAGACTGTAACCGAAGGCCAGGACACTTGAGAGAGTCGTCCGTACCGCGAGATGGATCACAAAGGAGCCGCCGACCGTGCTGAGGGAAGTCGAGCATTGGCTGAAGGCACGCTCGTGGTCCCTGTCGGATCGCCCGTTGCAGCAGGTCATGGCCGCCAAGCGGGCCACCGGTCAGTCGGTCAGCGTGGTGCTCCCGGCGTTGAACGAGGAGGCGACCGTCGGCGCCATCGTCACGGCCATCCGCCGGGACCTCGTCCGGCGGGTGCCGCTCGTCGACGAGATCGTGGTCGTCGACTCCGGTTCCACCGACCGCACCGCCGAGGTGGCGGCGGCGGCGGGCGCCCGGGTCGAGCACCGCGACACGATACTGCCGCGCATCCCGGCCCTGCCCGGCAAGGGCGAGGTGCTGTGGCGCTCGCTGATGGTCACGCGGGGCGACCTGGTGTGCTTCGTCGACGCCGACCTGCGCGAGTTCTCCTCCGACTTCGTCACCGGCATCGTCGGCCCGCTCCTCACCGACCCCGAGGTGCACCTGGTCAAGGCGATGTACGACCGCCCGCTGGCCGGCGTCGCCGGGCAGGGCGGCCGGGTCACCGAGCTGATGGCCCGGCCGCTGCTCAACATGCACTGGCCGCTGCTGGCCGGCTTCGTCCAGCCGCTCGGCGGCGAGTACGCGGCCCGCCGCTCCCTGCTCGAACGGCTCCCCTTCCCGGTCGGCTACGGCGTCGAGCTCGGCATGCTGGTGGACGCGCTGCACACCGTCGGCCTGGACGCGCTCGCCCAGGTCGACGTCGGCGTGCGCCACCACCGCCACCAGGACGGCCAGGCGCTGGGCCGCATGGCCGCCGCGATCTACCGCACCGCCCAGCTCCGCCTGGCCCGGGGCCACCTCCTGCGCCCCGCCCTCACCCAGTTCGAGCGCGGCCCGCAGGGCTTCGAGCCGCACACCCACCCGGTGGACACGGAGGAACGCCCCCCGATGACCGAGATCGCGGAGTACACGGCCCGCAGGGTGGCGTGACCGCGACCCGAGCAGCCGTGGCCGTCGCGCGCCACGGTGAACGCCACGCGGGTGCCGCCGTCCTCCTCCTGGGCGCATACCCTCTCGCCCGGCGCCCAGGAGGATGCCTCGCGGCCGCCGGTGCCCCGGAGCCGTACGACGTGGTCGGCTCCGGCCTTCCTGGCCACACGGCGTGTGACGAAATCGATGCGGAGTGGTGTCCGGGCACGTTTGAGGGTTCGGGGGCCGGGCTAGGTTGAGGCGTATGGCTTCAAGGTTCGGTGCTGCTCAGGTGCTGCTCGCCTCCAATCGGGGGCCCGTCTCGTACACCGCGGGGGAGGACGGCGCGCTGCACGCCAAACGCGGCGGTGGCGGAATGGTCTCCGGACTCTCGGCCATCGGGCCGGACGCGGGCGCGCTGTGGGTCTGCTCGGCGCTGAACGAGGGCGACCGCGAGGCGGTGCGGCGCGGGGTCGGCGAGGACGGCGTACGGATGCTGGACGTGCCGGCCGAGGTGCACTCGGACGCGTACAACGGGATCGCCAACTCCGTGCTCTGGTTCGTGCACCACATGCTGTACCAGACCCCGCTCGAACCCGTCTTCGACCAGGAGTTCCGGCGGCAGTGGGCCTCCTACGAGACCTACAACCGGGCCTTCGCCGAGGCGCTCGCCGAGGAGGCGGCCGAGGGCGCGGCCGTGATGGTCCAGGACTACCACCTGACCCTGGTCCCGGGGATGCTCCGGGAACTCCGCCCCGACCTGCGCATCGCGCACTTCTCGCACACCCCCTGGGCGCCGGTCGACTACTTCCGGATGCTCCCCGACGACATCGCCGAGAAGGTGCTGCGCGGCATGCTCGGCGCCGACCGGCTCGGCTTCCTCACCCACCGCTGGGCGGACGCCTTCACCGCGTGCGCCGAGGCGCTGGTCGGCGGGCTCGGCGAGACCCGGATCGGGGTGCACGGGCTCGGCGCGGACGCCGACTTCCTGCGCGCGCGCTCCCACGAGGACGACGTCGCCGAGCGGATGGCGGTGCTGCGCGAGGAGATCGGCCCGGACCGGAAGACGATCGTCCGGGTCGACCGGACGGAACTGTCGAAGAACATCGTGCGCGGACTCCTCGCCTACGAGGAACTGCTCGCCTCACGCCCGGAATGGCGGGAGCGGGTGGTGCACGTGGCCTTCGCCTACCCCTCCCGGCAGGACCTCGCCGTCTACCGGGAGTACACCGACGAGGTGCGGCGGGTGGCCGAGACGATCAACGCCCGGTTCGGCACGGACGGCTGGACGCCGGTGCTGATGCACGTCGAGGACGACTTCGCCCGCTCCCTCGCGGCCTACCGGCTGGCCGACGTGGCGCTCGTCAATCCCGTGCGGGACGGGATGAACCTGGTCGCCAAGGAGGTGCCGCTCGTCTCCGACGAAGGGTGCGCGCTGGTGCTCTCGCGGGAGGCGGGGGCGTACGAGGAGCTGGGCGAGGACGCGATCGTGGTCAACCCCTACGACGTGGTCGGCACGGCCGAGGCACTGCACGAGGCCCTGTCCCTGCCGCCGGACGAGCGCGCCGAACGCGCGAAGCGCCTCGCCGCCGCCGGCACGGCCCTCCCCCCGTCCCGCTGGTTCCTGGACCAGCTCGACGCCCTGCGGGGCTGAGCACCGGTCCCCGCGCCCCCGAAGGGCGCGGGGACCCGCGCACCGGGCCCGCGGACCACCCGCACCCCTACCCCAGCCGCGCCGCCATCGCCCGCAGCAACCGGACGACGCCCGCCGGACCGTCGACCACGAGGTCCGCCCGCTTCGCCAGCTCCGCGACCTCCTCGCTGCCACTGCACACCAGCAGTCCCGGCACCCCCTGCGCCCGCAGGCCCTCCACCGCCGCGAACGCGGGCAGGTCCCCCAGGTCGTCGCCGGCGTACAGCACCGCCCCGGCGTCCACCTCCCGCACGTACTCCGACAGCGCGACCCCCTTGTCCATCCCCGGCGGTCGCAGCTCCAGGACCATGCGCCCCGGTTCGACGATCAGTCCGTGCCGTGCCGCGAGCTCGGCCAGCGGGGCGCGCAGCGCCTCGAACGCGGCCTGCGGGTCGGCCGCCCGGCGGGTGTGGACCGCGACGGCCCGGCCGCCCTTCTCCTCCACCCAGGTCCCCCGCCACGCCCCGACGGCGTCCAGCACCCCCGGCAGCTCCGCCCGCACGGCGGCGATCCCCGGGGGCGGGGCGGGCGCGGTGACCGTCCCGGTCACCGCCTCCCACCGCTCGGCGCCGTAGTGCCCGAGCACCACGAGGTGTTCGAGCCCGGCGACCCCCGCGAATCCTCCGTGGGCGACGGCGACCCCCGCCGGGCGCCCGGTGACGACGGCCACCGAGGCCACCTTCGGCGCGAGGGCGGCGAGGGCGGGCACCGCGTCGGGGTGGGGCCTGGCCTGTTCGGGGTCGGCGACGATCGGTGCGAGCGTCCCGTCGAAGTCGAAGGCGAGGACGGCCCGCCCGGGGCCGGCGAGGATCGCCTCCAGCCCCTCGCGTCCGGCCGCGGTGGTGGGAGTCGGGACGGGGAGGGCGTCACCGTTGCGGTGCGAGGCGTCCCCGGGGTCCGTGAAGTCCGTGTGGCTGCCCATGAGGTCGACCCTATCCGCGCGACCCCGTCCTCACGCCTGCCCGGCGCCCCGCCGCTCGGCGTGGCCTACCGTTCGGCGCGGCGGGCCTCGCGCACACGGCGGAGCCGGTTGACGGTCACCGGGTCGTGGGCGAGGGCACGGGGATCGTCGAGCAGGGCGTTGAGCAGTTGGTAGTAGCGGACGGGCGCAAGCCCGAGCCGCTCCCGTATCTCGCGCTCCTTCGCGCCGGGTCCGACGGAGCCGCGCCGCTCCAGGGCGAGCACGGCCCGCTCCCGCGTCCCCAGCCCGCGCGGCTCCGGGGACGGTGAGGGCTGCGTGGGCTCGGCCGACCCGGCGGGCTCCGCCTCCACTGGCTGCCCGGTCCGCGCCGTCCGCTCGGTCTCCTCCATGCGTTCCACAGTAAGACCCGGCACTGACATCGGGACCCGGCACCGGCCTCACCACCACGCGCCGGCTGCCGCACGGCGCGCCCTGCCCGGCCGCGCCCCACCCGGCCGTGCCCCACCCGGCCGTGCCCTACCCGGCCGTGTCCTACCCGGCCGTGTCCTCCCGCGTCGCCGCCCGCTGGAGCTGCCCCAGCACCGCCGCCGGGCTGCCCTGCCCGGACACCGCCGTCCCGATCCGCTTCTTGAGGTCCGCGCTCACCGACGCCCAGGAGGTCTTGCTCACCGGGTACAGCTCGGCGCCCGGGAGCTGCTCCAGGAAGGGCGCGAGGTCGGCGTCCTTCGGGGAGGACGCCATGTCCGCCGAGGCGGAGGCCGTCACCGGCAGCAGGTCGTACTCGCGGGAGAACGCCAGCACGTTCTTCTCGCTGTAGACGAAGTCGAGGAAGTCCCCGATCTGCTCGCGGTGGCCGTTCTGACGGAAGGCCATCATCCAGTCGGCGACGCCCAGCGACGCCCGGCCCCCGCCGCCCCCGTCGCCGCTTCCGCTCCCGTCACCGTTCCCGGGCATCGGCACCATGCCGAAGTCCAGGCCCTTGGCGCGGGCCGTCTTCATCAGCGTGGGATGTCCGTCGAGCATGCCGACCTCGCCGCGCGCGAACGCGGCGAACGCGTCCGCGCGGTTCAGCCGGGCCGGCGGGACGGGCCCGGTGAGACCCTTGCCGACCAGTTCGTCCCTGAGCCAGCCGAACGTGGCGATGTTCTCCACCGAGTCCAGGTCGTAGTTGCCGATGCTGTCGGTGTAGCCGCCCCCGCCACTGAGCAGCCACTGCAGGGTCTCGGCCTGCGCCTCCTCGGGGCCCAGCGGCAGCGCGTACGGCGTCTTCACTCCGGCGTCCTTCAACACGCGGGCGTCGGCGGCCAGTTGCTTCCACGTCGTGGGCGGCCGGCTGATCCCGGCCTCGGCGAAGAGCTTCTTGTTGTAGAAGAGCAGCCGGGTGGAGGCGGCGAAGGGCATCCCGTACTGCACCCGGTTCACCTCGCCCGCCCGGCTCAGCTCCGGCACGAAGTCGGCCTGGACGGGGATGGAGAGCAGGTCGGAGGCACGGTAGAGGTCGCCGGCGGCCGCGTGGTCGGCGTACGCGCCGATCTGCGCGAGGTCGGGGGCCTCGCCCCGGTCGACCATCTGCCGCACCTCGCGGTCGACGTCGTTCCACGAGTAGACGCTGACGTCGACCCGCACGCCGGGGTGTTCGCCCTCGTAGGCGGTGACCAGCCGGTTCCAGTACTTCTTGGAGGAGTTGGCCGCGGAGTCCCCGTAGTCGGCCGCCACCAGCTTGAGGGTGACGTCCCCGGAACCGCCCGGTCCCCCACAGCCCGCGAGGGCCGCCGCCATTCCGAGTGCGGTGACCGCCGCGCCCAGTACCCTCGTCCTCCGCGCCCCGCGCCGCCGCACCGACCCACTCCTGTTTCCGCTGGTTGCGTGTGGTCGCCGTCTCGTACGACGAAACGGCTCGGCCATAAGGTCTACACCACTCTAGTGGACTAGACCTCTCCGGGTCGGAGCGTCACACTGTTCCACGTGAAACACGTCATCGCCCTTGATGTGGGCGGCACCGGGATGAAGGCCGCCCTGGTAGGGGCGGAAGGCGAGTTGCTCCATCGGGCACGCCGGCCCACCGGCCGCGAACGGGGCCCCGAGGCGGTGACGGCGGCGGTCCTCGACTTCGCCGCCGAGCTGCGCGCCCACGGCCTCTCCGCGTTCGGCGAACCGGCCCTGGCCGCCGGTGTCGCCGTCCCCGGCATCGTCGACGACGCCCGGGGCGTGGCCGCCTACTCGGCCAACCTCGGCTGGCGCGACGTACCCCTGCGCGCCCTGCTGAGCGAGCGGCTCGGCGGTGTCCCCGTCGCCCTCGGCCACGATGTGCGCACCGGCGGCCTCGCCGAGGGCCGCATCGGGGCGGGCCGGGGCGCCGACCGCTTCCTCTTCGTGCCGCTGGGCACCGGCATCGCGGGCGCCATCGGCATCGACGGCCGGGTCGAGGCGGGCGCGCACGGCTTCGCGGGCGAGATCGGCCATGTCGTCGTACGGCCCGGCGGCGTCGACTGCCCGTGCGGGCAGCGCGGTTGCCTGGAGCGGTACGCCTCCGCCTCCGCCGTCGGCCATGCCTGGGCCGCCGCCCTCGGGGACCCGGAGGCGGACGCGGCGGACTGCGCCCGGGCCGTGGCCGCCGGGGACACGCGCGCGCGTGAGGTGTGGCAGGCGGCCGTCGACGCGCTCGCCGACGGCCTCGTCACCGCCCTCACCCTGCTCGATCCGCGCACCCTGATCATCGGCGGCGGGCTCGCCGAGGCCGGGCCCACGCTGTTCGACCCGCTGCACGAGGCGCTGCGCGCCCGGGTCACCTTCCAGAAGCTGCCGGAGGTCGTCCCCGCCGGTCTCGGCGACAACGCCGGATGTCTCGGCGCGGGACTGCTCGCCTGGGACCTGCACGCCGCCGCCGTCCGGCCCCCGGCGGACCCACCGAGCCCCGCGCTCCCCGCTCCCGGCATGTCCGCCGCTTCCGCCGTTCCCCCCGTCCGCGACACCACTGACTCCTCGGAGGTAACCACCTGATGGCCCCTAGCAAGGTTCTCGCCGGTGCCCGGACGGTGCTGCCCACCGGGATCGTGGACGACGGCCGCGTGCTCGTCGAGGGCACGCGCATCACCGCCACCGGTGACGCCACCCGCCCGCCGCACAGCCCGACCGGGCCCGCCGGAGCCGGCGCGCCCACCGTCGACCTCACCGGGCACTGGCTGGTCCCCGGCTTCGTCGACCTGCACAACCACGGCGGCGGCGGCGCCTCCTTCACCTCCGGCTCGGCCGAGGACGTCCTGACGGGCATCCGCACCCACCGGGAGCACGGCACGACCACGCTCCTCGCCTCCACCGTCACCGAGGAGACGGACGAACTCGTCCAGCGCGCCGGGCTGCTGTCCGAACTGGCCGAACAGGGCGACCTGGCCGGCATCCACTTCGAAGGCCCCTTCATCTCCCCCTGCCGCAAGGGCGCCCACTCCGCCGCCCTGCTGCGTGACCCCGACCCGGCCGAGGTCCGCAAGCTGGTCGACGCGGCCCGCGGGCAGGCCCGCATGGTCACCCTCGCCACCGAACTCCCCGGCGGCCTGGACTCCGTACGGCTGCTCGCCGAGCAGGGCGTGATCGCCGCGGTCGGGCACACGGACGCCACCTACGAGCAGACCCTCGCCGCCATCGACGCGGGCGCCACCGTGGCCACCCACCTCTTCAACGCGATGCCCACCCTGGGACACCGGGCCCCCGGACCCGTCACCGCGCTCCTGGAGGACGAGCGGGTGACCGTCGAGCTGATCAACGACGGCACCCACCTCCACCCCGCCGCGCTGCGACTCGCCTTCCACCACGCGGGCGCCTCCCGGGTCGCGTTCATCACCGACGCCATGGACGCGGCCGGCTTCGGCGACGGCCGCTATCTGCTCGGCCCGCTGGAGGTCGAGGTCAGCGAGGGCGTGGCCCGGCTGGTGGAGGGCGGCTCGATCGCCGGGTCCACGCTCACCCTGGACCGGGCGTTCCAGCGGGCGGTCACGGTCGACGGGCTCCCGGTCGAGGACGTCGTCGCGGCCCTCTCGGCCAATCCCGCCCGCCTGCTCGGCCTGTCCGACCAGGTGGGCTCGCTGGCCCCCGGCACCTATGCCGACCTGGTCGTTCTCGACGAGGACTTCGCGCTGAAGGGCGTGATGCGCCGGGGCGAGTGGGTGATCGATCCCCAACTGGGCTGATTGGTCCCGGTGCTGACGGGCCCTCGGGCCTCGGTGGTGGCCCCGGGGGGCTGGGCCCACCACCGACTCGTTTGGCATGATCGAGCACCGACAACCAGCACCGGTGCGCGCACCGCGGAGACGGCACGCGCGCCGTACGCACGCGTACGCGTCACCGCACGATCCGAGGGAGGCCGGTCCGGGTGATCCTCACGGTCACACTGAACACCGCTCTCGACCTCACCTACCGCGTTCCCGCGCTGCGCCCGCACGCCTCGCACCGCGTGGGCGAGGTGACCGAGCGGCCCGGCGGCAAGGGGCTGAACGTGGCCCGGGTGCTCGCCGCGCTCGGCCACCGGGCGACCGTCACCGGCTTCGCGGGCGGCCGCACCGGCGACGCCCTGCGGGAGGCGCTGGACGGGGACCCCGACGTGGTGGACGCGCTGACACCCGTGGCCGGCGCGACCCGCCGGACCATCGCCGTGGTGGACGCCGCCACCGGCGACACCACCCAGCTCAACGAGCCGGGGCCGCTGATCTCCCCCGTCGAGTGGTCCGCCTTCCAGCGCGGGTACGAGGAGCTGCTCGGCTCGGCCGCCGCGGTCGCCCTGTGCGGGAGCCTGCCGCCGGGCGTGCCGGTGGGCGCGTACGCGGGCCTGATCCGCACCGCGCGGGCGCACCGGGTGCCGGTGCTCCTCGACACAAGCGGCGAGCCGCTGCGCCGGGGGGTCGCGGCCCGCCCCGACATCGTCAAGCCGAACGCGGAGGAACTGGCCGAGCTCACCGGCTCGCACGAGCCCGGGCAGGCCACCCGGGACGCCCGGCGCCGTGGCGCGCACACCGTGGTCGCCTCACTGGGCGCGAAGGGGCTGCTCGCGGTGAACGCCGAGGGGCGCTGGCGGGCGGTGCCGCCGCGCGGGCTGCGCGGCAATCCGACGGGCGCGGGCGACTCGGCGGTGGCGGGCCTGCTGTCGGCCCTGGTGGAGCGGCTGCCGTGGCCGGAGCGGCTGGCACGTGCCACCGCCCTGTCGGCGGCGACGGTCCTGGCACCGGCGGCGGGCGAGTTCGACCGGGAGGTCTACGAGGACCTGCTCACCCGGGTCACGGTCACCCCGGAGACGACGGCGGCGTGAGCCTTCAGGCCACGTGAGCCCGCCCGCCTCCGCGCGGCGAAGGACGCCGGGCCCGGTCCACTGTCGGCCCTCGCCCTCCGGGCCGCCACTTCCGGACCGCTGCTCCCGGTTACTTCCAGCCCTCCAGGAGCCAGAGCTGGTCCAGGTTGGCATCGCAGGAATTGCCCTGCTCGCAGGAGATCCTGATGGTGTTCGTGCCCTTGTTGAGCTGGATGTTCGCCCAGGTCGACGTCCAGCCCTTCTCGTAGTCGCCCTCGGGCGCCTTCGCGAAGTTCGACATGTTGATCGGCCGGGACTGCGCCTCACCGTTGAGCGTGAGCGTGGCGTTGGCGTCCTTGCCGGGCACGCCGTAGCCGACGTACAGCGTGTACTTGCCGGACTTGGCGATGCCGTTGACCGTCCAGGTCACGGCCGCGCCCTCGTGGTTGAAGTTCGTGACGTAGGACCCGCCGTCGGCCTTCGCGCCCTTGACGTCGGACGCCGTGGTGGCGCCGCCGTCCAGCTTCAGCGTCTTGGCGTCCGTGGTGGGCAGCTTCCCGGAGTCCCCGGAGCCGTCCTCGCCCGACTTGCTGGGCGTGGGGCTGGAGCTCGCCGTCGGCGTGGTGTCTCCGCCCGCGCTGTCCTTCTTGTCGTCGTCGCCGCCGAGCATCGCGATGCCGATGCCGATCACCACGGCCGCGACCACCGCTATCGCGCCGATCAGCAGGCCTTTGGTGTTCGGGCCCCGGCCGCGCCCGCCGCCGTTGCCGCCCGCCTGCTCGCGCCGCCCGGGCGGCTGCCCGCCGGGGACCGTCTCGGGGGCCGCGTAGTGCGGGTTCGGCTGTCCGGGAGGCCCGTAGGTGCCGTACGCCTGCTGCTGCGGGACCTGGCCGTACGCCGCGGTCTGCCCCGGCGCCCCCGACGACCCGTACTGACCGGTCTGCTGGGGCTGCTGCGCACCGCCGTACTGCCGCTGACCGACCGCCCGCACCCTGTTGACCGAATTCGGGTAGCCGTAACCACCGCTCGGCGGCTGGGCTCCGTTGGCCTGGCCGTCGGCGTAGAGGTAGCCGAACGGGTCGTCGTCCTCGGGCGTGCTCGCGCCGTTGTTGCCGGGCGTCATCCCTTGGTGCTCCTAGCGGGTGGGGGTGCGGATGCGTGCTGGGCTGAACTGCGAGCGTACCCGCTCCCGGCGGGCCGTATGGGTGTCTTCCTGCTCACCCCGGCCGTGAACTGCGGCTATCCCGCGCGCCTGTGCTGTTTGGGACGGGATCGTTTCTCGACGTACATCCGTTCGTCAGCGGATTTCAACACCTCGTCCGCCGTCATGCCGCAGTGCGCCCAGCCGATGCCGAAGCTGGCGCCGACCCGCACCACCCTGCTGTCGACCCGGATCGGCTGGATGATCTCGTTCCGCAGCCGCACGGCGAGGTCCTGGGCGTCGGCCCGGCCGAGGCCGTCCGCCAGCACCACGAACTCGTCACCGCCGAGCCGCGCGACGGTGTCGCCGTCCCGCACTCCCCGGGTGAGCCGGCCGGCCACCTCGACGAGGACCGCGTCACCGGCGTTGTGCCCGAACCGGTCGTTGATCGTCTTGAAGCCGTCGAGGTCGCAGAACAGGACCGCGAGTCCCTTGGTTCCGTCGTCGGTCCCATCGGCCGGGGCGACGGTGTGCACATGGTGGTCGAAGCCGTCGTACGGTCCCCGGGCCGCGAGGCTGCCGAAGCCGTGCCCGCCGGTGTCGTACACCGCGGGGTGACCGCCCGGAGGCGTGTCGGTGAGGCCCGGCCCGCCGAAGCCGCCGAACGCCGTGTGCTCGCCGTATTCGCCGAACCCGCCGTACTGCCCGTGCGCCGCGTCCGCCGACTCCGCCGCCTCGGCGGCCACGGCGTGCGGACGCTGGCAGAGACGGGAGGAGAGCCGGGACCGCAGCTCGGCGGAGTTGGGCAGGCCGGTGAGCGAGTCGTGGGAGGCCCGGTGCGCGAGCTGCAGCTCGCGCCGCTTGCGCTCCTCTATGTCCTCGACGTGCGTGAGCAGGAAGCGGGGCCCGTCGGCGGCGTCCGCGACCACGGAGTTGCGCAGCGACACCCAGACGTACGTGCCGTCCCGGCGGCCCAGGCGCAGCTCGGCGCGGCCGCCCTCGGCGGAGGTGCGCAGCAGAGTGCTGATGTCCTCGGGGTGGACCAGGTCGGAGAAGGAGTAGCGGCGCATGGAGGCGGCGGGCCGGCCGAGCAGCCTGCACAGCGCGTCGTTGCAGCGCAGGATGCGCCCGTGCTGGTCGCCGCCCATCTCGGCGATGGCCATGCCGGAGGGGGCGTACTCGAAGGCCTGCCGGAAGGACTCCTCGCTGGCGCGCAGCGCCTGCTGGTCCCGTTCCAGCCGCACCAGCGCGCGCTGCATGTTGGCGCGCAGCCGGGCGTTGCTGATCGCGGTGGCCGCCTGGAAGGCGTACATCTGGAGCGCCTCGCGGCCCCAGGCGCCGGGCCGGCGGCCGTTGCGCGGCCGGTCCACGGAGATCACGCCGATCAGCTCACCGGAGGAGCCGCTCCCGCCCGGCCCGTACAGGGGGGCGAAGAGGCGGTCGTCGGGGTGCCACTCGTCCTCGAAGCGCGGTTCGGGGCCGTCTGCCCGCCACTTGGGCACGTCGTCGTCCTCGAGGAGCCAGCCCTCGGCGGCGGATATGAAACGCAGGTCGCCCCAGGCCTCGCCCATGTTCAGCCGGCGGTTCCAGGCGGCCCGGGAGCCGACCCGCCCCGCCAGGATCGACTCGACGGTGGGGTCCCCGGCCAGGGCCGCGACCACGAGGTCGCCGTCGGGGCGCACGAGGTTGACGGCGGCCAGCTCGTACCCGAGGCCGTTGACCACGCCGTCGGCGACCGTCTGCAGCGTGTCCGCCAGGCTGCGGGCGGTGTGTATGTCCGCCATGACCTCGTGGAGCTTCCGCAGAGTCGCAAGACGGACGTACGGTTCCGAGTCGGTCTCCATGCGCCCTCCCCTCGAGATCTCGCGGTAACTCCGTAACCCCAGGGTTGTCTTCGGCGTACGCCCTGCATCCTCACCGCTACTGAATCACAGCGCGCTGCTCACTCGGCACACAGGGTCAACAAATTACGCATCTTGTGACTCAAGTCACAGCAAAAGATGAGCATTTGAGAGGGGTTTCTGCGTTTTCCCGAACGGCCACCCGCGCTTTCCCCTGCTTTCCCGTGATTTCGCCGTGCTTTGACGAAACACAGGGAACACAATGCACCGCCTCGCGAAACCCCGCGAACGCCTGCGAGCATACGACGCCGGGAGCGGGCGCGCGGGCGGTTGCCGATCATCGCGGCGGGGGCACGCGGAACGATCCGTGGGGCGCCTTCCTCGGCACCCCGCAGGACCGGCGACCGATGGCGGCCTCGGCGCTCCTGGTGACCGGCGGCCGGTGGCGGCCTCGGCGGTTGGTCCCGCCGGGGACCGGTCCCGGCCGTCGCCGGTCCGCCGGGCACCGGTCCCGGCCGTCGCCGGTCCGCCGGGCGCCGGTCCGCCGGTCACCGGTTCGCCGGGCGCCGGTCCCGGTCGTCGCCGGTCCGTCGGGCACCGGTCCGCTTGCCCGCCGGTCCGCCGGCACCGTTCGGACTGCGGCCCCGGTCCTAGGACCCGTCTGGGCCCCTGGCCCGATGCGCCCTCGCGAACACGGCAACTACCGTCGTGACCGTGCTCGAAACCACGCAGATCCCCACGCAGCCCCTCCCCTCCACCCGGCCTTCCGGCACCGGCCTCCCCGCCGGCGGGCATGCTGAAGGGGTGAGCGATGACGAGTTCCGTGCCGCCATGTCCCGCCTCGCCGCGGGCGTGGTCCTGGTGACCGCGCACGAACCGGCGCTGGACGCCGAGGGACCGCGGGGCGAGGACGTGGGCATGACGGCCACCGCCTTCCTGTCGGTCTCCCTCGACCCGCCGCTGGTCCTGATCAGCCTGCGCGAGGGCTCCCGCATGGACGACCTGCTCGCCGAACAACCGCTGTGGGCGGTCTCCGTACTCTCCGAGAACCAGCGGCACATCGCCGGGCGGTTCGCGATGAAGGGCCGCATCAGCGACCGGCTGCTGTTCGAGGACATCGACTACGCGCGCGGGACGGTCTCCGGGGCGCCGCTGGTGGGCGGGGCGCTGGCGACCGTGGAGTGCCGCACCGAGCAGCGGGTGCCCTCCGGCGACCACACCCTCGTCATCGGCCGCGTCCTGAGCGCCACCGCGCCCGAATCGGGCGCCGGGCCCCTGACCTATTTCCGGGGCCGCTACCGGCCCCTCGGGTGACGACCGCCCGCCCCCGGGCCCGCCGGCTCCGGCGAAAGGGGACGGCGAAAGGGGCCAGCGAAAGGGGACGGCGAGAGGGCACGGCGAAAAGGCCGGGGATTGGTACGGACATGACCGCCCCCGGAGCACGGTCGAGAACGGCGGTCTCTCGCCCCGCACCGGCCGGCGTTGCATTCGCATCCGTTCGCACTCGACGGAATGACGGGCGCTGCGCGCGAATTCACTGCCAGCCGCGGCCGGAACGCCCCCGCTTGGTCTCGGAACGCTGCTTCTTCTCCCGCAACCGTCTTTCGTTGATTCCCCGCGGAATGCGCGTGGGCCGCCGCGGCTTGGGCGGCGGCGCGGTCGCCTCGGCGAGCAGCGCCGCCAGCCGCACGGCCGCCGCCTCGCGATTGCGCCATTGCGAACGGTGCTCGGAGGCGCGCACGCTGAGCACCCCGTCGACCAGTCGCCCGCCCAGTCGCTCCAGTGCGCGCCGCTTCCACACCTCGGGAAGCGCCTCGGTCGCGGCCAGGTCGAACCGCACCTCGACCTGGGTGTCGGTGGTGTTCACGTGCTGCCCACCGGGCCCCGAGGAGCGCGAGAACCGCCACACGAGCTCGGCCTCGGGCAGCGAGACGGAACCACGGACGACATAGGGACCGGACATGCCCTCCATGTTCCCGGTCGGCACCGGCCCACGTCACCAGGTTTTCGCCACTCCCGGCCGGGGAGCACTCCCGGAGGGCATGGCAAGGTAAAAAAGGTAAAGGCCCCGGAACCATCCGGGGCCCGCAGGGCGTTCAAGGGGTTAGCTGTCGCTTCGCCCCTCGAAGCGCCCACACGTACGCACGCGAACGAACCAAGGGAAGGGACTCCCAACAATGGCTGTAAGCCTGTCCAAGGGTGGCAACGTCTCGCTCACCAAGGAGGCTCCGGGCCTGACCGCCGTCACCGTGGGCCTCGGCTGGGACGTCCGCACCACCACGGGCACGGACTTCGACCTGGACGCCTCCGCCATCGCGGTCAACACCCAGGGCAAGGTCTACTCCGACCAGCACTTCGTCTTCTTCAACAACAAGCAGACGCCGGACCAGAGCATCGTCCACACCGGTGACAACCGCACCGGCGAGGGCGCGGGCGACGACGAGTCGATCAACGTCAACCTGGCCGCCCTCCCGGCGGACATCGACAAGATCGTCTTCCCGGTCTCCATCTACGACGCCGAGTCCCGTTCGCAGAACTTCGGGCAGGTCCGCAACGCGTACATCCGCATCATCAACCAGGCCGGCGGCGCCGAGATCGCCCGCTACGACCTGTCGGAGGACGCGGCCACGGAGACGGCCATGGTCTTCGGCGAGCTGTACCGCAACGGCGCGGAGTGGAAGTTCCGCGCGGTCGGCCAGGGCTACGCCTCGGGTCTGACGGGCATCGCCCAGGACTTCGGCGTCAACGTCTGAGTCCCGCCGCAGTCCGGGGCCCCCGACACCGGGGGTTCCGGACCCGGCCGGCGGCGGCCCGCCCCGGCCGCCGTGACACCATCAGCCCGTGCTCGACATCGGCTACGCCCTCTCCAACCGCTTCCCCGATCCCCCGCAGACGGACTACCGCCGTGCCGACGTCCACGCCCTGCGGCACGATCTGTTCTGCGGCGACATCTACCTCGCCGACACCCGCGCGGACCGGGAGGTATCCACAGCCTGGGGATGGGTGCCCGTGCTCGACTTCGCCTGGGCCCTGTGCGACATCGTCGAGCAGCTCGACCGCGACCCCCTCGGCAGCCGCTCCGCCCGTCGGCAGCAGGCCGAGATCGACTTCACCGAGTCCACCGACCGCATGCTCTTCGAGCGCCGCTTCGGCTGGGTGGACGTCGAGGCCGACTGGATGCCCGGCGACGAGGACCCCCTCACCTTCTCCTTCACCGAACTGCGCCGCGAGGCCCGGGACTTCCTGCACGACCTGCTCGCCGACCTGACGGACATGCACGAGTCGCTCCGGGACAACCCGGCGATCTGGACGCTGGAGGCCCGGTTCCCCCGTATCGGCTGACGGCCCGCCGGCACTCCCCAGCCATCGGGCCCGCGGACCGACGGCCCCCTGGCCCCCCGGTGTTCAGTCCCTCGGTCCCCCTAGACCCTCGGCCCCCGCTCAGTCCCCCCTGAGGCCTCTCGTCCGGATCATCCCTGCGTCGCGGGGTCCGGCACACGCCTCTGCGGCGTTGTCGTCGGTTGCCAGGCCTCCGCCCTGGCGTCCTCCTCCGCCTTGCGGCCGCACGCACCGGACGCCGCTCGGGTCGGTGCGAAGACGTACCGCGCCTCCCAGGAGGCCTGATCCGAACGAAAGACCCTAGTCGTCAGCCCCCGCCACCTTCACCCCCAGTTCCGCCGCGAGCACCGGCGCCAGTTCCATGAGCTGGGCCGGGCTGATGACCGCCCCCGACAGCCGCTCCACCCCCCGGGCGATGCCCAGCTCGGCCGCCCGGCGCAGGTCGACGTCCTTCATCCGGGCCGCGCCGAAATCCGCCTCCTTCAGCACGCAGTCCACGAACTCGACCCGCTCCAGCCGCGCCCCCGCGAAGTCCGGCTCGACCAGGACACAGCCCTCGAAGACGACGTCCCGGAGCCGGGCGCCCCGCAGATTGAGGTAGTCGATCTTGCCGCCGCGCACCAGGACCCGCTCCAGCACCGCCCCGTGCATGCGCGTCCCGCCCAGCCGCGCGTCCACGAGTTCCACGTCCCTCAGGGTGGCGTCGGCCAGGTTCGTCCCGACCCCGCGTATCCCGCTCAGCCGGCTGTCGTACACCCGGGCGTGCGCCAGCCGCGTCTCGTCCAGCGCGCAGCCCGTCAGCGCGCAGTCCATGAAGCGGGAGCCCGTGCCGTCCTGCGCCGCCAGGTCGGTGCCCGGGAACTCCAGCCCGTCGTAGTCCCCCTCCGGCTCCAGCGGCCCGTCCCCGTAGGGCTCGAGCGGGGGCAGCCGCACCCCGGGCCGACGCGCCGCCACGACCACACGCGCCCGCTTCGCCTGTCCCCTCACCTCTCCCCGCCTCCCCTCATTCCGCATGTCCCCGCACCTCCGCCGCCGTCCGTACCGCGCCCACGTCACCCACGTCGATCACGTCCCTCATGCTGCCCCACCCCACTGACAACGCCCTGGCGCGCGGCGCGCGCTCCCCACCACCGGAGATGCGACATGTCCGCATTCGTGATGTTCTGAACCCCATGAGCGCCACCCGAATGGGCGAAGCGACGGAGGCAGACCCTCGCCGCTGGTGGGTCTTGGTGATCATCGCCCTGGCCCAACTGATGGTGGTCCTGGACGCGACGATCGTGAACATCGCCCTGCCCTCCGCGCAGCACGCCCTGCACATGTCCGACGCGAACCGGCAGTGGGTGATCACCGCCTACACCCTGGCCTTCGGCGGTCTGCTGCTGCTCGGCGGGCGGATCGCCGACCTCGCCGGCCGCAAGCGCACCTTCCTCATCGGGCTGATCGGCTTCGCCCTCGCCTCCGGGCTCGGCGGCGCCGCGAACGGCTCCGGCATGCTGTTCGGCGCCCGTGCCCTGCAGGGCGTCTTCGCCGCCGTTCTCGCCCCCTCCGCGCTGAGCCTGCTCACCACCACGTTCACCGACCCCAGGGAACGCGGGAAGGCCTTCGGCATCTACGGCGCCCTGGCCGGCAGCGGCGCGGCGATCGGGTTCATCGTGGGCGGGCTGCTGACCGAGTACCTGAGCTGGCGCTGGTGCCTGTACGTCAACATCCCGATCGCCGCCGTCGCCGTCCTCGGCGGAATCGCCCTGCTCCACGACCGACCAGAACGCGGCGACGCCCGCCTCGACGTGCCCGGCGTCCTGCTGGGCTGCGGCGGCCTCGTCGCCCTCGTCTACGGCTTCAGCGAGGCGCAGCCCCGCGGCTGGACCGACCCCTTCGTGCTCGCCCTGTTCGCGGTGGCCGTCGTGCTGCTCGCCGTGTTCGTGTGGTGGCAGGCCAGAGCCCCCGATCCGTTGCTGCCGCTGCACATCATCCGCGAGCGCAACCGGGCGGGTTGCTTCCTGACCATGGCCCTGGCGGTCATCGGCATGTTCGGCATGTTCCTGTTCATGACCTACTACCTCCAGGTCATCCTCGGTTACTCGCCGGTCCGCGCCGGACTCGCCTTCCTGCCGCTCACCGTCGCGATCATCGTCGGCGCCACCCAGATCTCCGCCCGGCTCCTGAACCACGTGCCGCCTCGCGTCCTGATGGTGCCGGGCATGCTCCTCTCCGCGGCCGCCATGGTGATCCTCACCCGGATGACCGTGAACTCCGGGTACACCGGCGAGATCCTCCCCCCGCTGCTGATGATGGGCCTCGGCATGGGGCTGACGTTCATGCCGGTCTTCGCCACCGCCACCGCCGGGGTCGCCCCCCGCGACGCGGGCGTGACCTCGGCGACCGTCAACACCTCGCAGCAGGTCGGCGGCTCCATCGGCACGGCCCTGCTGAACACGATCGCGACGAGCAGCGCGACCGCGTTCGTCGCCGCGCACCTGACCGATCCCTCCCGCCGGAACCTGGTGATCCGCGAGGGCATCGTGCACGGCTACACGGTCGCCCTGTGGTGGGCGGCGGCCGTGTTCCTGCTGGCCGCCGTGGTCGCCGGGACCATGGTCACCGCCCGGGCACCCAAGCACGGCACACCCGCGCAGACCCCGGTCCCCGAGTCGGTTCGCTGACGAGCCGGCCCGCTGAGGAATCGGCCCGCCGTCGACTCGGCCCGCTGCCGACTCGGTCCGCCGCCGAAACGGTCCGCTGCCGCGAGTCAATTCGTTGTCGCCGTCGAGTCAGTCCTCCGACCCGGCGCCCGTCCCGCCGAGCGCCGCCAGGGCGCCGTCCGTCAGCCGGTACGTCGTCCACTCGTCCTGCGGGCGGGCGCCCAGGGACTCGTAGAACCCGATCGAGGGGGCGTTCCAGTTCAGCACCGCCCACTCCAGGCGCTCGTAGCCGCGCGCCACACAGATCCTGGCCAGCTCGGTCAGCAACGCCCGGCCGTGACCGCCGCCGCGCGCGTGCGGGCGCACGTACAGGTCCTCCAGGTAGATGCCGTGGACTCCGCGCCAGGTGGAGAAGTTCAGAAACCACAGCGCGAACCCGACCGGCTCCCCGTCCGCCTCGGCGACATGCGCGAAGACCGCCGGGCGCTCCCCGAAGAGCGCCTCGCGCAACTGCTCCTCCGTCGCCCGTGCCTGCTCGGGCTCCTTCTCGTAAGCGGCCAGCTCACGGATCATCGCGTGCAGCACGGGGACGTCGTCGGGGGTCGCGGTGCGGATCATGCGGGCAGTGTCACACACGGCGCAGGGGCGGGACGCTGCGGGATCACGGCGCCCCTGTCACCCTGAACGCATGGCTGAGCGCGCGACGACGGCCACGCGCGCGTGGCGCGCGGGCCGGCTGTGGGACCACGTACGAAGCGCCCCCGGCACGTACCTCTGGCTGCTCGCCCTCCTGGGGACCACCCTCGCGCTCCACCGCATGTCCCCCGAGTTCGCACACAAGTTCTTGCTGCACCGGTCCACCAACATCCACGAACTGTCCGAGCACCCCGTACGGGTCCTGGTCTCCAGCGCCCTGTGGACGGACGACGGCCACTGGCTCCCCTATGCCGCCCTCTACGCCCTCTTCCACGCCCGCGCCGAGCACTGGCTCGGCACCGCCCGCTGGCTCACCGTCTGCGCCGCCGCCCACGTACTGGCCACCCTCGCCAGCGAGGGCGCCCTCCTCTGGGCCATACACCTCGGCCGGGCGCCGCACTCCGCCGTCGACACCCTCGACACGGGCGTGAGCTACGCCCTCGCCGGAGTCATGGGCATCCTCACCTACCGCGTCCCACGCCCCTGGCGCCACGCCTACGCCACCGTCCTGCTCACCGCCCTCACCGTCCCCCTCCTCACCCACCACACGGTCACCGACCTGGGCCACCTCCTCGCCCTCCTGACCGGCCTCGCCTGCCACCCCCTGATCCGCACCCGACCGCATACGCACACAAAAAAGACCCGGATCGACTGACCCGGGCCTGCCCCGTACCGCTGTTTCCTGGAGCCCCCTGTCGGATTCGAACCGACGACCTACGCATTACAAGTGCGTTGCTCTGGCCGGACTGAGCTAAGGAGGCGTGCGCGTCCCGGCGCGCGGGCGTGCGTGTGCAGTGTACCCATCGGGCGTACGGGGGCCGCCGGGTATTGCCGCGAAGTTCACAGGCCCGGAACTACTGACAGATCAGGTGAACTCCAGGTAGCGTCCTGTGCCAGTTCACTCGTGTGGACCACACCACAACGGAATCAGCCGTAGTGGCGCACCACCTTCCACAACGGATCGTCCGGCACGTTCCTGCCGGTAGAAGGGGGCCCATTCACCATGGCCACTGTTCAGTTCGACAAGGCGACCCGTGTCTACCCGGGTTCGACCAAGCCCGCCGTCGACGCGCTCGACATCGACATCGAGGACGGCGAGTTCCTCGTCCTGGTCGGTCCGTCCGGTTGTGGCAAGTCCACCTCGCTCCGCATGCTCGCGGGCCTGGAGGACGTCAACGGAGGCACCATCCGCATCGGTGACCGCGACGTCACCCACCTTCCGCCGAAGGACCGGGACATCGCCATGGTGTTCCAGAACTACGCGCTGTACCCGCACATGACCGTCGCCGACAACATGGGCTTCGCGCTCAAGATCGCCGGCGTCAACAAGGCGGAGATCCGGCAGAAGGTCGAGGAGGCCGCCAAGATCCTCGACCTGACGGACTACCTGGACCGCAAGCCGAAGGCCCTCTCCGGTGGTCAGCGCCAGCGTGTCGCGATGGGCCGCGCCATCGTGCGTGAGCCGCAGGTCTTCCTCATGGACGAGCCGCTGTCCAACCTGGACGCCAAGCTCCGTGTCTCCACCCGTACGCAGATCGCCTCGCTGCAGCGCCGTCTCGGCATCACCACCGTCTACGTCACCCACGACCAGGTCGAGGCCATGACGATGGGCGACCGCGTGGCCGTGCTCAAGGACGGTCTGCTCCAGCAGGTCGACTCGCCGCGCAACATGTACGACCGGCCGGCCAACCTCTTCGTCGCGGGCTTCATCGGCTCCCCGGCGATGAACCTGGTCGAGGTCCCGATCACCGACGGCGGCGTCAAGTTCGGCAACAGCGTCGTCCCGGTCAACCGTGACGCCCTGAAGGCCGCCGCCGACCGGGGCGACCGCACGGTCACCGTCGGCGTCCGCCCCGAGCACTTCGACATCGTCGAGCAGAACGGCGCCGCCGCCACCGCGCTGTCCAAGGAGTCCAAGGACGCGCCCGCCGGTCTGGCCGTCTCCGTCAACGTCGTGGAGGAGCTCGGCGCCGACGGTTACGTCTACGGCGCCGCCGAGGTCGGCGGCGAGACGAAGGACCTCGTGGTCCGCGTCAACGGCCGCCAGGTGCCGGACAAGGGTGCCCAGCTGCACGTCGTGCCGCGGCCGGGCGAGACCCACGTGTTCTCCACCTCGACGGGCGAGCGCCTGTCGGACTGATCCGGGCGCCCGCACCGCCGTGAAACCGGCGGCCGCGAGGATTCACCCGAGATGACGAAAGAGGGCCCCGCAACGTGTTGCGGGGCCCTCTTCGTTGCCCTCGAAAGCCCCGGAAAGACCCCGGCAGACCGGACGTTTCGAGCGGTGTGCGTCAACCTCGTACCCCGAATCCGGGGGTTCGACATCCCCCGAACCGGTGACGGAATGTCCCCTTGTCATCACCGCACGCTACGCTCACTCGCGTGAAGCACTCCACTACCTCGCGGACACGGCGCGGTCCGGGCCCCGCCCGCCGGATCGGCCGTTCCCTCGCCCTCGTCCTGCCCGTCGTCATGGTGCTCTCCGGAACACTCGCGGTCACCCGGGTCAACTGGTCCGGCAGTTCCGCCGACTCGGTGCTGGCCGCGTCCGACGCCGAGGTGTCGGGCCCCGCCGGTCACGCCAAGACCCGCGCGCCACAGGACGTGCTGCGGGACAAGCTCCTGCTCGAGATGCAGGAGAAGGACCCGGCCGTCGCGCTGACCCACCTCCAGCAGGCGGTCGACGAGCGCCCCTCACTGGCCAGGCACTGCGCGTCCATCGCCCGCTCCCTCGGCCGCGCGGCGGTGCGCGTCTACGGCCCCACCCGGGCCCAGTCCTACGCCCGCCCGGTCTGCGACACGGCGTTCGCCACAGGCGTGGCGGCCTTCGCGGGCTGACCCCCGGGCATGGGCTGACCTCCGGGCACGGGCTGAGCGACGCGCTCAACCACGGTGCGCTCAACCACAGCGCGCTCATCCAGAGTGGGCTCGCTCGAGACGCGCGGCCTCGTGCGCCCATGACGGCAACGGCCCCGCACCCGTGAGGGACGCGGGGCCGTCGGGCGCGAGCACCGGGAAGGGCCCCGCCTAACCTAGGGGCATGACCGATCCGACCACCGCCTCCCGTCCCCGCCAAGCCGTCATCCTGGCCGGCGGCCAGGGCAGTCGGCTGCGCCCGTACACCGACGACCGTCCCAAGCCGATGGTCGAGATCCCCGGCACGGGCACGCCGATCATCGGCCACCAGCTCACCTGGCTCGCCGAGGCGGGGGTGAGCGATGTCGTCGTCTCCTGCGGGCATCTCGCCGAGGTCCTCCAGGAGTGGCTGGACTCCGCCGACCTTCCCGTCGCGGTCACCACCGTCGTCGAGACGGAGCCGCTCGGCCGCGGTGGCGGCCTGAAGTACGCCGCCGCGCACCTTCCCCGGCCCGACCGCCCCTGGTACGCCACCAACGGCGACATCTGGACCCGTTTCCCACTGCGCGACATGGCGGACTTCCACACCGAGCGGGACGCCGCGGCGACCCTCGCGCTGGCCCGCCCCCGCATCCCCTGGGGCGCCGTACAGACGGACGGCTTCGGCCACATCACGGACTTCATCGAGGCCCCGCCGTCCCCGTTCGAGGTCAACGCGGGCGTCTATGTCTTCTCCCCCGGGTTCGCCGACCTGCTGCCCGAGCGGGGCGACCACGAGCGCACCACGTTCCCCCGGCTGGCCCGGGAACGGCGTCTGGCCGGTTTTCCGCTGCCGCAGGGCGCGTACTGGCGTGCCATCGACACGGCGAAGGACCTGCGGGAGGCGGCGAAGGAGCTGGCGGGTCTCGCTCGCTGAGCCCGCCCACGATCAGGTCTCCTCCCTGCCGCCGCCCCGCCCCGCCTCGGCCCCGCCCCTCACTCCCACGGGCACAGCCACGAGCACGGGCGCGCGAGCTCACGCGGGCGAAGGTCCACACGACGGGCGGGGCCCCGCGCGAAGTCCGCGCGAGGCCCTGCCCGTGTCATGGCCGACGGAGGGCGTACGGGCCCTACCCCAGCAGCCCGCCCACCAGCCGGCCCGAGCCGCCGGACCCGTTGGAACCGCCGGACCCGGATCCGCCGGTACTGCCGGCGCCGCCGCTCGTGGTGCTCTCGGCCCCACCCGCACCGCCCGCGGTGGACGGCCCGGCGCTGGTGCTCGGCGCCTGCTGGGCCGGTGCCTGGTTCCGCGGCGGCGCCTGGCCGGCCGTGCCCTGGGTCTGGCTGGGCCGGCCGCCGTTCACGGTGCCGGCGGTCCGGCTCGCGTCCGACGCCGTGGCGGAGTGCGAGGGCGAGGAGGTGGCGCCCTGGGTCGGCGCCCCGGCGGAGGCCGAAGGGTCGGCCTTCCGCGGCCGCTTGCCCGGCGTCTCCGGCAGCGGGGAGCCGGGCTGCTCGTTGTGCGGTGCCTCGCCGGGCCCCGGCACGACGACCCGGTCGGCGTCCCGCACCGCGCCACCGAGCAGCGAGCCGATGAGCAGCGTCAGACCGGTGACGACGGCGGTGATCAGTGCGCCCCGGCGCAGCACGTACCGGCGCAGGTCCCAGATGTCGGAGCGCGGGCCGAGCCGGCGCCAGGCCCCGGCGGCGAGCCGCCCGTCGATCGAGTAGACGGGCGCCCCGGCGATGACCAGCGGGGACCAGGCGGCGAGGTAGATGATGTCGGGCGCGTCGTAGACCGGGACGGTCTTCCAGCTCACGGTGACGATGAGGGCCGCCGAGAGACCGATGCCGACGACCGCAGCGACCCGCTGCCACAGCCCCAGCACGGTCAGGACGCCCACGAGCACCTGCAGGAACGCGATGACGAGCCCGGCGCCCACCGGGTGCGCCAGCGCGAACTGGCGCAGCGGTTCGGCCGCTTCCCAGGGGTGCAGGGAGTTGAGCCACTTGACCATGGAGCCGCGCTCGCCGCCGTCGAAGTAGACGGGGTCGCACAGCTTGCCCATGCCGGCGTAGATGGAGATGAAGCCGAGGAAGACGCGCAGCGGCAGCAGCACCACGCCGAGGTTCATCCGGCGACCGGGGTAGTAGGCGTGACGCACGTCGGCCCCCGAGGGGCCGGTGCGGTCGGCCGCCTCGTCCTCGGCGTCCTCGGCGGTTCCGTCGCCGTAGCCGTCGTGGTCCTCGTGCTCGTCGTAACCGCCGTAGCCGCCGTGACCGTCGGTGCGGGACGCGTCGTGTCCGGAGGCACCGTACGAGCCGTCCTCGTACGCGTCCTCCTCGTACGCGCTGCCCACGCGCCGCATCTGCGGCAGCAGGCGGGTCCCGGCGCCGGAGTCGGGGGTGCGCTGGCCGCCGACGACGGGGGTGCGCACCGTGGCGCCCGCGTCCTCGTGCCCGCCGTCCCCGTCCCCGGAGAAGGCGTCGACGCGGGGGATGACCTGGGTGGCCCCGGCGTCGCCCGCCGGTTCCTCGCCGTGGCGCACGCCCCCTGCCCGCACGGCCTGGAGCAGCCGGTGGGCACCGGTGTCGTCGGGGGCCGACCGGCCGCTCCAGACGACGGGGCGACGCCGGGCCTCTCCGGGCCGGCCCGCCGGGCGCGCGGCGCCCTGCATGGCGCTCACGTGCCGTGCGACGGCGGCCGAACGGGCGCGCCGGGTCGAGGCGCCCAGTTCCACGCGGAAGCTCGCGTGGTTGACGACGACCTGCGCCGGATCGCTCGGCACCTTCACCATGCTCAGCGCGGGAGTGTCGTCCGGGGCCGGCGTACCGAAGCCCGACGCTCGGTCACCCGAGGGTGTGCGGGGTGTTCTGGTGTCCACACTCATCTAACCGAGTGACGTGTCGTTAGGACACTGCTTTGACCCCGCCGATGTGTCCGGACCGCGTCAAGGTGGGCCGCGCCGCCCGCTTCGACCGGATCAGGTGACCGGTCGTGCGGGCGTTCGAGGCGTTCAGGCCCGGCGGCGCGCCGTCTCGTAGAGCACGATCCCCGCCGCGACACCGGCGTTGAGGGACTCGGCGCCACCCGGCATCGGAATGCGGACGCGCACGTCGCAGGTCTCGCCGACCAGCCGCGACAGGCCCTTGCCCTCGCTGCCGACGACGATGACGACCGGCCCGTCCAGCGCCTTCAGGTCGCCGACGGCGGCCTCCCCGTCGGCGGCGAGCCCCACGA
The DNA here is from genome assembly GCA_014656015.1 of Streptomyces griseoaurantiacus. GTDB lineage: Bacteria > Actinomycetota > Actinomycetes > Streptomycetales > Streptomycetaceae > Streptomyces > Streptomyces griseoaurantiacus. The sequence goes on along the minus strand of BNBP01000003.1, from coordinate 93,186 downwards.
CCGTGATCCCGGCCTTCTTGTAGGCCTCGAGGGCGCGCGTCAGGTTGGTGGCGCGCGCGACCGGCGTACGGGCGGCCGTACCGGCGGACGTCTTCCACGCACCCGCCGTCATACCCGCCGCGCGCCGCTCGGGCACGACCACGCCGTGCCCGCCGAAGGCGGAGACCGAGCGGACCACGGCACCGAGGTTGCGCGGGTCGGTGACCCCGTCGAGCGCCACGATCAGCGGGTCCTCACCCGCGTCGTGGGCGGCCGAGACCAGGTCCTCGGGGTGCGCGTACTCGTAGGGCGGCACCTGGAGCACGAGGCCCTGGTGGTTGAGCCCGTTCGTCATCCGGTCGAGTTCGGGACGGGGCGCCTCCATGAGGTTGATCCCGCCGCGCTCGGCCGCGAGCTGGAGCGCCTCGCGCACCCGCTCGTCGTTGTCGATGAACTGCTGCACGTACAGCGTGTTCGCGGGCACGCCCTCGCGCAGCGCCTCGACGACCGGGTTGCGGCCGACGACCAGCTCGGAGGTGGACCGGCCGCCGCGGCCCCGGGGCGCGGGACGGCGCGTGGCCTGCTTCGCCCGGGAGGTGGCGAGGCGGTTCTTCTTGTGCCCCTTGCGCATCTCGGCGGGCGGGGTCGGGCCCTTGCCCTCCAGGCTCTTGCGTCGCTGGCCGCCACTGCCGACCTGCGCGCCCTTCTTGCCGGACATGCGGCGGTTGTTGGCTGCCATGACCTGCCTGTCTTTCCTGAGCGGGGTGCGATGAACTTCGTACGTCTGTGCAGTGTGCCGCCCGGAGGCCCGGAGGGCACAATCGATCTTGCGAGGACCGGAGCGGGCGTGCGCGGAGCGCGCCCCCGCGCGGGAGCGCTGCCCGCCCCGGTGACGCGCGCCTAGCGCGGGCCGATGCTCCAGCGCGGCCCCTGCGGGCTGTCCTCGATGATCAGCCCGGACTGGCCGAGCTGGTCCCGGATGGCGTCCGCGGTGGTCCAGTCCTTGCGGGCGCGGGCGGCCTCCCGCTGGTCGAGGACCATGCGGACGAGGGTGTCGACCACGCCGTGCAGGTCCTCGCCCCCGTCGTTCGCGGCGGCCCACTGCTCGTCCAGCGGGTCGAGACCGAGCACGCCGAGCATGGCCCGCACCTCGGCGAGCCGGGCGACGGCGGCCTCCTTGTCGTCGGCGGCCAGCGCGCTGTTGCCCTGCCGGACCGTGGTGTGCACGACGGCGAGCGCCTGCGGGACGCCCAGGTCGTCGTCCATCGCCTCGGCGAACGCCGGCGGCACCTCGGCGGACGGCTCGACGACGCCCCCCGCCAGCTCCACCACGCGCTGCACGAAGCCCTCGATCCGCGCGAACGCCGACTCGGCCTCGCGCAGCGACTCCTCGCTGTACTCGATCATCGAGCGGTAGTGCGGGGTGCCGAGGTAGTAGCGCAGGACGATCGGACGCCAGCGCTTGACCATCTCGGAGACGAGCACCGAGTTGCCGAGCGACTTGGACATCTTCTCGCCGCTCATCGTCACCCAGGCGTTGTGCAGCCAGTACCGCGCGAACTCGTCGCCGTAGGCCTTGGCCTGCGCGATCTCGTTCTCGTGGTGCGGGAAGATCAGGTCGAGCCCGCCGCCGTGGATGTCGAACGCGGAGCCGAGGTACTTGTGCGCCATCGCCGAGCACTCCAGGTGCCAGCCGGGGCGCCCGGGGCCCCACGGCGTCTCCCAGGTCGGCTCGCCGGGCTTGGCCGCCTTCCACAGCGCGAAGTCGCGCGGGTCGCGCTTGCCGGTCTCCCCGCCGCTCGAGGGCTGCTGGAGGTTGTCCAGCTCCTGGTTGGACAGCTCCAGGTAGCCGGGGAAGGAGCGGACGTCGAAGTAGACGTTGCCGTCGGCCTCGTAGGCGTGCCCGCGCTCGATGAGCGTGCGCATCATCTCGACCATCTCGGTGATGTGGCCGGTCGCGCGCGGCTCGTAGGTGGGCGGCAGGCAGCCGAGGGCGGTGTAGCCCTCGTTGAAGGCGCGCTCGTTCTCGTAGCCGATGGCCCACCAGGGGCGGCCCTGGTCGGCGGACTTGGTGATGATCTTGTCGTCGATGTCCGTGACGTTGCGGACGAACGTCACGTCGTACCCGCGGTACGCGAACCACCGGCGCAGGATGTCGAAGTTGAGCCCGGAGCGGATGTGCCCGATGTGCGGGGCCGCCTGCACGGTGGCACCGCACAGGTAGATCGAGACACAACCCGGTGTGAGCGGGACGAAGTCACGGATCTGCCGGGCGCTGGTGTCGTACAGACGAATGGTCACCCCACCAGGGTAGTGGGCCGTGGGGAGTGCCCCGCGACCGTTCTGCCCAAGCTGTGCGTTTTCGTGACCGGGCGGCGTGGATCCCGCGTGACCGGCGGAATCGATCCCGACCGCGGGGCGCGCCCCGGGGACACGCTCGCGCGCACGCCGTGGGCGCCCCCGCCCCCTCCGGCGCTCCCCGCCCCACCCTCGCTCCCCGCCGACGCCCCGCGTGCCGACGCTCCCCGCCGACGCCGCGCGCCGCCGCCCCGCGCTCACGGCACGCGCGCCACCAACGCCGTCGCCACCGCCATCAGCCCCTCGCCCCGGCCGGGGAAGCCGAGGCCGTCCGTCGTCGCGCCGGAGACGCTGACCGGCGCCCCCACCACCTCGCCCAGCACCCGCTGGGCCTCCTCGCGCCGCTTGCCCACCTTCGGCCGGTCCCCGACGACCTGCACCGCCACGTTGCCGATCACGAAGCCCGCGGCCCGCACGATCCGTGCCGCCTCGGCCAGCAGCGTCACCCCGGACGCCCCGGCCCACTCGGGCCGCCCCGTGCCGAAGTGCTGCCCGAGGTCACCGAGCCCCGCCGCCGAGAACAGCGCGTTGCACGCGGCGTGCGCGACGACGTCCGCGTCGGAGTGGCCGGCGAGCCCGGGCCCGGCCCCCTCCCACTTCAGACCGGCGCACCACAGCTCGCGCCCGTCCTCGAAGGCGTGGATGTCGGTGCCGATGCCGACCTGGGGCAGCACGAACTCAGAACCCATCGTTGAGCCTCCTGCGGGCCAGGACCGCCTCGGCGAGGACGAGGTCCAGGGGCCGTGTCACCTTGAACGCCTCCTCGTGCCCGGGCACGGTCACGACCGTGAGTCCGAGCCGCTCGACCATGCTCGCGTCGTCGGTGACCTCGCCGGTCACCGTCTCGTGCGCGCGCACCAGCGTGGCGCGGTCGAAGCCCTGCGGCGTCTGGACCGCGCGCAGCCGGGAGCGCTCGGGCGTGGCGACGACGGGCTCGGGCTCCCCCGGTCCGCCCGCAGGCGCCACCTCCTTGACGGTGTCGGCGAGCGGCAGCGCCGGTACGACGGCGGGGGCGCCGTCCCGCACGGCCTCGATGACGGCGTCGACCGTGTCCACGGGCACCAGCGGCCGGGCCGCGTCGTGCACCAGGACGATGTCGTGGCCGGGCGGCAGCGCGTCCAGACCCCGGCGCACCGACTCCTGCCTGCTCTCCCCGCCGGGGACGACGAGGAAATCGGTGCGCTCGGGCAGGGCGTGCGCGTCGAGCAGCGCCTTGACCTCGGCGGCACCGTCGGGCGGGGCGACCACGACGACGAGCTGGACGGCGCGGGAGGCGGCCATCGCCCGTACGGCGTGGATCAGCATGGGCGTGCCGCTCAGCGCGCGAAGCGCCTTGGGGGCGCCCGGGCCGAGGCGTACACCCCGGCCGGCGGCCGGGATCACCGCTGCCACCCGGGGAGCGGGACGGCCGGCGCCCGGTGTCCGCGAGGCCGGATCGGCCGTGCGCGCGGCGGGGTCGGAGGCGTGCGAGGAGGCGCCCGAGGACGAGGCGCGCGATTCGTCGGACATCGGTTCCTGTCAGGTTTGTGTGCTCCGCAGGGGTGGGTATGGCCCTGGGGGTACCTCCTGCTCGAGCAGAGCCGCGGGCTGGGGAGTGCCGGGTGCGCGCCTCGACCGGACCCTTCCGTGACATTCGGTCGAGCGGGCTGCCCGCCCGGCACGCTCAGTATCGGGGGGAAGCCGCCCCTCCCGAAACACCGGGGTCCGGGACCGCCCCCGACGGCGTACGACAGCCGCCCCGCGCCACACCCACCGCACGCCTGTCGGCGAAGCGCTGCCCTTTCGCGACCTGCGGGGAACGCGTTCTCGCCGCGCATCGAATCCGTGCGGCGGGGCCCGCATGGGCACGCGGCGGGTGGGTACGCACAGGGCAGCGGGGCACTCGGGCGGAGTCCGGGTACGAACATGCCGCAGCGCCCGGCGACAGCTGTTGCGTCATCGGGCACCGCGGCATTCACATGTACGGTCCGCCGGGCCGTTCGTCCCGCCTGGCCGGCGGCACGGATGTGCGTTGTTGCGTCAGGACGCGGGCGGCGTCGGGACGCGAGGACCGTGCGTCAGGACGCGAGGACCTCGTCGAGCAGGGCCTCGGCCTTGTCCTCGTTGGTGTTCTCCGCGAGGGCGAGCTCACTGACCAGGATCTGCCGGGCCTTGGCGAGCATGCGCTTCTCACCTGCGGAGAGTCCGCGCTCACGCTCGCGGCGCCACAGGTCGCGCACCACTTCGGCGACCTTGATGACGTCGCCGGACGCGAGCTTCTCCAGATTTGCCTTGTAACGACGCGACCAGTTCGTGGGCTCCTCGGCGTACGGCGCGCGCAGCACCTCGAAGACCCGGTCCAGCCCGTCCTGACCGACCACATCACGCACGCCGACGAACTCCGCATTGTCCGCTGGCACACGCACCGTCAGGTCGCCCTGGGCGACCTTGAGCACCAAGTAGGTCTTGTCCACGCCTTTGATCTGGCGAGTTTCGATAGCCTCGATCAGCGCGGCCCCGTGATGGGGATAGACCACGGTGTCGCCAACCTTGAACGTCATGTGACAGGTACCCCTTCCGTGGCTATCCAGGGTAACACGGAAACGACGTCTTCTGAATGGCGTTTTCGCAGGTCAGGGCATATCTCGGGGCTTGACAAGCGCAACAGGAACGTGCTGCGGGGGCCGAACGGAACGAGGTATTCGCAGGTCGGAGCGGCTGTGCGGGCAGGGCGAAACAGACCCGTCACACCGCTCGGAACCCGGCACGCCGGAGCGAAACATCCATATATGTCCGTCTCCAGGTGATCGACATTCGCTACTCCGTTCGGTGATGTGCGCCCGGATACGACACGAATCCGGAATTGATCAAGAGAGGCCGAACGGGTGATCACGCGCCGATCAACTGGCACTCGACTGCCACTCGAGGAGTACGCGGGAGTACGTCGGCGAGTACATCGGTGAGTACGGGCCGAAGGGCGACAGGAGTCGCCGGGCCCGTGTTACGGAATTGGCGCGGCGCATAGCGGCGGTTAAGTGTGACGGATGTGGTTCTCGGGATTTCCGAATGCGCGCCGGGACCGGAACGACCGCACCCGCGAGGGCTCCCCCGGCCCCCTGGGAGACTCCCCGAGGACTCCCCCGGCGCGTCGCCGGTCCGCCGGACGGGGTGGACGGAGGGGGCCCGGGAACGGGCGGCGGACGCGCAGGGGCGGGTCGGGTGCGGCGCCTCGGGAAGCGCTCGGTAACCTAAGGCCCGCTGACAGATGCTTAGGGCGGCTTTACAAGGCAGCCGTCCTGTTCCGCCCACGTTCAAGGAGTTGCCGCCGCCGTGAGCAGCAGCCTTCGACGCGGCGCCCTCGCCGCCGCCGCCATCGCGTTCTCGATCGCCTCGCTCGCCGCGTGCGGTGCCGGCAACAACGCCCAGACGCTGGAGGTCAAGCCGGACAACGCGGCGATCAGCGTCGGTCCCATCAAGGTGCAGAACGCGCTGGTCATCACCCAGCCCGACCCCAAGGACAGCGGGCCGGCCGTGATCTCCGCGACCGTGTTCAACGGGAGCAAGGACCCCCAGACGCTGGACTCCGTCACGCTGGACGGCGGCGCCTCCGCCACCCTCTCGCCCGCCAAGGGCAAGGGCAAGGTCACCGTTCCCGCGCACGGATCGCTCATCCTCGGTGGCGAGGGGAACGCCGCGGCGGTCCTGAGCGGCGGCCGCGAGGCCGTACGGGACGGCGACGCGCAGAAGGTGACCTTCACGTTCAGCGAGACCGGGGACGTGAGCCTCGACGCCTTCGTCGTGCCGGCCGAGAGCTACTTCAGCGGATGGGGACCGAGCAGCGTCCCCGCCGCGCCGGGCGCCACGGCATCCTCCTCGGCCTCGGCCGAGGGTGCGGCCGGGTCCACGTCGAAGACGCCGAAGACCCCGAAGACCCCTGCGAACTCGTCCTCGGCGTCCTCCTCCGCCTCGTCCTCCTCGAGCGCCTCGGCCCAGTAGCCCTCGGCCCGGACCCGGCCAGGGATTCACCCCGAACAACGCGGTTCCCCGCGCCCCTCTCAGGGACGCGGGGAACTCGTGCGTCGGGCGCCGGGCGCCGGGCACACGGACCCGCGGCGGCGGGACAGCGGCTGCCGGACCGACGAGGTGCGGCCTACGGCTCGAACTTGTAGCCGAGACCCCGGACGGTCACCAGGTACCGCGGGGCGCCCGGGTCCGGCTCGATCTTGGCGCGCAGACGCTTCACGTGGACGTCGAGCGTCTTGGTGTCGCCCACGTAGTCCGCTCCCCACACCCGGTCGATGAGCTGCATCCGCGTGAGCACGCGCCCCGCGTTGCGCAGCAGCATCTCCAGCAGGTCGAACTCCTTGAGCGGCAGGTCGACCTTGGCACCGGAGACCGTGACCACGTGCCGGTCGACGTCCATGCGCACCGGCCCGGCCTCCAGCGCCACCGGAGCGGCCTCCTCCGGCTCGCCCCGGCGCCGCAGCACCGCGCGGATGCGCGCGACCAGCTCGCGCGAGGAGAACGGCTTGGTGACGTAGTCGTCGGCGCCTATCTCCAGGCCGACCACCTTGTCGATCTCGCTGTCCTTGGCGGTCACCATGATCACGGGAACGTTGGAGCGCCCGCGCAGCTGACGGCAGACCTCGGTGCCGGGCAGCCCCGGCAGCATCAGGTCGAGCAGCACGAGGTCGGCGCCGTTGCGCTCGAACTCGTCCAGGCCGTCGGGCCCGGTGGCCGCGACGGCGACCTCGAAGCCCTCCTTGCGGAGCATGTAGGACAGGGCGTCGGAGAAGGACTCCTCGTCCTCGACGACGAGCACTCGGGTCACGGAAGGACCTCCGGGGCGATGAGCGGTGCGTACGGGGGTGGTGCGGGGGACCGCCGGGCCTCTCCGTCGAGGCCGCGAAGGTCGTCGGGACGATCGTGGGGGGCGGCGTCGCCGCCGGTGCCCTCGTGGGCGGCCGGGAGCGGCGGGCCCGCCCGGTCGGGGATGCGGGAGCGCCCCGGCGTGCGGTCGAGGCTCGCGCCCGCCCGCGGGAGCCTCAGGGTGAAGGTGGAGCCCTGTCCCTCGGAGCTCCACACCGTGACCTCCCCGCCGTGCGAGGCGGCCACGTGCTTGACGATCGCGAGGCCCAGGCCGGTTCCCCCGGTGGCCCGGGAGCGGGCCGGGTCGACGCGGTAGAAGCGCTCGAACACGCGCTCCTTGTCCTTCTCGGAGATGCCGATGCCCTGGTCGGTGACGGCGATCTCGATGAGGTCGCCGCCGGCCGCCTGCACCCGGCGCGCGGCGATCCCGACGCGCGTGCGGGAGGGCGAGTAGTTGACGGCGTTCTCGACGAGGTTGCCGAGGGCCGCGGCGAGCTGGCCGCGGTGCCCCCAGACGCGCAGGTCGGCGGCGCCCCCGGCGGCCATGGTGATCTGCTTCGTCCCGGCGGCGTGCCGGCAGCGGTCCATCGCCTCGGCGACGAGTTCGTCCACGCGGACCGGCTCGGCGTCCTCCAGGGGATCGTCGTTCTGCACGCGGGAGAGGTCTATGAGCTCCTGCACCAGGCTGGTCAGCCGGGTTGCTTCCACCTGCATGCGGCCGGCGAATCGTTCCACCGCCTCGGGGTCGTCCTTGGCGTCCAGGACGGCCTCGGAGAGGAGGGAGAGCGCGCCCACCGGGGTCTTGAGTTCATGGCTGACGTTGGCGACGAAGTCGCGTCGCACCGCCTCGATGCGCCGGGCCTCGGTGAGGTCCTCGACCAGGAGCAGCACGAGCCGCGAGCCGAGGGGTGCCACGCGGGCGGAGACCGCGAGGGCCTCGCCGCGTCCGCCGCCGCGCCGGGGGAGGTCCAGCTCGACCTGCCGTATCTCGCCGTCCCGCCGGGTGTCGCGGGCCATCTGGAGCATGGGCTCCACGGCCAGCTCGCCGCCCCGGACCAGCCCGAGCGCGTACGCGGCGGAGCTGGCCTTGACGACGGCGTCGGCCTCGTCGAGGACGACCGCCGAGGAGCGCAGGACCGACAGCACGGTGTCCACGCCGGGCGGCAGGACGGGGTCGGTGTGCAGGGAGGTGCGGGTGGGACGCGCCTGATCGCGTTCGCTCCAGCGGAACGCCAGCATGGCGATGACACCGGTGAGCACTCCGGCGATCGCTGCCGCTGCGGCGACCGCCGCGTTCACGTCCATGCGACCAGGTTAGGCACGGGTTCCGCTCAGGCCACAGCCGTCCGGGTGCGACCTCGAACACTCGTCGCCCAGAGTTCACCTCGGGGCCAGGGACGGTTCACCTGGGATGCCGGAAACGGACGCGTACGGCCCGGAACGTGGGAGCGTGGGGGTTCGCCGGGCTCCGGTACCCCGCCGGCCGAAACGAGAGGAACACCTGATGCGGGACGCGTACCACGAGGAACTGGACTCGATCGGTGAGGGCCTGGTCGACATGGCCCGGCTCGTCGGGTCGGCGATCGGACGCGCCACGACGGCGATCCTCGACTCCGACCTGAAGCTGGCCGAGAGCGTGATCGAGGCCGACAAGAAGGTCGACGACCTCCAGCACGAGCTGGAGGCCCGGGCCATCACGCTGCTGGCCCGGCAGCAGCCGGTCGCCACCGACCTGCGGATCGTCGTGACCTCCCTGCGGATGTCGGCGGACCTGGAGCGCTCCGGCGACCTCGCCCAGCACGTGGCGAAGCTGGCGCGGCTGCGTTTCCCCGAGCGCGCGGTCCCGCACGACCTGCACGCGACGATCCTGGAGATGGGACAGCTCGCGCAGCGCCTGATGGCGAAGGCGGCGGAGGTCATCATCACCAAGGACGTCGATCTGGCGCTGCAGCTGGAGCAGGACGACGACGACATGGACCTGCTGCACCGCACGCTGTTCCAGCACCTGATGGACGACCGCTGGAAGCACGGCATCGAGACGGCGGTCGACGTCACGCTGCTCGGCCGGTACTACGAACGGTTCGCGGACCACGCGGTGTCGGTCGCGAAGCGGGTGGTGTACCTGGTGACGGGCGAGCACGCGGACGAGATCCAGGCGGACATCCAGCCGGTGACGGGGGCGGAGGGGGTCTGAGACCGGGCCCGGGCCCTGGGGGGGGCTTGCTCGGGGGCGCGCGGCGGTCGTACGAGTGCCCGAACGCCTCCGTGCGCCGTTGATGCGCCCGACGGACCGGGCATGCACTGGGCAGCAGCACGGGCACCGCCCGTCGCGGCCACCGCGCCACCGCGGCAACGAGGAGGGACCGAGACCCATGGCCGAATCCCCCAGCACGCCCGACCCCACCCAGGAGCGCGAGACCCAGACGCCGGCCGAGGTCCTCGGCCTGCCCCTGATAGCCGCGTGCGGCTGCGGCAGCGGATGCGGCTGCGGGTGCCAGTCCGGCGCGCCCTGCCAGTGCGGCTGAGGGCGTCGGCCGGATCCGGCTCGGCCGAGGGGCCGCCCGTCCTCCCCGGCGGGCGCGCGACGAGGGCTACGGCACCTCCGCCTTCCCCTCGGACGTCACCCGCTCCACCGACTTCGGCTTCGGCTGCTCCGCAGGCTCCGGGGGCTCGACCACGGCGACCGTGACCGCCGTCTCCTCCTCGGGGAGACCCTTCATCAGGACGCCGTAGCCGAGGGCCGCGACCGTGCCCACCGCCGCGCACAGCCCCCACAGCCATCGCGCGCCGAGGTGGTCGAGGACGAACCCGGCCATCAGCGGTGCCACGAGCGCGGCCACGGACCAGGACAGGCTGTAGACGCCCTGGTACCGCCCGCGCCCCTGGGCCGGTGACAGCCGGACGACGAGGCCGGTCTGGGTGGGCGCGTTGATCATCTCGCCCAGCGTCCAGACGCACACGGTGAGCGCGAAGACGCCGACCGACCCGGCGAAGGCGGTGAGCCCGAAGCCGTACCCGGCGAGGAGGGAGGAGGCGACGAGCATCCTGCCGGGGTCCCGGCGCACGAGGAACCGGGTCACGGGTATCTGCAGGGCGACGATGAGCACGCCGTTGACGGCGATGGCCAGGCCGTAGTCGGCGGGCGTGAACCCGGCCGCGCCCATGGCGACGGGCAGGCCCACCGCGCCCTGCTGGAAGACCAGGGCGACCAGGAAGGACAGCCCGACGACGCCCATGTACCGCCGGTCGCGCAGCACGGTCCGCAATCCGACGGCCTCGCCCTTGGCCGTGGCTCCTCCGGCCGGCGCGGGCCGCGACTCGGGCAGCTTGAGGAAGACGACGACCGCGCAGGCCATCGTCATCGTCGCCTCGATCAGGAACCCGGCGAGATAACTGAACTCGGCGATGAATCCGGCGCCGGCGGAGGAGATGGCGAACCCGAGGTTGATCGCCCAGTAGTTGAGGGAGAACGCCCTGACACGGTCCTCGGGCCGCACGATGTCGGCCATCATCGCCTGCACGGCGGGACGGGAGGCGTTGCTGGCCGCGCCGACCAGAAGGGCGACGGCGGCGATGGCGACGGGGTCGCGCATGAAGCCGAGCAGTGCGACGGACAGCGCGGTGGAGGACTGCGCGAGAAGCAGTGTCGGACGCCGCCCGAAGCGGTCGGTCATCACCCCGGCGCCGAGCGAGGAGACGACGCCGCCGAGCCCGTACAGGGCGGCGACGAGCCCGGCGTACGAGGCGGAGTAGCCGCGGTCGACGGTGAGGTAGAGCGCCATGAAGGTGGCGACGAAGGCTCCGAGCCGGTTGACGAGCGTGCTGGTCCACAGCCACCAGAAGGCGCGCGGCATACCGGAGACGGTCTCGCGCGCGGCGCGAATCGGACCGGCGACTGACATGGAACTCCCCCACGAACATACGTACGGACGACGGCGCGGGCGACGCCACCTGAAGTAAGCGTCGAACCCAGCGCGCACACCTTACGCATGCCGACCCCGGCGGGCCACTGAAATAGGAACCGCGCCGGCAACGGCCCGGCGTCCACCTGCCGACCACCGAACGCACCCCCGCAAGGGCGTCCATTACGCTCGGAGGCATGGCCGACGCACCGTACAAGCTGATCCTCCTCCGCCACGGCGAGAGCGAGTGGAACGCGAAGAACCTGTTCACCGGCTGGGTGGACGTCAACCTCAACGAGAAGGGCGAGAAGGAGGCGGTCCGCGGCGGTGAGCTGCTCAAGGACGCCGGCCTGCTGCCCGACGTGGTCCACACCTCCGTGCAGAAGCGCGCGATCCGCACCGCGCAGCTCGCCCTGGAGGCGGCCGACCGCCACTGGATCCCGGTGCACCGCTCCTGGCGCCTGAACGAGCGTCACTACGGCGCCCTGCAGGGCAAGGACAAGGCGCAGACCCTCGCGGAGTTCGGCGAGGAGCAGTTCATGCTCTGGCGCCGCTCCTACGACACCCCGCCGCCCGCGCTCGACCGCGACGCCGAGTTCTCCCAGTTCTCCGACCCCCGCTACGCCACGCTCCCGCCGGAGCTGCGCCCGCGCACGGAGTGCCTGAAGGACGTCGTGGCGCGCATGCTGCCGTACTGGTTCGACTCGGTCGTCCCCGACCTCCTCACCGGCCGCACGGTCCTCATCGCCGCCCACGGCAACAGCCTGCGCGCCCTGGTCAAGCACCTGGACGGCATCTCCGACGCCGACATCGCCGGCCTGAACATCCCGACGGGCATCCCCCTGTCCTACGACCTCGACGCCGAGTTCAAGCCCCTCAACCCCGGCGGCACCTACCTCGACCCCGAGGCAGCGGCAGCAGCCATCGAGGCGGTCAAGAACCAGGGCAAGAAGAAGTAACGCGCCACCAGCAAGCCCCCGGCCTGCGGTTTCTTCGCGGGGCGGGGGCTTTTTGGTGGGGCTGGGCCGTCTCTGGGCCGTCAGGTGCCGGACGACTCCGGGCGGGCCGTATCGAAGACGGCGGCGACGGCCTTGCGGGTGCGCTCTTGGCTGGACGGCATCAGGTGGGCGTACACGCGGAGGGTCAGGCCCGGGTCCGAGTGGCCGAGGTACTCGGCGAGGGCCTTGATGTTCTCGCCCGCGTCCAGGAGCACCGAGGCGTAGAAGTGGCGGAGCGCGTGCATGCCGTTCTCGCGGGACTCGGCATACGACCCGCCCGGCTCTCGCTCCGGGATCACGCCGGCCGAGGCGAGCGCCCGCTTCCACACCTCCTCGTTGAGCGACGTACGCCAGACGTACCCACCGCGCGGCCCGGTGAAGAGGAGTCGCTTGGTGACCGGAGGGCCGTCGGCCACCTTCCACGGCAAGGTGATCTCGACCGGCGGGAAGTCCTGCAAGTGCACCCGGAGCGCATCAGCGACCGGGCCAGGAAGCGGCATGTCCCGGAGCTTGCCGCCCTTGGGCGGGGCGAACACCGCCTTGCTGCGGCTCAGTTTGAGTTGCTGAACCACGTGGAGCGTGTCCGAGTCGAAGTCGATCGCGTCGACGGCGACGCCGAGGATCTCCCCCTGGCGGAGCCCGCAGCCGGCGCCGAGGTCGACCATGACACGGAAGCGCTCGGGCATGGCGGCCCGGACGGCGAAGACCCGCTCGGGCGTCCAGGGAACGACCCGCTTGGCGTCGATGGTCGGCGGCCGGACCGAACGGGCCGCGCACGGGTTCCGGGGCAAGTGCCCGTCGTCCACGGCCGCACTCAGCACCGCGCGCACGTTGGAGTAGATCGTCCGGGCGTACGACCCTCGGACGCTGTTCTCCTGCAACTGCCGTACCCAGTCGCGGATGTGCGCCGGCTGGAGGGAACCGAGCGGACGTGTGCCGAGGTAGGGGAAGGCGTGCAGCCGGAGTTGCGACTCCATCGAGGCTTGGGTGTTCGGGTCGGCGCCCTGTGTGGCGACCCAGCGCTCGGCGTACCGCTGGAAGGTGATTCGGGCGGCGCGCGGGGCGATGTACTGCCCGCGCGCCATGTCGACCTCGATGTGCGCGAGCCACTGGTCGGCAAGCCGCTTCTGTCTGTCGGGGAAGCTCTTGGACTTCTCCGTACCGTCGGGCCCGACGTACCGGGCGCGGTAGCGGAGTCCCGAGCCGTAGCGCTCGCTCTTGACCTTCCGGACCTTCCCGTCCGGGCCCATCTCGGTCCGATACCACCGGTCTTGGATGTGCCCGGCCATCAGGCGGCAACTCCCTCGCGCTGCGCGTCCACCCAGGCCCGTACGTCCTCCGGGTCGAAGCGCAGGTGCCGACCGACCCGGAAGCCGCGCGGTCCGGTGCGCTTCCGACGCCACTGGTAGACCGTCTCGACGCTGGGCAGGTCGAACATCTCGACCAGGTCGTCGGGCGTGAGGTAGCGCGAGGGCAGGGCGCGCGGTGCGGCGGCCGCGCCCGCCACGGTGAGGCGTCGGTCAACCACGGGTGGGTTCTCCGTCCGTTCCGGGGGCGGGTTGAGGGAGGCGGCGAGCCAGGCTTCGGTGTCGGAGAGGCCGGTTCCGGCGAAGACCCAGTGCGCGAGGACGTACGTCGTCTCGGGTCCGGTGTCGGTGGTGGCCGCCTGTGCGCGGCGCCATGCGGCGCGGGCGTCGCGGAATGCGCCGAGGGTGGTGGAGTAGCGGCGGGACTTGGTGGAGAAGTGGCCGCGGAAGCCAAGCATGTGGGGCCCAGGCGCGCAGGCGAAGGTGTTCGAGGTCCTTACGGGCGCCGAGGGTCCAGGCGGTGCGGATGAGGCGGCGGGCGTGGTCGCTGAGGTCGAGCTGGGCCAGCTCGGCGGCGAACTTCAGCGGCCGGTCCAGAGCTCCCGTGGCTGTTTCGGCGCCCTTGGTGGAGTACTTGGCGATGTAGGCGGCGACGGCCCGCTCGGTCAGTTCCCGGCCGCCGTCGAAGTCGGCGGATCGGATGGTGCGGACGTCGAGCTGTCGGCCGAAGGTGAAGGTGTGGGCGCGGCCGTCGATGTCCGGGCCGTCCACGCGGCCCTTGGCGGCGGCACGGATGGCGTCGGTCAGCAGCTCGGCGGTGGCCCAGGAAGGGGGCGGGGTGTCGCCGCCGCCGGGGCCGTCGAGGCGGATGACGGCGTGGAAGTGGACGGCTCCGCGTTTCTGGTACTCGGCGACCTTGGCGAAGGACACGCGCGCGTGCTCGCGGAAGCGTCGCTGCGAGAGGCCGGCGCGCTTGGCGACCTCCCGGCGCAGGTAGGTGGACAAGCTCTGCCAGAGGGCCCCGGCGTGCGCGTTCCACAGGACGGCGGCTTCGTAGTCGTAGCGGTCGGGGTCGAGCGGGGTGCCGAGTCGGTCGTCGTCCTGGTCGTGGCGGGTGCCGCAGCGGCAGGGGCGGATGGTTGCGGCCGGGCCGGTGGGCCGGTTGTGGACCGGGCCGAAGCTCGGCGCGGTGAAGGTGGCGAAGACGCGCGGGTGCGCGGCGACGTGTTCGGGGATGCCCTTGCCGCCCCGCAGACCCGAGGTGATCAAGGCGGCTCGCTCCGCTCACCGCGCGCGGCCCGGCCCCCGGCCGGGCCTGCGCTCCTAATGGCGCGATAAGACGTCGGGCGGTGAGTCGTGCCAGGCGCCTTGGTGGACAGGCATGTGGTGATCCGTAATCGCTCCTGAGGCCTGACCTCTCAAGACAGAGTCGGCCCCACGTGCCTGCTCACCCAGTGCAGCAGCGCGGGGGTGGCGGGGCCGGCCCGCGCTCATGCCTTCGTCCCGCGCGGACCGGCCCCGCCACCCCCGCTCGCACACAAACAGCGGCATCGTTGGCTCTCGTTGTCCAAGCCGCCGCCAGGGAACACCTCTCACCGCTCGGCGAACGCCCCAGTTCCGCAGCTGACCGAGACCCCTGGCGACCGCTGGGATTGCGAACGGCTAATCGGATGACGGGCCCCGAGCCCTGCCATTAGGGAGACGCGCAACCCCGCCACGGCGACGACCTCACACCACCGCCACCCACCCAGGGACACCACCATGACCAGCGTGTTCTGCGGCATCGACTGGGCCACCGACCACCACGACATCGCACTGCTCGACCAGGCCGGCACCCTCCTCGCGAAGCTCCGCATCGACGACACCCCCGCCGGCCTCAGCCAGCTCCTGGACTTGTTGGCCCAGCACGGCGACAGCCCAGAGAACCCGGTCCCCGTCGCCATCGAGACCTCTCACGGACTCCTGGTCGCCTGCCTACGCGCCACCGGCAGACCCATCTACGTGATCAACCCGCTCACCGCCGCCCGCTACCGCGACCGCTACGCCCTCAGCCGCAAGAAGTCCGACCACCTCGACGCCAAGGTCCTGGCCAACATCCTGCGCACCGACCCCGCAGAACACCGGCCCCTGCCCGCGGACAGCCACCTCGCCCAGGCCATCACCGTCCTGGCCCGAGCCCATCAGGACGCCGTCTGGGACCGCGTCCAAACCGGCAACCGGCTGCGGTCCCACCTGCGCGAGTACTTCCCCGGCTTCCTCCCCGTCTTCAAGCACTTCCGCGAAGGCCTTGCCTCACCCGTCACCCGCACCCTGCTCGCAGCAGCCCCCACACCCACCCAGGCCTCCCAGCTCACCCGCCCGCAACTGCGAGCGATCCTCAAGAGGGCCGGACGTCAACGGGAGATCACCGGCGAGGTCGAACGTCTCCATGCCCTGCTCCGCGAACCCCAGATGCACCAACCACCCGTCGTCGAGCAGGCCATGGGCACCAAGACGCTGGCCCTGCTGAAACAGTTCGACGCAGCCTGCGCCAGCGCCGACGACCTGGAAGCAGCCACCACCACCGTCTTCGCCACCCACCAGGACGCCGAGATCATCACCAGTTTCCCCGGCCTCGGCCCACTGACCGGTGCCCGCGTCCTGGCCGAACTCGGCGACGACCACACCCGCTTCACCAGCCCGCGCGCATTGAAGGCCTACGCCGGATCAGCACCCATCACCCGATCCTCCGGACGCAAGACCACCGTCCGGGCCAGGCACATCAAGAACCAGCGTCTCGCCTCAGCCGGCTACATCTGGGCCTTCGCCGCCCTCACCGCATCCCCCGGAGCACGGGCCCACTACGACCGCCGCCGCGCAGCCGAAGACCGACACGTCTCGGCCCAACGCAACCTCTTCAACCGCCTACTCGGATGCCTGCACCACTGCCTCACCCACCGCATCCCCTACAACGAGCAGACCGCCTTCCCCAACACCGCTTGACTGATCAACCGCATCGGATGTCTGTCTCCGCCTCGCTCCAGCCCGGCCGGCGCCCATGCCGCGTTCATAACAACCAGTCGCCTGATGCCAGAGAGGCCACCTCATAAGACCGCAAGACTTGTATGGCAAAAAAGCACCGCCGTGTGCGAGCTCCCTTCATCGAAGGCATTTCGCACACGTCCAGGAGTACACAACAGCTGTTTCCGGCGTGCACCTCGTGATGACCGTCATCGAGTGTCCGCAACAATCAAGCTTTGTTCGAGCACAGAACGGATGTCGATCCGGTAGTCGTACCGGGCCTGAGCAAGAGCTTCCGGGCAGCCACCGGCAGCTGTCCAAGAATCCCTCTACTGATGACGCCACCCACTTCGAGAGACATAGGAGCAATCACAGTGAAAGTGGCCGGAAAAAAGCCGGACCAATGCGACGCACTAAATTTTTTAACGCAGCAAGAGACTCATGCGAGTTTTCGCGCCTGCTCGATTGCTTCCCTGACCAAAGCGAACTCGCGAGGACTGCCAGGATGGCGCACAGCAGAGCCCACTTCGGCTCTCGCCATGCCCGTCATCACAGACTCCAAAACCCCATCGTCCGGCCTCGCGCCTCTCGCAAGTAGAAGTCTTACCGTTTCCAGGTGCCCACTCCCAGCCGCACTGGACAAGGGGCTTGATTTTGTCGAGGTCGCGATTTTCCTGGCGAGGCCTTCAACTAGTTGAGGTTCCGCTGTCAAGTTAGGGGATGCCCCGCGATCCAACAAAAGTTGCACCATCTCAACATCACCTTGCGCGGCAGCAAGTATCAGCGGTGTACTCTGATCCACGCCGACTCGACCATCGGGATTCGCGCCCGCGTCGAGGAGATGTCGAGCCACTTCGTGCATACCTCTCGGCGCGGCGTACCGCAATGCGGTCGTTTCGCCGTACTCGCCTATCTCGATATCGGGGTCGGCTCCAGCAGCCAAGAGGATGCGCACCACTTCAGGATGATTGTTCCATACAGCCTGGTCTAGAGCGGTACGACTCACGCCAGCCTCGCACAAGTCGATTGAAGCACCTGACGCCAGCATCTCGGCAACTTGCTGCGAATTACCGGAAGCAGCAGCCTGGCGTAGCATCCGGGCGATGTCATTCGATTCCACTTATTCTCCCTTCTGGCATGTCATACCGAGCCATTGGAACCCGGAGGGAAACGGGGGCTGCCGCCCTTCCCTCAGCGCGACAGCCCTCAGTTTTCCATCTGGGTCAGCCCGTCGCCGGATACATGGTGATGACCTCGGAGAACTTGCCGTCACCGTACTGTGCGACCACCAAGGTCACCTTGGCGGCAGGAGCACTGCCACCGAACTCAGGGGACTGGATTCCCGCCCCCGTGAATGCGAACGTCTTCTCGTAGTAGTTGTTTTTGTTGAGCTTCCACTCGACGGCGCTCGTCATGCCGGTTTCCCAGATTTTCTGCAAATCGTTGTTCGTCAAGTACGAATAGAAAATTCCCTTGGTTGGATCCAGGCTGGCTCCGCCCTCGAAGTGAGAGTCGCGAATGTTCTTGATCGCCCTCAGGGTGAGGAGAGGAAGTTCTCCAGTCGGAGGGAGATTATAGCAGGGAACATCAGCGGCGAGAGAAGTTCGGCCAACACTCTCGGTGCAAGTGGTGTATTGCGGGACCCGAACAGAAGGGAAAGTTCCGGAAGAGCCACTGAGGATGCAAGTGAGGACGGAACCTGAGGCTGTGCAACCCCCACCACCCGGCCACATCGAACCCGGCTTCGCCGCGAACCTGAGCGTGAATTTCGCCGACCATGCACCAGCACAGTTCGTGGTGGACTGGAAGCAAATGTAGCCAGTATTCACCGGATTTCCGGCTCCACTTGCCACTAGGTGAGGAATGCCTTGCGGATCGGTCACCTCAATTGAGGTGGAGATAGTGACGGGATCGGAACCGGTGCATATCGCGTTTACTGTACCGGTCCAGGCCACGGCGGTCAGCGGTTGCGGGGCCTCATCAGAAAAAGAGGGTGCCCCGGTAACACTGGCGCCAGTCCAACTGCATGTAGTGGGAGTTCCAGCGGCAGCGCTCTTGACACCTACCAAGCTTGCCTCTCCGTCAGGCATCGTAGAGGCCGCCACAGGCGATGACGCATCTTCCGAGGTCGTCGAACCAGCGGCGAGGGCAGAAGGCACCCATATCATCAGCGCTGCCGCCAGTGCAGCTACGAATGTAACCACCGATCTGATTGTGAACTTCACTATCCCACCTCTCGTGGCGTCGCCTTGCTGAACTACAGGTTCCGTTACCTATACAGGCGCACGTACAGCCGCCACACCGTGCTCTAGCGTGCGCTTCCGTCTGTTCCACGCTCCGAACCTGCGAGATCTGTAGGGTTGTTGCCTTTGGAGCGGTGTGAGCATATGTAGTGTGCACGGAAGTGACCAGAGCAGTTAGCGGAATTGACTTGAAATAATCACACTCAAGTTGAGGACGGCAGCGTGGCTGAGGCCGTCAGTGGTGCAGCGAGGCACACGCGCACCTGGTCAGTCGGCGCCCCCGCCGTCGTGGCTGACTGTCGGTGGCTGAGGTTCAGACGGACTGCATGCAGGGCAAACGCCGTCACTCGGGGACAGGTCTCACTCGCCTCTGCCACACTCCGCGCATGGGGCGCTGTGCTGGAGTAACACGGCGAGGGCAAGCATGCCGGAACAGGGCAGGGCGGAACGGGTTCTGCCCTCTGCACGGGGGCGGGCGGCGTGGCCGAGCACCCGAACTTCGTGCCCCGTCCCTACGTCGCGCACGCTCACATCCGCAGCCCAGTCCTGTACGACGGCCACGCCGAAGAGGTTGGTTGTGGAGGCTGTGGTGGTTCCTCGTGAGCTGGTTCGAGTGGCTGCGCGGCAGCAGCCGGGGACGGCGGAGTCCTGAAGGATGACGCGCCTATTCACCAGGTTGGCTGGGCCGTCTCTGGGCCGTCCGAGGGCGCTCAACAGCGACCGGCAACGACCGGCAACGACCGGCAACGACCGGCAACGACCAATGATGACCATCACGCACGCAGGGACACCGCCCCGACCTGCAAAACCCAGCTCACCAAGATTCCCGGCAAGACCCAGGGCAAGAAGAAGTAAGCGCCCACGGACAAGCCCCCTGTCTGGGGTTCTTTGCAGGCAAGGGGCTTGTCGCTGCCGCGCGCGCTGGGGGTCTGCGGGGAGGGACTGGAGCAGTTCCGTTCGCCTCTCGTCTCACCCGTCCGTGTCGTCGTCGCTCCGCCGGGTCTCCGGTTCGCCGACGAGCCGGGTGCCGAGGTGGTACACGACGTCGACGTCCCGGTAGGCGTGTCCCGGGACGACGGGGTCCGGGAGGCGGGTGCGGTCGCTGTGGCTCGTCGACTTCCGCTTGCCCGTTCCGGTGAAGCGGACGGTGGTGCGGGGTTCCCGCGTGAAGCGGAGCCGGTCGGCGTGCACCCTCGACCGGAACGAGATGTCCTCCGTCTTCGGCGGACTCCCGGCGTCCGGCCCCCGCGTTCAGGGCGGATCCTCCGGCTTCCTGGCGGTACGGGGTCGACCGGACCTCGGCGGCAGTTTCCCGTCCTCCCCGCGCACTCGGCGCGTACGGGGGGCGCGGGCAGGACGGGAGGCCGCCGCCTTCGTCACACCCGTAGCCGATTCCGCCGCGCCCTCGACGGTGTCGCCCACGGCCTCGCCGGCACTGCCGACGGTGCGGCCCGTTTCACGGCCGACGTCCTCCACCGCCCGCCCGGCGCCACCGCCCACGTCCTGAACGGCTTCCCCCGCTCCCCGGCCGACGTCCCGCGCCACGGAGCCGACGCCCTGCCCCACGTCCCGCACGGCGGTCCCCGCGCCCTCCCCCACGTCCTGAACGGCGGTTCCGGCACCGCGGCCGACCTCCTGGACGGCCCGTCCGGCGCCCGTGCCCACCTCGCCCACGGCGTGGCGTGCACCGAGGCCGACATCCTGCACGGCGGAGCCGACCCCGCGCGCCAGTTCGTGCAGCAGTTCCGGGTTGCGGTCGAGCGTGGTGAGCACTCGGTCGATGATCTGTGCGACGTGGTGGAGACGCACGGTGAGCTGGGCCTGCGCCTCGACGCCCGAGATGCCCAGGTGCACACGGCCGAGGGAGACGTCGGCGCCCACGTTCAGCCGGAGCAGGTCCAGCACCTCGGCCCGCAGCGAGACGTGCGCCCGCAGATCCTCGACGTCCAGGTCGATCTCGTCGACCTTCAGGGTCGGAACGTCGAGGAAGACGTCGGGGTTCGCACCGGCGGTGTCGTCCCCACCGCCCCCGTCATACGCGTCGACGCCGTCGACGCCGTCATCCCCGTGGTCTGCGTCGTCTGCGTCGTCTGCGTCGTCTGCGTCGTCTGCGTCGTCTGCGTCGTCTGCGTATGAGGACGACGGATCCTCCTCGTAGGTCTCGGGATCGGCGTATTCGTCACCGTGTTCGGCGTCGTGGTCCTCGACGAGGTCCTCGTCGTCATCGGCGTTGCCGCGCATCGCCACGCCTCCACACTTTCAGCCGGCATTTCCACCATTCTCATCCGAAATGCCCCGGGATGCGCGATACGCGAGGTGGGACGAGTACGGCCCCAACCCTGTCCGTCCCCTAGACGTCCGCCCCCTGGACCTCCGGGTCCACGTTGTCCAGGTAGAAGCGGACCGAGGCGATCCGGTCGTTCTCGAGGGTCAGGATGGTGACGCCGCGGGAGAGGTAACGCGCGTTCTCCACCGTGGTGCCGCCGATCTCCCACTCGGCCCACACCTGATCACCGTCCTCCGCGGACCGCTGGACGGTCGCCACCAGGTCGGGGACGTGGGCGAACAGTCCCGCCCAGTTCTCCCGCATCTTCGCGTGGTCGGTGATGCCGCTCTGCGGGTGCAGCGGCCGGCGGGAGCGGAGGTTCCCGGCGAAGCAGTCGGCGAAGGCGTCCAGGTCGTGGGCGTTCATCGCGTTTTCCATGCGGCGCAGGATGTCCGGGGTCGTCGTCTTCTCGTTCATGCCGGTGACGATGCCAGCCGGGAAGCCCTTCAGCCTGGGCCTGTCCGGCCCCCGGCGGGGGTCGCGGCGAGGTGACCGACCAGGTCGTGCAGCCGTCCCGCGTCCGTGGAGCCGGGCGTGGCGGTGAAGAGCATCGCGACGGCGTCACCGTCCGGGACGGCGAGCAGGTCGCAGTCGAGGGTGAGCTCGCCGACGTCCGGGTGGCGCAGTACGGACCGGTCCTCCTGCGTGCCTGTGGTGCGCGCGGCGCGCCACAGGCCGTCGAAAGAGGCGCTGGTGGCGCGCAGTTCGTCGACGAGCGCGGCGAGGGAGTCATCCGCGGGGTAGCGCAGGGAAGCGGTGCGGAGCCGCGCCGTGAGCAGCGTCTCGAAGCCGGTGGCGTGCTCGGGGGTGCGGTGGACGCTGCTGGGGGCGTCGCCGAAGATCCGCCACGCCAGGTTGCGGTCCCAGGGGCTCGCGGTGGGCTCCCCGCACTGGAGTGCGGCCCACGCGTCGTTCCAGCCGACGACGTTCCATGCCGCGTCGCACAGGCACATCGGGGTGTTCCCGAGCCGTTCGAGCAGGCGTGTCGCGCCCGCCCCGGTCACGCGCGGTACCTGTCCGTCGGCCGCGGCATGCCCGGCCAGCGCGCAGAGCCGCTCGTACTCCGCCTCACTCACCCGCAGGGCGCGGGCCAGGGCGGTCACGACGGCGGGGGACGGACGGCGGCGCCCCTGCTCCAGGCGTCTGAGGTAGTCCGCGGAGACCCCGGCCAAGTCGGCGAGTTCCTCCCGGCGCAGACCGCGGGCCCGCCGGCGTCCGACGGACGGCAGCCCGACCGCGGCAGGCGTGGTGCGGTCACGCAACTCCCGGAGCGCGGAGCCGAGTTCGTGTTGCCCCATGATCCCAGTCTGCCGCACCCGCACGACACACCCCCCACGACGCGAAAGCTCCCCGCTCGCGACCGGTCCCCACAGGCGAAAGCTCCCCGCACAGGGAAGCTCCCTGCCCACGAGACCTCCGCGGGCAGGGAGCTTCTTCACGCGTGCCGGGTCACGACCGACGCGTCACGACCGACGCGTCACGACCGACGCGTCACGACCGGCGCGTCACGACCGGCGCGTCACGACCGACGCGTCACGACCGGCGCGTCACGACCGACGCGTCACGACCGACGCGTCAGTGGTGACGGCCGCGCCCCCAGGACTCGCTGTCGACACGGTGGCCGCGGTCGTTGCGCAGGGTCGCCGTGTCGTGGTTGTCCCAGACCTCGCGGCTGCGGTCCTGGAACAGGTCGTGGCGGGTGTCGAAGCCCCGTCCGGTGTGGACGCGCACCGAGGAGCGGCCGTCGAGGCGGTAGTGACGGAAGGTGTAGGTGTGGCCGTCCCTGTCGGACAGCGTCCAGCCGCTCAGGTTGACCCCGTGGCGGCCACGGTTGGAGATCTCCACCCACTCCCTGTTGAGGGTGCGGTTGTTGCGGTCGTCCCTCCCCGGAGCGGCGTCGTACTTCACCTGGGTGATCTGCACCTCCTGGCGGTGCGGGCGCGCGTGGTCGGCGGCGGACGCCGGCAGCGCGGCCACGCCGAGCAGAGTGCCCGCCGCGAGCACTGCGGCGGCGAGACGGCGGGAGGAGAAGGAAGCGGGAGCGGAATGGAACACAGGTTCCCCCTGCATGATGCGGGCACGCCTCGTCCACGGCGTGATGCCGCGGACGGAAACGGTGCGAGGTGCGGGTGCGACCGGCCGGCCGCACGTCCCCACAGTGCTCCCGAAGCCCGTCACGTGAACCCGACATAGACGTCGTGTTACACCTTGTCCATATTTCCGTGACGGTCACCTGCAACGTCCATTTATGGTGTGACGGCGTCATGTTGACGACGCGTCGACCGTCTCCGCCCCGCGAACACCGGCCCGCCGGGACCGCACGCCAGGTCACGCCACCCCGGAAGGCTTCCGCACCGTCACTCGAAAGTGGGTAACGGGCGGAGTGGTGTTCACGGGTGCATGCGCGCGCCCTTGAAGGTCTTGTCGACCGCGTTGCGGGGCCCGTACACCGCGAGGCCGACGAGATCCAGATCCGTGGTCGGCACGGCCCGCACCGCCGCGCGGTTGTCGTGGTCGTTGCCCGTCGCGAACAGGTCGCGGGTGAACAGGGCCCGGGGCAGCGCGCGGGAGAGTGCGCGGGTGTGGGCCGCCTTCAGGGTCTCCTTCGTCCCCTCGAAGATCAGCACCGGCTGGCGGAACATCGGCAGGTACCCCACGCCGTCCGCGTCCTCATAGGGTTCCCCGACCACCTCGGGCACCTGCGGTCCCAGGCCGCTGACCAGGAACGCGGTCACGTTGAGGCGCTGCCACGTCTCCAGGTCGTCGCGGAGCAGTACGGCGATCTTGGTGTCGAAGCGGGTGCCGGGGGCCGGACCGGCGCCCTGCGCGGGGCCCCCGGCGCTCTCGCCCTCGCTCCCGCTCCCGCCCCTCCCCTTGCTCTCGCTCTTGTTCGCGGACTCGGTGCCCATGGACTCGGTGCTCATGGAGTGAGACTGCCGATCCGCTCGGGTCCGGGTCTTGTACGTTTTTTGCATGGCCGCTCAGCGCGAGGTCTCCGCCTGGCGCCCGCGCGTACCGGGTGTCGTGGAGGTCTTCCACGCCCACTACACGGGGTACGCCTACCCGATGCACGTCCACGACGCCTGGACGCTGCTGATCGTGGACGACGGCGCCGTACGGTACGACCTGGACCGGCACGAGCACGGCACCCCGCACGACACCGTCTCCCTGCTGCCGCCGCACGTCCCGCACAACGGCTCGCCGGTGACCGAGCGGGGCTTCCGCAAGCGGGTGCTCTACCTCGACCTCTCCGTGCTCGACGCGGGGCTGGTGGGGGCCGCCGTCGACGGCCCCGACCTGCGCGACCCTCTGCTGCGCGCCCGGATCGGGCAACTGCACACCGCGCTCGGCCGGCCCGGCGACGAGTTCGAGGCGGCAAGCCGGCTGACCCTCGTCACCGAACGGCTGTACGGGCATCTGCGGCCCCGGCAGCGCCTCCGGGTGCCGCCCCCGGACCGCGGCGTCGCCCACCGGCTGCGCGAACTGCTCGACGCGCGGCTCGTGGAGGGCGTCGCGCTTCAGGAGGCGGCGCGTCTCGTGCACGCACATCCGGCACACCTCGTACGGGCGTTCAGCCGCCGTTTCGGGATCGCGCCGCACCAGTACCTGATGTCACGCCGGGTCGAACACGCCCGTCGGCTGCTGCTGCGGGGAATGCGGCCGGCCGACACCGCGGTCGCCAGCGGGTTCTACGACCAGGCGCACCTGACCCGGCACTTCCGGCGCCTGGTCGGGGTCACACCCGGGCGGTACGCGCGGGCGGGCGACGGCGCGGCTGTCCGCACCGGCTGAAGCGGCGGCGCGCCGGCCACACGGACTCGAACGCCGCGCCCGCCACGCGACTTCGCAGCGTCCCGGCGTCACGGGCTCCCGCTCGGGCCGTGGCTCAGGTCTCCTCGTCCACGTCCCGGGTGAGGCGGGTGAACGCCTCCAGGTTGCGCGTGGACTCGCCGCGCGAGACCCGCCACGCGTACTCCTTGCGGATCGCCGAGGCGAACCCGAGTTCGAGGAGGGTGTTGAAATCGCCGTCCGCCGCCTCCAGGACGGAGCCGAGGAGGCGGTCGAGCTCCTCGGGAGTGACGGCGGCCAGCGGCACCTTGCCCGCGAGGTAGATGTCGCCGAGGCGGTCGACGGCGTAGGCGACGCCGTACAGCTTGAGGTTGCGCTCCAGGAGCCAGCGGTGGACTCCGGCCTCGTTCTCGTCGGGGTGGCGGACGACGAAGGCGTTCAGGGAGAGCGCGTGCCGGCCGAGGCGCAGGGAAAGGGTGGTCGACAGCTTCCGTGTGCCGGGGAGCTTGACGACGTACGCGCCGGGCTCCGGGCTCTCCCACTCGAGCTCGGCATCCTTCAGGGCGGCCTCGACGACCTCACCCGCACGCGTCACCCGCTGCTCCTCCTCAGCCATGGTGGGAGCGTACGCGACGGGCCTCGGCGGCGGCCGCACGCATGCGGCGCCGGTGGTCGTGGACGGCACCCGTGTACACCTCGGCGGTGGCGGCGGCGGCCGCGTCCCAGCCGAAGCAGCGGGCGTGCCGGGCGGCGGCGTCGCCCATGGTGTCGGTGAGCGTCGGCGTGTCGGCGAAATCCTCCAGCACGCGCGCGTAGGCGACGGGGTCGTGGCCGTCCACCAGGAAGCCCGTGGAGCGGTCCCGCACGGCGACCGGCAGACCGCCGACGGCCGCGGCGAGCACCGGCGTACCGGCCGCCTGCGCCTCTATGGCGACCAGGCCGAACGACTCGCTGTAGGAGGGCATGACCAGGACGGAGGCGGCCCGGAACCAGTCGGCGAGCTGGTCCTGGGCGACGGGCGGCCGGAACCGTACGACGTCGGCTATGCCGAGCCGGGCGGCGAGCTTCTGCAGTCCCTCGGGCTTGGCCAGGCCACTGCCGCTGGGACCGCCCACGACGGGGACGACCATGCGGGAGCGCAGTTCGGGACGCCGGTCGAGGAGGACGGCGACGGCGCGCAGGAGTATGTCGGGGGCCTTGAGGGGCTGGATGCGGCCCGCGAAGAGGGGCACGAGCGCGTCCTGGGGCAGGCCGAGCCGGGCACGGGCGGCGGCGCGGCCGTCCGCGGGACGGAAGCGTTCCAGGTTGACGCCGGGATGGACGACGGCGACGCGCGCGGGGTCCGCCTCGTAGTGGCGAAGCAGTTCCCCGGCCTCCTCGGTGGTGTTGGCGATGAGGCGGTCGGCGGCGCGCACGACCTGGGTCTCGCCGATCACGCGCGCGGCGGGCTCGGGGGTGTCGCCGGCGGCGAGGCTGGCGTTCTTGACCTTGGCCATGGTGTGCATGGCGTGCACGAGCGGGACGCCCCAGCGCTGGGCGGCGAGCCAGCCGACGTGGCCGGAGAGCCAGTAGTGCGAGTGGACGAGGTCGTAGTGGCCGGGGCGGTGGCCGGCCCATGCCTGCATCACGCCGTGGGTGAAGGCGCACAGCTGGGCGGGGAGGTCCTCCTTGGCCAGACCCTCGTAGGGGCCGGCGTCGATGTGCCGGACGAGGACGCCGGGGCACAGTTCCACGGTGGGCGCCACGGAGGCGCTGGTGGCGCGGGTGAAGATCTCGACCTGGATGTTCTGGGCGGCGAGCCGCTGGGCCAGCTCCACGATGTAGACGTTCATGCCGCCGGCGTCGCCCGTACCGGGCTGGTGCAGCGGGGAGGTGTGCACGGACAGCATCGCGACGCGCCGGGGGCGGCGGGCGAGACGCAGGCGGGGAGTGGGGGAGCTTGCTGCCGATCGACGCCCGAGCCTGTTGATGTACTGGCTCACGGTGGCGTTCCTCCTTGCAGCGGGCGGACGGGGGCGTGTCGGGCGCGGTGGTGGGCGTGGCTGGCCCTCCGACCAGGGCCAACACCGGAGCGTTCCACTCCATTTCCGGCGGACGGAATTTTGCCTACTTATTACCCGAGTTCGCTCAACCGTTCGAGCTCGCTTGCGTCGGCACTTCGTCGGCGGCCCTGTAGCGGTGGCCTTCCGAGAGCCTTGTCGTCGCGGCTCCCTTCCGTTTCCGGGTACCCGGCGGATGGCCGGGCGCACGTGGGCGGGAGTTGTCCACAGGCCCGCACGGCATCTGCCGCTCCCGCCTAATCTCGTACGCATGACAACCCGCGCAGCGTCCCGCCCCGTGGGTACGGCGACACGCGGGACCACCAACCCCAACCGGCTCCGCCGCATGGACCGCTGGATCGCGGCGGCCCACGGCGCCGAACTCCGCCGCTCCCCCGCCCCCCTCGCCGTCGACCTCGGTTACGGTGCGGCGCCCTGGACCGCCGTCGAGTTGCTGCGCCGGCTCCACTCCGCCGCCCCCCGCACCCGCGTCGTCGGCATCGAGATCGACCCCGCCCGCGTCGCCGCCGCGCAGCCCTACGCACGGGACGGGCTGGACTTCCGGCACGGCGGCTTCGAGGTCCCGGTCCCCGGCCGCCCCGCCCTGATCCGCGCCGCGAACGTCCTGCGGCAGTACGACGAGGAGGTGGTCGCCGCGGTCTGGCGGCGGCTGTGCGCCCGACTGGCCCCCGCCGACCCGGCGACCGGCTCCCGCGGCGGACTGCTCGTCGAGGGCACGTGCGACGAGATCGGCCGACGGCACGTCTGGGTCGCGCTCGGCCCCGAGGGCCCCCGCACCGTGACCTTCGCGACCCGGCTCGGGTCCCTGGAACGCCCCTCCGACCTCGCGGAAAGACTCCCGAAGGCGCTCATCCACCGCAACGTCACGGGGGAGCCGGTGCACGCGTTCCTGCGCGACTTCGACCGCGCCTGGGCCTCGGCGGCGCCGTACGCCTCCTACGGTGCACGCCAGCGCTGGATACGCACGGTCCGCGCGCTGACCGGCGACTGGCCGGTGGCGGACACCGCAGGGCGCTGGCGCCAGGGTGAGGTCACCGTGGCCTGGCAGGCGTTGGCGCCCCGCGGCTGGACGCCGGCCTCGGTGCCGGCACCGCCCTCCGCCGCGTAGCGGACGGCGAGCCGCCCCGGCGACGCCGGCGGACGGCGGCAGACGGACGGCAGGCGGCGGACGGCGGACGGCGGTACGAGGATCCGACGCACCGGCGCACCGGCGTTACGGCGCACCGGCGCCACGGGACCGAACCCGGCAGGGAACGATCTCCGCACGTCGTTCGTCACAGTCGCCGGGAGATCGTCGTCGCGGACGCGACAAGGACGCGGTAAGGACGCGAGAAGGGGAGAAAGACTCCCGGTACGACACGCACCCTGTCGTTCCGGGCGACGACGTGGCACGATCCCCCAGGCGTCCGAAAGTTACTGACGGGAAACTCAGTTATTTGGGGGACGGAGTATGGGATCCGGACAGCGGAGCCTGACCACGGCGGCCATCGCCCTGGTCTGCGCGGTCACCGTGCTGAGCGCACCGGGCACGGCGTTCGCGAGCGCTTCGGCGCCGAAGCCCCCGCCCGCGCCGTCCTCCGGCGGCCAGGGAGGCGGGGACGCGTCGGCGGACGCCAAGAACTCCGCCGACGGCGGTTCGACGGACGGCAGTTCGGCCGGCACCCCGCCCACCTCGACGGAGGACACGGCGACCGACGCTCAACTCGAGGCCGTGCAGGAGAAGTTGGACAAGCTGTACCACCAGGCCGCGGTCGCCACGGACGCCTACAACGCCGCCGAGGAGAAGGCCGAGAGCCAGTCCGCCCGCATCGCCGAGCTGAACCGCCAGATCGACGCGGCCAAGGCGAAGCTGGGTGAACTGCAGGACCGGGCCGGCGCCGCGGCCCGCGCCCAGTACCGCGGCGGGACCCTGCCGCCGGAGATGCAGCTCTGGCTGAGCGAGGACCCGCAGAAGTTCCTCGACGGTGCCCAACTCGCCCGGCAGGGCCAGCAGGCCACCATGGGCCTGATCGACGAGCTGAAGCAGACCAAGACCGATCTGGGGAAGCTCTCCAGCGACGCCTCCGACCGCTACGAGAAGCTGGAGGCCAACCGCAAGGAGAAGGCCTCTGCGAAGAAGCGGGTGAAGAAGCGGATCGCCGCCGCGGAGACCCTCCAGGACCAGTTGGAGGCGAAGGAGAAGGAGCGGCTGGCCAAGCTGGAGGAGGAGGCCGCCCGGCAGGCGCAGACCGCCTGGCTCGACTCCGGTGTGCTGAAGGACGTGAACACCAAGGCGTCCGCGGCGGGCCGCGAGGCGGTGGCCTTCGCCACGGACCAGATCGGCAAGCCGTACGTGTGGGGCGCCGAGGGGCCGAACTCCTACGACTGCTCGGGACTGACGTCACAGGCCTGGCTCGCCGCCGGCCACGCGATCCCGCGGACCTCGCAGGAGCAGTGGAAGCGACTCCCTCACGTCGCCCTCGCGGACATGCGCCCCGGTGACCTGATCATCTACTTCGAGGACGCGAGCCACGTGGCCATGTACCTGGGCGACGGCAAGATCGTCCACGCCCCGCGCCCCGGCCGCACGGTGACGATCGCCGGCGCGGGCACGATGCCGATACTCGGGGTGGTGCGCCCCGACGCGTGAGGCGCACCGCGCACGCCCTCGCGAAGCCGGGTGACACCCGCGGCACCGCCTGACGATGTCCACGGCGCCGCGCGAGGACGTCCTCGGCAGCGGTGGGCAAGGTCCGCGCCACCCGGCAGGCGGTCCTCGACCGTGCCCCCTGCCGGCGCGAGGCACGGGGCGCCAAGGCCGGGGTGACGTGCGGTGTCGCGTGACGCACCCCACCGTCCGTCCCTCGGCGGGCCGTCGAAGGGTGTGCCGCGCACGTGACGTTCGTCATCCCGCACCCCGTCCCGGGGTGTCCAAGTCCGCCGCGTATCGCGGCATATGACGGTGGCGCCCTGCCCCGCGTGGTCCGGAACACCATTCCGCTGCGGGCGCGGCTACCGCTATGGTCCCCGTCGGTGGGCGAGGTCCTTCGCGCCACCACGCCCTCGGGGGGAGGGAAGGAACCCAAGACGATGCCCGTACCCGTACCGCGGCAGAGAGCGATCCCGGCCGCGGAGAGTGGTCAGGCTCAGGCCGCGCCCCACGTCGGCGGCCCGTCCACGGAGACGGGCCGCGAGCCGCCCGCCGAGGGCGTCCGCGGTCCGGCCACGGACGCGCCGGCCGACGGCACGGCCGTGCCGGACGGCTCCGCCGTGCCCGCCGCGCCGGCCTCCGCCGACGCCACGCCCGCCAACCTCACCCTGCTGGTGATCGAGGACGACCCGGCGGGCTCGCCGATCGTGCCCGAGATGCTCGACTCGGCGGGCCGCCCCATCCGACTGCGCACGGCCCGCAACCTCACCGAGGCCGAGCGGCTGCTCACCGACGACGTCCACTGCATCCTGCTCGACCTCGCGCTGCCCGCGCCCGGCCGGGCCGCCGACAGCGAGGACGAGCTGGTGGTACTGCGCCACGTGCTGGAGCTCGCGCCCCGGCACGCCGTCCTCGCGCTGACCGCCAGCGGTGACGCCGAGCGCGGCGCCGAGGCGGTGCGCGTGGGCGCGCAGGACTACCTGCTGCGCGAGGAGCTGGACGGCAGGCTGCTGAGCCGGGCGATCCGGTACGCGGTGGAACGCAAGCGCTCGGACACCGCCGAACGGCGGCTGACCGAGTCGAAGCTGCGCGCGCAGGAGAACGCCCGGCTGGAGCGCGGGCTGCTCCCGACACCGCTCCTCGAGGGCTCCTCCCTGCGCTTCGCGGCCCGCTACCGGCCCGGCCGCTCGCGCGCGCTGCTCGGCGGGGACTTCTACGACACCGTGCGCACCCCGGACGGCACCGTGCACGCGATGATCGGTGACGTCTGCGGGCACGGTCCCGACGAGGCGGCGCTCGGCGTGGAGCTGCGCATAGCCTGGCGGGCGCTGACGCTGGCGGGGCTGTGCGGCGACCAGTTGCTCTCCACGCTCCAACAGGTGCTGGAGCACGAGCGCGACAACGACGAGATCTTCGCGACGCTGTGCACGGTGGACATCGCGCCGGACGGCCGTCGCGCGGGCCTGTGCCTGGCCGGCCATCCGGCCCCGCTGGTCGCCCGCCCCGGCCGGGCGCCGGAGCTGCTGCCGTACGACAACAACGGCCCCGCGCTGGGCCTGCTGCCGCGGGCCCGCTGGCCCCGTACGCAGGTGGAGCTGGGGGCCGCGTGGAGCCTGATGCTCTACACCGACGGCCTCATAGAGGGCCACGTCGGGAACACGGGGGAACGCCTCGGCCAGGAGGGAATGCTCGGGCTGGTGCGCCGCAGGCTGGAACAGGGCCTGAGCGGCGAGACACTGCTGCGCACCACGGTCGACGAGGTGCGCGACCTCAACGGCGGCGAGCTCACGGACGACGTGGCCGTCGTCCTGCTGGACCGCAGCGCCTGACGCCCCCGCCGGACACCGCGAACCCGGCCCGGCCAGACCCGGCCGGAGCGCGCCGTGCCGTGTCTGCCGCGGCCGAGAGGGTTCAGCGGCCGCCGTTGTAGGGCCCGTACGGGCCGTCGCTGCTGCTGCCGCCGCTGCTCCGGCGCCCGAAGCCGCCGCCCGAGACCCCACGCAGGGCGGGACGGACGTCGACGAAGAAGACGATCGTGGCGACGAGTCCGGCGAGCTGCAGGAACAGCATGGGGATCAGCAGGTTCACCGCGACCGTGACGCCGAGGATGATCAGCCAGAAGCCCTTGGTCTTCTTGTCGGCGGCGCGGTAGGCGTCGTCGCGGAAGAGCGCGGCCATGACCAGTGCCACCACGGCGAGCACCAGCATGGCGGTGTAGAGCAGCCACATCAGGCCGCCGAATGCCGTCAACAGCATGTTGCCCACCGTCCGAGTCGTGGTCGTGGTCGTGTCGTCCTTCGGCCGACCGTGCGCCGGTACGGCCACCGTACCCGTAGAACGGGCCGGGCATTCCGGAAGTGCCCGGAGCGTCCGGCCCGTTCCCGCACCCCGGTCACTTGGCCGGAGGCGTGGTCTTCCTGGCCGTGCTCGGCTTGCGGGCCGGGGCCTTCTTCGCCGGGCTCGCCGGGCTCGCCTGACTCGTCGCGGTGGACTTGCGCGCGGTGGGCTTCGGCGCGGTCGCGGACGGCTTGTCGTCCTCGATCCG
The DNA here is from genome assembly GCA_014656015.1 of Streptomyces griseoaurantiacus. Taxonomy (GTDB): domain Bacteria; phylum Actinomycetota; class Actinomycetes; order Streptomycetales; family Streptomycetaceae; genus Streptomyces; species Streptomyces griseoaurantiacus. The sequence continues at coordinate 61,202 of BNBP01000003.1, read as the reverse complement.
GACCGGCTCCGCGGGCTTGGCCACGGGCTTGACGGGCTGCACCGGGCGGGGCTTGGCCTGGCTCTTCGGCGCGGGCTCGGGCTCGACGGCGATCGCGAGGTCCTCGATCTCCTCGGCGGCGTCGCCGCGCCAGGTGCGCACGGCCTGCTCGCCCTGCTCGGCGACCTTCTCGTAGGCCTCACGGGCGCGGACGGCGTACTCGGCGGCGACGCCGACCCCGCGCAGCGCGAGGTCCTGGGCGGACTCGCCGAGCTTCTTCAGGTCGGTGTCGAAGGAGCCGATGAGGTCGTTGACCCGGGCCTGAAGGGTCTCCTGCGCCTCCTTGGCGCGGGCGGCGGCCTTCTCCTGCACGGCCTTGGGGTCGGTGTTGCGCACGGCATCGATACGGGCCGGCGCCTCGTTGCGGAGCTGCTCGACCAGGCTCGGCACCCGGAGGGCCTGCTTCCATGCGAGGTCGGCGGTGCCGGCGGCGAAGTAGAAGGGCTTGGGGTCGCTGAGGGTCTTGCGCAGGTCGTCGGTGATGGCCATGACGATGGTCCTCCCGGATTGCTGTCTGCTGAGGGTTTGTGGTGACCGCGGCACCCGTCCGGCTGCCCGTCCGGTGGGCGCGGCCGGGGTTCAGCCGGCCGTACGCCGCGGTCCGGCGTCGCCGCCGGCCGTGCGCGAGCCGTTCACGGTGCCGGTGCCGGTGCCGCCGTCCGGGGCGGCCTCGGCCTCGGACGGACGGAACGCATCGGGTGCGCCCGGCGCACCCTTTGTACCGTCCGCGTCCACGGCGACCGTCGCCGCCGCGCCGCCCGTCCCGGCGTCACCGGGCACGTTCTCCAGCCCGCTCTCGTATCCGTTCCCGTGTCCGTTCTCCTTGCGGAAGGACTCGTAGATCTGGAGCAGCACCTGCTTCTGGCGCTCGGTGAGCGTGGGATCGGCGAGCAGCGCGGCCCGGGTCTCGACCTCGACGCGGTCACGCTCGGCGTCGAGGATCCCGGCCCGCACGTACAGCGTCTCGGCGGAGATCCGCAGCGCCTTGGCGACCTGCTGCAGCACGTCCGCGCTCGGCTTGCGCAGCCCACGCTCGATCTGGCTCAGGTACGGATTGGACACGCCGGCGGCGTCGGCGAGCTGCCTGAGCGACAGCTGCGCGTTTCGCCGCTGCTCACGCAGGTACTCACCGAGATTGCCGACATTGAGCGTTGCCATGCCTCCACCATGCCCCACCCTCGCTAACTTTTGCAAGCACCCGCTTGCAAAAGTGCGCCACGCCACTGGGCTCCTCACCATGGGGGCGACGGTCTCCGCTTCACCCGCTCCCAGGCCGCGTCGAGGCCGTGACCCGCCCGGGCTAGCCTGGGCCGGCATGATCGTCTGGTTGAACGGCACGCACGGGGTGGGCAAGACGACGACGGGTGCCCTCGTGCGGCGATTGGTCCCGGGTTCGCGGGTGCTGGATGCCGAGAAGGTCGGCGAGACACTCATGGACATCGAGCCGGGGCTGCCCTGGACGGGCAACTTCCAGGACTGGCCGCCGTGGCGGCCGCTCGTGGTGGAGACCGCCCGGCGGGTGCTCGAATACACCGGCGGCACCCTGGTGATGCCCATGACCGTCCTGGTCGAGCGGTACTGGCGGGAGATCGGCGCGGGCCTCGCCGAGCACGCGATTCCGGTGCGCCACTTCGTTCTGCACGCCGACCGGGACACGCTCCTGCGACGCATCGAGGAGGACACCGTCCTCGGCCCCTCGGAGTTCCGTCTCGCCTACGTCGAGCCCTACGCCGAGGCGGCCCGCACCTGGCTGCACCAGGAGGCCGAGGTCGTCGACACCACGCGCCTCACCCCCGCCCAGGCCGCCCGGCGGATCGCGGAGGCCGTCGCGAGGGGGTAGAGGGGTGAGGGCCGAGGACGCGTACGGCCACCCGGTGACGGCCACCCGGTGACGGCCACCCGGTGACGGCCACCCGGTGACGGCCACCGGGTCGAGCCCCGCCTCCCCCCGTGCGGAGGCGGGGCCCGGCCGTGGGTGCCGGGGTGGTCAGCCGGCCTGGCTCGGGACCTGCTTGTTGGCGTCGACCACCGCGCGCTGGGTGATCGCGCTGGTGAAGGTGACGGTGCCGACCTCGAAGGGGCTGTCCGGGGTCTTCTCGACGACGACGTTGCGTTCGCCGAGGAAGCTGAGGGTCTTCTTGTCGAAGATCCACTCGGTGCGCTCGCCGTCGGTGTCGTTCTGCCGGGCGATGGCCACCCCGTGGCGGCCCACCGCGTCGACCGCGTCGTCCACCGCCACGACCCCCGGGATCTTGGCCGCGGCCTTGTAGAGGGCGGCGGCGAGGCGGGCCGGCGGGTAGCTCTCGGTGAGCAGGTCGCCGATGGCGACGAAGGCCGCCTGGTCGCGGGGGACCTCCTTGTCCCGTTCGGCGTCCGAGTCCCGGTAGATGCGGCGGAGCAGCGCGTCGGGGTTGGTGGGGAGCGCCGCCAGGTCGTTGTAGGCGGAGCTCACCGGGATGTCACTGGAGAGGGTCATGCCCTTGTCGCTGGTCTCGCCCGGCTCGATCAGCCAGCCGTCCTTGCCGTCCAGGGAGTTCCAGACCTGGCGGGTGTGCAGCTTCTCGCTGACGACCGTGGTCTTGTCGTCGACCGTCTTGGGGTAGGTGTCGGCGACCTTGGAGGCGATGTAGACGTACTGGCCGGCGTGCGGCGCCGGTTCGGAGACCTCGGCGGCGGCGAGGGAGATCCGGTCGAGCAGCCGGGGGGCGCCCTGGGTGTCGGCCGTGCCCACCGTGGTGGTGAGCGCGGGCCCGGTGGCCAGCGGGGTCCTGCCGCCGTCTCCGTCGCCGCCGGACACGACGACGGTGGTGACGACCGCGCCCGAGAGCGCGAGGGCCGCCGCGGGCACCAGGACGACGCGGCGCAGGAACGGGTTGCGGTGCCGGGGGACGGCGACCGGACGACGGTCGTCGGTGGCGGCGGCGGACGTGCGGAGGTCCTCGTGGATCTGGGTCATCATCTGCTCCTTGTGGAACTGGTGACGGCCCGCCGGCAGGTCTCGCGGAGCGGAGGGCAGGAGGCCCTGCGTCTCCGTCCACTCAGCCGGGTGCGGCTGGGAGGGCTTGGCGTTCATCGGTGTCCTTCCTGTGCGGACCGGATCACGTATCCGCGATCACCTGTTGTCTGCCGTTTCGTGGCGGTGAGTTCCCGTTCGCCACGAAATTTCTCCGGGCCGCCGTCCGGGCCCCCGTCCTTGAGCAGTTGCGCGTCGGCGAGCTTGCGCAGCCTGCGGCGGGCGCGGGAGAGCCGGGAACGGACGGTGCCGAGGGGGATGCCGAGGACCCTGGCGGCGTCGGCGTACTCCATGCCCTCCCACAGGCACAGCGTCAGCACCTCGCGTTCGGGGCGTTTCAGCAGGCTGAGGGCGGTGAGAGTGGCGGCGATCCGGCGCCGGTCGTCGAGCCGTGCGGCCGTCTCCTCGGCGTGGTCCTCGACCCGTTCCCGGGCCGCGCCCTCGGCGGCCACCGCCTCGGCGGCGTTCCGGTACCGGCGGTTGCTGCGGTACTGGGAGCGGGCCACGTTGGTCGCGATGCCCAGCAACCACGGCCGCAGCGAGCCCCCTTCGGCGTCGACGGACGCACGGCGGCGCCACGCCTCCATGAACGTCGCGGACATGACGTCCTCAGCCGCGGACCAGTCGGCGGTCAGCCGGAAGGCGTGGTTGTACACGGCCCGGGCGCACTCGTCGAAGAGTTCCGCGAAGGCGTCCGGGTCCCCGGCGCGCACACGGCTTCGCATATCTGTGGTCACGTCCTGGACTGCCGTCCCACGCGCCCGAGTTCCCGTGTCCTGCGTCACATCGCCCCTCGGCATCACTCCGCCCGCCCTTCCGGGACCGGCACGACCGGCGGCACCGGCGGCACCGGCGACAGCGGCGACAGCGGCGACAGCGGCGACAGCGGCGACAGCACAACACAGACAATTCGGCGGTTCATCGTTGCTTCGCCCCGGACCTCTGAACTTGCTCAAGTTCTCCCGGAGGAAAAGCAATTCGAAGGATCGCGGGTGTCTCATGGAACTCGACACCGCCTGCACTCTCCATCGGCTGGGGGTCATGAACCATGCCCAAGGACGATCGCAGTACTGTTCGCCGTGCGCATCGCGGCTTACCCAGCGCTTTTCGCCCCGAAAACAGCACCGGAACCTCCTTATTCCGGCCCGCGAGCGAGATGACGGCCGCGAGGCACCCACTGTTCCCGCCCCACCGGAACAGACAGGGCCTGGTGGCCGTGGCACTGCTCGTGGGCGTGACCGCGGTGTGGGGGTCGACCTTCCTCGTCATTCAGGACGCGACCGACACCATGCCGGTTCTCGATTTCATGGCCGCGCGTTTCACGGTGGGCGCGCTGGTTCTGGCGGCCTTGCGACCGCGCAGAATAATGTCGCTCGACCGCGCAGGCTGGGCCGGGGGAGCCGCTCTCGGCATTGCTCTCGGTACGGCCTACACCTTGCAGGTATTCGGCCTGCGGCACACCTCCGCGACAATCTCCGCTTTCGTCACCGGAATGTTCGTGGTGTTCACTCCGCTGCTGGCCGCACTCGTACTGCGCCGGCGCGTCACGCCGGCCGCCTGGGCGGGGACCGGCCTCGCGTTCGCCGGACTCGCGCTGCTCACCCTCAACGGCCTCCGTGTCGGCACGGGTGAACTCCTGACCCTGGGCTGCGCCCTGGGCATCGCCCTGCAGATCCTCGGCACCGACACCTGGGCGGCGGGACGGGACCCCTACGCGCTCGCCTTCGCCCAGATGGCGACCGTGGCCGTCGCTGCGTCCCTCGCGGCACTGCCCGGAGGGCTCAGCCTCCTCCCGCCCGACCGGGCCGCCTGGTTCGGCGTGGTGTGGACCGGGGTGTTCGCCACGGCCGCCGCTCTGGTCGTCCAGACCTGGGCACAGACCAGACTCAGCCCCGTGCGGGTAGCGGTCGTCCTGACCCTGGAACCCGCCTTCGCCGCCCTGGTGGGGGTGTTCGCCGGTGACGTCCTCTCCGCCCGGCAGGTGATCGGCAGTCTGCTGGTCCTGCTGGCCATGCTCCTGGTCGAACTCCGCAGCACCTCGGCCACCGGCCCACGCACCGGCACCAGCACCGGCACCGGCACCGACACCGGCACCGACACCGGCACCGACAGGCGGACGGAGCCCGCCGCCGTGCCCCGCCTCGCCCCGAGCAGCACCCCGTAGAGGCGCCGGGCGCCGCCTCCCCGCGCCCCCGTCTCCCGCACGCCCTCCCCCCACTCCCCTCCGCCCCCACTCCCTTTCACCCCGCACGCCCACGCATGCCCCCGCGTGCGCACCGCCCCCGGAAGGACACCCTCATGCTCGGCCAGACCCCCACCGATCACGTCACCACCGATCAAGCCCCCGGCGAGGCCAGGGCACTTCTCGAGGAGGCGGCACGCGAGCGCGTGGCTGCCGGCGCCACCGGCCAGACCGTCCTGAGCCGCCCCGAGTGGCTGTCGTGCGGACCCCTGCGACGGGCCCTGCGCGAGACGGTCCTGCCGCCCGACCCGGCCCGGGGCTTCCGGGTGGTCGAGGGGCTCTTCGGGGGCCTCCTCGACCTCGGCGCCACCCCGTCGCACTGGTCGCGGAACGACCCGGACGCCACCGCGCCCTTCGAGATCTCCCTGGCTCTCGTCGCGGAGACACTCGGTTCCGTCTTCGGCTGGAGCGAGCAGCAGGAGGGGCGCCTGGTGCACGACATCGTGCCGAGCAAGGGCTTCGAGCACCTCCAGGTGGGCGCGAGCAGCGCGGTGCCGCTCGTCTGGCACACCGAGGACGGGTTCCATCCCCAGCGCGCCGACTACCTCCTGCTCGCGTGCGTGCGCAATCCGGACGGGATCGGCAGCAGGCTCGCCTCCGTGCGCGATCTCGACCTCGACCCCGACGATGTCGCACAACTGCGCCGGCCGCTGCTCGCGATAGAGCCGGACGACAGCTACGCCTACGGCGACGGGAGCGCGGAACCGGCCGAGCCGGTCGGGATGGCGACGCTGTGGGACCGGCCGGACGGGCTCTGCGTGCGCTACGACCCCTCGTACACGCGGTATCTCACCGACGACAAGGACTTCGTCTCCGCGCACGAACGCCTCGGCGCCGCCTTCGAGGAGCAGGGCTTCGTCGTGCCGCTGTCCCCGGGCGACCTGCTCGTCATCGACAACGACACCCTGGTGCACGGGCGGCTCTCCTTCCGCCCCCGCTACGACGGCACGGACCGCTGGCTCAAGCGGGTGCTGGTGCGCTCCCCGCGCAGCAGGCCGGCCGCGGAGGGACGGGAGCACGGCTACGACCAGCGGCGGGTCTTCCCGGCACGGGCCACGCTCCCGACCGGGGCGGGCGGTTCGCACTGGTAGGGGAACGGGCGGGCCGGGTCACCACGGCAGCGGTCGGCTGTGCAGCACGTCCAGCCGGGAGACGGCGCGGGTGAGGACGACGTAGAGGCGGTGCGGGCCGCGCGGTTCGGCCTCGGCGATCGCCGCCGGTTCCACGGCGACGACGTGGTCGTACTCCAGCCCCTTCACCGCACCCGCCGGCACCACCACGACGGGGGCGGCCGGTTGTTCCGGACCGGCCGCCCCGATGCCCGCGGCGCCGAGGACCCCGCGCACCCGCTCGGCGTCACGATCGACGGTGATCACACCGACCGACCCCTCGTGCGTGAGCGCCCTCCTGACCGCCTCGACGACCGCGCCGTCCAGCTCCTCCGGGTGCCGCACGTGCCGGACGGTCAGTTCGCCGTCCCGGCGCAGCGACCGGGCCCGCGGCACGTCCACGTCGAGCCGGTCCAGCAGCCGGTTGGCCAGGCCGAGGACGGCCTCCGGCACCCGGAACCCGGTGGTCAGCGGGATCACGGCGGCCTCGGGCCGACCCAGGTGGGCGAGGAGGGCCGGCCAGTCCCGCGCGGACCAGGGAGTGGTGCCCTGCGCGAGGTCCCCGAGCACGGTGAGGGAGCCGAAGGCGGCCCTGCGCGCGATCGCCCGGCACTCCATCGGCGAGAGGTCCTGCGCCTCGTCGACGACGACGTGGGCGTAGCCCTCCGGGTGCTCGATCAGTCCGGCGAGCTCGTCGAGGAGGACGAGGTCGGCCGCCGACCAGCGCGCCGAACGGGGGGAGCGGGGCGCTCGCGCCCAGGCGAGGGCGCGCTGTTCACTCTCGTCCAGCAGCCCTTCGGCCGCCGCGGCGAGCACCGTCCGGTCGCCGAGCAGCGCGGCGAGCACCTCCTCCGGGCGCGCCCGCGGCCACACCGTGTCGAGGTACGCGCCCACCGGGCGGCAGTGGGCGACGCGCCGCAGCCAGGCGGCGCCGAGCGGCCCCGTCCGCCGTTCGGCCCGCTCCCGCACGTGGTGCGCGATCCGCGTGCGCACCCGCTCGCGCCCCACCGCGTACGGCGGTTCCTCTGCCCGTACGGCCGCCACGATCTGCCGCAGCGTCCCGCCGGACACGCGCAGGCGGTGGGCGCCGTCCGGCACCGTGAGGTCGGCGGCACCATCCGGGTCGACCCCGGCGTACAGGGCCCGGCGCAGGACCTCCGCCATCCGGGGGTCGTGCTTGACCTCGGCGGCACGCGACGCGTCCTCGGCGGTGACCGGGTGCCGGGCGATCTCGTCGGCGAGCGTGGACTGGCGCACGCCGGTCTCGCCGAGGGCGGGGAGCACCTCGGAGATGTAGGAGAGGAAGGTGCGATGGGGGCCGAGGACGAGCAGGCCGCCGCGGCGGATGCGCCGCGGGTGGGTGTAGAGGAGGTAGGCGGCCCGGTGCAGTCCGACGGCCGTCTTGCCGGTGCCGGGGGCACCCTGGACGCACAGGGTGGTCGACAGGCCGGCGCGGACGAGGTCGTCCTGCTCGGGCTGGATGGTGGCGGCGATGTCGCGCATCGGGCCGAGCCGGGGCCGTTCGATCTCGGCGGTGAGGAGGCGACCGGGCCCCTCGGGGGCGGTGGCGCCGGTGAGGGGCTCGTCCTCGAAGCCGGTCAGGTCGGCCGAGGCGCCGCGGCTGCCGGGGGCCCAGCCGAAGCGGCGGCGGACGGCGACGCCCTGCGGCTCGGCGACGCTCGCCTGGTAGAAGGCGCGCGAGACGGGTGCGCGCCAGTCGACGACGAGGGGCGGGGCGGCCGGGTCCGTGCTGAGCCTGAGCCGGCCGATGTGGTAGCTCTGCCCGGCGTGCCCGGGGGCGTCCTCGGCGAAGTCGAGGCGCCCGAAGAAGAGCGGGCCCTCGGGGAGTTCCCGCAGGTCCCGGGCGCGGCCGCGCAGTTGTCTGCCGAGGACTTCCGCGTCGGCGCCGGAGGCGGAGACGTCCGCCCCCGTGACGACCTGTTCGTCCGCGCCGGCGAGCAGCGCGGCGAGCGCGGCGCGGCAGGCCTCGTGATGGGCGCGTTCGGCGCGGAGCGGGGCGGGTGGAGCGGGGGCGGGGGCGGGGGGCGTGAGGGACGCGGAGGATGCCGAGGACACGGAGGACGCGGAGGACACGGAGGACGCGGAAGCAACCGAGGGCGCGGAAGCAACCGAGGGCGCGGCAGGCACGGGCGGGGGTACGGCGGAGGGCATGGGCCCAGCGTACCCAATTTCCGTTACTCGGTAACGTTTTTTACTCAGGCATCATTGCCCGGGGTGTTCGGCTCACCTCGGGCCCCCGAACCCGCCCAGCCCTTCCCCCAGCCGTCCGAACGCCCGCTGCGCCGCCTCGACGGCCTCGCCGTGGACGTCGTCCGCCCGCTCCCCCGCCGCCATCCGCCGCCAGTTCTCCAGCGCGAGGACCCGCTGCACGGCGATGATCTGCGCCGCGGCGAGCCGGGCGTCGAGGCCGCCGCCGAGGGCCGAGGCGAGCGCGGCCTCGGAGCGTTCGAGGTAGCCGTGGAGCCGGGCGGCCAGGGCGGGGGTGCCGTAGAGGAGTCGGTGGAAGTCGAGCACGGCGGGGGCGTCGTTGAGCCCGGTGACGGGGTCGCGGTGGTCCAGCCCGTCGAGGAAGCGGGCGCGCAGCGCGGCGACCGGTGAGGTGCCCTCGGCCCGGGCGGCGACGAGGCGGGCCGGCTCCGTCTCGTGGTCGGCGAACCGGTGCAGGACCAGGTCCTCCTTGGTGGGGAAGTACCGGAACAGCGTCGGCTTGGAGATCTCCGCCGCGGCGGCCACCTCGGCCACGGACACGGCGTCGAAACCACGCTCCAGGAACAGCGCGATCGCGGTCTCGGAGACGTCCCTGTACATCCGCAGCCGCTTCCGCTCCCGCAGGCCGACGACACCGGAAGGACCGGGCAGACCCGCAGGACCCGACGGACCGGAGGGACTCGACGGACCGGAAGGACCACCGGCAGCGGCCGCCGCGTCACCGGCGCCCCGGCTCCCGCCGTCCACCGCGCTGCCCCCGTTCGCCACGCTCCCGCCGCTTCCGTCGTTCCCGTGCTTCTCCCTCATGCCGCCGAGCCTACGCAGCGGCCCGCCACCCGGGGCCCCGGGCCGCGTACCGTCACCGCGCCGCTCGGTCCAGGGCCGCCGCGATGCGGTCGGGGGCCGGGACGCCGGTCAGGCGCAGGGGACGCCGGGCGGCGGTGAGGACGGCGTGCAGCCGGTGGGCCTCCTTGACGAGGAGGCCCTCGTCGTCCGGACTGCGGGTGAGGAATTCGGTGGCGCGGACGACGTCCGTGAACACGGACTGGGCCCGTTTGAAGTCGAGCAGCTTCTCCAGGTCCTCCTCCCAGCCCTTGGTGCCGCCCTCCCAGGCCGTCCCCGCCCAGCGCTCCTCCATGACCTGCGCCCACCGCTTGGCGACGAGCCGGTGCTGCCAGTCGGGGTAGCGCATGAGGTACAGGTGGGTCGCGAGGTCGTAGAGGGGATCGCCGAACATGGCCAGTTCCCAGTCGATGGTCCACAGCCGGCCGGCCGCGTCCACGACGAAGTTCTCCCGGTGCAGGTCCGCGTGCAGCAGGCAGAAGCGGCGCGGCCGCAGGCCCGCGACACGGTCCCGCAGCGCGGTGAAACAGCCGTCGTCGAGCCCGAGTTCGTCGAAGAGGGGGCCGAGACGGGGCCGGTTGTACCGGTAGACGCGCTGTTCCGCGAAGTGGACGAGCCGCTCCAGGAAGTCCGCGCTGTCATGGTCGTCGGAGCGGTCCTCCGGGGTGCACCTGCGCTCCACCGCCAGGTCGCCCGGGGCGATGTCCGCCAGCCTCTCGAACAGGACGAAGACCTGGTCGACGAGCGCGTCGGGGACGTGCTCCCCGGAGGGGTGCAGTTCCCCGAGCGTGTGCCCCTCGATGAACTCCTGCAGCAGCGTCTCGTCCGAGACCGTGTAGACGCGGGGAATCGCCGCCCCTTCCACGTGCCCGCGCAGCGCGAGCAGCAGCCGTTCCTCCGACAGGAAGCAGCGACGGTCGAACCAGAGCAGGTTCTCCCGCGGCGAGCGGCACTTGCCGCGCCCCGCGTCCCCGCCGGCCACCGCCTCGGGCAGCGGGATCACGTACGTCTCGTGGTGGTAGCCCTCGAGCGGCCCCTCGACCGCGCTCGGGTCGCCGCTCAACTCGGCGGCGCGGTCCCGCGCGGGAGAGGAGTCGGGTTCGGATGACATGGTTCGTCATTTCCTCGGGCTGAGCACACCAGTGGTGTGGAAGTGAAGCACGGTACTCCCCCCGAGAACGAGCATGCTGCCAGATGTCGTCGCCCCCGTGGCACCTGACGTGCCAAGAGGGTGACGGGGCGAGCGCGTGTACGGGTGGTCCGGGCGGTCGGGGCCCCCTCGGGGCTACCGCAGTCCGCTCAGTACCTGTTCCAGGGAGCCGACGATCGTGGTGGCGTCGGCGGCCCGCAGGGCCTTCTCCTTCTCGTCGTTGCGGGCGTAGCCGAGGAAGGGGACGCCGGCCTGGGCGGCGGCCTGGGCGTCGGAGGGACTGTCGCCGATCATCAGGGCGTCCTCGGGGGCCGCGCCGAGTGCGCCGAGGGCGCGGTTGAGGTGGTGCGGGTCCGGCTTGAGCTGATGGAGCTCGTGGGTGCGCCCGTAGATGTGGGGGGCGAAGCAGTCGAGCAGGCCGCGGCCCCGGAGGTAGGCGGAGGCCGTGCGCGCGGAGTTGTTCGTGGTGACCGCGAGGCGGGCGCCGACCGCGGTCCAGGTGCGGATCACCGGATCGGCGTACGGCGTCGGCCAGGCGTCGGGGACGGCGAGGAGCTCGTGGTGCGTGAGCAGTTCCTCCAGGGCCGTGACGAGGTCGCTGCCGGGGTGGCGTTCGTCGACCGCCCTGAGGATGACGTGCGGATCGGCGGCCCCCTGTTCCTCCTCGGTCAGCAGGTGGAGCAGGCCCTGCCCCCGCAGCCACTCGCGCATCTCCCGGGCCACCTCGTCCGCCGGGTGCCCCGCGAAGAGCCTGCAGATCGGCCCGTCGAAGTCCCAGAGCACGAAGCGGGCACGGGTGACCAGTCGTCGGACGTTCTCGGAATCTGCTGTCACCGCATCAGTCTGCGTCGTTTCAGGAGTCACTAGGAGAGTGTCAGGTCCGACGTGATGGTTTCCCAGAGGGCGTCGAACCACGACTGCGACTCCTCGACGAAGGCCGAGTCCCGCTGCCCGGCGCGTTTCTCGAAGGAGAAGAGCAGCGACTGGGAGCCCAGGGCGTCGAACATCTCCAGGGTGCCGCTCTCCATCTCCTCGGCACGGCGGGTCAGCATGTAGTACGCGAGCAGCGCCTCGTCGCCGTTGAGCAGGTACAGCTTTATCGGCGGGGTGAACGGCAGGGCCCGGAAGGTGACACGCACGTCGATGCCGTGGGTGCCGCGCAGGGAGAGCAGATTGTGCTGGAGGACGTGGCCCTGGGCGTTGCGCTGGCCCAGCCAGCGCTTGTGGACGGTGTCGTCCTGGCCGCGCCCCTCGACCGGCACCGGGAAGGCCAGGTCGATCTCGCGGGAGGGCAGGAGGATGCGCACGTCGATGGAGCGGGGGCGCAGCCGGCCCTCGTGGATCAGCCGGAGGGGCTCGCCGATCGCCACCATCAGCGTCTCGGCGGTCAGACAGGCCGCGTCGACCCGGACCTGGGGCGCGGAGAAGGCCTCGACGAGGCGCGGGGCGAGGGCGACCATGGTCGGCCGGGGCTCGTCCACGGTCGGCGCGGCCTCGGCGATGCGGGGCGGGCTGCCCTTGCTGACGTTGCTCAGCAGGCCGTCCTCCTGGAGCACGCGCAGGGCCTGGCGGACGACGCCGCGCTCCACCTCGAACTCCTCGGCCAGTCTGGCCTGGGTGGGCAGCCGGTCGCCCGCCTTCAGCTCACCTGCGCGGATACGTTCCCGCAACGCGTCGGCGATCTCCTGGGGCGAGCGCTTCTCGGCTCTCTGCTGGGGCACGACCAAACGTTACAACTTTCCTCCATCTCGGACGAGTTGTTTGGAACTTGTTTCGGACTGAACGCCAACTGGGAATAACTACAACCAAGTTGGCAACCAACTTGGTTGAGTTGGTGGAAACCCTCTCCCACATGGCAGCCGACATCCGCACCGCCCCGTCCGCCCTGAAGGGGGTGCCCCACCATGCCCGTCCAGATCGTCCTGAGCACCGTGTTCACCGCCGGTGTCGAACAGTTCCTCCAGTGGCGGTACGGCCCGATGGGCTTCGTCGGGCTGGTGCTGCTGACCATCGGGGTCAAGGCGAGGAACGTCACGTGCGGCTCGCTCGGCGTGGTCGTCCTCACGCTGCTGATCACCGGGCCGAGCTTCTAGGGCCTGCTCCAGGAGTCCCGCCCGTCCGCCTCTCAGGGCGCGGGCTCCAGGTCCGAGCTGATCGTCTCCCAGAGCGCGTCGAACCACAGCTGGGACTGCTCGACGAACGTCGTGTCCCGGGTGCCCGCACCCTGCGCGAAGGGGAACAGCACCACCCGCGTGCCCTCCGCGTCGTACATCTGCAGGGCCTCGTGGTCGATCTCGGCCTCGCGCCGCCGCACCGTGTAGTACGCGAACAGCGCCTCGGTGCCGTTGAGCAGGTACAGCTTGACCGGCGGGGTGAAGGGCAGGGCGCGGAAGGTCACGTGGACGTCGATGCCGTGGGTGCCGCGCAGGGCCAGCAGGTTGTGCCGCAGCACCTGGCTCTGTGCGTTGCGCTGGGCCAGCCAGCGGCGGTGCACCTCCCCCTCGGCGGCGTCCGCGCCGGCCACCGGCGTCGGGAAGGCGAGCGGGATGTCCCGGCGGGGCAGCAGCACCCGCACGTCGACCTTGGCCGGTTTGACGCGCCCCGCGTGGATCCGGCGCAGGGGCTCCCCCAGCGCCAGGTTCAGCGAGATCGACGTCAGGCACAGCGCGTCGATCTCCACGTGGGGCGCGGCGAAGGCGGCCGAGATGCGCGGGGCGAGGGCGACCGTGGTGGGCCGGGGCTCGGCGGCCGGGCCGTCCGGCACCCGTCCGGCGTCCGGGGCGACGGTCGCCGGGCTGCCCCGGGAGACGCCCGCGAGCAGGCCCTCGGACTGCAGGATGCGCAGGGCCTGCCGCACGGTGCCGCGCTCGGTGCCGAACTCCTCGGCCAGCATCGCCTGCGTGGGCATGCGCGCCCCGGCACGCAGTTGCCCCGAGCCGATGCGGGCGCGCAGGACGTCGGCCACCTCGCGCGCGCGGCGCCGGGGGCCCGGGGGCTTCTGCCGCCCGTCGACGGGTGTCGTGCCCGGCGTGTGTTCGGGTCGTTCCGGAGAGTGTTCCGGCGTCACGGCCAAACAGTACAACTTCTCGCCATCTCCGGGCAGTTCATGGAAGGGTGGTTATAAGACGTCTCCAAGTGGAGATAACTTAGGTTGAGTTGGTCGCCAACTTGGTGGGCGACCTGGTCGGTCAGCCTGGTCGGCCGAACTCCCTTCCGGAGGGGAGCCGGGAGCTCGGCCCGCACCACCCGCACAGCCACAACCGAACATCGGCGGCGGAAACCCCGCCGCACCTCCGCACAGTCACAACCGCATACGGCACACGGCACAGTCACAACCGCACCGCCACAACCGAACAGGCGCTGCCGCCGCGAGGCGCGCGGCAGGCGTCAGAAGACGTCCGGGCACCACGGTCGCCGGGACGTGCGCAGCAGGGCGTCGGCCAGTCGGACGGCGCCCTCTCGCTGTTCCCGGACCCTGCCCAGCGCGGCGAGCCGAGCCGCGGAGTCGTCGCCGAGCCACAGCGGCGCGAGGTCGCCGACGGTCAGGCTCAGGTCGGGGTCCTCGGTCGTCGGCGCGCAGCGGGCGCCGTCCCGGGCCGCCTCCAGCCGGTAGCGGCCACCGGACAGCCCGTCCCCGTCGGTCACCTCCAGGACGAGCGTCCCCTCGCTCTCGTAGGTCCGCGCCTCCAGGGCCCGTACGACGTCCAGGATCCGCACCCACAGCCAGTCCGCGAGGGTGGTGAGGCGGGCGGCGCGCGGGTCGGGCAGGAGGTGCGGCAGCAGGTCGTCGGGGGCACGGTGGCCGCTCCGCACCCGGGTCACCCAGTCGATCGAGCACACGTGGTGCCACAGGGCGCGCTCGGCGGCCGGGGTGGTCGCGATCAGGCTCCTGACCTGGGCGGTGACCTGGGGCTGCTTGCCGCCGCCCCATTCCTCGTCGCACGTGTAGGTCACCAGGCCCTGCAGTTCGCCGGAGGCCGAGTGGTGGACGGCGTGGAACGGCTCCGTCCAAGGCCGGCCGAACCGTACGAGGCCCGTGGCGGCGCGCCACCACAGGTCGGGCCGGTCGACCGCGCCCGGCTGGACGGCGCACAGACGCGCGTGCAGGCCGGGGCCGAGCCTGCGGACGTCCTCGCCGTCCACGAGGTCGATCCGGCCGCCGTCCTCGGGACCCGCCCACCGGGGGTCCAGGCCGGAGCGGGGGACCTCGACCGTCCACTCGGCGGTGTGGGCGGCGGGGCCGAAGCCGAAGCGGCCGTAGATCGGGTACTCGGCGGCGATCAGGGTGGCGACGACGTCCCCGCGCTCCTTCGCGGCCGCCAGGTCGTGGGCCATCATCCGGCTCAGCAGACCGCGCCGGCGGTGGGTGGGCGCGACCCCGACGTTGGTGACGGCGTCGGCGGGCACGGTGGCGCCGCCCACCACCGTGAGCCGCTGGGGGAAGGAACGGAAGGTGGCGACACAGCGCCGCGGCGCCGCCTCGTCGAAGGCGCCGAGGGTACGGGCCGGGTCCAGCGGTTCCAGGCGCTCGGCCATGGCCTCCGGCTGGGCATCGGCGCCGAGCGGGTCCGTGGTGCGCAGGAAGACGGTCTTCTGTGCCGTGAGCCAGGCGGGGAGCTCGGCGGCGGTGACCGGGCGGACGTCGAGTATGCGGGAGGAGGACGGGGTCATGCGCCCACGCTAGGCGGGCGGGGTCGGGGGTGTCCTCCGGGTTTTCGTCGGCCCGGGACCGGCGGCGAGGGGCGCGCACGGGGCGGCTGTCGGTGGTGTGCCCTACGGTCCTGGCATGGCAGCCAGAATCGATCTGACCCTCGACTGCGCGGACGCCGCGCTCCTCGGCGCGTTCTGGCGGACGGCGCTCGGCTACGTGGACGAGCCCCCGCCCGCCCCCTTCACCACGCGCGAGGAGTGGCTCGCGCAGTTCGACCTCCCCGAGGACGACACCGAGGACGACGCCGTGTGGCTCTGCGATCCCGAGGGCGTGGGCCCCCGGCTGAGCATCCTCACGGTGCCCGAGCCGAAGACCGCGAAGAACCGGCTCCACATCGACATCCGGGTGCCGGGGCACGGCGGTCCCGCCGAGCGGTGGGCGCGGATCAGGGCCGAGGCGGAGCGGCTGGTCGCGGCGGGCGGGGCCGTGCTGACGGAGGTCGAGGAGCACCACGTGGTGATGGCCGACCCGGAGGGCAACGAGTTCTGCGTCGCCGCCGCCGCGCCCTGACCCGGCCGGGCGCGTGCTCCCCGCCCCGCCTCCTCACGCCCGCCGCCCCGCACGATCCCCGTGCGCTCAGCCCAGCAGGTCCTCCACCTGTGCCTCGCCCTCGCGGTAGCGGCGGGCGATCTCCCTGGTGCACTGGTCCGTGGTGCGTTGCAGGGCCCGGCGGCGGCGGGAGATCCGGCGTTCGTAGCGGCCGAGGCGGGTGAGTCCCGTGGTCAGTTCCTCGTCCGTGCGGGCACCGAGGTCGGACAGCTCGACCTCGCCCAGCATGTCCGCCGCGAGCCGCCGGTACTCCTCGCCCTGCGGGGTCCCCAGGGTCACGTGCCGGGCCGAGGAGCGCTGCGCGGCCGGGGCGTCCGTCAGGATCGCGGTCAGCCGCTTCACGAAGCCGTCCTCCGGCGCGGCCGTCCCCCCGCGCCGGGCCAGTTCCGCGCGCAGGATGTCGATGCGCCCCTGCAGCAGCCGCCGTACGTAGCTGAGGTCCGCCTCGTCCCGCTGGGCGTCCCGGCGCAGGATGCGCAGCTCGGGCAGGCTCAGGGCGGAGAGGTCGGGCTCGGGCGGTTCGGGGGGCAGCGGGCTGTCCGTGCGCTGCACGGGCGGCCGGTGCTCCCCCGCGCACACCGTGCGGGCCAATGACGCGATGTCGGGCTGCTGCCCGATGCTCGGTGTGGTCATGCTGCTGCTCCACCGTCCCCTCGACCGGTGCGGCGCACCGACGGGTGCGGCCGCATCACGCATCGTGCCATCCCCGGTGGCCGTTATATGACCAAGTGCCCCCCGACAGCCCCGTATGGACGGTCGAGGAGTGACAAGAATCCCCTTCGAGTACCCCCCGAGGTCGTACACCGTGCGCACGGCATCATGGTGCCCATGCGAGCGGTGGTGCAGAGGGTGGACGGCGCCGAGGTCGTCGTGGACGGCGAGACGGTCGGCGCGATCGAGGGCGAGGGACTGTGCGTCCTGGTGGGGGTCACCCACGAGGACACCGAGGAGAAGGCGGCGCGACTGGCCCGCAAGCTGTGGACGCTGCGGATGCTGGCCGAGGAGCGCTCGTGCAGCGACATCGACGCTCCGCTGCTGGTCGTCAGCCAGTTCACGCTGTACGGGGACGCCCGCAAGGGGCGCCGCCCGACGTGGAACGCGGCGGCGCCGGGGGACGTCGCGGAACCCCTGGTCGACGAGGTCGTCGCTCAGTTGCGCGCGCTGGGGGCGACGGTGGCGACGGGCCGGTTCGGAGCGCGCATGCGGGTCTCGCTGACCAACGACGGCCCCTTCACCGTCCTGCTGGAGATGTGACGGGGCGCACGGCCGGGGACGGTTCGGGGCCCGCTGGACTCGACGGGCCCGACGCACGGCTCAGGGCTCGACGACCGTCTCCTGCGCCGCCGCCGTGGAGTCGGCGAGCAGCGGCGCGTCGACGGGGACGTTCCGCTTGACCAGGGCGAGTGCGACCGGGCCCAGCTCGTGGTGGCGCACGGACGTGGTGATGAAGCCGATCTTGCGGCCCTCGGGGCCGTCCGCGGCCAGGCGCAGCTCCGTGCCCTGCGGCGGCAGGTGCACCTCGCTGCCGTCGAGGTGCAGGAAGACCAGCCGGCGCGGCGGCTTGCCCAGGTTCTGCACCCGGGCGACCGTCTCCTGGCCCCGGTAGCAGCCCTTCTGCAGATGGACGGCAGTGGCGATCCAGCCCAGCTCGTGCGGGATGGTGCGGTGGTCGGTCTCGAAGCCGAGGCGGGGGCGGTGCTGCTCCACGCGCAGCGCCTCGTAGGCGAGCAGTCCCGCGGCCGGCCCGTGCCCGGCCGCGTACGCCTCCAGGTCGCCCCGGGGCAGGAAGAGCTCACGGCCGTACGGTGTCTCGCGGACGACGACGCCGCCGGGCACGTCGGCGATGGAGCCGGCGGGCTGGTGGACGAGGGCGTAGTCGGCGGTGCGGTCGGCGACCTCCACCCGGTTGAAGAACTTCATCGACTCCAGGTAGGCGACCAGCGCCTCCTGGGTGCCGGGTTCGACGTGCGCCCAGGTGGTCTCCCCGTCGTCGACCAGATAGAGCGCGTGTTCGATGTGGCCGTGCGGGGAGAGGATGAGCGCCTCGGTGGCCCGGTGCGCGGGGAGGTCGCTGACGTGCTGGGTGAGCAGCAGGTGCAGCCAGCTCAGCCGGTCCTCGCCGGTGACCGTGACGACGCCGCGGTGGGAGAGGTCCACGAATCCGGTGCCGTCGGCGAGGGCGCGCTGCTCGCGGAACAGGTCGCCGTAATGGGCGGCGACGCCTTCGTCCACGCCCTCGGCGGGGACGGCGCCGGACAGGGACAGCAGAGGACTCTTCATGGTCATACAGCCTACGACCGGATTTCCGCCCCGTTTATTTCTCCCCCGGGCTCCCGCCGTGCGCCCGGGCCGTGCAGGCCTCGCAACGGCCGAAGATCGCGAAGTGCTTCATGTCGGTGTCGAAGCCGAACTCCGCGCGCAGCTTGGCGGTGAACTCGGCGGCCACCCCGACGTCGGCCTCGATGACGTTGGTGCAGTCCCGGCACACCAGGTGCAGATGGTGGTGCCGGTCGGCGAGGTGGTAGGTCGGCGCCCCGTGCCCGAGGTGCGCGTGCGAGACGAGTTCCAGCTCCTCCAGCAGCTCCAGGGTCCGGTAGACCGTGGAGATGTTCACCCCGGAGGCCGTCTTGCGCACCTCGGCCAGGATGTCGTCCGGAGTCGCGTGCTCCAGGGTGTCGACCGCTTCGAGCACGAGCTGGCGCTGCGGCGTCAGCCGGTAACCGCGCTGCCGCAGATCGGTCTTCCAGTCGGTGGCCACCACGCGCTCCAGTCTAAGGGCTGTCCCGTCGTCGAACCGGGCCCCGCGGAAAGGCGGGAGCGCCCGGCGCGGGGCGCCGGGACCGTCACTTGAAGAACGCGATGCCGTCGTCCGGCATGTCCTCGGGCAAGGCCTTGGCCCAGCGCTCGACGTCCTCCGGGGAGACGACCTTCTTCAGGTGGGCCGACATGTAGGGGCGCAGCTCGACCTCCGGGGTCTGCTTCTCGCCGACCCACATCAGGTCGCTGTTGACGTACCCGTACAGGCGCTTGCCGCCGGTGTACGGACCGGAGGCGGCGGTCCGGGCGACGGCGTCGGTCACGAGGTCGACCTGGGGCTTCTTGTCGGCCAGTTCGCCGTACCAGACCTCGACGACACCGTCGTCGCGGACCATGGTGACCTCGACCTTGCGGTCGGCGTCGATCCGCCAGAAGCCGGACTCGCTCTCCAGCGGCCGCACCTTCTTGCCCTCGCCGTCCAGCACCCAGCTGCGCGAGTGGTACTCCAGGAAGTCCCGGCCGTCGTGCGTGAAGGAGACCTCCTGGCCGAAGTTGCACTTCTCGGAGCCGGGGAAGTCGTGCACGCCGGCGCCGGCCCAGTTGCCGAGCAGGAAGGCGAGCGGGACGAGGCCCTTGTGGAGGTCGGACGGGATCTCGATCATGAGCGGGGCTCCTGGACGACGGTCAGCGCTGGCCCTGGTACAGCTTCTTCACGGTCAGGTACGCGAAGGCGAGCACGCCCACGCAGACCAGGACCAGCAGGGTTTCGAAGAAGATCTCCACGGGGTGCTCCTCGGGCGAGCGGTACGAGCGGTACGCACGGACACGGCAGTGGCACTACAGGGCCGGGCCCCAGCTTACGCGGCCGGGGTCCGGCCCTCCTCTCCGGGCCGCTCAGCCCAGCAGCTCGCCCTGGAGCACGACCGTCTGCTGGAACGGCACGGCCTTCGCCCCGCCCTTGCGGGACTGCGTCACCAGCGCGACGACGTCCCCGGCGGACAGATACGCCTGCCGCACCTGCTCGGCGCCGTACGGCTCGGACTCGACGTAGAGCGAGCGGTTCTCCCCGGGGACGGCCGCCTGCTCCGGCCAGTCCTCGTCGAAGACGGACAGGGCGGCTCCGCGCAGCGCGGGAGGCTCGTCGATGGTGTGGCTCAGCTCGTTCCGGTACAGGTCCTCCGCGACGGTGGCCGAGCCGAACTGGAGCAGGTAGATCCGGGTGCGTGTGCCGTCGGGCATGGTCCAGCCCCGGGCGGCCACGTGCCGCAGCCCGTGGTCGGCGAGCTTCGCGCCGAGGTCCTCCCGGTCCTCCTTCTCGGCGTACACCGACAGGAAGTCCTTCGCCGGCAGCCAGCCGTCCTTGCCGCGCAGTGCCGTGTCGACGCGGGCCCCCTTCGGCGCGGGCAGGACGAGCGCGCGCAGGTCGGCGTAGTGCGACCCGGCCTTGTTGGCCGTGTCCAGGGGCCCGGGGCGGCCGGAGGGCAGCGGCGGCCGGGTCAGCTCCGGGTAGTCCCAGCGGCCGTCCGAGGCGGTGGCCAGCCCGGGCAGGTCCGTCCGCTCGGCACGGGTGAGGCCGTACGCCGTGGACGCCCCGACCGCCGCGAACACGAGGGCGGCGGCGGTCCACCGCAGCGCCGTCCACAGGGCTCGGCGGTCCTTCCTCATCGGGGCGGGCGAGGTCGGCGGGGCCACGGAGCCGTCCTCGACGGGAGTCTCCCGGCCGGCGACCGCAGCCTGCCCGGTGGGGGAGGCCTCCTCGGCGGGACCCTCCCGGCCCGTGACCGCGTCCAGCCCGGTGGGGGAGGCCTCCTCGGCGGGAGCCTCCCGGCCCGTGACCGCGTCCAGCCCGGTGGGGGAGGCCTCCTCGGCGGGAGCCTCCTGACCGGCGAGGGCGTCCTGCGTGGTGGGGGCTTCCCGTTCGGCGGCGGCCTCCTGCCCGGCGGGAGCATCCCGTTCCGCCGGGGCCTCCTGCTCGGCGGGAGCATCCCGCCGTATCGGCGCTTCCTGCTGCTGGTCGGTCATACCGCCTCCCCCGGCTCCGCGATGCGGTCGAGCTGCTTCTTCAGGAGCTGCGCGGCTCCCTTGGTGCTCATCGGCGACACCCCGTCCGCCGTGGCCGTGACCAGCACGTCTCCCTGGCGGGCGAAGCAGTACATCATGTCCAGTTTCTCGCCGGCGTCCTTCGGCGGCAGGTAGCACCGGGCGTCCTTGTGTCCCTCGATGCGGGGCCCCGCGCGCAGGATGTCGCCCAGGACGTCCAGGAGCCGGCCCTGCCCGGCGACCGAGGTCCGCACGGAGGCCCGGTCCATGCGGACCAGCGTGATGCTCGCGGTGCCGACCTCGTCGTGGTAGCTGTTGTTGAGGTAGCTGCGCATCGCCATGCCCTTGATGTGCTGCTTGTCGATCTCCCGTTCCAGCTTCCCGCGCTGGGTGCGCGGCAGCCCGCGCAGCGCCTCCTTGCGCAGGGCGGTGGCCCGGGCGCCGCTGAGCTCGGCGTCCGCGCCGAACTCGCCGAGGTCGGGTCCCCGCTCGTAGTCGTCGGTGCCGTAGGGCACGAGCAGCGAGGCGAGGCCGGTCGCGGCGGGCACCTTGGCGTCGTGCTTCGCCGGGATCTTCCACGAGGGGGCGCCCGCCGTGCGGTCGGCCCCGTCGACGGCGACGGCGGTGTACCCCACGCCGCCGAGGACGGCGAGGGCCAGCACGGCCACCCCGAGGAGCCGCCCCACCCGGGCACGCCCGCCGGGGCGGGCGGAGGCGGCCGGTTCCTCGGCGGCCGAAGCCGGCGTGGTCGGCGTGGTCGGCGTGGTCGGCGTGGTCGGCGTGGTCGGCGGTGCCGGTGTGATCGGCGGTGCCGGTGTGATCGGCGAGGTCGACGGGGTCGGCGGGGTCGGTTCTTCGGTGCTCACAGGCGCTCCAGCTGTCGCTCGGCCAGGCGCGTGACGGTGGCCCTGGCGACCGGCCGGGTGCCGGTGACGTAGATCTCCAGGCAGACGTCGCCGCGCCAGGCGTACGCCTCCGCGTGGTACTCCGGCAGATGGCCGGCCTTCGTCCTGGGCCGGGTGTGGACGTACACCCGGCCCTCCTCCGTGCCGGGGAGCACCGAGCTACGGCTGTCGCTCTCGCGGTCGGACCAGTACAGGTTGGACCGGTTGGTGACGGCCGCCCCCGCGTACTCCTCCTGCCGGTACTGCACGAGGCGGATCTCCACGCCGGTCCGGTCGCCCTGCTGCCAGCCCACGACGGCGGCCCGGCGGAACTCGTTCTCCGCCTCGTGCGCGTAGGCGCCGGCGGGGTCCTTGTAGGTCTCGGCGTACGTGGCCAGGTCCATCCAGCCGTCGCCGGCCACGGACTCGACCCATTCCGCGTCCTTGGCCCCGGCCGGCTTCTTCAGCAGCAGCTTGCGCAGGTCGCCCTCGGTCCGCAGCCAGGGGTCCCGGGCGGGGGACAGCGGTTCGGGCTCCCCCTCGGCCTGCTCGAGGACCGGCTGGGAGAGGGAGGGCAGTGCGGTCGGCGCGCGGTCGGCCTGGATCAGGTATCCGGCGCAGGCCCCGGCGATCAGCCCGAGCACGGCGGCCCCGGCGATCAGCAGCGGGCCGCGGCGCCGCCGCGCCGACGGCGCGGAGGGGCCGGAAGGCGGGGCGGCAGACGGAGCGGAGGGTGCGACAGGCGGTGCTTCGGGCGCTTCCGGCGCGTCGGGTCTTTCCTCGGGTGGTTCCAACACGTCCCCCACAAAAGGTGATGCACGGATTCCGTATCCGCGCGCACAGAAGACCCACAGGTCCCGTCCCCGGTTGTGGACGCGTTGATTACGATTCGGGCATGGCGAAGAAGCTCGTGATCAAGGTGACCGCAGGGGCCGACGCGCCCGAGCGCTGCTCGCAGGCGTTCACCGTGGCGGCCGTGGCCGTGGCCAGTGGCGTGGACGTGTCCCTGTGGCTGACCGGGGAGTCCGCGTGGTTCGCGGTGCCGGGCCGGGCGGCGGAGTTCGAGTTGCCGCACGCCGCGCCGCTGCCCGGCCTGATCGAGTCGATCATGGCGGCGGGCCGCATCACGCTGTGCACGCAGTGCGCCGCCCGCCGGGACATCACGGAGAAGGACGTCATCGAGGGCGTCCGGATCGCGGGCGCGCAGGTGTTCGTGCAGGAGGCCATGGCGGACGAGACGCAGGCGCTCGTCTACTGAGACGGGGCGGGGGCAGACCCCCCACCGACACCGGTGCCGGCAAGCGCACGCGCACGCGCACCGGCATGGGTTTCGGTGCCCCGGCCTGCGTCAGTGGCGCTTCCTGCCGTCCAGCTCGTCCCACCATTCGTCGGACTTGGGGTCGCCGGAAGGGTCGTCCCACCAGCGGTCCTCGGGGCCGCGCCGGTTGGCGAACATCGCGGCCGCCGGGGGAATGACCATGGCCACCAGGCACATGCCGATGGCGGCCGGGACCGACCAGAGCCGTACGACCGCCCAGGCCAGTACGAAGAGTGCGATGCAGGTCCCCATCATCACGAAATAGGTCCGGCGCCGACGTGCGTACATGCTTCTCAGGGTAGGCCGGATCGCCCCTCCGCGACCCGGCGGAGACGACGGCGAGGGGCCGCACCCGCCGGTCCTCCCGGTGGGTGCGGCCCCTCGCCGTGGATGCGCGGCGCGGACGGGTCCGCGCCCGCGTCCTCAGACCGCGATCGCGACCTCCGCGAGGCCGCCCTGCTGGGCGACGACCGTGCGGTCCGCGCTGCCGCCGGGCACCAGGGCCCGCACGGTCCAGGTGCCCTCGGCCGCGTAGAAGCGGAACTGCCCCGTCGCGGAGGTGGGGACCTCCGCGGTGAACTCGCCGGTCGAGTCCAGCAGCCGGACGTAGCCGGTCACGGGCTCGCCGTCCCGGGTCACCTGGCCCTGGATGGTGGTCTCACCGGGCTTGATCGTCGAGGCGTCCGGGCCGCCGGCCTTCGCTCCGCACATGTCCTACTCCTGAAGAGGTCTTGAAAGGTCGGTGTCGTCGGTCGTGAGGGGTTACTTGCCGGTGCCGAGCTCGATCGGCACACCCACGAGGGAGCCGTACTCGGTCCAGGAACCGTCGTAGTTCTTGACGTTCTCCTGGCCCAGCAGCTCGTGCAGCACGAACCAGGTGAGCGCGGAGCGCTCACCGATGCGGCAGTAGGCGATGGTGTCCTTGGCGAGGTCCACGTTCTCGGCGGTGTAGAGCTCCTTGAGCTCGTCGTCCGACTTGAACGTGCCGTCGTCGTTGGCGTTCTTCGACCACGGGATGTTCGCGGCCGTCGGGACGTGGCCCGGACGCTGCGACTGCTCCTGCGGCAGGTGGGCCGGGGCGAGCAGCTTGCCGGAGAACTCGTCGGGCGAGCGCACGTCGACGAGGTTCTTCGAGCCGATCGCGTCGACGACGTCGTCGCGGAAGGCGCGGATCGAGGCGTCCTGCGGCTTGGCCTTGTACTGGGTGGCCGGGCGGTTCGGGACCTCGGAGCCGTCGACCAGGTCGCGGGAGTCCAGCTCCCACTTCTTGCGGCCGCCGTCGAGGAGCTTGACGTCCTGGTGGCCGTACAGCTTGAAGTACCAGTACGCGTACGAGGCGAACCAGTTGTTGTTGCCGCCGTAGAGGACGACGGTGGTGTCGTTGGCGATGCCCTTGGCCGACAGGAGCTTCTCGAAGCCCTCCTGGTCGACGAAGTCGCGGCGGACCGGGTCCTGGAGGTCCTTGGTCCAGTCGATGCGGATCGCGTTCTTGATGTGGTTCTTGTCGTACGCGGCGGTGTCCTCGTCGACCTCCACGAGCGCCACGTTCGGGTCGTCCAGGTGCTCCTGGACCCAGTCGGCGTCGACCAGTACGTCGCTGCGGCTCATGCTTTTCTCCTCCGGGGCAGTTACGGCGGGATGGTGCCGAATTCGTACGGGGCGCGCGGCCGTGCCCCGGGAGGGGCGCGTACGGCGCGGGGTGGGGCTCTCGAGGGCGAGGGCGCCCGGGGGAACGCGGAGGCGGCGGCCTCCGGTCAGAAAGTGCGACAGAGCATGGCGGCGACGCGGCACAGGTCGACTGCCCGCCGCTTCGTCAGATCCGCCTGTCCCCGCAGTCGGGAGACGCTCGAGTAGCACTGCATGCAGCGATCGTAAGGACGGACGGGCGCGCGTGTCACCGGCGTGTCATATCGCGAGACACGATCGTCCACGATGTGGGACGACCGAGGTGGCAGAGGTCCCGCGGGTCCCGTGCCGGGTCCGCCGCTGCCCGGTTTCGCGGCCATTGTCGGCCGCGCCGCGTGAGCGGGGCATCTGCTGAGCGGACGGGGGCGTCTCGGCTGACGGACAGTCGGACTGGCGGGGACGGTGTTCGGGATGCCTTTCGGCCACCCCTGGGCGCGTCCAGGGGCGGTTCTACCCTGCGGGAGCCCGTCTCATTCCGGAGGGCCGCCTCATTCCGGAAGGCCGTCTCATCGCGGACGGCCGTCTCATCTCGGACGGCCGTCTCATTCCGGAGGGCCCGCGTCTCGCGCCGGGGGGCCGGCCCGTCGGCCCGCGGTGCCCGCCGTTCAGCCCGTCACGCTGACGTCGGTCCCCTTGGCGGTGATGTGCACGCCCTCCTCCGCGGCCTCGACCTTGTCGATCCTGATGCCACCGGGGAGCTTGTCGATGACCTGCTGGAAGTCGGTGATCGAGCGGATCTTCTGCTCGGCGAGGTCCACACCGGTCTTCGGCAGCGAGTCGGCGTGCACCTTGACGGTGTCGCCCTCGACGGTGACCGAGCTGAGCAGGGAGGTGGTCTGCGCGATCTTCTGGCCGAGCACCGAGCCCTCCAGCCTGACCTTCACCTTGATCTTGCCGTTGCCGCCGTCCGAGAGACCGAGGACCTTCGCGGTGACGCCGGGCACGACCTCCGTCGGCTCCGACTTCGCCGCCTTCAGGAGTTCCGCGTAGGAGATGGTCGCCGTGCCGGTCGCGGTGCGCGCGGTGGCGGAGGAGTAGTCGCCGGAGAAGTCGACGCCGTGCATGTCCGCCTCGAGGTCGTCGATGCGGATGGTGTCCGCGCCGCCGTTCCCGCCCGCGCCGCCGTTCCCGCCCGCGGTGCCGGTGTCGACCTCGTAGTCCTTGATGCCGACGTGGATCTCGTCGAGTTCGCCGCCCGCGACCTGGGTGAGGAAGGGGAAGCCGTCGATGGAGACGCTGGGGGTCTCGGTGAGGTGCTCGTTGGTCTTGATGCGGTCGGCGGCCTCGTTCTGGGCGAGGTGCACGGCGACGCGGTCGGCGATGACGAAGAGCCCGCCGAGGACCACGACGATGATGAGAATTATTCGCAGTGCGCGCATGCCCGGTGTGTCCCCCGTGTCGATCGGCCGAAAGGCGAGCCTAACGCGGGAGTCAGGAGGGCCGCGCGGGTGGGGACGGCTTGTCGATCACCTGTGACAGGCCGTTCCCCGCCCCGGTTCCCCGCGGCTCCCCCTCGGACCGGGGCGTCACCCCAGCGCCCGCCCCAGCACGTACACGGCCGGCGCGGCCGCGGCGAGGGGCAGGGCCACACCCGCCGTGAAGTGCACGAAGCGGGAGGGGTAGTCGTAGCTCGCCGCCCGGTGGCCGATCAGCGCGCACACCCCCGCGCCCGCCCCGAGCACCGCGCCCCGGCTCCCCAGGTCCGTCATGCCGCCGACGGCGATCCCGGCGCCCGCCGCCGCGAGCAGGGCGACGACCACGGACGCCGCCGTCGGCAGCGGCAGCGCCCGCGCGACGATCGCCACGGCCACCGCCACGCCGCCCACGGTGACCGCGTCCGCCTCGGCCGCGAGGTGCCCCGTCGCCACGATCGTCAGCGCGGCCGAGACGACCGTCGCCATCAGGCCGTACATCCGCTCGTCCGCGTCCGCGTGCGAGCGCAGCTGCAGGACGACGGTCAGCAGCACCCACACGCCGAGGGTGCCGAGGATCGCGGCCGGTCCGTGCTCCCGCCCCTTGGCGAGGACCGCCACGTCGGCCACGAGGCCGCCCAGGAAGGCCAGCGCGATGCCCTGCCGGGCCGGCCACATGCCGTTGAGCCGGAACCAGCCGGCCGCGGTCACCGCCTGCAGCAGGACCAGCGGCACGACCAGCGCGTACGAGCCCACGGCCGCCGTCCCGGCGAGCAGCGCGCCCAGCACGGCGGTGAGCAGCGCGGGCTGCATCCCGGGCTCGATGATCGGTGAGCGGCCCTCCAGCCGGGCCCGCTGCGCATCGGTGATCCGGGCGTTCCCGGCGACCGTGGCGGGCCCGTAGCCCGCGTCACCGGCCCCGTCCCCCGCGGCGGGCGCGGGAGCCGCTGCCGGGGTCCGGGCGGCGGGCGCGGCGGGCTCGTGAGGCACGGCCGACTCGTGGGGCACCGCCCCCGTCGTCGGCAGGTACGCGGTCTCCGCCGCCGGGACGGCGAGCGAGGGCTGGACGCTCGTCTCCCAGGTCTGGCCCTGCCACTGCTGGGTGTTCTGCAGCGGATCGCCGGCGTCACCGCCGTACCAGTCCTGCTGCCGGGCGTGCGGGGGCTGCTGGTGCTGGTGCTGCTGGTGGGGATACGGCTGCGGGGCCTGGGGGAACGCGTGCGGCTGTTCCGCGTAGCCCTCATAGCCTTCGTGGCGCTCGTAGCCCTCGTGGCTGTCGTAGCCCTCATGGCTCTCGTGGCTCTCGTACCCGGGCCGGTACCCCTCGGGCGCCGCGTAGACCTCGTACCCCTGCCCCTGGTCCTGGCCCTGCCCCCGGTCCTCGTACCGCTGCTGCCCGTACTGCCGGTACCGCTCCTGGTCCCGCTGCTGTCCGTGTTCCCCGTAGGGCCCATACGGCTCGGTCATGCTCACCCTCCTGCGAACGGCGGGAGCACCTCTACCGTGCCGCCCTCGGCCAGCCGTACCGTCTCGTGCTCACGCGTCCCGACCGGGTTCCCGTCGACGAGGAAGGAGCACCGCAGCAGGACCCGGTCCAGCTCGCCGGGGTGTCGTGCCCGGGCGGCGTCGAGTGCCTGCGCGAGCGTGGCCGCGTCGTACGGCTCCTCGGCGATTCCGGCCGCGGCCTTGGCGGCGGCCCAGTAGCGCACCGTGCCTCTTGCCATCTCGTCCCTCGATCGTGGGGCCGGCCGGAAGGTTCCGGCGTTCGGCTGTGAACACGGTCAGGCTAGCCCGCCCGCGCCGCCACCCATGCCCCGATGCGCTCCAACAGCTCGTCGGCGGCGGCGTTCTCGGCGTGGCCCATGCCCCTCTCCAGCCAGAGTTCGGCGTGGCCGGGGGCGGCCTCGGCCAGCATGCGGGGGTGGTCGAGGGGGAAGTAGCCGTCCCGGTCGCCGTGGACGACGAGCAGCGGGGTGGGCGCGATCAGCGGCACCGACTCGACCGGGGAGGCGGGAACCGGGTCCCAGTCCCGGTGGTGGATGCGGGTCCGCAGCCCGTAGCGGCCGACCGCGCGCCCCACCGGCCGGGTCACCAGCCAGTGCAGCCGGCGCATGGGTGCCGTGCCCCGGTAGTACCAGCGGGCCGGCGAGCTGACCGCGACCACGGTGTCCGTCTCCGCGCCCGGGGGCCTGAGCGCCGCGTGCCGCAGGACCACCGAGCCGCCCATCGAGAATCCGACCGTGGCCACGCGGGTGTGGCCGAGGTCACGTGCCCACCGCACGGCCGCCGCCAGGTCGAGCACCTCGCGGTCGCCGACGGTGGAGTGCCCGCCGGAGGCTCCGTGCCCGCGGAAGGAGAAGGTGACCACCGCTCCGTGGCGGCGCAGCGCGGCCGCGACCCGGCGGACGTACGGACGCTCCAGATCCCCGGTGAATCCATGGGCGAGGACGAGTGCGAGCCCGGTGCCGACGGCACCCCCGGCGGGCTCCCCCGGGTCGTACGCGGCATCGATCGCGACCCCGTCCTCGGTGCGCAGGAACCGCCGCGCGGACCCCTGGGACACCCCCTCCGTAAACGTCCCGGACACCGCCGCCGCGGCCGTCTCACCCTTCGGACGCCTGGTGGAACGTGCCGCACGACCTGCCCTGCCACCGCTCATGTGGGCTATTGTGCTGGGAAGAGGACTCGGGCAGAGCAGCCCCCGGGTCCTTTTGTGCTTCCGGCGGCGTTGTATACGAAGCGGGACGCCGCGGTGGGAGCACCGAAGCAACGCAGTGCCGCACACGTCCTCGATGGAACCGAGGAAGGACCAGACGTCA
This sequence comes from Streptomyces griseoaurantiacus, assembly GCA_014656015.1. GTDB lineage: Bacteria > Actinomycetota > Actinomycetes > Streptomycetales > Streptomycetaceae > Streptomyces > Streptomyces griseoaurantiacus. The sequence goes on along the minus strand of BNBP01000003.1, from coordinate 32,401 downwards.
TGGGCCAGCGAATCGAGCACCACCATAGGAGCCACGAGCCCCGAAGGCCCCTCGGGACCCGTGTGATCCACGGGACCCACGGGACGACGACGCCCGGGGGGAGGACGCGATGAGTTCCCTGCTGCTCCTCACCAACGCCCTGCAGCCCTCGGCGGAGGTGCTTCCGGCGCTCGGCCTGCTGCTGCACAGCGTGCGGGTGGCCCCGGCGGAGGGCCCGGCCCTCGTCGACACCCCCGGCGCCGACGCCATCCTGATCGACGGCCGCCGCGACCTGCCGCAGGTGCGCAGCCTGTGCCAGCTCCTGCGCTCCACGGGACCGGGCTGCCCGCTCGTCCTGGTGGTGACCGAGGGCGGCCTCGCGGCCGTCACCGCGGACTGGGGCATCGACGACGTCCTGCTGGACACCGCCGGCCCCGCCGAGGTGGAGGCCCGGCTGCGGCTGGCCATGGGCCGGCAGCAGATCGCGGGCGACGACTCCCCCATGGAGATCCGCAACGGCGACCTGTCGGTGGACGAGGCGACGTACTCGGCCAAGCTCAAGGGCCGCGTCCTCGACCTCACCTTCAAGGAGTTCGAGCTGCTGAAGTACCTCGCCCAGCACCCGGGCCGGGTCTTCACCCGCGCCCAGCTCCTGCAGGAGGTCTGGGGGTACGACTACTTCGGCGGCACCCGCACGGTCGACGTGCACGTACGGCGGCTGCGGGCCAAGCTCGGCCCCGAGCACGAGTCGCTGATCGGCACCGTGCGCAACGTCGGCTACCGGTTCGTGACCCCGGAGAAGCCGGAACGGACCCAGCCGGGCGAGCGGGCGGAGAAGCAGGACGCGCAGGGCGGGCCGGAGGGGGCGCGGCGGGCGAAACGGGACGAGGCGGGCGAGCCGGCCGAGGCCGTCGCCAAGGCGGCCTCCGAGGCCTGATCCCGAGGGGTGAGAAGCGGAGGGAAAGCGCCTGCCCAGGCGCGTTCCATCCGCGTAGACTCCGCGCGTGGCCAAGGTGACTCGGGATGATGTGGCGCGGCTGGCGGGGACCTCCACCGCCGTCGTCAGCTATGTCATCAACAACGGACCCCGGCCGGTCGCCCCGGCCACGCGCGAGCGTGTCCTCGCCGCGATCAAGGAGCTGGGGTACCGGCCGGACCGGGTCGCCCAGGCCATGGCCTCGCGGCGGACCGACCTCATAGGCATGATCGTGCCGGACGCGCGCCAGCCGTTCTTCGGCGAGATGACGCACGCGGTCGAGCAGGCCGCCGCCGAGCGCGGGAAGATGGTGCTGGTCGGCAACACCGACTACGTCGCCGAGCGCGAGGTCCACTATCTGCGGGCCTTTCTCGGCATGCGGGTCTCCGGGCTGATCCTCGTCAGCCACGCGCTCAACGACCACGCCGCCGCCGAGATCGAGGCGTGGGACGCCCGGGTGGTGCTGCTGCACGAGCGGCCCGAGCTGATAGACGACGTGGCGGTGGTGACGGACGACCTCGGCGGCGCCCGGCTCGCCGTGCGGCACCTGCTGGACCACGGGCACCCCTACGTGGCCTGCATGGGCGGCACCGCCGACACACCCGCGGTGGGCGACCCGGTCTCCGACCACGTCGAGGGCTGGCGGCAGGCGATGGCCGAGGCCGGCATCCCGACGCAGGGGCGGCTCTTCGAGGCCCCCTACAACCGCTACGACGCCTACCAGGTGGGCCTCGAACTGCTGGCGGGACCGGACCGGCCGCCCGCGATCTTCTGCTCGACGGACGACCAGGCGATCGGGGTGCTGCGGGCGGCACGGGAACTGCGCATCGACGTCCCGGCGCAGCTCGCGGTGGCCGGCTTCGACGACGTGAAGGAGGCGGCGCTGACGGATCCGCCGCTGACGACGGTGGCCTCCGACCGGTCGGCGATGGCCCGCGCGGCGGTGGACCTCGTCCTGGACGACGGCCTGCGCGTCCCCGGCTCCCAGCGCGAGCGCCTGAAGCAGTTCCCCTCCCGGCTGGTGCGGCGGGCGTCCTGCGGCTGCGCGGCCTGAGCCCGCGCCGCCCGGCGCCTCCCGGGTACGCACCGAGCACCCCGTACATCTCAGCCGTCACCCGTCCTTATATCGGGCATACACACTTCTGTCGGGCTTCTCAGCGGTCCCTCAGGCGTCTCTCATGAGCGCGGGACACTCTCCTTTACATGACAGAGAGCAGCTTCCGCAGCGGCGACCACGAGCAGCACCCCCAGGCCGGCCGGGCCCCCCAGGGCCCCGCCGAGACGCACCTGCACGCTCCCGTGAACCCCGAGTGGCCGCCTCCCCCGCCCTACGCCCCCGCCTCGCAGGCCCCGGCCGCCCGCCGCAGGCGCGCGAGGGGTCCCGTCACGCTCCTCGCCGCCGTCGCGATAGCCGCCGCGGCCGTGGGCGGCGGCACCGCCTACGGCATCCAGGAGCTCACCCACTCCGACGGCACGGTCGCCGCGAGCACCACGGGCGCCGACGCCGTCCCGGCCGCCAAGAAGGGCTCGGTCGCCGCCATCGCCGCCGCCGTCAGCCCCAGCGTCGTGGAGATCAACGCCACCTCGAACGCCGGACGGTCCACCGGCTCCGGTGTGATCCTGACCGGTGACGGCGAGGTCGTCACCAACAACCACGTCGTCTCCGGCGCCTCCTCCGTCAAGGTGCGCACCCACGACGGCAAGACCTACACCGCCCGGGTCGTCGGCACCGACAGCAAGAAGGACCTGGCGCTGATCAAGCTGGAGAACGCCTCCGGCCTCCCCCCCGCCTCCCTCGGCGACTCCGACGCCCTCCAGGTCGGCGACCAGGTCGTGGCCATCGGCTCCCCCGAGGGCCTCACCGGCACCGTCACCAGCGGCATCGTCTCCGCGCTGCACCGCGACGTGACCGTCTCCACCGACGAGGGTCAGCAGCAGCAACAGCAGGGCGGCGACGGCGGCTGGCCCTTCGAGTTCGGCGGCCGGCAGTTCAACGGCGACACCGGCGACTCCACGACGACGTACAAGGCGATCCAGACCGACGCCTCCCTCAACCCGGGCAACTCCGGCGGCGCCCTGATCAACGCCTCCGGGCAGATCATCGGCATCAACTCCGCGATGTTCTCCTCGGCCACCAGTTCCTCCTCGTCCGACGCGGGCAGCGTCGGCCTCGGCTTCGCCATCCCGATCAACACCGTCAAGTCCGACCTCGCGGCCCTGCGGGCCGGGGGCTCCGGCGACTGACCGCCCCGGCGCGGCAGGCCCACCGAAGGAGAACGAGATGATCCAGCAGGTGACGCACCCGGCCACCGGCACCGGAGCGGCGGGCACGACGCTCGCCCTGACGGTCGCCGCCGCCCTCCGGGGCCCGCGGCCCCAGTCGCCCCCGAGATCCCCGGCGAGCCCGGCACCCCGCGCCCCCGAGGTCACCCCCGCCCCGCCGCAGCCGCACCTCATGGGCCTGCGGACCACCGCCGACCGCCCGCACCGCCGCCGCGTCGCCCTGCGCAGGCTGGACACGCTGCGGACCTGACATGCGACGCTTGAGGCGTCCGCGCCCGCCCCCGACGGTGCCGCCGCAGGCGCCGGCGCACGGCACGCGGGCCCCGCCCGTCCCCCGCACCCGAGGAACCCCACGCCATGAGCCCCGCCGAAGGCGACCGTGACACCCAGCGCATCCTGATCGTCGACGACGAGCCGGCGGTGCGCGAAGCACTCCAGCGCAGCCTCGCCTTCGAGGGCTACGGCACCGAGGTCGCCGTGGACGGCGCGGACGCGCTGGAGAAGGCGGCCGCGTACCGGCCCGACCTGCTGGTCCTCGACATCCAGATGCCGCGCATGGACGGCCTCACCGCCGCCCGTCGCATCCGCGCCGCAGGCGACACCACCCCGATCCTCATGCTCACCGCGCGGGACACCGTCGGCGACCGGGTCACCGGCCTCGACGCCGGCGCGGACGACTACCTGGTCAAGCCCTTCGAGCTGGACGAACTGTTCGCCCGCATCCGCGCCCTGCTGCGCCGCAGCTCCTACGCCGCAGCCGTGGCCGGCGCGGACGAGGGGAACGACACCTTGGCCTTCGCCGACCTGCGCATGGACCTGGCCACCCGCGAGGTCACCCGGGGCGGGCGCGCGGTGGAACTGACCCGCACCGAGTTCACGCTCCTGGAGATGTTCCTGGCGCACCCGCGCCAGGTGCTGACCCGTGAGCAGATCCTCAAGGCGGTCTGGGGCTTCGACTTCGAGCCGAGCTCCAACTCCCTGGACGTGTACGTGATGTACCTGCGCCGCAAGACGGAGGCCGGCGGCGAGCCCCGCCTGGTCCACACCGTGAGGGGTGTCGGATACGTGCTGCGCGCGGGCGGCGCGGAGTGAGCGCAGTGGTCCGGCGATTCCGCACGCTGCCGCTCCGCTCCCGGCTGGCCCTGCTCGTCGCGGCGGCGGTCGCCTTCGCGGTGGCGGCGGTGTCGGTGACGTGCTGGTTCCTCGTGCAGGGCAGGCTGTACGCCCAGGTGGACGACGATCTGAAGCAGGCCACCCAGCGGCCGCAGCTGTACTCCCAGGTCGTCGGCACGCTCAACAACTGCACCCAGACCCCGCAGGGCGCCCCCAGTCAGCTGCGGACCCGGGAGAACTACTACCTCGAACTGGTCCAGGCGGACGGCACGGCCTGCGTCTCCTCGAACTCCGCGGGCATGGTGAAGGTCACCGGCGCCGACAAGCGCGTGGCCCAGGAAGCGGGCTCCGCCGACCGGGTCGTGCGCCGCAACGGCACCGACGACGACGGCAACGCCGTCCGCATCCGGACGATCCCGCTGACCGTCACCCAGAGCATCGACACCGAGCCGCAGGTCTTCCCCGGCACCGCCCTCCTCGTCGCGACCCCGCTCAGGAGCACCCAGTCGACCCTCAACGACCTGGCACTGATCCTGCTGCTGGTCTCCGGGATCGGCGTCCTGGGCGCCGGGGCCGCCGGGCTCGCCGTCGCCAGGGCCGGCCTGCGTCCCGTCGACCGGCTCACCGAGGCCGTCGAGCACGTGGCCCGCACCGAGGACCTGGCCGTCCGCATCCCCGTCGAGGAGCAGGCCGACGACGAGATCGCCCGTCTTTCCCGCTCCTTCAACTCCATGACGGGGTCTCTGGCCTCCTCCCGCGACCTGCAGCAGCAGCTCATCGCGGACGCCGGGCACGAACTGCGCACGCCGCTCACCTCGCTGCGCACGAACATCGAACTCCTCTCCCGCAGCGAGGAGACCGGCCGCCCGCTCCCCGCGGCCGACCGCAAGGCGCTGCTCGCCTCGGTGAAGGCCCAGATGACGGAGCTGGCCGCGCTCATCGGCGACCTCCAGGAGCTCTCCCGCCCGGACACCGGCCAGCACTCGGACCGCACCCGGATCCTCGCCTGGCAGGACATCGTGGAGGCGGCGCTGCGCCGGGCCCGGCTGCGCGGCCCGGAGCTGACGATCACGGCGGACGTGGAGCCGTGGTACGTCCGCGCGGAGCCGTCCTCGCTGGAGCGGGCGGTGGTCAACATCCTGGACAACGCGGTGAAGTTCAGCCCCGGGGGCGGCACGATCGAGGTGCGGCTGGCGGACGGGGTGCTCACGGTGCGGGATCACGGTCCCGGCATCGACGCCGAGGAACTCCCCTACGTCTTCGACCGCTTCTGGCGCTCCCCAGGGGCGCGCTCCCTGCCCGGCTCGGGCCTCGGCCTGTCGATCGTGGCCCGCGCGGTCCGGCAGGCGGGCGGCGAGGTCTCCCTCGCCCCCGCCGGGGACGCCGGCGGCGGCACGGTCGCCACGATCCGCCTCCCGGGAGCGCCGACACCGCCGCCGGGGCAGGAACCGGACGAGCTGACCTGACCGGGCCGCCCCCGCGGTTCCGTCAGGTGGCGCTGCGCAGGTGCCGTACCCGGGCGGGGCCGTCGACGGTGCCGCGGGCGATCCGGGACGCGAGCTCCTCCAGCCGTTCCCGGGTGGTGCGGTCCTCGGGCTGGTAGACGACGACGCGGGTGCCCGGATGCTCCTGGAGCCGCAGCGTGACCGTGCGCAGCGACAGGTTCCCCACGTGCAGCGAGCGGATCCGCTTCACCCGCCGGGCGCCGGAGGACACGTCCGCCTGGTCCCACAGCCGCGCGAACAGCGGCGACTCGGCGCGGAGCCGGCGGAGCAGCGGGGGCCAGGCCGGGTGCGTGAGCGATTCGCCGTGGTAGGCGCGGAGCTTGGCCACGAGGACCGCGCACTCCTGCGCGTGGTCGGCCTGCCCCTCGATCCAGTCGGGGTGGGTGAAGTGCAGGTACGCCCAGTTGCGGTCCGTCTCGGGGAGCGCCTCGATGTCGTTGATCATGAACCGGAAGGCCGCGTTGTAGGCCAAGGGCTCGAACCGGGGGTCGATCATCACCGCCGGGTGCGGGGAGAGGCTGTCCAGCAGGACCCGCAGGGGGCCGTCGTCCGCTCCGGGGCCCCCGGGTTCCTCCGCCTCCGTCTGCCCGCCGAGCAGGAACAGGTGCCGGCGCTCGTCCTCCGACAGGAGCAGGGCGTCCGCGATCGCCGCCAGGACCTCGGCACTGGGCCGCACGTCACGGCCCTGTTCGAGCCACGTGTACCAGGTCGATCCGACGTTCGCGAGGACCGCGACCTCCTCCCGGCGCAGCCCCTTGACCCGGCGCCGGCCACCACCCCCGGCGAGCCCCACGTCGGCGGGCGAGAGCCGGTCCCGCCGTGCGCGCAGATACGCGCCGAGTTCCCGGGAACGTACGTCAGCCATGCCGCCCAGCATGGCACCCGGGACCGGAACCAGGGTGGTGGTCCGACCACCAGCGTCACGGCGCTCTGGGTGGGCGGCCGCGGGGCCCGCAGAGTGCCTGTCATGCGACTACGAACGATGCGGGGCCGAGCCGGCCGGGACCGGGACGGCGAGGGCGGGGAGCGGGACGGCCCCCCGGAAACCGGGGTGCCCGGCACCGGAGCCACAGGAACCAGGGCGACCGGCACCGGCACGACGGGGACCGGGACCACAGGAACCGGGGTGACCGGGGCCGAGGGAACCGTGCCCGCCACCGGTACCGGGCTCACCGGTGCCGGCCCCCACGGAACCCGGCGGCCGCCCTCGTGGCCGGTGCTTCTCGCGGCGTTCGGTGCCACCTACACCTTCAGCGTCGGCAACGTGACCGCGCCGCGCCTCGGGCCGGCCCTCGGCGCGGACCGCGGCGAGGTCGCGCTGGTGCTCGCCGCGTACGCGACCTCGTTCGCCGCCGGGCTGATCCTGGCCGGGCGGCTCGGCGACCGGTACGGCCGCCGGCGGCTGCTGGGCGCCGGGCTCCTCGCGCTGGTGCTGACCTCGGCCCTGGCCGCGGCGGCCCCCGGGCTGTGGTGGCTGGTCGCGGCCCGGGTCCTGCAGGGCGCGGCCTCGGCGCTGGTGATGCCGCAGACACTGGCGCTCGTCCGGACCATGGGCGGCGACGGGCCCGCCGTGGCCCGGCGGACGGCGGCGTTCACCGCGAGCTCGGGGGTCGGCACCGTCGCCGGGCAGATCCTCGGCGGCCTCGTCATGGGGCTCGGCCTGCCCTTCGCGGGGTGGCGGGCGGCGGTGCTGACCTCCGCCCTCCCCGGCGCGGTGGCGCTGCTCGGCGTGCGCCGGCTCCCGGCGTCCGCCCGGGGCGGCGCCGAGCGGCCCGACCTCGGCGGGGCGCTGCGGATCGGCCTCCCGCTGCTGGCGCTCGTCGCCGGTCTGTCCCTCGGTCCGGCCACGCGCTGGACGTGGTGGACCCCGGCACTGGTGGCGGCGGGCCTGCTGGGGCTGTACGGCTTCCGGCGGGACCAGGGCCGCCGCGAGGAGGCCGGGCACCCGGTCCTCGTCCCGCCCTCGGTGCTGCGGCTGCCCGCGCTGCGGCTCGGCCTGCTGATGACCGTCCTGCTCTTCACGGGCTACGGGGCGTTCAGCTACGAGTACGCGCTGCTCACCCAGAGCGGGCTCGGGCTGACGCCGGTCGCGTCCGGGCTCGCGCTGACCGCCTTCGCCGGGACCTTCGTGGTGGCGGGGCTGCGCATGCCCCGGATCACCGCGCGGTTCGGCGCCCGCACGATGGAGCGGGCCGCGGCGGCGCAGGTCACCGGTCTGCTGCTGCTCGGCCTGGTCTCGTGGGCCGCGCAGGGCAGGGGCGCGGCGGCCTGGGTGGGGTGCTTCGAGGTGATCGGCGTGCTCCTCGGCGCCGCCCAGGCCGCCCAGTACGGGCCCTTGCTCGGCACCGTCATGGCGGCGGTCCCCGACCGGGCGGCGGGCCTGGCCGGGGGACTGTTCACCACCGCGCAGCAGGCCTCCCTCGGCCTCGGCGTGGCCACGGTGGGCGGCCTCTTCGGCTCCCTCGCCCCGCCGCTCGGCTGGGAGCACGCCTTCGCGGTCACCCTCGCCGTACAGGCGCTCACCACCGCGCTGTTCGGCCTCCTCGCGCGACGCCTGCGCGCGGAGGGCCACACCGGCACAACGACAACCCTCGACACCGCGATCAGCACAGAAAAGGCATGAACATGATCAAGATGGTCATCACACTCAAGCGCCGCCAGGGCATGACCCACGAGGAGTTCACGCACTACCAGCGGAACATCCACCGCCCGCTGCTCATGTCGATCCCCGAGGCGCGGCGGTACATCCGCCGGTTCGTCGTCTCGTACCCCGTCCCGGCGCCCCGGTACCCCGAGCCGGCGTACGACTCGGTGGTCGAGGCGTGGTTCGACAGCTTGGCCGACCTGGAGGCGCTGTTCTTCAGCGAGAACTTCCTCAGGACCGTCGACCCGGACCACGAGAACTTCATCGACCTGTCCGCCTTCGGGCGGATCATCTGCGAGGAGGACGTGGTCCTCGACCGCGCCGCCTCCTGACCGCGGCCGCCGGGGGCGGCGGCGCCACCGCCCCCGGCCCGCAGTCCGCCCACTGCCCACCGTCCACCCCCGGCCCGCCGTCCGCCCGCCGCCCACCACCGCGGGACACGCGACACGCCCCTGCCCTCCCCGTACGCTTCGACGCATGACCAGCGACGACACCGCACTGCCCGGCCGGAACCGTTCCCTCGACACCCTCGCCGTGCTCTCCCCCGACCAGGCGGAGGCCGTCTCCGCGCTGCTCGCGGAGGCCGCCCGCGACGACGGGCAGCAGGCGGTGTCCGAGCAGGGCAGGCTGCGACTGCGCGGCGGCGCCCGGGAGGGCGTACGGCATCTGCTGCTGTCGGCCGGCGACACCCTCGTCGGCTACGCGCAACTGGAGGACACCGATCCGGTGGAGGCACCGGCCGCCGAACTGGTCGTGCACCCCGCCCACCGCGGGCAGGGCCACGGCCGCGCGCTCGGTTCGGCACTGCTCGCCGCGACGGGCAAGCGGCTGCGCGTGTGGGCGCACGGCGGGCACTCCGCCGCCCGGCACCTCGCCCAGGTCCTCGGCCTCACCCTCTTCCGCGAGCTGCGCCAGATGCGGCGCCCGCTGACCGACTTCGACGCCCCCGAGCCGAAGCTCCCCGAGGGTGTGCGCGTGCGGACGTTCCGGCCCGGCCAGGACGACACGGCGTGGCTCGCCGCCAACGCCGAGGCCTTCGCCCACCACCCCGAGCAGGGCTCCCTCACCCAGCGCGACCTGGACGACCGCATGGCCGAGCCCTGGTTCGACCCCGAGGGCTTCTTCCTGGCCGAGCGCGCGGGGGAACTCCTCGGCTTCCACTGGACGAAGACGCACGCGGAGGAGGGGCTCGGCGAGGTCTACGTCGTCGGCGTGCGCCCCTCCGCCCAGGGCGGCGGCCTCGGCAGGGCGCTCACCACGATCGGCCTGCGCCACCTCGCGGAGCGGGGCCTGCCCACGGCGATGCTGTACGTCGACGCCGACAACACGGCGGCGGTGACGGTGTACGAACGCCTGGGCTTCACGACACACGAGACGGACCTGATGTACCGCACGGAGAGCTGAGGCACCGGGGGCCGGGGGGGAGCTGAGGCACCGCGGGTGACGGTGGGGCCGCCGGGCCCCCGCGCCGCACGGGCCCGCCACCCCCGGCCCTCCCGCGCGGCGGTCCCGCCACCCCCGGCCCTCCCGCGCTGCGGCCCCGCACCCCCGGTGCGCCCCGCGGTTCCCCGCACGTCATGTCGCCGTAACCGGCGGTTCAGCCGGCCTTGCGAGGCTCGGCGAATGCGACCCCCCGTGCCCGCACCCGCGCCGCCCCCCGCGCAGGGGTCCCGCACGGGGGGCGGCCGTCCTGTCGAGCCCCCGCCACCTCCGGTTTCTCCTGTCTCCGACGCGCCTGTTCCGCTCCGTACGCGGAAGAATGGTCACATGAGCCAGCAGAACGCCCAGGCGCCCGTGGCGCACGCACAGCAGCCCTCCGTCGGGTCACTCGCCGCGCACCGCCCCCACACGGTCGCCGCCGCGGGCTCGAACCTGGAACCCGACCTCGACTCCGACCTCGACGTCTACGACGACTCGGCGGACGGCGGCCGGCTGCCGCAGGGCCGCTTCCTGGACCGGGAGCGCAGCTGGCTCGCGTTCAACGAGCGGGTCCTCGAACTCGCCGAGGACCCCGCCACGCCCCTGCTGGAGCGCGCCAACTTCCTCGCGATCTTCGCCAGCAACCTGGACGAGTTCTTCATGGTCCGGGTCGCGGGCCTCAAGCGCCGCATCGCCACCGGCGTCGCCACCCGCTCCGCCTCCGGGCTCCAGCCCCGCGAGGTGCTGGAGATGATCTGGGCCCGCTCCCGCGAGCTGATGGCCCGCCACGCCGCCTGCTACCACGAGGACGTCGCCCCGGCGCTGGCCGAGGAGGGCGTCCACCTGGTCCGCTGGAGCGAGCTCACGGAGAAGGAGCAGGCGGGCCTGTTCACCCTGTTCCGGCACCGCATCTTCCCCGTGCTGACCCCGCTGGCGGTCGACCCCGCGCACCCGTTCCCGTACATCTCCGGGCTCTCCCTCAACCTGGCCGTCGTCGTCCGCAACCCGGTCTCCGGGCACCGGCACTTCGCGCGGGTCAAGGTGCCGCCGCTGCTCTCCCGCTTCCTGGAGGCCTCCCCGCAGCGGTACGTGCCCGTGGAGGACGTCATCGCGGCGCACCTGGAGGAGCTGTTCCCGGGGATGGAGGTGCTGGAGCACCACACGTTCCGCCTCACCCGCAACGAGGACCTGGAGGTCGAGGAGGACGACACGGAGAACCTCCTCCAGGCGCTGGAGAAGGAGTTGATGCGGCGCCGGTTCGGGCCGCCGGTGCGCCTCGAGGTCGAGGAGTCCATCGACCGGTACGTACTGGACCTGCTGGTACGGGAGTTGAAGGTCAGTGAGGCCGAGGTGTACCCGCTGCCGGGCCCCCTGGACCTCACCGGCCTGTTCGGCATCGCCGCCCTGGACCGGCCCGAGCTGAAGTACCCCAAGTTCATCGCCGGCACCCACCGCGACCTGGCCGAGGTCGAGTCGGCCTCCGCGCCCGACATCTTCGCCGCGCTGCGCGAGCGGGACGTGCTGCTGCACCACCCCTACGACTCCTTCTCCACCTCCGTGCAGGCCTTCCTGGAGCAGGCGGCCGGCGACCCGGACGTGCTCGCCATCAAGCAGACGCTGTACCGCACCTCCGGCGACTCCCCCATAGTCGACGCGCTCATCGACGCGGCCGAGTCCGGCAAGCAGGTCCTCGTCCTCGTCGAGATCAAGGCGCGCTTCGACGAGCAGGCCAACATCAAGTGGGCCCGCAAGCTGGAGGAGGCCGGCTGCCACGTGGTGTACGGCCTGGTCGGGCTGAAGACCCACTGCAAGCTCTCCCTCGTCGTCCGCCAGGAGGGCGACACACTGCGCCGCTATTCGCACGTCGGCACCGGCAACTACCACCCCAAGACCGCCCGCCTGTACGAGGACCTGGGGCTGCTCACCGCGGACCCGCAGGTCGGCGCGGACCTCTCCGACCTGTTCAACCGGCTCTCCGGCTACTCCCGCCGCGAGACCTACCGCCGGCTCCTCGTCGCCCCCAAGTCGCTGCGGGACGGGCTGGTCTCCCGCATCGACAAGGAGGCCCAGCACCACCGGGCGGGCCGCCCCGCCTACGTCCGCATCAAGGTCAACTCGATGGTCGACGAGGCCGTCGTCGACGCCTGCTACCGGGCCTCCCAGGCCGGGGTGCCGGTCGACGTCTGGGTGCGCGGGATCTGCGCGCTGCGCCCGGGGGTGCCGGGGCTGTCGGAGAACATCCGCGTCCGCTCCGTCCTCGGCCGCTTCCTGGAGCACTCCCGGGTCTTCGCCTTCGGCAACGGGGGCGAGCCGGAGGTGTGGTTCGGCAGCGCCGACATGATGCACCGCAACCTCGACCGCCGCATCGAGGCGCTGGTCCGGGTCACCGACCCGGGCCACCGGGCGTCCCTGAACCGGCTGCTGGAGACCGGCATGTCCGACCGGACGGCCTCCTGGCACCTCGGCCCCGACGGCGAGTGGACCCGCCACTCGACCGACCTGGAGGGACAACCGCTGCGGAACATCCAGGAGTCGCTCATAGACGCCCGGAGGCGCCGGCGTGGCACCACAGCACCCTGAGGGGGCGGCGCCGGCGCCGCGGAGTCCCGGTGCCGGGGGGCCGGCGGCCCCGAAGGGGGACCGCCCCGTCGACGGGGACGTGCTCGCCGCGTATCTGCGGGAGCGATCCACGGAGTTCCTGCGCGCGCTGCGGGCGCACCGGGAGAGCGGGGGCGGCGCCCCCGAGGAGTCCGCCGAGGCGGTGCGGGCGCTGCGGCGTTCGGCACGGCGGATCAGCGGGACGCTGCACACCTTCCGGCCGCTCCTCGACACCGAGTGGGCGGAGGGCCTGCGGCCCGAACTGGCCTGGCTCTCCGGCACCCTCGCCCACGAGCACGCCCACGCCTCGCGCCTGGAGCGCCTGCTGCTGGCCCTGCACCGGCTGTCCGGCGCGGTCCCGGTCCCGGCTGCCGCCGGAGTCGGGGCGCGCGAGGAACGGGCGCGCGGGAACGGGGCCTACGCGCCCGCCGGCCCCGACCGCACCAACCTCACCGTCGGCGCGGCCAAGGCGGGCGCCCTCCTCGACCGCCGGCTCACCCTGGCCCGCACCCGCGCCCACTCCACCGCCCTGGAGGCCCTCGGCTCCGGCCGCTTCCACGCCGTCGCCGACCGGATCGCCCTGCTGGCCGGAGAGGTCCCGCTGTCCCCCGCCGCGGCCGGCGCCGACCTGCGCCTCCCGGCCGCCGCAGCAGAGGAGCGGCTCACCGACGCGGTCGCCGCGCTGCCCCTGCTCACGGCCGGCCACCCCTACAACGCGGCGGCCCTCGTCCACGGCCTCGCCCCGGACACCTCCCCACAGCCGCAGGACGCCCCCTGGCACCAGGTACGGCTCCTGCTGCGCCTGCACCGCTATGCGCGGGAGGTCCTCACCGGCGCCCCCGCCGAGACCCGCCTGGAGGCGGCCGACCAGGCCCTGACCCGCCACCGGGACGCCGCCGAGGCCGCGGCGGCCGCCGCCGAGGCGGCCCGCACCCCGCGCATCGCCCCGGCGACGGCGTACGCGCTCGGCGTCCTGCACGCCGACCAGCGCCACGAGGTGGAGGCCGCCCGCTTCGCCTTCCACCACCTCTGGCACCGCCTGCCCCGGTGACGGGCGCGGCGCCGACGGGGAGGCGCCGGGCGCCCGGAGCCCGTCCCCCACACCGCCCGCAGGCGTTCACCGCGCGTTCACCCTCACCCATCGCCCGCTTCACCTCTTCTGCCTAATTTCGGCCTTACCCGGTGCGAAGCGCCCACCCAGGAGCCGCCCCCGCACCGACGATCACAAGCCGGCCCACCTGGCCCGGACCACGACGTCGCACGCCGCCCCCACCGGCGGCCTCTGGAAGGAACTCCCGAAAGTGAAGCTTCAGCGCAAGAACCGGCTGCGCGCCCTCTCCCTCGGTGTCGTCGCCGTCTCCGGCGCCCTGGCCCTGACGGCGTGCGGCTCCGACGACACGGGCTCCACCGGCGACGGCGACGCCTCGGCCGCCGCGAACACGAGCAGCATCAAGTGCGACGACGCCAAGGGGCAGCTTCAGGCCTCCGGCTCCTCCGCGCAGAAGAACGCGGTCGACGCCTGGGTGAAGCAGTACGTGCGGGCCTGCAAGGGCGTGCAGATCAACTACAACCCGAGCGGCTCCGGCGCCGGTGTCACCGCCTTCCTCGGCGGCCAGACCGCGTTCGCCGGCTCGGACTCCGCGCTGAAGCCGGAGGAGGTCACCGCCTCGAAGAAGGTCTGCTCCGGCGGCCAGGCCGTGGACCTCCCGATGGTCGGCGGCCCGATCGCCGTCGGCTACAACGTGCCCGGAGTGGACAACCTCGTCCTGGACGCCCCGACGCTCGCGAAGATCTTCGACAGCAGGATCACCACGTGGGACGACGAGGCGATCAAGAAGCTCAACCCCGACGCGAAGCTCCCCTCCACCAAGATCCAGGCCTTCCACCGCTCCGACGAGTCCGGCACCACGGACAACTTCACCAAGTACCTGATCGCCGCCGCGCCGGACGACTGGAAGTACGAGGGCGGCAAGGCCTGGCAGGCCAAGGGCGGCCAGTCCGCGCAGGGCTCCTCGGGCCTGGCCCAGCAGGTCAAGCAGACCGAGGGTGCCATCTCCTACTTCGAGCTCTCCTACGCCGGTGACGGCATCAACGCGGTCCGGCTCAAGACCGACGCCGCCGACCCGGTCGAGGCCACCGTCGAAAACGCCACGAAGGCCATCTCCGCCGCCAAGATCACCGGCACCGGCAAGGACCTGGCCCTTGAGATGAACTACAAGCCGACCGAGGCCGGCGCCTACCCGCTGACCCTGGTGACGTACGAGATCGTCTGCGACAAGGGCAACAAGGCGGAGACCCTCCCCGCCACCAAGTCCTTCCTCGGCTACATCGCCTCCGAGGACGGCCAGAAGCAGCTCGCCGACGCGAAGTACGCGCCGATCCCCGAGGAGATCATCACCAAGGTCCGCGAGACCGTCTCCAACCTGAGCTGACCCGAGCCGACCTGAGCGCGCGGTCCGCCCCGGCCTCCCGGGTCACCGGGGGCGGACCGCGCCGTCCGGTGCACCGCCGCCCGGAACCGTCCTCCGCGACGGTTCCGCAGACCGGAGATCCTCATGGACACCACCACCCAGAACACCGAGCAGCCCCCGCCGACCCCACCCGAACCCGCCTCCGCGGCCACCACCGCCGAGGAAGGACGCGCCGCCCGCGGGGCCACCCGCCCCGGTGACCGCGTCTTCCTCGGCCTGTCCCGCGGTTCCGGCATCTTCCTTCTGGTGATCATGGCCGCGATAGCGGCCTTCCTCGCCTACCGCGCGTCGATAGCTATCGGCAAGGACGAGGGCAACTTCCTCACCACGATGGAGTGGAACACCAACGTCGACCCGCCGGTCTTCGGCATCGCGGTCCTCGCCTTCGGCACGGTGATCTCCTCGATCATCGCCATGGCCCTCGCGGTCCCGGTCGCGGTCGGCATCGCGCTGTTCATCACGCACTACTCCCCGCGCCGGGTAGGCGGCGTCCTCGCCTACGTCATCGACCTGCTGGCCGCCGTCCCGTCCATCGTCTACGGCCTGTGGGGCGCCCTCGTCCTGGTGCCGCACATGGAGGGCCTGTTCGGCTGGTTGGACACGTACTTCGGCTGGACCGGCGTCTTCGAGTGGCAGGAGGGCGCCCCGCGCTCGCTGCTCACCGTCGGCATCCTGCTGGCCATCATGATCCTGCCCGTCATCACCAACGTCAGTCGTGAGGTGTTCCGCCAGGTCCCGCGGATGCACGAGGAGGCGGCCCTCGCCCTCGGTGCCACCCGCTGGGAGGTCATCCGCATGTCGGTGCTGCCCTTCGGCCGCTCCGGCGTGATCTCCGCCTCGATGCTGGGCCTGGGCCGCGCGCTCGGCGAGACGATGGCCGTCGCCACCGTCCTCTCCCCCACCTTCAAGATCCACGCCAGCCTGCTCGACCCGGGCGGCGGCACCTTCGCGCAGAACATCGCGAGCAAGTTCGGCGAGGCCACCGAGACCGGCCGGGACGCCCTGATCGCCTCCGGCCTGGTCCTGTTCGTCATCACCCTGCTGGTCAACGGCGCGGCCCGCATGATCATCGCCCGCCGCAAGGAGTACTCGGGGGCCAACGCATGAGCACCGCACCCACACCCGCGCCCACGCGCGCCACCGTCCCCACGCCCCGCACGCTGCGCGGCGCCCGGCTGCCGAAGTGGTCCCCGTGGGCCCTCGCCGGCGGCTCGCTCGTCCTCGCCGTCCTCCTCGGACTCGTCGCGGACATGGACAACCCGGCCCAGCTCGGCCTGATCGCGGCCGTCCTGTTCGTCCTCGGCACGTACGGCGTCGCCGCCCGGGTGGAGGGCCGCCGCCAGGCCAAGGACCGCGTCGCCACCAGCCTCGTCTGGGTCTGCTTCCTCCTCGCCGTGATCCCGCTGGCCTCCCTGCTGTGGGAGACCGTCCGGCAGGGCGTCAAGGTTCTCGACTTCTACTTCCTGTCCCACTCCATGGGCGTGGTCGCCGACACCGAGACCGGCGGCGGCATCTACCACGCCATCCTCGGCACCCTGGAACAGGTCGGCCTCGCCACCGTCGTCGCCGTGCCGGTGGGCGTGCTCACCGCCGTCTACCTGGTCGAGTACGGGCGCGGCCGGCTCGCCAAGGCCGTCACCTTCTTCGTCGACGTCATGACCGGCATCCCCTCGATCGTCGCCGGCCTTTTCGTCCTCAGCTTCTGGATCCTCGTCCTCGACATGGGCTACTCCGGCTTCGCCGGCTCGCTCGCCCTGGCCATCCTGATGATGCCGATCGTGGTCCGCTCCACGGAGGAGATGCTCAAGCTCGTCCCGAACGAGCTGCGCGAGGCCTCCCTCGCGCTGGGCGTGCCGAAGTGGCGCACCATCCTCAAGGTGGTCCTGCCGACCTCGATCGGCGGCATCACCACGGGCATCATGCTCGCCGTCGCCCGCATCACCGGGGAGACCGCCCCGGTGCTGCTGCTGGTGTGGGGAACGAACTTCATCAACACCAACCCCTTCGCCGACCCGCAGGCGTCGCTGCCGCTGTACATCTACCAGCAGTACGCCAACAGCGCGGGCTACGGCGCGGCCTACGACCGCGCCTGGGCGGCGGCCCTCACCCTCATCGCGATCGTGATGATCCTCAACCTGGTGGCCCGCGGCATCGCCCGCTGGAAGTCCCCCCGCTGACTCCCCGCCCCACGAGACCGGAAGCGAAGTACCAGTCATGGCCAAGCGAATCGATGTGAGCGGGCTCACCGCCTTCTACGGCTCCCACAAGGCGATCGAGGACATCTCGATGACCGTCGAACCGCGTTCGGTGACGGCGTTCATCGGCCCCTCGGGCTGCGGGAAGTCCACGTTCCTGCGCACCCTGAACCGGATGCACGAGGTCACGCCCGGCGGCCGGGTCGAGGGCAAGGTGCTGCTGGACGACGAGGACCTGTACGGCCCGGGGATCGACCCGGTGGCGGTACGCCGGGACGTCGGCATGGTGTTCCAGCGCCCGAACCCCTTCCCCACCATGTCGATCTTCGACAACGTGGCGGCGGGACTGCGGCTGAACGGCAGCCACAAGAAGGCGGAGCTCGGCGAGATCGTCGAGAAGTCGCTGAAGGGCGCCAACCTCTGGAACGAGGTCAAGGACCGCCTGAACAAGCCGGGCTCCGGCCTCTCCGGCGGCCAGCAGCAGCGGCTGTGCATCGCGCGGGCGATAGCGGTGGAGCCGGACGTCCTCCTGATGGACGAGCCGTGCTCCGCGCTCGACCCCATCTCCACCCTCGCGATCGAGGACCTGATCAGCGAGCTGAAGGAGCGCTTCACGATCGTCATCGTGACGCACAACATGCAGCAGGCGGCCCGCGTCTCGGACCGCACGGCGTTCTTCAACCTCGCGGCGGTCGGCCGCCCCGGCAAGCTGGTCGAGATCGACGAGACGGAACGGATCTTCTCCAACCCGTCCGTCCAGGCCACGGAGGACTACATCTCCGGCCGCTTCGGCTGATCCCCCCGAACCCTCGCGGTGCTGCATGGCGGTGCCACCGCGAGCCCAGGGCCCGCCCCCTGAGGGGGACGGGCCCTTTCAACGTGCGCCGCCCCCGGCGGACCAAGAGGCGCGAGGCCGCATCGATCCGCGGCTCCGCCGCGCGAGCGCGACCACCCCCACCGGTACCCACCAGCATGCGACACCCCCAGCCGACCAAGGGGCGCGGGGAACCGCGCGACCGGCCACAACGGCCCCGCACCGACCCACGCACCCCCGGCCCCACTCACCCCACCCGGCCCACCCGGCGGAGCGCTACAGCACCGCCAGGTCAACCACCCAGAAACTCACCGCCGCCACGATCGCCGCCGCCGGCATCGTGATGAACCACCCCAGCACGATGTTCTTCGCGACCCCCCACCGCACCGCGTTCACCCGCCGTGTGGCCCCCACGCCCATGATCGCCGAGGTGATCACATGCGTCGTGGAGATCGGCGCCTTGAACAGGAACGCCGTCGTGAACATGATCGACGCGCCGGTCGTCTCCGCGGCGAACCCCTGCGGCGGGTCCAGCTCGATGATCTTCCGCCCCAGTGTCCGCATGATGCGCCAGCCACCCGCGTACGTGCCGAGCGACAGCATGATCGCGCACACGAGCTTGACCCACACCGGGATCGTGTTCCCGTACTCCTGGACGTCGGCGATGACCAGCGCCATCATCACGATGCCCATGGTCTTCTGCGCGTCCTGCAGACCGTGTCCGAGGGCCATGCCCGCCGCCGACACCGTCTGGGCGATCCGGAAGCCGCGCTTGGCCTTGTGGGGGTTGGACCGCCGGAAGATCCACATGATCGC
The DNA here is from genome assembly GCA_014656015.1 of Streptomyces griseoaurantiacus. Lineage (GTDB taxonomy): Bacteria > Actinomycetota > Actinomycetes > Streptomycetales > Streptomycetaceae > Streptomyces > Streptomyces griseoaurantiacus. The sequence goes on along the minus strand of BNBP01000003.1, from coordinate 13,588 downwards.
GGTCATCACCAGGTAGCCGACGATCAGACCGACGACCGGGGACAGGAACATCGGGATGACGATCTTGTCGACCACCCCGCTCCAGTAGACCTTGATCCCTCCGGCCAGCGCCGCGCCGACCATGCCGCCGAACAGCGCGTGCGAGGAGGACGAGGGCAGCCCGTAGTACCAGGTGACGAGGTTCCACACGATCGCGCCGACGAGCGCGGCGAAGAGGATGCCCATCCCCTTGGAGCCCTCGGGCGTGTCGATCAGCCCCTCACTGACCGTCTTGGCGACCCCGGAGCCGAGGAACGCGCCCGCGAGGTTCATCACGGCGGCCATCGCGAGCGCGGCACGCGGGGTCAGTGCCCGCGTCGACACGGAGGTGGCGATCGCGTTGGCGGAGTCGTGGAAACCGTTGGTGTACGTGAAGAAGAGCGCGACCGCGACGGTCACGACCAGAGCGAAGGTGTCCATGGACGCGCCTCAGGACTCCTTGACCGCGATGGTCTCCACGGTGTTCGCCACGTGCTCGAAGGCGTCGGCCGCCTCCTCGAGGACGTCCACGATCTGCTTGAGCTTGAGCACCTCGATGGCTTCGTACTTGCCGTTGAAGAGCATGGCCAGCAGCTTGCGGTGGATCTGGTCGGCCTGGTTCTCGAGGCGGTTGACCTCGATCCAGTACTCCGTGAGGTTGTCCATGGTCCGCAGGTTCGGCATGGCCTCGGCGGTCAGTTCCGCCGCCCGCGCCAGCACCTCGATCTGCTGCTCGACGCCCTTGGGCAGTTCCTCGACGTTGTAGAGGACGACCAGGTCGACGGCCTCCTCCATGAAGTCCATGATGTCGTCCAGGGACGACGCGAGGTTGTAGATGTCCTCGCGGTCGAAGGGCGTGATGAACGAGGAGTTCAGCTGGTGGAAGATCGCGTGCGTCGCGTCGTCACCGGCGTGTTCGGCGGCCCGCATACGCTCTGCGATCTCGGCCCGGGCGGAGGTGTCCGCCCCGAGCAGTTCCATGAGGAGCTTGGAGCCCGTGACGATGTTGTCCGCGGATGCGGCGAACATGTCGTAGAAGCTCGTCTCCCTGGGGGTCAGACGAAAGCGCACGTGGGGTCCTCGGGATGCTTCGGTTTCGGTCAGGCTGATGCTAGGTGCATCATCCGGCCACGGCTAACGGGCCGCCCCCAGTGTCGCCCATCGAACACGGCGTTCGGCACCGGGGCGGGTCCTCGAGTACGGACGGGCGTACCGGCCGGGCCTTCCCTCCCCCGCGAAGTCCACTACCATATACGGGTGGGGGGTATGCCCGAGTCGGCACCGAAACGTCCGGCACCCCTGCCCGACCGCTTCCCTCTCGCGCTTCCCAGGAGGACGCCATGACGACCCCGCCCCCCGAGGCCGGCCCGCCCGCGCCCTCCCCGAGGACGGCGCCGGACGCCCCGGCCGCTCCGGATGCCCAGGCCGTCGTGGTCACGGACCACGACCGCGGCATCCACGGCTACCACAAGCAGAAGGACGAGCACCTCAAGCGACTGCGCCGCATCGAGGGCCAGGTCAGGGGCCTGCAGCGGATGGTCGACGAGGACGTCTACTGCATCGACATACTCACCCAGGTCTCCGCCTCGACGAAGGCCCTGCAGTCCTTCGCGCTCCAGCTCCTGGAGGAGCACCTGCGGCACTGCGTCGCGGACGCGGCCCGCAAGGGCGGTGACGAGATCGACACGAAGGTGGAGGAGGCGACGAAGGCGATCGCCCGCCTCCTGCGCACGTAGGCACCGGGGTCGCCTGAGCCACCGAGGTCACCGAGGTCACCGAGGTCACCGAGGTCACCGAGGTCACCGAGGTCACCGAGGCGAGGAGGACGCTCCCGTCAGTCCCCGTTCTCCTCGCCCACCCGCAGCACCTGGTCGATGCTCTCCATCGACAGCCGTTCCCCGCTCGCCGCGGAGGCCGCGATGATCAGCTCGCCGCAGAGTTCGATCTCGGCGAGAGCCACGTGGTCCTGCACCGCCGTCCCACCGACCGGAGCCACGCGCCTCACCTCTTCCTGCCGTCACCGACCTCCAAGAGTAGGGAGCGGCACACGCCCCGCGCATGGCACGGAAGGGCTAGTTCTCACGCCCGCTGCGTGGCGCCAGTCACTTTTCGGCAATTTTCCCGTCGTAGATATCGGCCCCCCGGGGCAGCCGGACGTCGACACCGACCCCGAAGTCGTACAGCAGCGCCGTCGACGCGACGGCGACCGGGTTCTTGGCCTGGCCGCCCACGAAGCTGAACCGCTGCCGGATCTTGCGGACGCGTCCCTCCTCGTCGAGGTACACGTCGAAGGGCACCTCGGCGGTGGCGAACCCCTTGGCCGCCGCGGTGAAGGGCCCCCGGTTCACCCCGGAGGCCTCGCGCGCGGCGAGCGCGAGGTCGGCGGTCCCCCGGTAGTGCCGCACCGGCGTCCCGGCGACCTCGGTCCGCCCGAGGTACGTGGCCGTGCGCGCCCCGCGCAGCACCTCCGCCGCGGCGTACGGGTCGGTGACGCCGCCGGTGACGAGGTTGCCGTCGGAGAGGGTGCCGATGTCGACGCGCACCCATTTGTCGGCGGGCACCCCGGCCCCGCGGTTCTTCATGAACAGGGCTCCGGGGGCGAGGAGTTCGGTGATGGGGCGGTGTTCGCGCGCCCCCGCGGGGTCCTCGGGGAGCAGCACCTTCAGCCGGCCGAGCCGCTCGCGGTAGTCGTAGACGCCGGCGCCGCGGATGGTGACGCGGGTGCCGCCGGTGGCCATCTCCATGGAGGTCTGCGCCTTGGAGGTGCCGGCCCTCACGAGCCGGTCGGCGGCCCCGTGCAGCACGGTGATCGTGTCACCGCCGGAGGCCGCCTCCTCCGCCCCGGCGCGCTCGCCGGAGCAGCCACCCGCACAGGCCGCCAGGGCCGCGGCCAGGACGGCCACCGCACTCGTCCGCCAGTGCCGCCGCGCCACCATCGCCGTTACCCCCAGCCGGGTCGGTCCCGTCCCTCCAGTCGCCCGGTTAACGAGGGCAGGGGACACCCGTCACGCGCAGGACGGATCAGGACGGTCCGTGGGTAGCGTGTTGACGTGCCGGAAGAAACTCACGAAGCCTCGACCCCCGCCCCCCACCGCGCGACGACGGTCGAACAGGGCCGCTTCTGCGCGGCCCGCTGCACCTGCGGCTGGCGGGGCCCCGCACGCCGGGCCAGGAGCCTGGCGAGGACGGACGCGGAGAACCACGCCGCCGCCCACCCCGGCGCCTGACGGGGAGACCCCGTGGGCGCTGAGCGGGTTCAGGGCGGTACCGGCCGTCCCAGGGCCCCTCGTTCGGATCGTCCCGGCGTCGCGGGGCCCGGCACGCGGACCCCGCTCGGATCGGCCGCAGACGCACCGCGCCCGCCCGCCGGTCGGTCGGTCGGCCGACCGACCGACCGACCGACCCGATCCGAACGAAAGATCCTAGGCAGCCAGGTCGCGTTCCCCCGGAACATCGGCCGAGGTGCCGGAGGCCATGTCCGCCCGGCGCCGGTCCCGCACCAGCCAGCCCAGCCGCGGGGACTTCTCCACCGCCCGCACCACCGGGGTCAGCAGGGCCATCGCCACCGGCGACAGGAGCAGCGCGACCGCCGTGCCGAGCGCGAAGCCGCCCACGACGTCGGTCGGGTAGTGGACTCCCATGTAGACCCGGCAGAAGCCTTCGAGCAGGGCGAGTCCGATGCCGATGAGGCCGAAGCGCCGGTTGGCGACGAAGAGCCCGACCGCGATGGCCATGGTGAGCGTCGCGTGGTCGCTCACGAAGGAGAAGTCGTCCTTGCCGTCGACGAGCACCTCGAGGCCGTCGTGATCGACGAACGGCCGGGGCCGCTCCACGAAGCCCCGGATCGGCACGTTCACCAGCACCGCGACCCCCGCCGCGAGCGGTGCCCACACCAGCGCGGCCACGGAGGGCGCCGCGCCCTCACCGCCCCGCCGGCGTACGCCCCACCAGCACCAGAGCACGAGCAGCATCATGGCGAACAGCAGCCCGTACTCGCCGATGAACTCCATCAGCCGGTCGAACCAGTGCGGCGCGTCCTTGGCCAAGCCGTTGATGTCGTACAGCAGCTCGACGTCGGGGTTCGACCCGGAGGATTCGGCGAGTCCAGCCATCGTGCAGCGGCCCCTTCGTCGTCATTGCCCATCGCATCGGTACGGATCCGTCGTCCGTGCGCCTGCGCACACGTACAGCGTCACCGCGGTTGCACCCCGTGGTCGTAGAACGGCCGGGCCGTCTCCGTGCCCCCACGCGCGAGCGGCGGGATTCGCACGGATGGTTACCGCTGTCTACGTCAACAGGAACGCACACCGTTCTCCGGAACGTTCCACGTTCCACTGAATGATCACGCAGACGTTATCGAAGAGAAATGCGTCACCGCAGCTCAGGGGGTGCGTACGGGCGACGCTATCAAGCCACCTGGCCACCTTGCGCCCCCCGTCCGGCCAAGGCCCGTATGCCCTCCGAGGTGCTGTTTCACACCGCGCTGGGGAGCGCTTTCGCGCCATCTTCGGTGACCCTGGTGGCGCCGAAGTAGTCAGGGGTGTCGATCGGATCAAACCGGATGACCGCCCCGGTTCTGGGGGCGTCGATCATGTAGCCGCCGCCCACGTAGATGCCCACGTGCCGGATGGCCCGCGAGTTGGTCAGGTCGTCGGAGAAGAACACGAGGTCACCGGGGCGCAGCTCGCTCCGCTTGGGGTGGGGCCCCGCGTTGTACTGGTCGTTGGCCACGCGCGGCAGCGTGATCCCGACCTTGGCGTACGCGGCCTTGGTGAGCCCCGAGCAGTCGAACCGGCCCCCCTCGGCCGCCGTTCCGTTGCCGCCCCACAGATACGGCGTCCCGAGCTTGGACTGCGCGTAGTTGATGGCACCGGCGGCCTGCTCGCTGGGCGGCACCGCCGACACGGGCGCGGCGAAGCTCTCGGCGAGCGTGGTGATCGTCTTGACGTAGTTCCGCGTCTCGGCGTACGGCGGCACCCCGTTGTACCGCAGCACGGCATCGGGCCCCGCGTTGTACGCGGCGAGCATGTTCTTGGTCCGGTCGCCGGAGGCACTCTTGACGTACTGGGCGAGCTTGCAGTCGTAGGAGGCGGCGGAGGGGATGGCGTCGGCGGGGTCCCAGACGTCGCGCCGGCCGTCGCCGTTGCCGTCGACACCGTGGGTGGCCCAGGTGCTGGGGATGAACTGGGCTATTCCCTCGGCCGCCGCGGGGCTGCGTGCCTTCGGGTTGAACCCGCTCTCCTGGTAGAGCTGGGAGGCCAGCAGCGCGGGGTTGAGGGCCTTGCACATGTTGCCGTACTTCTGCACGAGGTCCTGGTAAGCGGCCGGCACGGCCCCCTTGGCGAGGCCCACGGCACCGGAACCGACGCCGTTGGCCATGTTTCCGGCGATCATGTAGACGCCGACGACGAGCACCATCACGAAGCCGAGACCGCCACCGGCGACAACGGTGACCCAGACCCATGCCTTACGCACCGTCAACCGCCCCTCGTCGGTCGGAAGTCCACCGGCCGTCAGTTTAGAGGCGGGGCGGCGCCGAGGGAATGATCACAATTGCGCCAGGGCGGTGCGATACAGCCGCCGCGCGTCCTCCCCGAGGACGACGCTGTACGACACATCCGCCGTGGCGCCGCCCTCCTCGTGACCGCCGATCACGCCGACGATCTCCCCGGCCCGGTCCAACCAGGGGCCACCGCTGGTGCCACCGGTGAAGTCGGGGCAGTCGACGCGCTGTTGGGTGGGCCCGAAGGCGACGGGCCGGGCGGTACAGGCGATCGGGGCCTCGCGGGCGGCGGGGTGACCGACGACGGTGACGGGGCCGCGCGGAAACCCGCCGTCGAGGGGGTTCGCGCCGACGGCGTCCTCCACGCCCCGGCCGCCCTCGCCGAGGTCCAGCGAGGCGAAGGCCAGGTCGTGGTCCTCGTCCGCGCGTTCGGCCCACTCCTTGTCGTAGAAGACCTCCCGCACCTTCCACACCCCGTGCGGCGCCGTACCGTCCCGGTACCCCGGCGCGAACCACAGCGGGCCCCCGCCGTCCACGCAGTGCGCGGCGGTGACGATCAGGTCGCGGCCGGGGCTGTGCACGACGGAGGCGGTGCAGAAGTGCCGGCCGTCCTCGTCGAGGAGGACGCCCACCCGCGCGGTGCGCGGGGAGGGCGGGACGGTCCGGGTCACCCCGAGGGGCGGCCGCCCGGCCCCCTCCTCGGCGGAGGCCACGCTGACGCACGTGCCGGTCAGCAGCACCGCACAGCCGAGCAGGAGGTGCCGCGAGCAGGGGCGGCCGGAGCGGCGGGAGCCGCCGCCCGGCGCGCGTCTGTGGCGCTTCATGTCAGCCGGGGAGTACCCCCTGGCCCACCCGTCACACCCGGCACTCGGCCCACAGCAGCTTGCCGCCGTGCGCGGAGCCGAGTTCGCGCAGGGTGTAGCCGCCGTAGTCGTCGGCGCACGCCCGCACGAGGTGCAGCCCGCGCCCCGACTCGGCCTCCGGGGAGGGCACCGCCACGCCCTCGGTGCCGAAGCCGGGCGGAAGCGCGGGGCTCTGGTCCCACACGGCCACGCGCAACCGACCGCGCCCGCCGTCGTACCGGATGCGCAGCGCGTACGCCCCCTTGGTGTGCACCTGCGCGTTCGCCAGCAGTTCGGCGGCGAACAGCTCGGCGGTCGGGGTGTGCGGCTCGAGCCCGTAACTCCCGAGCACCCGCCGCAGGGTCCCGCGCCCGATCCCGGGCGCCCGTGGATCGTTCGGAAGGTGGAGGGTGTAGGCCCAGGACGGCGCTACGGTGGCCATGGAGGACTCCGATCACTGAGGGGAGTGGGTGGGGTGCGGAGAGTTCGCCCCGCAAGGCACGACAATAGCGGCGAGTTCTAAGGTATTAGACCTAGAAGCCCAAAGGGCTTTAGCTTTCATGCGTGTGGGTGACACGCGGAGCCGGAGGGGACGAACGTTGGCCATGAGGAGCACGCCCACCGTGCGTCAACTGCGGCTGGGAGCCGAACTGCGCAAGCTCCGGGAGCGGGCCGGCCTCACCTCCACACAGGCCGCCCAGCTCCTGGGCATCAAGCAGAACCAGGTCAGCAACATGGAGGCCGGACGCCACGGCGTGAGCCCCGACCGCCTGCGCACCATCGCCTGCCACTACGACTGCTCCGACAAGGCCCTCGTCGAGGCGCTCGCCACGATGACCCCCGACCGCAGGCGTGGCTGGTGGGAGGAGTACCGCGAGATCCTCCCCACCGGCATGCTGGACCTCGCCGAGCTGGAGCACCACGCCACGCGGCTGCGCACCGCCGTGACGGTGCACATCCCCGGCCTCTTCCAGACGACGGAGTACGCGCGCGAGATCTTCCGCCAGGCCGTGCCGGAGCTGCCGCCGCCGGACGTGGAGCACCGCGTCTCGTTCCGGGTCAAGCGCCAGGGCATCCTGTTCCGCGAGAACCCGACCCCGCACCAGGTGATCATCCACGAGGCCGCCCTGCGCATGAGGTTCGGCGGCACCGACGTCAGCCGGGCGCAGCTCACGTACCTGCTGGACATGAGCGCGCGCGAGCACATCCGCATCCAGGTCATCCCGTTCGACGCGAACACCTTCCCCGGCTCGGGCCAGTCGATCTACTACGCCGAGGGACCCGTGCCGCAGCTCGACACCGTCAACCTCGACCAGTCCCACGGCCCGGTCTTTCTCGACGCCGAGGCACAGCTCGACAAGTACCGCGTGGTGCTCGACCGGATGGAGGCGGCGGCCCTCACGCGGGAGCAGTCGCAGACGTTCATCCGTACGATCCTCAACACCCTGTGAAGGAGCCCGGAATGCCGATACCGGTCTGGCAGAAGTCCTCGTACTGCCCGGAGGGCAACTCCTGCGTGCACGTCGGCGCCGACCCCGCCGGGGCCGTCCTCCTGACCGAGAGCGGGGACCCCTCGGGAACCGTCCTCTCCACCCCCGCCCCCGCCTTCCACGCCCTCCTGCGCACGCTCAAGTCCACGGAGAACCCGCATGGCTGACGTTCCCCCCGGCCTCGTCTGGGAGCGGGCCGCGCCGCCGGACGATCCCGGGCCCGGCCCCTGGATCGAGATCGCGTACGGCGAGGGCTACGCGGAGGGCGACCCCGAGGCCCCCGTCTACCTCCGCGAGACGACCGCCCCGGAGACGATCGTCACGACGAACCGCCGCAAGTGGGAGGCCTTCGTCCTGGGCGTCCAGGCGGGCGAGTTCGACCACTTCGTGGAGGGCGCGTAGCCCTCGCACGACTGCGACGTCAGGGCCGTCGGCAAGGCGCTACGACGGCCCTGACGTCACACCCGAAGGTGCGGGTGGCCGGATCTACTGGGGCCTGAAGGAGCGGATCTGGTAGTTGCCCTGGAGGTTGCCGCCCGCGTGGGCGGGGGTGGAGCCGACGCGGGAGTGGTAGTTCGTGTGCGTGTAGTACTGGACGCGGTGCCCGGTGTTGTTCCAGAGCGAGCGGACGTTCTGGCCGCGCTGGATGAAGGAGCAGTCGTCGGCGGTGTTGGCCTTCTTGGCCTGCGACCACTGACAGCGGGTGCCCCCGCCGTTCCAGTCGCTGTAGATGCAGAAGTATCCGGGTGTGCAGCGGTAGGCCGCCCGGCCGGCGGCCGCCTCGGGGGCGGCCGTGGCGGTGGGTACGACCCCGAGGGCGGCGGCCAGGGCCACCGCGGCCACGGCGAACGAGCGGATGCGGGTGCGAGGCATGATGCAGCTCCTTCTCCTCGTCGCCGGCGGGAGCGGCCATGCCGCTCCGGACCGGCTGAGCAGAACCGTTCGAGAGCAGGCAGAGGCACGGCGTGCCGAGGGCACGGGTGGTCGACCTGCGGGACGCCGCCAGTATGGGTCGCCCCCATAAGCCCGCTTAGCGTGTTTTCACCGATTCACCCGATCGCCTGAGCGCCACGGCGTATCCACCACGCGCACACCCACCACCCCGCACGCCGTCGCACGCACGGCGGTTGCCTCCGTTCAGAGCCGATCGGTGAGATCGGGTCCCTTGCCGTCGATCAGATCGGGCATCGCCGGCCCGTATCCGTCGGCCCGCCCGAAGTAGGTGGCCTCACCCGGCTCGGGTGCCGTCCCTAGAAGGCGCTCCAGCGCCCTGAGCGCCGAGGCGAGGCGGGGGGCGTTGCGCGCCTGCACTTTCGGGTGCGGCTCGCCGCGGAAATCGCAGTATCCCCAGATGTCGTGGAACACCGCGACCTCGGCGGCCAGGTGCCGCTCCTCCGGATAGACGGTCAGGACGACGAGATCACGTTCCCTGCGTTCGGCGCCCTCGGCGTCGAACCAGCTTCCCGTTCCTGACATGCGGAGGGCACCGACCTCGGCGTTCGGATGTGCCACAGGACGGCTCCCGGCGATCCCCCGGGACAGTTCCCCCTCGGTCGGGCTTTCCGGCACCGCGAGCTCCGTGGTTCCCACGCTGCCGCGCCCCTTGACGAACCACCTCCACCGCAGGCTGTCGGGCCGCAGCAGCCCATGCTCACGGAGCACCTCCGACATGCGCACGGCGGTCGCCAGCGCGGAGTCGAGACCGGGAGGCGCGAACGCGTCGAGCTCCCACTCCCAGGAAGCGGCTTCCTCAGGCGCGCACATCACGGAAACCGGGTCCCTCCCCACGGGGGGGCGCGGTGGACGCATCGCACCCAGCGACTCGCCGGTGGGACGGCGATCGCCGCTCTTCGCGGCGACCGCCGTACTCGTGCGCACCGGCCCCCTACGCCGCGCTCAGGCGGCGCACCGCGTCCTCGATGAAGCGGGCCGCCTCGGCGGCCGTGATCTCGACGTGGTCGATCTCGTTGTGGCCGAGGTCGTACAACCGCAGGTACTCCGTGGGCTCCCAGCGGAGGTTGCGTGTGAACGCCTCGTCGAAGGTCTCGTCCTCGTCGGTGCGCCGTCGGACGAGGCCGCGCGGACGCTCGCGCGGGTGCCCCTCGTCGATCTTGGCGTAGTAGGTGACGGCGCCCTCGCCGTCCAGCGCGTCGAGGGTGGACGGCGCGAGGGTGGGGAAGGGCGGCGTGGACAGGTTGCTGTCCACCGTGCCGAGCGGCACCATCACGCCGTTGAGGTCGATGAACTGTTCGATGAAGTAGCCGCCGCCCCGCTCGCACATCAGGAGCAGCGGCTCGTACGGGTCCTCGGAGGGCCCTGAGGGCAGCTCCGTGCCGGCCTCCCGCAGCGCGGCCCAGTGGACGGCGGCCCGGCAGGCCTGCCGCAGCGAGGCCGGGGAGACCTCCACCAGCACCTCGTCCAGAGCCGCCTCGACCTCCGGCGCGAGCGCGACGCCGGGGGCGACGCGCTCCGCGAGGTCGAAGAAGGGCCACCCCTCCCGGTCCCCGAGGGCCTCCGCCCACTCGGCGGTGCGCCGCAGATACTCCCGCATCAGCAGCGCCCGCGAGTCGGCGTGCTCGTACGCGGCGGCGGCGTCAACCCAGTCGATGCCCCGTAGCCGGGCCACAACGGTCGCACAGCGCCCGTCCCGTACACACTTCGGAGGCTGCACGTCACCGCTTTCTCGCTCGGGGCCCGTGCGGTCGGGGCCCTCGCCGTCGATCAGATCGGAGGTTGCCGGCCCATACGCGTCGGACTGCCCGAAGTAGGTGGCCTCGCTCGGCTCGAGGGCCGTCCTCGAAAGCTGCCCAGCACCTTGAGCGCCAGGGCGGGGCGGGCACCCACCCCGGCGACTCGCTGAAGCGGTGTCAATCGCTGTTCGTCGATTCCCGAAGGGCATCGAGAGAGACCGACCGCGGCCCCTCTGACGTCACCACGTACCCCGCCCCGTCCTCGTCAAGCAGTCCGGAGAGCTCCTCGAGCGCCGCTTCGGGGGTCAGTCCGCGCCCATGCGCCCGTTGCAAGCGCTCCAGCCACACCAGGCCCGCGCGATAGACGAGATCGTCGCCCACGTCCGTGGGTTCGAATCCGGCCGCGTTCTCACCGTCGGACGCCCACACGTATCCGAGAAGTCCGTGCGCGCTCTCCACAGGGAGACACTTGACCTCCCCCTTCGCCTTGCGCGAGTAACCGATCCGCCCGAAACCCGGCGCATGAAGGAATACGTCGTACCGGCGGGGAATCTCGAAACTCCTCCACACGTCCGACGCCTTGCCCTCTGCCGTGAAAAAGTTCTCGGCACCGGTCTCGGACGGTTTGGCGAAATATGTCGGGTCATCCGGCTCGGTCTCCGACCCGAGGGTCTCGGCCAGGTCGTGCAGGACTGCGGCGAGACGCGGCGCGTTCGCCAGGTGGACTTCGGGCTGAGGCCGGCCTTTCAGGTCGTACGGCAGCCAGGCGTCCGTGTATGTCAGCAGGTCGACCGTCACGAACTCCGCGAAGGCCGAGGCACCAAGCAGGAAAAGACGCTCAACCAGCTCCTGCCCGTGGGCGGTAGCGACCGGACCACCACAGGTGACGGACACGTCCACGGCGCCGATCTCCCCCGAGCTCATGGCGCCCCGGACCTGATCCGCCACCCGGTCGAGGTCTTCCCTGAGGCTCGCCCCGCCCGCCCGCACAGGGATGTCACCGCGGAAGAGGTAGGTGTTCGCCACTCCGGCTTCCTTAACGGACACACGCAGCTCACCGACCTGAGAAGCGAACTGGTGCCGCGCCAGCACCGCGAGGGCCGCGAGCGCGTCGCGAAGACAGCGGGTCAGGTCGTCCCCGGTGTCGTCGTCACGGCCCCAGGCCCAGCGGGCGACCGGCGTTGTCGCGATCACTACGCACCTTCCGGGGTGAACTCGCCGTCACGGGGGATGAAGATCTCCCCTTCCGGCGTACGAATGACGAACTGCACGTTCTTACCTTCGTAGCCCTTCTGCAACCGACCGATCTGAGTTTCCATGTCCGCCAGCGACGCCTTCGTGTCGACGACGAACGTCTGGACATCGGCGTGCGATTCGGTTAGCTGACCGATCTTCTTGAAGACGTTCCGTACGACTTTGCTCGCGTCTGCCGGAGAATCCGGACCCGTCATGTCCTTGAACTGGTAACCGTGAACCCGACCTCTCGCATCCCGGGCCATGAGGTCGAGATCGGTTCTCGCATCGGTGAAGACTCCCGGCTTGATCTCGTGGCCGCCTTGCTTCACCTCGAACGAGATGTCGGCAATTCCGTCTTCGTGAAGTCTGTTGGCCAGACGGATCTGCTCCCGGGCTCCGGGTAGCTCGCTGGGCCGTGACAGGTTCGACACCACATCCGAGAAATTGGGAGCGTCCTTGAACCGGCCCGAGGCGATGGTATCGGCGATCTCCCTGCCCGCCGGGTCGTGCGCCAGGGTGTCGAGGATCGCCTCCACGTCACCAGGCTTGACCTTCGTGCCGCGGATCTGGTCCCGAACCGCCTGCTCAACCTCGCCTCCGCGCTCCAACGGCCCCATCTCGTCCGGCGGCCTTTGCCAGCCCGCCGGACCATCATGGGCCCCCGCGTCCACGACATCGCTTCCGCCCGGGCCGCCCGTCCCGCCTCCGGCCCCAGGGTGCTCGCCCACACGGTGGCCACCGACGGCGCCCTCGTCCGCAGCCCCTCCCGGACCACCGTCTTGACCACCCGTCGCAGGCTGCTCGTGATGACCGCCGCCCCCCGGACCCTCGTGCCCCGGGCCGCCCGGCCCGTCCCCATGACCGCCGTGCCCCCCGTGGGGCGGCTCGTGGCTCGCCGAGGGGCCGGGCCCGTGCTCGTGGGCCGTGCCGCCGGGGAGGTGGTCGCCCGTGTGACCGCCGGGGAGGTGGTCCCCCGCGTGCCCGCCGGGCAGGTGCTCGCCCGCGTGGATGACGGGGGTGTCGCCGCCGGCGTGGACGACCGGCGTGGTCTTACCGGCGTCGTCGCCGACGCGGCCGAGGTCGGCGAGGTTGTCGTCGAGGCTGTTGCCGAGGCGGATGTGCTGCCCGGCGTTCTCCGCGGTGTGGGTGCCCGCGCCGACGAGGGCGGGTTCCTTGACCGGGGACGGGGTGTGCGGGTTGTCCGCGCCGCTCGTCCCGCTGCCGGAGGTGGTGTCGGGCTTGTCGACGATGTCGGTCGGGGCGTCCTGGCCCGCGTGCACGACGTTGCCCTGGCCGTCCAGCACGTTGCCGTGCGGGTCCAGGTACTGCGCCGGTGCCCCCGGCTCCGTCGGCAGCTTGGTCGTGCCCTCGGGCAGGGCCGGGACGTCGTCGGGCAGCTTGAAGTTGCCGTCGGGGAGCTTGACCGCGCCCTCGGGGACCGCCGCGCCCTCGGGCAGGTGGAAGGAGCCGTCGGGCAGCTTCAGGGCGCCCTCGGGCAGCGTGATCGCGTTGTCGGGGAGCTTGGGGATCTCGATGTTGCCGACGCCCTTCAGCGCCTTGCTGATGTCGCCGATCTTCGACAGGCCCGCCCCGGCACCCTTCATGACATACGTCATCGGGTCGATGACCTTGCCGGCCTTGCCCGCCACCGACAGGGCCTTGGCGACCGCACCGGCCTTGCCCGCACCCGAGGCCGCCGCCCCCGTACCACCGGTGAACACCGTCGTCAGCACGTTGAAGGTCACCGCACCCGCCGCACGCGCGGGATTCTTCCCCCACTCGTCCCACGCCACCAGCGCCTTGCCCGTC